>JAXGWO010000001.1:0-174787 GCA_040773245.1 PVC group bacterium
CATGTGAACCGACGGCGGCGCCGGCGCGGCGGTCGGCCCGGTATACGCGAGCGCCGCGGGCGAATCACCCCGATCACGCCGCCGCCCCGGATAATCGGGGCCGGCGGCGTGCAGACCGAGGAAACTGCCTATGTCTTCCAGAACAATCCTGAAGTGGCCCTGTCTCGCCGCGGCCCTTTTCGCCGCCGGGATGGTCTGTCTCGCAACCCCGGCCCGGGGCGGCCTGCTCCCCTCCCGGAGCGGGACCGGCGGGATTCTTGCCCGGGCCGAACTGGAGAGAGAGATGGTGACCGACGCCCTGGTCGCGGCCGGATGGAGTCGGGATGAAGCGGCGGGGCGGGTTGCCGTACTCACCGACGGCGAGGTCCGCCGGCTGGCCGACGCCGGGCTGGCGGCGGGCGGCGCGGGCGCCGAGAGCGGCCGCGCCTTCCGGGTCGGACTGGTGATCGTGGTCGTGCTGGCCTTCATCACCGGCATCTACCTCTTCTCCGAGGCCGATTGAGGCCGGGCGGCCTCCCCCCGCCGGGGCGTCTCCCGCCTCCGGCCCGGTTCCGATGAAGCTCAACGGAATCCTGGTGCTCCTCTACCTCCTCCTGGCGTCCCCGGTCCCGCCGCCGGGACAGCACCTGATCGGCGGCGTCCCCTACCTCCGCCAGGAACGTTTTTTCTGCGGGCCGGCCTGCCTGGGAATGGTCTTCGGCTACTGGGGGGTGACCATCCCCCAGGAACGGCTGGCCGATGAATTCTATCGGAAGGAGCTGGCTGGCTCGCTCAACCTCGACCTCCTGGTCTCCGCCCGGCGGCACGGCTTTCACGCCGAGATGCACCGGGGTTCCCTGGAACTGCTGAAAAGCTACCTGCGGCGCAATGTCCCGGTGATCGCCCTGGTCCGGACCTCGGCCGACCCGGAACGCTATCATTACCTGGTGGTCTTCGGTTACGACGACGGGGAAGAGAGCCTGGCAGTCCATTCCGGGAAGACCCGGGGCGGAGCGGCCGCCTATTCCGATTTCGACCGGGACTGGGCCGCCGCCGACCGCTGGATGCTGACGGTGGAGAGGGAGGAGGAGCCGTAGATGCTCCCGTTCAAACCCCGGATCGCGGCCGGCCTGCTCGGCCTGTTCCTGATCGGCTGTTCCTCCTACCGGGTGACGGTCCAGGGGGTGGAGATCGACCGCCTGATCGAGAGCCGGACGGCGGCGAACACCCCGGAAGCGGAGAGGCGGGAGGCCGTCTTCCACAACGATCTCGGGGTCGTCCGGGAGCGGGAAGGCGACCTGGAAGGGGCGCTGGACCAGTACCGGCTGGCCCGGGAGAAGGACCCCGGGCTGGTCCCGGCCTATATCAACGCCGGCAACGTCAGGGTCAAGCAGGGCGATCTCCCGGCCGCCGAACGGCTCTACCGGGCGGCCCTCGACCGGGACCCGGCCAACCCCCAGGCCCTGAACAACCTGGCCTGGGCGATGGTTCTGGAGGGCCGGGACCTGGACGGTGCGCTCTCCCTCCTCACCCTGGCCCTGGCCGCCGACCCCGAACACCCCTACCTCTACCTGGACACGATGGGCTGGGCCCTCTACCGCCGGGGAGACGCCGACGGGGCCCGGGAGACCCTCCGGCGCGCCCTCGACCGGACCCCGGAAGACGAACCCTATCTCCGGGCCGAGACTCATTACCACCTGGCGGTGATCCGGCGCGAGGCCGGGGAAGATGAAGAAGCCGCCCACCACCTCCGGGAGAGCCTCCGGTACCACCCCGACCCGGAACGGGAACGGGAGCTGGAGGAGCTGACCCGGGGGGACTGATTTGTTTCGGGGTCGGGATCGGGATCGGGATCGCAGGACGGTGGTCGATAGCGATACCGATACCGATAGCGATACCGATTAGATTATGAACGGGAATCCTCTGATCGAGACCATCACCAGCGACGATCCCCGCGTCCGGGACCGGACGGCTGAGGATCTCCTCTCCGGAAGGACGCCGGAAGAACTGACCGAACTGGCCCGGGGATTGGACCGCTTCCTCTGGCGGTCAGCCAACCTCTACCGGCGGGTCCGCGCCGCGCTTTTTCTCTCCGCCATTTACCGATTCTTTCTTCCTCCCGCCGGCCGCCGGGAACCGCTGCCGGTCAACGCCGGCCGGAGGCTTCGGGCCGGCGACTGGACCGGGGCCCTCCGGCTGCTGAGACCGCTGCTCCAGGACGACCCCCCGGAGCCGGCCCGGTCGGCGGCGGCGGAAGCCTACCACCGGCTCGCCTTCCAACTGCTCCGCGAACAGGTCCACGACGCCATTTCCCGGACGGAAGGCAACGAAGAGATCTTCCGGGTCGATTCGCCCGACCGCTATCCCCTGAAAATCCCCGGGATCTACTCCGTCCCCGATCCGGAGACCGGCCGGTATCCGGTCGGTTTCGACTGCTGCCCGGTCCGGATCGACCCCTGCCACTCCGGCTGGTCGGACCTCTTCTTCCTGGCGATGGACGCCCCGCTCTCGGCGCGGGTAATCAATATCTCGGTCGATATCGCCCGGCGGGGCGAAGGTCCCCCCCGCCCCCCGATCGAGTGCTTCAGCCGGGTGATCGACCGCCCGGTCTTCAGGCTGGTCTCGCTCGACCTCGGGATCGTCCGGGAGATCGCCTCCACCTGGGAACTCTTCGACTTCGAGTCCGGCCCCCTCGGCCTCCTCCAGGCCGGGGTGGTCGCCGCCGGATTGGTCCCTCCCCCCCTCCGGGAAGACGACACGGCCCTGCTGAAGGTTCTCGGCAAGCTCCTCGGCCGGGGGCGGGGGCTGGAGCTGGTCACCCGGGTCCGCCACCTTCCCCCGGGCTCCCGGATGGCCGTCTCCACCACCCTGCTGGCGACGATCATCACCCGGCTGATGCGCCAGACCGGGCAGATCGCCTCCTCCCGGGGCGAGCTGACCGACGCCGAGCGGCGGCTGGTCGCCTCCCGGGCCCTGCTCGGGGAATGGCTGGGAGGTTCCGGCGGCGGCTGGCAGGACGCGGGGGGCTTGTGGCCGGGGATCAAGATCATCTCCGGCGTGGAGGCCCGGCCGGGCGACCCGGAGCACGGGATCAGCCGGGGCCGGCTGCTGCCCGAGTACCGGGTTCTCCCCCCGGGAGAACTCCCTGGGGATATCGACCGGACCCTGCGGGAGAGCGTCGTCCTCGTCCACGGGGGGCTGGCCCGGGACGTCGGCCCGGTCCTGGAATTGGTGACCGAGAAGTACCTCCTGAGGCTGGGGAGGGAATGGGAGGCCCGGAAACGGGAAGCCGGCTATTTCGACCGGATCGCGGCGGCGCTACGGAAGGGGGATATGGCCGGACTGGGGCGGGCGGTGAACGAGGACTGGGAACTGGGAACCAAGGAGATCATCCCCGCCGCCGCCGACGCCTATACCGAAAACCTGATCTCCCGGGTGCGGAACCGCTGGGGCGGCCGGTTCCACGGGTTCCTGATGCTGGGCGGCCAGGCCGGCGGGGGGATGGCCTTCATCGTCGATCCCGCGATCCATTCCGAGTGCCTCCGGGAGATGGAAGGCCTGATGGCGGAGGTGAAGGAACGCTACCGCCGGGCGCTCCCCTTCGCAATGGAACCCGCGGTCTTCGACTTCGCCCTCGACTACCACGGCATCCGGGGCGATCTGCGACGGGGAGCGGATGCCCGGCTACCGGAAGAATATGACCGGCTTCTCGAACCCGCCCCCCGGATCCCGGCGGAACCCGGAGGCGGACTCCCTTCCGAACCGCCGCCCGGCGGCTTTGACGCCGAACTTCACCAGCGCAACCGGGAACTTTACCGGGTGGGGAAGATTTCCCTGGCCGCCAACCGGCTCCCCCCCGGGACGGTGATCGAGGATGCCGACGGAGAAGAGATCACTCCGCTCCCGGAATCGGGCGGCCAGGACTTCCGCTTCTGCCGGGCGCTGGGAGAGGCGGCGCTCCGGGACGGAGCGGCGGCGGTGGTCACCCTCGGCGGGGGGCTGGGCAGCCGCTGGTCGCCGGGGGGCGAGGTGGTGAAACTGCTCAGCCCGGTAATCCCGCTCGGGGGCCGCCACCGCTCCTTCCTCGAGATCCACCTGGCCAAGACCGCCCGCACCGCTCTCGACTACCGCCGACCCTGCCAGCACGCCGTCACCACCAGCCCCTTCACCGAGGAACCGATCGCCGACGCCCTCGCCCAAGCCCGCCGGGCGGGCGGTCCGGAAGCGGTCTACCTCTCCCCGGCCGGGGCCCTGGTCCGGCGCTTCTACCCCCGCGAAGAGGATCTGCGGGATTACTTCCGGCCCCGGATCCGCCTTCTCCGCGACCGGGCCGGGCGGAGAAGGGAACGGGCCCGCCGCGACCGCCTGATCGGGTGGGCGCGGCAAAAAGGCCCCGGGGAGGATTTCGCCGAGGGACCCGCCCGGCAGCGGTTCCACCCCCCCGGCCACTGGTATGAGATCCCCAACCTGATCCGGAACGGGACCCTGGGGCGAATGCTGGAGGACAACCCGGCCCTCAACTACCTCCTGGTCCACAACGCCGATACCCTGGGGGCGGCCCTCGACCCGCTGGTTCTTGGGGTCCACATCTTCTCCCGCAAGACCCTTAGCTTCGAGGTCATCCCCCGGGCCTGGGGCGACCGGGGCGGTTTTCCCGCCCGGGTCGGAGGACGCGGCCGGATCCTGGAGGCGGGAGCGCTCCCCCGGCCGGAGGACGAATTTCTCTTTACCCGTTACAACTCGTTGACCTCCTGGATCAGCCTCGACCCCTTCCTCGCCTTTCTCGGGCTCGAACGAGGGGATGTCCGCCGGGCGGGATGCGGCCCTCAATCCCGGGGAAAGGTGGATTGGAGTCTCGAGGAACTGGAGCAGAAAATCCCGGTGTACCTTACCCTGAAAGAGGCCCGGTTCACCGCGGAGGGGGGGCGGGCCGAGACCGTCCCCGTCGCCCAGTGCGAGCGGCTCTGGGGGGAGAGCTCCGCCCTCGAGGGGCTCCCGCCCGGGTTTATCGCCGTGGAGAGGTCCCGCGGCCGGCAGCTGAAAGATCCCGGCGCTCTCGACCACGCCCTCCGCGACGGCACCATCACCGCGCTCGGCGGTCGGGTTCTCTTCCCCGGGGACTGACCGGCGGCGGGCGGATTTTTCCTTTCCTTTCCCCCCGCCCCCGGTATAAGATGACGCTTCCCCGAAACCGCCGGCGGGGAAATTCCCACTTCGCGGACCGGCGAGACTCCACCAGGGTAAAGATAATATGAAAAAGTTCATCCCCATCCAGCCGCAGGACAACCTCTGGCGGGAGCCGACCGGGAAGAAGCTCGAGATCCGGGACGTCGAGGAGCCGAATCTCTTCCGGGACCTTTTCCCCTACACCGAAGTACCCCGGATCCCCTTCGACGGGGCCACCGTACCGCTCGACCCGGCCGACGACCCGTTCATCACCTGCACCACCTTCCGGGACGGCCAGCAGGCCCGCCCCCCTTACTCGGTCGAACAGATAGTCGACGTCTACGACCTCCTCCACCGGCTGGGGGGCCCGAACGGGGTAATCCGGCAGTGCGAGTTCTTTCTCTATTCCGACAAGGACAAGGAAGCGGTCCGGCAGTGCCGGGAGCGGGGCTACCGCTACCCGGAGGTCACCGGATGGATCCGGGCGGTGGAGAAGGACTTCCAGCTGGTGAAGGAGCTGGGGTTGAAGGAGACCGGGATCCTCACCTCGGCCTCCGACTACCACATCTTCCTCAAGCTGAAATCGAACCGGAGCAAGGCCCTGGACAAGTACCTCGGCCTGGTCAAGGCCGCGCTGGCCAGCGGGGTGATCCCCCGCTGCCACTTCGAGGACATCACCCGGGCCGACATCTACGGCTTCATCGTCCCCTTTGCCCAGAAGCTGATGGAGCTGGCCGGGGAGGCGAAGACGAAGATCAAGGTCCGGCTCTGCGACACGATGGGCTACGGGGTCCCCTGGGGCCAGGCGGCGCTGCCAAGATCGGTGCCGAAGCTGGTCCGGGCCCTCCATCGGGACGCCGGGGTGCCCAAGGAATGGCTGGAGTGGCACGGCCACAACGACTTCTACCTCGCCACCTCCAACTCGGTCTCCGCCTGGCTCTTCGGCTGCGCCGGGCTCAACGCCACCGCTCTCGGCTTCGGGGAGCGGACCGGAAACACCCCGATCGAGGCGGCCTGCATCATCCACGCCTCGCTGACCGGTTCGACCGGGGGGATGGACCTGAAGGTGATCACCGAGCTGGCCCGGTACTTCAAGGAGGAGATCCACTACCGAATCCCCCACAATATGCCGCTGGTCGGGAGGGACTTCAACGTCACCCGGGCCGGGATCCACGCCGACGGGGCGATCAAGAACGAGGAGATCTACAACATCTTCGATACCGGGGCCATCCTCAATCGTCCGCCCTCGGTCTCGGTCTCCGACAAGTCGGGGATCTCCGGGATCCTCTACTGGATCCAGACCCAGACCGACCTGAAGACCGACCAGCTGAACAAGAACCACCCCGGCGTGGTCAACCTCCGCGACTGGGTGGACGAAGTTTATGCCGAGGGCCGGACCACGGACATCTCCTCCGACGAGATGATGTTCCAGGTCAAGAAGCACCTTCCCCACCTCTTCAAGTCGGAGTTCGACCGGATCAAGGAACGGGTGGCGGCGATCTGTCTCGACCTGGTGACCGCGATGGTGACCAACCCGGCCATCCGCTCGATGGACCCGAAGCTCCAGGAACCGGTCCTCGAGGAGTACATCGTCAAGGACCCCTTCATCAAATACCTCTACATCACCGACACCGAGGGGATCAAGATCACCCGCAACGTCGTCCATCCTTACGACCGGGCCAAGTACGACCGGGAGTTCGAGCTCCACCAGGACTTCTCCGACCGGAACTGGTTCATCCGGCCGATGAAGGACGGCCAGGCCTACATCACCGACTTTTACGTCTCCCGCTTCGACGGCACCCTCTGCATCACCGTCTCCGCCCCGGTCCGGAACGAGCGGGAGGAGATCGTCGGGGTCCTGGGGGCGGACGTCCGCTTCGAGGACGCGGCCAAGCTGGAGGAGGGAGAGGAGCACCTGCAGTATGAAGAGTGAGCACCTGTCCCGCCCGGAAGCGGGAGAGCAATTTCTCGGGATCCTTCAAGCGCAGCTGGACCGGGTGGAGAGGCTGAAGACCGCCCCCGGCTGGATCGACTACTCCTCGCTCCAGCCCCTGCGGATCGGGGTGATCGGGGGCGACGGGATCGGGCCGGTGATCGGCCGGGAGGCGAGCCGGATCCTGAAGGAGATCCTGTCCGAAGAGGTCCGGTCCGGACGGGTGGAGTTCAAGGATATCGAGGGGCTGACGATCGAGAACCGGGCGGCGGCGGGGAAGGCGATCCCGGACGACGTCCTGGAAGAGATCAGGCAGTGCCCGGTGATCCTCAAGGGCCCCACCACCACCCCCCGGAAAGGCGATCCCTGGCCGAACATCGAGTCGGCCAACGTGGCGATGCGCAAATCCCTCGACCTCTTCGCCAACGTCCGCCCGGTCCGGGTTTCCCGGCTGGGGATCGACTGGACATTCTTCCGGGAGAACACCGAGGGAGCCTACGTCCTGGGGAGCGAGGGATTTATGGTCGGCGACGACCTGGCGGTGGACTTCAAAGTGATCACCCGCCCGGGGGCCGAGCGGATCATCCGTTTGGCCTTCGAGTTCGCCCGGAAGAACCGGATCGGCCGGGTGACCGCGGTCACCAAGGCCAACGTGATCAAGACCACCGACGGCCTCTTCCTCGACACCTTCGCCGCCGTCGCCTCCGAGTACCCGGAGATCTCCGCCGACGACTGGTACATCGACATTATGACCGCCAAGCTCCTCGACCCGCAGCGGCGGACCCAGTTTAAGGTCTTCGTCCTCCCCAACCTCTACGGCGACATCCTGACCGACGAGGCGGCCCAGCTCCAGGGCGGCGTGGGAACGGCCGGGTCGGCCAATATCGGCCGGCGCTACGCGATGTTCGAGGCCATCCACGGCAGCGCCCCCCGGATGGTCGCCGAGGGCCGAGATAAGTACGCCGACCCCTTCAGTATGATCCGGTCGGCGGCGATGCTTCTGAACCACATCGGTCACCCGGGGAAGGCGAAGCGGCTGGAGATGGCCCTCGACATCTGCGGCAGCTTCGAGAAGAAACTGACCGTCACCGGGCGGCCGGGGGGGGCGACCACCAGCGAGATCGCCGACTACCTCCTGGAGACGATGGCCGCCGGCGGGCTGGAAGCAAGATGGAAGAAGCTGAGTCAGGGCTGAAGCCGGAGGGCGGGTTGAAGAAACACAGCCAGCAGCTGGAAAAGGCCCTCCAGCCGGAACGGGAGTCGCTGAGGCTTCACCCCCGCTACCGGGGGAAGATCGAGATCGTGCCCAAGTGCCCCGTCGCCTCGATCGACGACTTCGCGATCTGGTACACCCCCGGGGTGGCGGCCGCCTGCACCGCGATCCACCGCGATCCGGAACTGGTCTACCAGTACACCAACAAGTGGAATACGGTGGCCGTGGTCACCGACGGTTCCCGGGTCCTCGGCCTGGGGGACATCGGCCCCGAGGCGGCCCTCCCGACGATGGAGGGCAAGGCCCTCCTCTTCAAGTACCTGGGCGGGGTGGACGCCTTTCCCATCTGCCTCGGCACCCGCGACCCCGAGGAGCTGATCCGGACGGTCAAAATCCTCCAGCCCTCCTTCGGGGGGATCAACCTCGAGGACATCGCCCAGCCGGGCTGCTTCGCGATCCTCGACCGGCTGCGGGCCGAGTGCCGCATCCCCGTCTGGCACGACGACCAGCAGGGGACCGCCGCCGTCACCCTGGCCGGGCTGATCAACGCCCTCGAGGTGGTGGGAAAGAAGCTCGGGGAGGTCAGGATCGCCCTGGTCGGGGCCGGGGCCGCCAACCTCTGCATCGCCCGGATGATCACCGCCGCCGGGGCCGACCCGAAGAAGATCATCATCACCGACAGCCAGGGCACGCTGCACCGGGACCGGACCGAGCTGAGGGAGACCTCCCCCCGGAAGTGGGAGATGTGCCTGGAGACCAATCCGCAAGGGGTGAAGGGCGGAATCCCGGAGGCGCTGGCGGGGGCCGACGTCTTGATCGCCCTCTCCCGTCCCGGCCCGGGGACCATCCGTCCGGAGTGGATCGGAAAGATGGCCCCGGACCCGGTCTGCTTCCTCTGCGCCAACCCGGTCCCCGAGCTCTGGCCCTGGGAAGCGAAGGAGGCCGGGGCCCGGATCGTCGCCACCGGGAGGAGCGACTTCCCCAACCAGATCAACAACTCGCTCGGCTTCCCCGGGATCTTCCGGGGCGCCCTCGACGTGCGGGCCTCCACCATCAGCGACGGGATGTGCCTGGCCGCGGCGGGGGAACTGGCCGCCTTCGCCCGGGAACGGGGAATCAGCGAGGAGTGTATCACCCCGACGATGGCCGACCGGGAGATTTACCCCCGGGTGGCGGTGGCGGTGGGGATGGCCGCGATCGGGGAGGGCCTGGCCGCCGTGCCCCTGACCCGGAAGGAACTGAAAGAGCGGGCCGAGACCATCATCGACCGGGCCCGGGCTGAGACCGAGACCCTGATGCGCGAAGGCCTGATAGACTGAAAAACTTCACCGCGGAGGCGCGGAGGACGCGGAGAAAGATATAGTTCTATTATTTCCGCCGGATAAATTTTCGGGAAAGATTATAATTTCGGAATTGCAAATATTCCGGGAAAAATAGCTAACATAAATTCCGCGTCCTCCGCGCCTCCGCGGTGAATATATCGATGTACCAGGTGGTTGGTTATGCGTACTCTCAGGGCTGAACAGGTGGCCGAGGCGGTCGCCCGGCTTTACCGGGAGGCGGCCTGCTCGCCCGACCCGGGGCTGGAGTCGGCGCTCCGGGCCGGACGGAAGCGGGAGGAGTCGGAGGGCGGCAAGGCGGTCCTCGACGATCTCCTGGAGAATTTGCGCCTCTCCCGCCAATCCGGCTCGCCCCCCTGCCAGGACACCGGGACCGCGGTGGTCTTCCTCGAAATGGGCCAGGAACTGAGAATCGAGGGCGGCAATCTCGCCGGGGCGGTGAATGAGGGTGTCCGACGGGCGGTCCGGGAGGGGTACCTGCGGCCCTCGACCGTCGCCGACCCCCTGCGGCGGGAGAACACCGGGGACAACACCCCGGCCGTCATACACCTGGAAATTGTCCCCGGGGACCGGCTGACCGTTACCGTAGCCGCCAAAGGAGCGGGGAGCGAGAATATGTCCACGGTGAAGATGCTGACCCCGGCCGCCGGGGCGGAGGAGATCGTCGAGTTCGCCTCCCGGTGGGTGGAAGAGGCCGGGGCCAATCCCTGCCCGCCGGTGGTCGTCGGGCTCGGCCTCGGCGGCAACTTCGAGACCGCCCCGCTGCTGGCCAAGAAGGCCCTCCTCAAGCCGCTGGGGGAGCGCCACCCTGACCCCTTTTACGCCGCCCTGGAGGAGAAGGTGATCGAAAGGGTCAACCGGACCGGGGTCGGCCCCGGGGGACTGGGCGGCCGCTTCACCTGCCTCGACTGCCACGTCCTCGTCCGGCCCTGCCACATTGCTTCCCTCCCGGCGGCCGTCAACCTCGACTGCTGCCTCCCCCGCCACCAAACAGCCTTCCTTTGATTTAAGAATTCACCGCGGCGGCGCGGAGGACGCGGAGAGGGGATCGTTGTTTATGTTATGAGTTCTCTTCTGTTTTGTACGAGCAAGCGGCATTAGTATAATCCGCAGTATTGCCGGAAGATCGGTAACGGAGCAATGGAGTGATGGAGTAGTGGAGTGATGGGGACAAACACAATACCCAATAAATCCATTGCTCCAACACCCCAACCCGCGGAATTCACTGAACTTGGCTGACCGGACACGTTGTTTCCCACGCTAAATAGATGAGAACCATTTTTAGAATCATTTTCTCCGCGTCCTCCGCGCCTCCGCGGTGAATTTCTTTGGTAAGTTGAGTGCGAAGACCGCTATCGTGATCGTCTCCTGGAACGGGAAGGAGGCCCTCCTGGAGTGCCTGGCTTCCCTGGAGAAGCTCGACCCGCCCCGGCCCCGGATCATCGTGGTCGACAACGGATCGACCGACGGGACCGCCGCGGCGCTGGAAGAGAGATTCCCCGGGGTCGAGCTGGTCGCCCTCCCGGGGAACCTCGGCTTCGCCGGGGGGAACAACCGGGGGATCGCGGCGGCCCTGGAGGGCGGTGCCCGGTACGTCTGCCTGCTCAACAACGACACCGTGGCCGATCCCGGCTTCCTCAACGAAATGCTCCGGGCCGCCGCCCAATTTCCCCGCGGCGGGATCTTCGGCTCCCGGATCCTCTACCGCTCCCGCCCGGATACCGTCTGGAGCCAGGGTATCGAGGTCTCCCGCCGGACCGGCCGGGTTTACGCCCCCCACCACAACCGTCCCGCCCGGAAGACCCCCCGTCATCCGGAACAAGTGGGCGGGGTCAGCGGGGCGGCGATGCTCCTGCGGGCGGATATGCTGGGGGAGACCGGACTCTTCGACGAGGACTACTTTCTCTGCTTCGAGGACCTCGACCTCTGCCTGCGGGCCGGGGAAAAAGGCTGGGAGGTGATGACCGTTCCCGGTTCGCTGGTCTATCACTCGGTCAGCGGCTCGATGGGAGGCGAGTACTCCTCCCGGGTCGTCTATTACACGACCCGCAACCACCTCCTGCTGCTCGACCGCCGCCTCCCCCTCCCCCCGCCCGCCCGGGGGATGCGGTTTTTGCTGGTCACCATTTACTCGCTTCTCTTCGCCCTCTTCACCGCCGGCGGCCGCCCGGTTTCCTGGGCGCGGGGACTGAACGACTATCTCCGGGGACGGTTCGGCGAAATGAAGTGAAAAATTGCTCTTGACGAAGACGCCCGGTTGCGATATACCCGCCCGCAATCGGCAAAAGTCGGACCGGTCGGAAGAGTCTGACCTGTCCGGCTTTTTTTCCCCGCAAAGGGGGACGGATCCCTAACAACCTTTTGGATAAAAGGAGAATTCGGTTATGCCAGCGAAAAAGAACAAGGTTACCGCCGCGAAGAAAATGGCGGCCCCGAAGAAGCCTGCCGCCCGCAAGCCGGCCGTGAAGAAACCGGCCGTGAAGAAACCGAAGGCCGTCAAAATACCGGTGGAGGGGAAAACTCCGGCCGCCGTGAAACCGGCCCCGGCCAAGCCCGCGCTCAGCCGCCACGAGATTCAGCGTCGGATCCGGGTCGCGGCCTACTACAAGTACCTGAAGCGCGGCGGCCAGCACGGCAGCCACGCCCAGGACTGGAAAGAGGCGGAGAAGGATATCCTCTCCCAGCTGTAATGGGGAGTGGGGAGTAGGCAGTGGGCAGTAGTGAGCGGCGGGCCAACCGGCCGCGCACCAGGAGGAAACGGACCGGGAAGCAGGCCTGGGAGCGTCCGCTGCCCCCGGTTGACCGGCAGGCTCTCGCTCTCCCCGGGGACTCCGAATTCGTCTTCCGTTTCGCCGTCTACGGCGACAACCAGCGGGGGATCCCGATCCACCGCCGGATCGCCCGGAATATCCTGATCTCGGGGGCGGAGGCCGTCCTCCACGTCGGCGATTACGTCCAGGACGGGAAGAAAGCCGAGCAGTGGGACGAGCAGTTTCTCCGTCCGGCCCGGTTGCTTCTCCGGCACACCCTCTTTCTCGGCGTCCAGGGCAACCACGACAAGGACAGTCCCCGCTACTACGAGATCGTCCGTCCCCCAGGAGGGAATTCCTGGTTCAAGGCCGCCCGGCCCCCGGTCGCCTTCTTCGGGCTCGACTCCAACCGCCGCCTGCCGGAGCAGTCCGGCTGGCTGGCGGGGGAACTGGCCGGGACCGCCGAACCCTGGCGGGTTGTCTTCTTCCACGAGGCCCCCTACGCTTCCTCCTGGCCCTGGCCGGGCGGGGCGCTCAAGACCCGCCACCACTTCCTCCCGGTGCTGGAGGAGGGCGGGGTCGATCTCGTCTTCGCCGGGCATATCCACAACTACGAGCGGTTCCACAGGGAAGGGATCCCCTACCTCATCACCGGCGGGGGCGGAGACACCCTGGCCAAGCCGGAACAGCTGAAGAACCCTTACCTGATCTGGTCGGCGAAGAAGCACCACTTCTGCACCGCCGACGTCTACCCTGACCGGATCGTGGTCCTGGCCCGCGACCTGGCCGGGGTCCCCTTCGACGGGGTGATCGTGGAGAAGGGCGGCCCGCGGGAGATCGAGCTGGAAACCCGGCGGGGCTACACCGGCCCCCGGCCGGCCTCTTTCCCCAACCAGCTCGGGGGAAGAACCAATCCTTCACCGCTCTTATTTTACAAAAGCGGTATGACTTGATCTGTAAAACAAGGTCAGGTCACCAGCTGCCCGGTGCCGTCGATCACGAATTTGTAGGAGCAGAGCTCCCGCAGCCCGATCGGTCCCCGGGCGTGGAGTTTCTGGGTCGAGATCCCCATCTCCGCCCCCATCCCGAAGCGGTTGCCGTCGGTGAAACGGGTGGAGGCGTTCCAGAAGACCGCCGCCGAGTCCACCGAATTCTGAAAGACCCGTGCCGCCGCCTCGTTGGCGGTGACGATGGCGTCGCTGTGGTGGCTTCCGTGGCGGTTGATGTGGGCGATGGCCGCTTCGAGGGAGTCAACCACCCCCACCGCCAGGATGAGCGCCAGGTACTCGGTGTCCCAGTCCGCCTCGACGGCGTCCCTCGGCGGGGGATCGAGGTCGGGCGGGGCCAGTTCCCGGGCCCGGCGGTCGAGCCGCAGCTCCACCCCCCGGGCGGCCAGGGCTTTCATCGCCCGGGGGAGGAAAGCCGGGGCGATCTCCCGGTGGACCAGGAGGGTCTCGGCGGCGTTGCAGACCGCGACCTTCTGGGTCTTGGAGTTGACCGTGATCTCCTCCGCCATTTCGAGGTCGGCGGCCCGGTCGACGTAGACGTGGCAGTTCCCGTCGGCGGCGAAGAGGAGGGGGACGGTGGCCACCTCGAGGAGGGCCTTCTTCAGCCCCTCCCCGCCCCGGGGGATCAGGAGATCGATGCAGCGGTCCCGGGTGGCCAGGTCGGCCAGGGCCTCGTGGCCGCCGCCGGAAGCCAGTTGGAGGGCGCCCGCCGGCAGCCCGGACTTTTCCAGCGCGGCGGCGGAGGCCGCGACCATCGCCCCGTCGGAGCGGCGGGCGATCGAGGATCCCCTCAGGATCACGGCGTTGCCGGCCTTCAGGGCCAGGCAGGAGGCGTCGGCCGAGACCTCGGGCCGAGCCTCGTAGACGATCGCCACCACCCCCAGCGGAACCCTCACCCGGCGGATCACCAGCCCGTTGGGGCGGACGGTCCGCTCCAGCTCCTCCCCGTTCGGGTCGGGGAGAGCGGCCACCTCCCGCACCCCCCGGATCGTCCCCTCCAGCTTCGCCTCCGAGAGGCGGAGACGGTCGAGCAGCTGGGAGGCGACCCCCTTCTTCTCGGCGTCGGCCACGTCGGCGCGGTTGGCGCGCAGGATCTCTTCCCGGTTCTCCTCCAGCCCGGCGGCCATCGCCAGCAGGGCGGAGTTCTTGACCGCGGTCTCGAGGACCGCCATCCGGTAGGAGGCCTCGCGGGCCGCCCGGCAGATCTCATCCATTCGGCTTGTCTGTTGGTTGTTCACGCTTCCATCCTCCGGTTCTGGCAACTCGATCATTGTATACCAAATTCCGTTACGGGCAAGTACCGCCGGGTCCGATGGAGGGTGGATGGGCCTCCCTCTTCAGGGGCCGACGATCATCACCTCCCTCCCCCCCGCCTCCCGGAAAGAGAGGTCCCGGCCTTCCCCCCGGAAGCGCTCGACCAGCTCCCGCCGGGCGGCCCGGTGGGAAGGTTCCCGCTCGAAGACATAGGCCTTCCGCCCGCTCCCCGCCACCTCCCGGGTGTAGGGGGGGTAACGGTCCTGGGAGAGGAAGGGGGCGGCGATGATCCGTTCCCGGCTCAGGAAGGTGATGGGGTAGGCGAGCCAGTAATCCGCGTACGCCCGGTCCACCTCTTCCTCCTCGAGAACCCGGATGATCGCCTCCGGGACGGAATCCATCTTTTGCCCGGCCCCCAGATCCCCGTAATTTCCCAGAACCGGCAGCAGCGGGATTGCCTCCGAGAGGAGCAGGAGGGCGCCGGCCGCGACCCCGGCCGCGGGAAGGCGGCGGTAAATCCGGATCACCATCACCGCGACGAGGTAGGGGAGCCAGCTGACCAGGGGGATCAGGTAACGGAACGAGGCCGCGTCCCGGGCCATCCCGCTCGCCCAGAGAACGAGGAGGCTCCCCGCCGTCGAGACCAGGCAAAACGCCTCCAGGCGGCGGGCGGGGGAGACCAGCCGGGAGGAGAGCCGCGGCAGGACCGACGCCGCGGAGAGAAGAACGGCGGCGGCCGTCAGCGCCGCCCGGATGACGGCGCTGATCCGCGCCGCCGCCCCGGCGCCGCCGCCGCTTTCCAGCGACGTGACAAAGGGAATCAGCCGGCCGAAGATCAGCCGGGCGGCGGACGCCAGCCCCAAACCCCCGGCCACGGTGCCCAGCGGACCGGCGGCGCCGTAGCCGCTTTCCGGGCTCAGGAAAAAATACAGATCGATCGCGGTCAGCAGCGCGGCGGGCACGGCAACCAGGAGTAGGGCGGTGACCAGGGGGGGGGAGCGGAAGAAGCGGCGAACCGCCGAACCCAGCCCCGAGAGGAAACTCGCCCCCCCTCGGCGGACGGCCGAGGACGCCGAAAAAAGCAGGCCGGCGGTCAGCAGGGCCCGGAAGAGATCGCGGAGACCGTGATGGGAGGATATCTCCATCCCGGCGACGGTGATCACCGCGCCCCCCCGCGGCAGCGACGCCAGGGCGAACGCCACCCAGGCCGCCCAGGCCCCGGCCGCCAGCCGGACGCACCATCTCCGGATCTTTCCCTTCCCCCCCCACCAGGCCAGGCTGGCCCCGATCTCGGCCCGCAGCCCCCGGCAGAGATCGCGGGCCGGCGGATCGCGCCGGGCACACCGGGCGATCACCACCGGGACCGGCAGGTAATAGTACACCACCAGGGGGAGGTGCCAGAAGGAGACCGCCGCCGCCAGTGCGGTCAGGAGCGCCCAGCCCCACTTCCTCCGGTCACCGGAGAGGTAGGTATCCATCGTCCGGAAGAAAAGGAGATAGCCCAGGGCCCCCCAGAAGAGAACGGCGGTGAAACCTCCCCGGGCCTTGGTCGCCCAGAGGGTGACGACGGGGGAGAAGACCACCGTCAGGGCCAGGGTGAGCAGGGCGTGGCTCCGGTCCCGGTATTGGGCGACCAGACGGTACTGGAGGAGGAGGAAAAGGAGATAGAAGGTGAAGGGGGCGAGCTTGAGGGCGGCGGCTGATGGTCCGAGAAGGAGAAAATACACCCCGGCCAGCAAGGCTTCCGGGCTTCCCATATATCCCTGGCCGTAGTAGTAAACCGGGATCCGGCCCCGGGTGATATGGAGGGCCATCAGCCCCGTCACCGCCTCGTCGGCGTCGAAGTCCAGCCGAGGCTCCAGGACACCGGGCAGGCTGAGCAAGACGGCCAGGGCGAGAAGCAGGCAAGGAATCAGGGCGGTTCTCTTCAGCATCGCGGCTCGGCACCCGATTGGAGAACGGTCCCGCATTCTCCAACACCCCAGCCTGCCCGGCCGGGTGGTCCCGCCGGGAGACCGGTGGGACGCCGGCAGCAACGATGACGCCCGCCTACCAGGAGACGGGGAGGTAGCCCCCGCCGCCCCAGTAAGCCCGAGTCAGACCCCGGACCGCCCACAGGCCGGTGGCGGGACGGTGGACCGCCGCCCCGGCCGTCCCGGAGCCGGCGTAGTCTCCCGGCTGAGGATAGTCGGAGGCCGCGCCGAAATAGAGCCGGGTCAGCCCCCGGACCGCCCAGAACCCGCCGGACGGACGGAAGATCCCGGCCTCCGTGGAGCCGTCCCCCCAGTAGCCGCCGGGAACCGGGTAGTCCCCGGTCCGGCCCAGGTAGAACCGGGTCAGCCCCCGCACCGCCCACAGCCCGGTCGCCGGGCGGAAGATCCCGATCCGCGCGGCCCCCTCCCCCGCCAGGTCGGCCGGCACCAGCAGGTCGCCCCCGGCTCCGAAGTAGACCCGGGTCACTCCCCGGACCGCCCACAGCCCCGAGGCCGACCGGAAGATCCCGGGGTCGGTCAGCCCGTCCCCGTTGTAGTCGGCCGGGACCGGGGAGTCGCCCGCCCCGCCGAAGTAGAACCGGGTCACCCCTCTCGCCGCCCAGAGGCCGTTGGCGGCGCGGAAGATCGCCGGGTCGGTGGTCCCGTCCCCGTCGTAATCGCCGGAGGCGGGGATGTCCCCGGACTGCCCGAAATAGAATACCTCCGGGGAGATGGGCTGGCCGAAATCAACGTACCAGCGCCCCGAGGTCGGATGCCAGGCCGAGATATCGTCGAAGCCGTCCCCGTTGTAGTCCTTGCCGTCCACCACCAGCCGGAAGAACACCGGGGTCGGCTCCGGGGGCGGCGGCACGGTCGGCGACGTGGTCGGCGGGACGGTCGGCGAAGTGGTGGGAGTGGGGGTCGCGGGGCCGCAGCGCAGCCGGGCGACGTAGTTCACCGGGCAGGGCCAGCCGGTGAAGACCGACGGCCCGGCCCAGAGCCAGTAAACCCCGGCCGTGAGCTCGGCGGTCAGGGAGACGGTCTCGCAGGGGCCGGCGGTGGCGCTGTCGACTTGCACCAGGTCGATGCAGTCCTCGCTGCCCGCGTCGAAGATGAAGATCAGGGAAGGGAACTCCGCGGTGACCGACCAGGTGATGGAGTCGTCGGCCTCCAGGCTCAGCCGGAACCAGTCGGTGTCCCGGTATTGGGCCGATTCTTCGCCATAGAGATAGTTCCCGCTGGTGGCGCAGATCACGTCGCCGCAGTAGATGTCCTGGAAGACGGCCGGGTCGGAGTTGCAGCCCCCGTTGTAGCTGTCCACGTAGTCCTCTTGGCAGGGCGGCTCCCCCTCGGGCAGCCCGCCCGGCGGGCAGGGAGCGCAGGGCGTCGGCGTCGCGGTCGGGATCGGGGTCTTGTAACCGAACGGGGTCGCGGTGCTCGACGGGGTGGGGATGGGCGAGGTCAGGCTGTAAAGGACGGCCAGGCCGTCGTACACCGGGCCCGGCGCCCCCGGGTTGCAGGAGTACTCGAGCGCGTCGCTGCCGGCGGCGTTCTCGATTCCCAGCGTGGCCGACCGCCCGCCGGCGTAATCGCCTTCGCCGTCGGACATCGTGTTGAACTGGGTTTTGATCTCGTTGGAACCCTCGTAGAGGATGGCCTGGAAGGTCAGGCGGGACCCGGAGTCGCTGATATGGGGGACCTGGTACCACTCGACGACGAACTCCCGGTCGGGGGCCGAACCCAGAGTTTCATAATACACCGCCGACGAGGGATTGTGGTAGAGGCCCAGGTCATCCCAGAAGGCGTAGACGGCGGCGTTGGGGTTTTCCGGGTCGGGGATGCAGACGTTGCTGTAGGCCGAGCACCCGGCGGAGTCGAAGGTGATGAAGCCGTTGGAGGAGACCACCGCCTCGGTGTAGGTGTTGCCGTAGAAGTCGAAGCTGAAACCGATCGGTGCGGACTCGCAGGCATCATCGGAGCCGGTCAGGTCGGTGAGTTCCGTCCCGGTTCCGCCCTCGGGCGGGGCGATCTCGACCCAGGAGAAGGGTTCCTGGGGGGCGGGGAGGTTGCTGTCGTACCAGTAGTGGCCGAAGCCGTCGGGGCCGCCGGTGGCGGCATAGAGCGCCGGGGCGGAGAGGAAGAGGAAGACAACGGCAAGACACGACAACCGGGACAGGATTTTCATTGGGACCTCCCTTGACAGCTGTGCGGTGGTATTTTCCCGAAATTTATCTGAACAGATGCCGCTTGGCAAGCTGTATTCCTGCATTGTTCCCCAGCGGCCGCCGGCGTGGCGCCGCCTGCTGCGACCTGACTCCCGCCGCGAAAACCGGTGAAAATTCCTACCGGGTGACCGGGATGTCTCCCCCGGTCCCGAAGTAGGCCCGGGTCGCTCCCCTCACCGCCCACAAACCCGTGCCGGGACGGAAGACCGCGGCCTGGCCGAGGGCGGCGCCGGTGAAGTCCCCGACGACCGCGGTGTCGCCGATCCGTCCATAGTAGAACCGGCTGTCGCCCCGGATCGCCCAGAGTCCGGTGGCGGGCCGGAAGATCGCGATCCCGGCCCGGAAGGACCCGTACCAGCAGTAAACCCCGGGGACCGGGATATCGGAGGCGGAACCGTAGTAGGCCCGGGTCAGGCCCCGGATCGCCCAGAGGCCGGAGGAGGGCCGGAAGATCGCGATCTCCTTCGCCCCGTCGCCGTCGTAGTCGCCCGGGACCGGGAGATCCCCCGCCCGGCCGAAGTAGACCCGGGTCAGGCCCCGGACCGCCCAGAGGCCCGATGCCTCCTGGAAGACCGCCGGCGACGCGGTCCCCGACCCGTCGTAGTCCCCGGAAACCGCGAGGCCGGCGACGCCGAAGTAGCAGCGGGTGCGGGTCTTGACCGCCCAGAGGCCGGAAGACGGCCGGAAGACCGCCACGTCGGCCGGGCCGGCGCCCTGGTAGTCGGCGGGGACCGGGATATCCCCCGCCCGGCCGAAATATGTCCTGCCCAGCCCCCGGACCGCCCAGAGACCGGAAGACGGCCGGAAGACCGCGATATCCGCGATCCCGTCGCCGTCGTAATCCCCGCTGTCGATCACTAGGTACTCCGGCGTGGGATAGACCGTCGGCGTCGGGGTGGTGATGGGCGTTGGAGTTGCAGTAGAGGCCGGGGTAACGCCCGCCGTCGCAGTCGGTTCCGGGGTCGGAGGCGGAGTCGGGGGGACCGTGGGCGGCGGAGTCGGAGGCACCGTCGGCGGAGGGGTCGGGGACGAACTCGCGGTGGCAGTAGGAGTCGCGCTGGCGGTCGGGGTGGCGGAAGGCGACGGGGTGGGGGTCGAGGTCGGGGGCGGGGTTGGGGTGATCAGGCAGCGCCGGAAGACCTTGCCGCCCGCGCCATCGGAGTTGGCCACCCCGGCGAAGAGGCAGGGGAAGCACCCGGCCAGGGAATGGACCGCCTCGTTTCCAGCGTCACCAAAGCCGTTCTCGTTGACTTGGGTCCAGGCCGCCCAGCCGTACTCCCAGACCTGGCCGCCGGAAGGGGTGCCGGAGTCGTTCCCGGTCCCCACGTAGAGGCGGCCGTCGAAGACCTCCATACAGCGGGCGGAGTCGTACTGCATAGCGGAGGAGTCGTTACGCTCGAGGTTCCCTCCCTTGTATTCCCAGACCTGGCAGGAGACGGACCAGCCCGCCGTCCCTACGAAGAGGGAAGGACCGGCGGCGGCCAGGCTCCGGAACTCGACGAAATTTCCGCCGAAGCCTCCCTCGGTAACCAGGGCCCAGTCGGTGGTCCCGGGACCGTCGTAACGGTAGAGGCGGGCGTAATCGGTGGTGTTGTAAACCCCGGCATAAACCTTGCCGTCATAGACGGCCAGGGACCGGATCGCCTGGTTGTCGCTGTCGCCGAAGCCGTTCTCGTTGACCTGGGTCCACTCGGACCAGTCATAGGTAAAGACGGCCCCCTGCCAGGAGGTCCCCACCCAGAGCTTCCCGTCGTGGACGACCATCGAGGATGCCCAGGTGTTGTTATCGTCCCCCAGGCCGCCCGAGGCCCGCCGGGTCCAGGAGGAACCATCGTAGGACCAGACCTCGAAGCCGTCGCTGTTGTTCGCCGTCCCCACGAAGAGCTCATCGCCGAAGATAGCCAGGGAATGGGCGCCCCGGTTCTGGGAAGTGCCGAAGCCGCCGTCGGTCATCACCGTCCAGTCGGAGGGGTCGGGGCCGTCATAACGCCAGATCTCGCAGCCGTCGGTGTTGTTCCAGGTTCCGGCGTAGATGCCGCCGTCGTAGCAGGCCAGGGCGAAAGCCGAGAAGTTGTTGGTATTGCCGAAGCCGTCCTCGTTGATCTGGGTCCAGTCGCTCCAGTTCCCGGTCGGGACCGGGACCGGGGTCGGGGGGACGGAGGGGGTGGGCGTGAAGGTGGGCGTCGGCGACGGGGTCTTGTAGCCCTCGGGGGTCGGGGTGGTTGAGGGCGTTGCGGTGGGGGGCGGCGTGGTCGATGGTGTGGGGGTCACCGACGGGGTCGGGGTCGGTGTGACCGATGGGGTCGGGGTCACGGATGGTGTAACTGAGGGCGTCGGGGTGACCGAGGGCGTCGGGGTGACGGTCGGGGTCTTGTAGCCCTCGGGCGTGGGTGTCGGCGTCGGCGTGGTGTAGTAGCTTAAAAGCTCGAACCTGGTCACGAAGCCGTCATCTCCCCCCCCGCGGGCGGCCTGGAAGGGATCGGCGGTGGGGAAGTTGATCGAAGCCGTCCGGCCGACCGCGTAAATCCTGCCGTCGGCGCCAACATCGACCGCGTAACCGAAATCGTTGCCGCTGCCGCCGAGATAGGTGGAGAACTGCAGATCGGAGCCGCCGGAGGAAAACCGGGAGATGGTGGCGTCGTAACCTCCGGGACGAGCGGGCTGGATGGCAGCCGCGGTGGGGAAGTTGGGCGAGACGGTGATCCCGATCACCCAGGCATTGCCGTCCTGGTCCACGGCGACCCCCTCGCCGTAATCCCAGTCCCATCCGCCCAGGTAGGTTGAATAGACGAGCGATTGCCCGTCGGGTGCGAACCGGGTGACGAAGTAGTCCGGCTGCCCGCTGATGGCCGCCTGGTAGGGGTTGACGGTGGGGAAGTCGTTGGACTGGGTGATGCCGGTCAGGTAGACCCCGTCATCGGGGCCGAGGCCGATCCCGACCGCCTGGTCGATATCCTCTGCGCCGCCGAGGAAGGTGGAGAAGACCAGGGACAAACCGCTCGGGTCGAACTTGGTGAGGACGGCGTCCCAGCTGCCGGGGGATGGCCCGGCGTGGCCCGGCTGGTAGGCGTTCAGGGTCGGGTAGTCGGTGGAGGTGGTGGCCCCGGAGAGGTAGGCGTGGCCGGAGGAGTCCACCGCCACCCGGGGGTACTCGTGGCCGCCGCCGCAGCCGCCCAAATAGGTGGAGTAAACCAGGGCGGAACCGTCGGGCGAGAACTTGGTCAGGGTGAAGTTGTAGCCGCTGGAGACGGCGTTGGCGGCCTGGAAGGCGTTGAGGGTCGGGAAGTCGGTGGACCAGGCCCGGCCGGCGACGTAGGCGGAGCCGGAACCGTCCACGGCCACGGCGTAGCTGTATTCGAACATCGAGCCGCCGAGGTAGGTGGAGTAGAGCAGGGAGGAGCCGTCGGCGGCGAGCTTGGCGGCGAAGATGTCGGTCCAGAATCCGTTCCGCGCGGCCTGGAAGGGGTTGACGGTCGGGAAGTTGTTGGCGTCGGTGTAGCCGCAGATGTAGGCCTGGCCGGCCCCGTCGACGGCGATCCCCATACCCAGGCTGGCCCCGCCGCTCCCTCCCAGGTAGGTGGAGTAGACCAGGGAAGCGCCGTCGGGGGTGAACCTGGTGACGAAGGCGTCCTGGCTGCCGCGGCGGATCGGCTGGTAGGCGGCCGCGGTGGGGAAGTCGGCGGAGTAGGTGTATCCGACAACGTAGGCGCAGCCGTCGGTGCCGGCGGCGATGTCCTGGGCGGAGTCGTCGCCGGAACCGCCCAGGTAGGTCGAGTAGTCGAAGTCCCAGCGCTCGATGTAGTTCTCCGGGGTGGGAGTGACCATCGGCGTCGGAGATGGCGGCGCGGTCGGCGGAGGGGTCGCCGTCGGCGGAACGCTCGGCGTGGCCGTCGGCGGCACGGTCGGCGGAGGGGTCGCGGTCGGGGGCACAGTCGGTGTCGCGGTGGTGGCGGCAGCCCCCACCACGGGGTAGTCCTCGACCTCGCCAAAATCAAAAGTCCCGCAGGGATCGGCCGCGCCGCCCCACTTCAAAATCGCCCGCAGGCGGGTCGGCCCCGAGAGGGCACCCGACGGCACCGTGATTGTGCCGGTGAAATCGGTCCAGGCCGGGGGCGGGGGGGAGACGGTGAGCTGGGTCCACTCGCCGGCGTCGGAAAAGCTGGAGTTCTGGTTCCAGTCCACCCAGATGTCGCAGCGGTCTCCATCCCAGGTTTCGTTGTTGGCCACAATGATCTCGTAGGAAGACTCGGGGCTGACCACGGTCGAGAAGGCCGTAAAATCGGAATAGTAACTCCCCGTGGTGGAGTTGTCGATCGAGCCGAACTGGACCCGGCTGATGTACTCCACCGAGTAATCCGTGGAGCTCGCGCTGCAGAAAGTCTGGGCCGAAGCCGTCCCCACCGCCAGCAGCAGAAGAACTGATACCAAAACCGCCGTGATCGCTCTTTTCATCCGGTCCCCCTTTATTCCTGCCGACAGATTGATAAAAAAAGAGCGGCCCGAGGGCCGCCGGAAAAAATCCTGATTGCCGTTGGAAAATCGCCCCGGTCGGGCAGTGAGAAAGTCTCCTCGGGGAAGATTATCTTTCCCGTGAGAGGCGCCGGAGATTCACCGGAGAAGTAGCGGCCGGACCGGTTGTTTTTCATATTGTAGTAAAATGTACCCGGACTTTGGATTTCTGTCAATCAGAACATCCGCAATCATTCAATAATTTCTCGAGTTCGGAGATCCTGATCGGCCGCCGGGCGGCGGAAGAAGGCGGTCACCCGGGGGTCGGCGGGAGCCAGCCGGCGCGCCCGCTCGAACCACTCCCCGGCCGAGGATTGGCCCTGTTGCAGTTTGAGGACACCCAGGTTGATGAAGGCTTCCGGGTGCGAGGGATGCGAGCGGGCCAGGGCAAGGAAGAGTTCTTCCGCCCGTTCCCCGTATCCCACCCGCGCATAGAGGACGCCGAGGGCGTTTCCGGCGTCGAGGTTTCCCGGGTCGAGGCGGAGGGAGGTCTCCAGCTCTCTTTCAGCTTCGGGGTAAAGCCCCATCCTGGCCAGCAGGGCCCCGTAGTTCCCCCGGGCCGCCGAAGACCGGGGGTCGAGGGCGATGGATTCTTCGAAGGCCTCCCGGGCCCCCCGGTCGTCCCCGGCCAGTTTGCGGACCACCCCGAGGTTGCTCCAGAGCGCGGCCGAGGGGTGAAGGGTGAGAGCCCGCAGGTAAACTTCCTCCGCTCGGCCGTACAACCCCATCCGCTTGCAGGCTTCGGCGAGGTCGATCATAATCTCGATCCGGCCGGGATGGATCTCCAGGGCTTCCTCCAGTTCGACCGCCGCCGCTTCGTGATCGCCGAGGGCGGCCAGGGCCTTGCCCCGGTTGTGCCGGATCGCCGCCGGCACCCGGGAGCCTTCCGCCGCCCGGCCGAGGAGGGCCAGGGCCTCCTCCGGCCGCCCGGCCTCCCTCAGGGCCGACGCCAGGTTGACCAGGACCCGGGGGCTGAGACCGGAGAGCGCGGCAGCACGCCGGAGGGTT
This sequence comes from PVC group bacterium, assembly GCA_040773245.1. Classification (GTDB taxonomy): domain Bacteria; phylum Auribacterota; class Erginobacteria; order Erginobacterales; family Erginobacteraceae; genus Erginobacter. Next base: position 24,358 of record JAXGWO010000001.1, read on the forward strand.
TCCACGGCCTCGCCGTGCCTCCCCTCCCGGCTGTGGTGAATCCCGAGATTGTTCCAGAGCAGCGGTGCCTTCGGGCTGGAGCGGAGCGCGTCGGAGAAGAGCGCGCCCTCGTCCCGCCAGACGGCGTTGCGGCGGACCGTCAGGACGGCCAGGACCAGGACGGAGACGGCGGTCAGAACAGCCTGGGAACGCCGCCCGCGCACGATCTTCGCAACCAGGGCGATCCCGGCGGCGACCAGGGCGATCGAGGGGGCGTAGAGGAACCGTTCCGCGGCCGGGAACCCCATATCGCCGGGCCCGCTGATCCGGACGATGTTGGCCAGGGGCAGCAGCGAGACCAGGGTGAAGGCCAGGATGAAGGCCAGGGGCCGGTCCCCCTTCCGCCAGGACCGGACCAGCGCATACAGAATCGCCGCCAGGATCGCCGCCCCCGCGGCGGCCCGGGGGTCGAGGAGGGAAGAGGCGGGCGGATTGGTGATGTAGGCGGTCAGGTTGACGGGGAAAAGCATCTTTCCCACATAGAGCCGGAGGGTGGAAAGGGAGGAAAGGGCCGTCTCCCCCGGGGTGAGGACCGCCACCGCGCCGGTCTTGACATCGGCGACGAAGAAACGCATCGCCAGGTAGCCGGTGACAGCCAAGCTGTAAAGGATAATCATTCTCCCGGCCCTCTTCCGGGACCACTCCGGCTCATAGGCCGCCAGGTAGGCCGCCGCCAGCGGGGGCAGGATCAGGGCGGACTCCTTGGCGAAGAGAGCGAGGAGAAAGAGGAGGAGAGAGAGGGGCAGCCCCCACTTCCGGGCGGGTGCGGCGGACAGGGCGAGGAGGCTGCCCAGCATCAGCAGGGTGGCGGACAGGTCGGTCCGGCCGGAGATCCAGGCCACTGACTCGGTATGGACCGGGTGGACGGCGAAGACCAGGGCCGAGACCAGGGCTGCCCCGGGACGGCGGGGGAAGACCCGGGCCACGAAGAAGAGGACCAGGACCGAAACGGCGGCGTGGAGAAGAAGGTTGGTCAGGTGGAAACCGAAGGGGCGGGGCCCCCAGAGGAGGAAGTCGGCCATCAGGGAGAGGCTGACCAGGGGCCGGTAGTAGCCGTACTTGATCTCCTCGTCGGCGTGTTCGAAGTAGTCGCGGAGGAAGAAGGCGGTGAAGTATCCCGGGTGCTGGAGCTTGTAGTCCTGAAGGATCAGGGTCCGGTCATCCCAGACGAAGTCCCCTTTCAGGCTGTTGAGGAAGGGAAGAATGGCCGCCAGGACAACCAGGAGGACCAGATACTTTTCGCGCCAACGGTTATTACCTGCCACGGGATACTCCAGGAAACACGGTTCTGACTTGAGCGAACTGGAGTAGTGGAGTGTTGGAGTATTGGGTGGCTATTCCCAACCCCACCACTCCATCACTCCACCACTCCATTCAGGCTCAATATCTGGCTTACTGGCTGTTCACCACCCATACGAAACGGGCTGGCAATCTTCAAACTCAATTCAGGTAGCCGAGCGAGCGCAGCTCCTTGATCTCCTTCTCCCCCAGCGGCTCGTCCGCCGCGGGGGCCTCGAAGAGGGGGTGGGCCTCCAGCCAACGGTCCAGCTCACCCTCCAGCCGCCGGGCCAGTTCCGGCTCCTCTTCCGCCAGGTTCCGCTTCTCCCCCGGGTCCCGGGCCAGGTTGTAGAGCCGCCGCCCGATCCCCCTCCCGCCCCTCCGGAGGAACTTCCACTCCCCCCGCCGGATCGCCTCCTGCTGCCGGGCCGCCCGGGCCCGGCTGAGCTCGGCGAAGACCGCCCGTTCCGGGGCATCACCCGATCCCGCCAGGACCGGGAGCGGTCTACCCTGGAGACCGGGCGGCGCGGGGACCCCCGCCGCCGCGCAGACGGCGGGGAAGATGTCCACGATCGAGACCGGCTCCTCGATCACCGCCGCCGCCATCCCGCCGGGGGGGACGGCGATCAGCGGCACCCGGATCTGCTCCTGGTAAAGCGAGCTGCCGTGGCCGATCTCGCCCCGCTCCAGGAACTCCTCCCCGTGGTCGGAGGTGACGATGATCAGCGTGTTGCCGGGGTCGGGAAGGGCTTCGACCAGCTGCCGGATATGGTCGTCGGTGTAATTGATCTCGCTGTCGTAGAGGTCGCTGAGGATTTGGGGGGCGGCGGGGTCCAATCTGATCTCGTCGAGCCGATCCCGGAGCTTCTTCATCGTCTGGTGGGAGTATTCCCGGTAAGAAGTCTTGTCCGGGTTGTAGTCGTTGATCCAGGGCCGGCAGGCGAAGTAGGGATCGTGGGGATCGAAGTAATGAATCCAGAGAAAATAGGGCCGGGAGGCCCGGATCTCGGGGAGCATCTCCTCGAAGGCCCCGTTGGCTGCCGCGGCCCGGGAGAAGCCGAGGCTGGCGAAACGGTGAAAGCCCCGGGCGAAGCCGTTGGCCTCGGTCATATGGAGGTTGGTGGAGATCCCGTAGGTGGAGTAGCCGTTTTTGGCCAGGTGCTCGGCGATCACCGGCAGCCCCTCCACCAGCATCTGCTGCTCCACCACCTTCCCCCGGGCGGCGTCCATCTGGCCGTGGATGACGCCGTGGCTCCGGGGGTAGAGCCCGGTGAAGATCGAGGCCATCGAGGGCGGCGTCCAGGACGCGGCGGCCCAGGCGTTGCGGAAGAGCGTCCCCCGGGAGGCCAGGCGGTCTAGGAAGGGCGAAGTTTCCCGGTGGTAGCCGTAGCAGGAGAGGTGGTCGGCCCGGAGGGTGTCGATAGTGATCAGGACGATGTTATGTCCGGTGGGGGCGGGGGCGGGACGGCCGCAGCCGGCGGCAAACGTCGCCACCGCCAGGAAGACGGCCGGGACCGGGCCGGGCTTGATCAATCCGGAGTGACGGCGCATCTTCATCCCGCGCGGATCGGGTCACTCCGGGCGGGGGATGATCCCGAAGTGCCGGCCGAGGACGTAACGCAGACGCTCGTTGAGCTCCCCGGCGTCCTCGTCGGGCACCTCGGGGGCGATCTCGATCCGGAAGCCGTCGGCGGCGTTCCAAATCCGGACCGTCCCGGCCAGGACGTGGGGGAAGAGCTCGGTGTCGGTCTCCAGCTCCTTCCGGACCTTCTCCCGCTCCTCCCAGAGCCAGCGGGCGGCCTCCTCCCCCGGCGCCGGCGGCTGCTGGAGCACCTCCTGCACCCGTTCCCGGATGAACTGGCGGGTCTCGGGGGACAGGGAGGGGGCGAACCACATAAATTCCTGTTCGGGGTTGTCCACGATCCGGAAAACCCCGTCTTCGAAATAGGGCAGGAGCAACGGGTCGGGGCGGAGGATCCGCTCGGCCACCGAGGCCAGGAACCTGTTCTCCTCCCTGAACTCTCTCTCTTCCGGATGCATATTTTCCACCGGCGCCGGGTTCCGGGATCAAACCCCCGAAAACCGGAAGACCATATATCCTACCAGCCCGGCCGCCGGCTGCCAATTTAATTTCCTTTTTGCGGATGGGAAACGCGGTGTTAGAGTGATTCAGCGATTACCGCCAGACCTGTTGCCGCGATGCCCGGAAGCAATCCAGCCCTGCCCGGAATTTTGAAACGTTACTGGGGATTTTCCGGGTTCCTCCCCTTGCAGGAAGAAGCGATCGGCGCGGTCCTGTCCGGGAGGGATTCGATCGTCGTCCTTCCCACCGGGGGCGGGAAGTCACTCTGCTTCCAGGCCCCGGCCCTGGCGCTGGCGGGGACGGCGGTGGTGGTCTCACCCCTGATCTCGCTGATGAAGGACCAGGTCGACGCCCTGGCCGCCAACGGCATCCCGGCGGCCCGGATCGACAGCTCGCTGACCGCCCGGGAGAAGACCGAACTCTTCCCCAAGCTGAGGAAAGGGGAGATCAGGATCCTCTACCTCTCCCCGGAGCGCCTGATCGGCGCGAGCGGGTTCCTGGGCGATCTCCGGATCTCCTTCATCGCCGTCGACGAGGCCCACTGCATCAGCCACTGGGGGCACGACTTCCGCCCCGAGTACCGGCAGCTGGGGGAGCTGAAAGAACGGTTCCCGGGGATCGCCCTCCACGCCTACACCGCCACCCCGCCGGTCCGCGACGACATCGCCTGCCAGCTGAAGCTGGACAATCCCCGGGTCCTAGTCGGCTCCTTCGACCGCCCCAACCTGGTCTACCGGGTCCGCCGGCGGACCTCCCGCCTCGACCAGGTCCTCGCCGTGATCGGGCGTCACCCCGGCGAGTCGGGGATCGTTTACTGCCTGCGCCGGCGGGACGTCGATGAGATCTGCGCGGCGCTGTCCGTCCGGGGCCTGAAGGCGGTCCCCTATCACGCCGGGATGTCCGACGCCGACCGGAAGCGGAGCCAGGACGACTTCATCTCCGACCGGGCTCAGATCGTCGTCGCCACCATCGCCTTCGGGATGGGGATCGACAAGCCCGACGTCCGCTACATCATCCACGCCGCGATGCCCAAGTCCCTCGAGCACTACGGGCAGGAGAGCGGGCGGGCCGGGCGGGACGGGCTGGAGGCGGAGTGCGTCCTCCTCTACTCCGGGGAGGATTTTATGATCTGGAAGAAGCTCCTCGGGGATATACCCCCGGAGATCCGGCGGACGGTCCTGGAAAAACTCAGCCAGATCTACCGCTACTGCACCGGGATCTCCTGCCGTCACCGGTCGCTGCTGAACTACTTCGGCCAGGAATCCCCGAAGCCGAACTGCGGGGCCTGCGACTCCTGCCTCGGCGAGCTCAACCTGCTCGAGGACTCCCTGACCGTGGCCCAGAAGATCCTCTCCGGCGTGGTCCGGCTGAAGGAGCGCTTCGGGGCCGACTACACCGCCCTGGTCCTGAACGGCTCCCGGGAGGAGCGGATCCTGGCCAACGGCCACGACCGGCTGACCACCTACGGGATCCTCCCGGAGTACTCCCGGGCGGAGATCCGGGGCTTCATCGAGCAGCTGGCGGACGAGGGCTACCTGGTCAAGAACGGGGAGTTCAACGTCCTCCAGGCCACCGAGGCGGGGTGGCGGGTGATGCGGGGGGGGGAGACGCCGAAGCTGCTCCAGCCCCCGGAGAGGAAGCCGAAGAAGGCCGCCGCCCGGCCGATCCGGGAGTCCTGGGAGGGGGTCGATCCCGGGCTCTTCGAGGACCTGCGGGGGCTGAGAAGGGAGATCGCCCGGGAGAGCGGCGTCCCGGCCTACATCGTCTTCGGCGACCGCTCTTTAAGGGATATGGCGCGGCTGCGCCCCACCACCCCGGCCGGATTCCTCAAGGTCTCCGGAGTTGGCGAGGCGAAGATGGAACGCTACGGCGACCGGTTCCTCGAGCTGATCAGGGACTACTGCACATCCCACGGCCTGGAGACGGGGTGAAACATCGCCGCGGAGTCACTCGATCACCGGGCCGGTGACCGCCCGGAAATAGTAGGCATTGGTCTTGTCAGCGTCGTCAACCCGTCCCAGAACATCGAAGTCGAGTATGAAGGCCCAGGTGGATTCGTTCCTGGTGGTGGTGGAGGTCCAGTAGAAATCCATCTTGGTGTTGGGGAACTTGGCCCCGTCCACGCAGGGATAGGATCGGCTGGCGTCCACGATGGTCTGGAGCTCCTTGACGTTGGGGAGGCGCCAGTCGGTCCGGTTGAGGTAGTTGAGGTTCTCGCACCAGGCGACCGCGGCGGCCCAGTTGGTCTCCGTGTTGAAGTTGCAGCCCTTGCTGTCACCATCCGCGGCCCAGATCAGGCCGGTATTGTTGTCCACGGTCCACTTCCCCACCCCGACGACGCTGAAGAACTCCAAGTCGAAAGGAGCCCCCGCCCGGTGGTCGCCGTCGTCGCCCGCCTGGTATGAGGTCGTCTGGCCGGTAACTGGGAGGAGCTGCCGCAGCGGGCCGGCGCCCCGGCCCGGGTCGAGGGCGGTGTCGGCGGAGCCGCCGAAATAGATCCGGGTCACCCCCCTCGCCGCCCAGAGGCCCGAAGTGGGGCGGAAGACCGCGGCCTCCCAGGTCCCGTCGCCGTCGAGGTCGCCCGGGACCGGGCTGTCCCCCGACCCGCCGAAGTAGAACCGGGTCAGGCCCTTCACCGCCCATAACCCCGAGGAAGAGCGGAAGACCGCCAGGCGGTCCTTCCCCTCCGCCCCGTAGTCCCCGGCCGCCGGCTCGTCGGCGGAACCGCCGAAGTAGGCCCGGGTCACCCCCCGCACCGCCCACAGCCCCGAGGCGGGACGGAAAACCGCCAGGTCGCCGACCCCGTCCCCGTCGAAGTCGGCGGCGCGTAATATTCCGGCAACCGCCAGAGAGACCAGCAATACCGCAAGTATGATCGTTCTCACTCCGTCCTCCATTCCGAGGTGGGGTTGGGCGCGCTGCTCCGGCGTTAGGGCCCGCGGACGGCGCGGAGGTAAACCCGATTAATGCCGAGAGTAACCTTGTTCTGAGAGGAAAAACAACCGGTGGTGAAGCTGATAGTGCAAGCGATATTTGACCAAGTCGTCCAGGTGGTGGAGGTCCAGTACTCGTAGTTGGCGCTGGTGTTCGGGAAATAGCCGCCGTCGACGGCCGGGTACATCCTCCCGTAATCGACGATCGACTGCAGTTCCCTGACGTTGGGAAGCCGCCAGTCTTCGTAGCCGCCGAAGTTGAGGCTGTCGCAGTGATTGACGGCCTGGCTCCAGGTCGCCGTCTGACCGTTGAAGCAGCCTTCGGCGTTGCCGTCCGCCGCCCAGATGAGTCCGGTGTTCCGGTCGCGGGTGAGCAGGTCCCCGGAACTGATGAAGGTCTGGAAGGAGAAGGCGGAGCCGGCCTGGAGGTCGCCGTCATCCCCTCCGGCGTAGGACGTGGTCTGGCCGGTAACCGGGAGCCCGCCCCTCCGGGCGCCCTTCCCCGGGGCGAGCGCCCGGTCGGCGGAGGCGCCGAAGTAAGCCCGGGTCACACCCCGGAAGACCCAGAGGCCGGACCCCGGACGGAAGATCCCCGGTTTCTCCCTCCGGTCGCCGTCAGGATCGCCGGGAACGGGAGAGTCGCCCGACTGGCCGAAATAAATCCTGGTCACCCCCCTCGCCGTCCACAGTCCCGAGACGGGACGGAAGATCGCCGGGACGTCCCGGACCCCTCCGTCATAGTCGGCCGGAACGGGGACGTCCCCCGAGGACCCGAAATACGCCCGGGTGATCCCCCGCACCACCCACAGGCCTGAGACGGGGCGGAAGACCGCCACGTCGCCCGTGCCGTCGCCGTTGAAGTCGGCTCCCGATGACGCCCCCGCCAGAAACATCAAAGACGCAATAATCAACGCCGGTGTTCTCATTGGTTCACCCCAGCTTGAAGGCATTTAGCATTCATCACTTAACCCTGGGCCGATCTCGCCCGGCATCAAGCCGGATATCATTTCAAAGATTATCCGGCACCGGACGAAATTAGCAAGAATAAACGGGCCGGGGTCACGCTTCCTCAGCGGGTGACCGGGAGGTCAGCCGGGCCGCCGAAGTAAACCCGGCTCAACCCCCGGATGGCCCAGAGCCCGGCGCCCGGCCGGAAGACGGCGGCCTCGGCCAGGCTCTTCCCGTCGAAGTCCGCCGGGACCGGGAGGTCCCCCCAGCCCCCGAAATGGAACCGGGTCTGGCCGGGGATCGCCCACAAGCCGGTCTCCGGGCGGAAGACCGCCGGCTGGAAACGGTAGGGCCCCGCCTGGCGGGCCGCGGCGTACCACCCGTAAACCCCGGGGGCGGGGAGGTCGCCGGTCCGGCCGAAATAGAAACGGGTCACCCCCCGCGCCGCCCAGAGACCGGCGCCGGGGCCGAGAATCGAACTGGGGCGAAAGACTGCCGCTTCCGCGATGCCGTCCCCGGAGAAGTCTCCGCTGAGAGGCCAGTCGAACTGTTGGCCAAAGTAGAACCGGGTCGTTCCCCGGATCGTCCAGAGGCCGGTTACGTCCCGGAAGACGGCGGGGTCGCAGGCGCCGTCGCCGTCATAATCGGCGGGGACCGGGGTATCCCGCCAGTCGCCGAGGTAGAAACGGGTCAGGTCCTTCACCGCCCAGAGTCCGTCGGCGGGGCGGAAGACGGCGATGTCGGTAAGCCCGTCGCCGTCGTAGTCTCCCGGGACCGGGATGAACCGCCCGTCGCCGAAGTAGGTCCTTCCCAGCCCCCGAACCGCCCAGAGGCCCCGGTTGAGGCGGTAGACGGCGACGTCGGCTATCCCGTCGCCGTCGTAGTCAGAGGAGGCCGGGCGGGGCGGGATGGCCGGGGGGAAGATGTCGACGATCAGCTGGGCGGCCACGAAGGTGGCGTTGATATTCTCCCGGTTGTTGAGCAGGACGACGATGACGGCGTCCCGGGAAGGCAGGTAGTACATCCCGCTGGTGTAACCGGCCTCCAGGTCGCCGCCGTGGCCGACCGAACCGAGCAGCGACGACACCCCCAGCCCGTATCCCCCGCCCGGGGCGGGCCAGGGACCCCAGGTCAGCTGCTCGCGGTGGAGCTCCGGAGAGATCAGGTCGCCGCGGGCATAAGCCCGTCCCCAGGCCGCCAGGTCGGCGGCGGTGGAGATCATCGCCCCGCAGCCGAATTCCCGGGAGGGCTCGTAGGCGGCGCAGGCGGTGAGCGCGGTGTACCCGCTCCAGTCCGGGCAGTAGTCGGCGAAGTCGGAAGGGGTCCAGTAGCTGTAAACGGCCGGGGCCGGCATCGCCGGGTCCGCCGGGTAGCTGGTGTGATCCAGGCCGAGGGGGACCAGGATCCGCTCCCGAATCTCCTCCGGCAGCCTGGTCCCGGTCACTTCCGCCTGGAGAACCCACTCGACGATCATCCCCAGAAGAATGTAGTTGGTGTCCTCGTACTCGTACCCGGTGCCGGGGGGCGAGCCCCCGACCGAGACCGCCAGGTCGACCATCGACTGGGGCGCCCACCCGGCCAGGAGGGAGTCGGCGGGGGTTTGGGAACAGTTGGCGGTCCGGTACTCGGTGCTCGCGGTCCAGTCGCCCAGCCCGCTGGTGTGGTTCATAAGCTGCCGGACCGTGATCCGGTCGGCCAGGGGGACGCCGAAGCCGCCGTTGAACCGGTCCAGGGTATCTTCCAGGGAGAGCAGCCCCTCTTCGACCAGCTGAAGGACGACGACGGCGGTGAAGGTCTTGGAGATGGAAGCGATCCGGAAGTAGTCCCCGGCCTCGATCGGCCGGCCGGCCTCCAGGTCGGCGGTCCCCCGGGTCCAGGTCCCCTCCCAGTAAGGGGTGGCGATGAGCACGATTGCCCCCGGCACCCCCTCCGCCTGGAGGTTATCCAGCCAGCCGGCCACGATTTCCTCCGCCAGGGGCGGGGGCGGGCCGGCGAAGACCGGCGGAGGCGTCAGGAACGGCGCAAAAGCAAGACTGGCGACGGATACGGTGGCGATGATCGTCTTCACTTGGTTCCTCCTGTTCTCAGGCACCGGTCTGTCAGTGCAGCACGGGCATTCCTGCCCGGGTGCCGCCCCGAACAGACAGGAATGTCTGTTCTACCTATCCGGCCGGGGCGGGAGTTCGAGTCTCCGGCCGAGGATGACGCAGTTGTAAAGGGCGCGGCCGACCTGGTCCCGGGTCAGGTAGGCGTTGGACCCGGCGGCCTCGTGGAGCGAGACCAAGGTCTGCTCGTCGATGTCGTAGGTCCGGACGGCCGGCAGGTCCGTTATCCAGATCTCCGGGTGCTCCAGGTCGAGGTCGGAGGAGAAGTGGAGGAGGAGCCGGCCGGCCTCCCAGAAGACCCAGACCTCGTTGGCCACCGGGGAGAGGGGGGAGACGTGGACCGCCCGGCTAAAGGGATCGGACGAATCCGGGAGGAGGGGGTACTCGTCCTCCAGTTCCTCGTTCACGGCTTCCCGCATCCGCTCCAGGAGTTCGGGGTCGGGGAAACGAGCCTCCGCCCGGGTGCGGAAGAGGTGGTCGCGCAGCTCGGAGTGAGACATCCGGATTTCTTGGTACTGGGCCGGCCTCTCCTCCGGCTCGGGGTAGCGGGCCACGTTGACGATCTTGTAAACTTCGGACTGCACCCTCCGGCCGGAGTGCTCGACCGGGTAGTCCGGCTTCTTCACGGTGACGAAGATGTCCAGCCCGGGGATGACGATCTCCCCGAAGCGGCTGAAATCTCCGTCGTCAAGCTCCGGTTTCAGTTCCCGCACCCAGAAGACGACGTCGTCCTCCTCCACCTCCGCCTCCTTCTCCACGTCGGCTTCGTCCATATACCACCGGTAGAGGTGGCGGACCACCTCGCGGAGGTAGCCCTCGTCCAGCAGCGCCGGATCGACCGAGGGAACCGCCGCCGGCGGCTCCCCCGGCGAGCGGCAGGAGCAGAGGAGAATCGCCAGAACCCACAGGATGCCGGCCAGAGTTTCTTGCCGTCTGATTTTCATTCAGCGTCGTTCCAGGGTGAAGAAGCGGTTGCCGCCGAGGACACCGCCATCGGCGTTGGGGATCCGGACGAACTGCCCCCCGGGGTCATAGTAGTCCCTATCCGCCATCCAGGCGTAACCCCGTCCGGTGACCGGGATTTTCCCGACCCTCTCCAAGCCGGCGAAGCGGTCGGCCTCCTCGATCCCCCCCCGGACGTAGGCCGCGGCCAGGTCACGTCCATAGACCAGCAGTCGGGAGAACCGTCCCGGCGGGCCCGAGGCGGCGATCCGCAAAAGGTTGTCGATCCGCTCCTCCACCCGGGGGGAGAAGACCGGCCGCCCGGCCCGGTCGCGGTAAAAACCGTCGCACTGTCCCTTCTCGCCGCCGGCGGTGATAACGTCGATCGCGTCCTCGGCCCCCGCCGCGCTCAGCTCCTCCGGCGCGTAGCCCCCGGGGGTGTGCCGAAGGCGGGACTCCACCACCCAGAGCACGGCCAGCATCGCCGACCGGGTGTCCTTTTCGCTGACGTAACCCCGCTCCCCCGGGAAGGGGACCTCGTTGATCAGGAGCCGGGCGATGTATCCGGCGGGATCCCCGGGTGGGAGGAGTTCCACCCCGGCCGGAGCCGGGGAAACCGCGGCGGCAAGCAGGCAGAAAACACCGGCGAATATACCGCACCCGCGAAACTTGATTGCCGGGTTCGAGCGCATATCCGGGGACAACGCAGCGCAGGCAGTCCTGCCTGTGCAGCGGACGACACAGGCAGGAATGTCTGTGCTACTTTGCCGACACGGACAGGAATGTCCGTGCTACCGGGCCACGGGGATGTCTCCCGCGGTTCCGAAGTAGGCCCGGGTCAGGCCGCGCAGGGCCCAGAGGCCCGTGGCCTCGCGGAAGACCCCGATCTCGGCCACCCCGTCGCCCTGGTAGTCCGCCGGGACCAGATCGTCCCCGGCCGCCCCGAAGTAGGCCCGGGTGACCTCGCGCACCGCCCACAATCCGGTGGTCTCCCGGAAGATCGCCGGTTCAAGTCCCGGGTGGGAGTCGTACCCGGCCAGGACCGGGAGATCCCCCGCTCCGCCGAAGTAGATCCGGGCCCCGGCCCGGGAAGCCCAGAGGCCGGTGGACGGGCGGAAGATCCCGATCCCGGCGGTGCCGTAGCCGTAATAATCACCGGGGACCGGCTCGTCCCCCGCGGCGCCGAAGTAGGCCCGGGTCAGGCCCCGCACCGCCCAGAGGCCGGTGCTCTCCCGGAAGACGGCGATGTCGCTCGTCCCGTCGCCGTCGTAGTCCCGGGGCAGCGGGGTGTCGGTCGAACCGCCGAAGTAGTTCCGGCCGCCGTCCCGGACCGCCCAGAGGCCGGTGCTGTCCCGGAAGATCGCCATATCGGTCGTCCCGTTCCCATTGTAATCCCCGGGAACGGGGGTGTCCCCCGATGTGCCGAAGTAGGCCCGGGTCACCCCCCGGACCGCCCATAAGCCCGTGGTCTCCCGAAAGATCGCGATATCCGAGGTCCCGTCTCCGTCGTAGTCGTAGTTCCAGGCGCTGGAAGACCGGGCGGGGAAGACGTAGCGCCTGGCGTAGACGTGCGTATCGGAACCGTCTCTCTGGCTGAATACCACCATCGCGTGGCCGGAGGGGTCGATCGCGACCTGGGGATCGTCGGCCCAGTTGCCCGGCCCCGAGTCGATGGCCGTGGCCCCGGCCCAGGAAGACCCGTCCCAGGTGTTGGCCCAGGTCCTGATGTCAGTGACCCCCCCGTCCACGGTGTACTCCGTAAAAGTCGCGACCGCCCGCCCGGAGCCGTCGATCGCGACCGGGGCGGAGTATGGGCTGACGAGCCATCCGAAGCTGCCGGCGTCGATGATGGCGGGGCCTGACCAGGACGATCCGTCCCAGCGGTTGGCCCAGACACGGGACTTGGAGCCGTCCGACTGGACGAAGGTCGCCACCGCCTCGCCTCTCCCGTTGAGCGCGACATTCGAACCGGTCACGGAATCTCCCAGCCCGTTATCGATGGTGGTGGCGCCCGACCAGGACGAGCCGTTCCACCAGTTGGCGCAGAGGCGGTTGTCGGCGCCGTCGTTGTGGTGGAAGATTGCGAGGGCGTTCCCGGACCCGTCCATCACGACCTTGGGCGAGATCGCGTGGCCCGCCCAGCCCATATCGATCGGGGTGATGGCCCCCCAGGCGGCCCCGTCCCAGTGGCGGGCCAGGACGCGGTTGGGCGACCCGTACTGCCGCCAGACCGCGACCGCGGCGCCGGTCCGGTCCATCGCGACGCCCGGGGAGTCCGCGTTGGTGGTCGCCAGGTTCCAGCTCACCGTGTCGAGCTGATGCCAACCCGAGCCTTCCCAGCGGCTGGCTTGAATTATGTCGTACGTAGAGTCCTCCACGTAGACGGCGAGAGCATTGCCGCTCCCGTCCATCGCGATTGCCGGATAGAGGGTGTCGCCAGGGAGGCCCGGGGCGACCGCCGCGGCGCCGGACCAGGCCGAGCCGTCCCAGTGGTTACCGTAGACGTTGGAAGCGGAGGTGGTCTCCGTGAAAGCCGCGAGGGCGTTACCGCTGGCGTCCATCGCCACCTGCGCGTCGGATTCATCCCAGGTGCCAGGGATACCGACCGGCTGGGCCGTTCCCCAGGCCGAACCGTCATAGATATTGGCGTATATTACTGGCGTGTACATAGCCCCCGGTACGATCTCGGACCACTCGGTGAAGGCCGCCGCCGCCCGGCCGTCGGGGCCGACCGCCACCTGGGGGGTTTCGGCGTCCCGGACCCCGCTGCTGATCACCACGGGACCGGACCAACCCTGCCCAAAAACGGAGCCGAACGGGAAGATCACAACCGCCAACGCCGACAGTAAGACCAGGAACCCGCAAACGCTTCTGCTCATCGTTTCCTCCCCGCCCCGGCGGAATCACCCCGGAGCCTTGGTTGAGATCGGCGGACCGGCCGGCCCGCCCGGCCGGAACTCCCGGCCGGACAACCGTAAATTAACCACGTCAGGGCCGATCGGTCAACCCGACCGGCCAGAATTATTGATCCGGGGAACGAACCCGGATGACGACCCCGGGCGGGCCGGGCACGGACCCGCTCCGGAGGGTCAGCCCTTCGCTTTTCCGCCTTCCGGGGGCGACGGCTTCGCCGGCGAGGCCGGATCCGATTTTTTCTCTTCCAGGAGGCGGGGGACGAGGGCGGTCAGGTCCACGCCGGTAGCCGCCTTGACCTGCTCGATGAAGGTGACCAGGGCCTTGGGCGCCGCCGTCATCATCCGGGCGACCGATCCGCCGCCCTCCCCGGCGCCACCGTCAATCGCCACCACCTTGTCGAACTTGATCCCGCCCAGGGCGTCGGCGCCCTTCTCGGCCACCACCTTGAGGGCCTCCAAGGCCAGGTTGAGCTTGGCCGCCTCGCCGTACATCTCCCAGGCCTGGGCCTTCTCCTTGAGGCCGTCGGCCTCCGCCTGGAGGACCAGCTTGATACCCTTGGCCTCCGCCTCCTTGATCTTCAGGATGGCCGCCGCCTCCCCCTCGGCCTTGAGGATGGCGGCCTGCCGGGAGGCCTCCGCCGGGACGACCATCTCCGCCCGGTAGCGCTGCTCCTCGGCGGCGGCCCGCGCCGCCTCGACCGCCTTCCTCGCCTCCTGCTCCCGCTCCTTCACCCGCTGCTGCTCGGTGACCACCTCCTGGCGGGCCCGGGCCTCGAAGAGCGGGCCCTGCTGGTCGGCCCGGCTGGTGGCGGCGAAGGTCTCCCCCCGGTACTGCTCCGTGGCCACGTCGCGCTCCTTCTGGGCCTCGGCGACCTGCCGTTCCTGCTCGGCCTTGACCACCTCCCCCTCCCGCCGGGCGGTCTCGGACTCGCGCATCGCGTCGCGCATCGCCTTGGCCTCGCCGATCGCGGCGTCCCGCTTCACTTCGGCGGTCCGCCGGACCCCGAGGGCCTCCAGGTAGCCGCGCTCGTCGCGGATGTCCTGGATGTTGATGATGTCGATGATCACCCCGATCTTGGAGAGCTCCTCGCCGGCCTGGTCGAGGACCTTGTCCACGAACATCTGGCGCTCCTGGTAGAGCTGCTCGACCGTCATCACGCCGATGATGTCGCGGAGCTGGCCTTCCAGGGTCTCCTTGATGATCAGCTTGATCTGGTCGGAAGAAGCGCTCAGGAACCGCTCCACCGCCCGGGCCAGCATATCCTCTTCCCCGGAGACCTTGACGTTGGCCACGGCGTCGATCGTCACCGGGACCCCTTCCTTGGAGTAGGCCTTCTCCACCCGGACGTCGGTCAGGTTGATCAGCTCGAGCGAGATGTGCCCGACCTTCTCCAGGATCGGGATCCGGAGGGCGGCCCCGCCGACCACGGCCCGCCACCCCCGGGTGACGACCCGGACGTTGCCCTCCGAATCCACGATCTTCTTCTTATACTTCCGGCCGGTGAAGATCAGGGCCTCGTTCGGCTCGGCTTTCCGGTAGTTGCCGACGAAGAGAACGAAGACGGCGAAGATCCCGGCCAGGGCGATCACGATCACCAGGGGAGCGACCAAGCTGGACATCGGATTCCTCCTTCTGTTTACCTCCGGACGCTGGAATGCCCGAGGAGGGTGATTGGATTATTCGACCTTGGCCAGCCCGGCGATGACGTTCTTCACCGTCACCTCGGAACCGGCCGGGTACTCCTTTTCCGGGTCGGCCGCCCGGGCCCGGAGGTGGATGCTCCGGCCGGTAACCGGCAGCTCGGCCTTGATCTCCCCGGTACCGCCCCGGGGGATGGCGCTGGTCACCAATCCCCGGCTGCCGGCCACCGAGGCGCCATCGGCCGGGGTGTTGGACTGCTGCCCATAGAGAAACTTGAGCAGCTGGTAAACGACAGTGTAGACCACCGCCCCCCCGATCAAGCCGGCAAGGAAATGATGAACCTTCCAGTTGAAGTACAGGGCAAGGAATCCGGCCAGGCCGAAGCCGATGACGAAGCTCAGGATCATCTTCACCCCGAAAAAACCGGGGCCGGAGTCGCCGAATTCGAATTCCGCCTCGACCTCGAGGCCGCCGGCGTCGAAGTCGTCGCCGAGCCCGAAGACGACCATCACGATCAGGATCAGGGCCGGGACGACGGCGATCAAGCCGTAGATGAGTTCCGGTGACATTGGGCACCTCCTGGGAAGGCGATCCGCTCGCCGGGTTGAAAAGGGAGAATCGGGGTCCCGCGCGGGGCCGAAGCCCCGCCGCGGGGCGGGAGAGAAAAGAAGGCGAAGAACACAATCGACCGCGCTCGACTGGTGGTCATTCCCACCTCCCGGTTGAAAGGACTTCGCCCGCCGCACTAACGGCGGCGGAACGTTAAGGCAAATTCAAGTTACATCATACCGGAATTGGTGACAATGATTTCCTTGCTTCAGCCCGATTGAACATCCGGAATGACAAACCCGGCTTGAAGATATAGCATCCCCTCCCGGGAGGTGCAAATGATGACAAACACCAAGATCGCGTGGCGGGAAACCGGCCGACGGGCCGGCGAGACGGATATGTACAACGAGGACGAGATCTGGTCGCGCGGCAGCGGCGACAAGCCGGATATCGGCCGGGCGCTACTGGCCGTCCTCCGCAACCTCGACCGGGCCCTTCCCCTCTCCCGGAAGCTGAGAGCCCTTTCGATCGGCTCCGGCTCGGAGCCCCAGTTCCGGATCCTCGAAGCCGCCTGCCAGGGCGGGCTCTTTCTTCTCGACATCGACCAGGTGCCGCTCGACGTGGTCCGCAACCGGTGCCGGAGGCAGGGGCTTTCCGGGGTGGCCACGATCCGGGGGGATTACAACCGCCTGCTCCTTGACCCGGCCCGGGCCGGAAAATTCCGGGAAACCCGCCTGGCCGGAAAACCGATGGACCTGGTCACCCTCCACCACTCCCTCTACTACTCGAAGCCGGAAGATTGGCAACGGCTCTTCGTCAATCTCTGCCGGACAATCCTGGCCCGGCGGGGCGCGATCCACGCCGTGATGATGTCGGCGAGGAGCCGGGACCCCCGTTCGACCACCTGGCTTTACAACCACTTCGCCGGGAAATATTTCAGCGCCCGCAACGACCAGGACCTGCTGGCTTTCGCCGCCGCCCTGAGAGAAAATCGGGCTCTGAAGGCAACCCGGATCGTCACCTGGACCAGCGAGGTCCGCTTCAGAGCTGACGACTTTAGGAAGTTTATGGCCGTGGTCTGGATGATCCTTCTCTACCCCAACGTCCACCGCTACACCCGGCAGCAGCGGGAGGAAATCACCGGGTACTTCCACCGGAAGTTCTGGGAAAAGAAGCAGCCCCTCATCCAGCACCAGGATCACCTGGTTATCTACCGGGACCTTTAACCGGCGGGTGGGTACCCCGGATCACCAGGCAAAAGACGATGCCGGCGGCGGCGCAGAGGGCGTTGATGAGGATGTCCTCGGGATCCCCCTTGCGGTCGGGGAGATAGTGCTGGAGGATTTCATCGAGAACGGAGAGGGCGAGGGCGATCTCCGTCCCGGTGCGGAGGGAGAAGAGCCGGACCGAGAGAAAGCCGAAGCTCCCGAAGAGGGGGATATGGAGCCAGCGGGCCGGGTACTTCCCGACGTGGATCATCAGCGCCGCCGCCAGCAAAACCATCCAGGCCAGGTGGAGCAGTCCGGCCCAGCCCAACCGGCGGAAGAGGAGGCGGGCGGCGAGGAAGAGGGCCAGACCCACCAGGACCCCCAAAATCCAGGCCAGCAACGTCTCGCCGAGATTGACCTCCAGGGAGCGCTGGAGAGGACGGCCGAAATACGCCAGCGAAGGGATGGCCGCCAGGTTCAGCACCCAGAGGAACCCCGTCCAGGGTTTGCCTGCCATCGAGTCTCGCGCTCTATTGATCATAACTCGCCGGCCGATTGCTTTTCTCCTCCGGCAGAGCGGGGAACCGGCCGCTCCGTGAACTGTTCCGCGGACCAGGTCTCCCGGGCCGGTCCGTCCTGGTGAAGAACCGCAACCGAACTGGGGAAAGATATTACCACGTTCCGCTTGGGCGGGTCGAAGATTATACCGGAACCGGCCCCGCGGCGGCGGCGATTGATCTGAGGCGGACGGAAGGCAGCCCGATCAGAAGCCGGTGACGAGGAGAGACTCGAAGCCGACCTGCCGGACCTCCCCGTCCGCCGTCACCACCGTGCAGGTTCCCTCGCCCACGGTGACGACGGCGGCGGAGACCGGCTCGTCGCCGGGCCCGGGGAATCGGACCCGCATCCCCTCCTCCAGGGCCCGGACCCGGAACCGCTCCCGGTCCAGGACCTCCTCGGGCCGGGAGGGGTCGAGGTAGCGGACGGTGAACATCCCCGCCGAGACCCCGATGACGGTGGCGGGGTGCCAGCCGTCCTCCCCGTATTCCGCAACCATAATCCCCGTCCCCAGTTCCAGGTCCCAGGAACCCGGGCCCAGCTCCTCGGCCTCGAGGTCCGCGACCCCGGGGGGCTCCGGAGGAGGGGGGGGCGGGACTTCGTCCCGCGGGATCTCGTCAAACGGCAGGTTGTAGGGCCAGACCTCGTCCGGGGAGCTTTCCTCGGGCGGCATCTCCGGGTCGGCGGAACCCTCCCCCGCCTGGAGCGCTTCCGCCCGGACGGCGGAGGGCGTCACCCGGGGCGCCTCGGGAGCGAGTGCCGGGGACGGGGTGGCGGCAAATTTCGCGGCGGCGATGGTGCTCGAGCCGGGGAAGGGAACGGCCGGGGATATCCGCGGCGAAGGCGCCGGCCGGACCGGGGGGGCGATGGCGAAGAACTGCTCCGCCAGCTCCGCGTCGTTCCGGAAGAGAACCACCCTATACTCCCCCGGGGGGAGGTCCTCGGCGTGGAGGTCGCAGACCGCTTCCGGGGCCGGGGGGTCCGGCTTCTCGATGGTCAGGGAGATCAGCTTCCAGCCCCCCGGTTCGTCGCGGAAGAAGAGCTGGAAGCCGATCTGGTGGTCGAAGGGGGCGTCCTCGAGGTAGACCGCCTGCCCTTTCGCCCCGGCGGCCAGGGGGAGGCCGATCCTCCCTCCGGCAGTGTCCTCCAGGTAAAACTCCCAGTCCGCCTCCCGGGAGCAGGCGGAGAAGAGATAAAAAAGGGAGAGCAGCGCCAGGACCGGCGCTGCTCTCCCCCTTAACGCTCTCACTCTAGCGGGACTCTCCGTTTCAATAGGCCTTGTAGGTGTAGACGTAGACCGCGTTGCCCTTGTAGGAGTTGGTCACCGTGGAGTTGAGGATGGCCAGGCAGTTTTCGTCGTTGGAGGTGTCGGCGGAGGCGGTCCAGTTGAAGGAGCCGGTGATCGTCCGCGGGGAAGAGGTGGTCCCGCCGTCGATGGCCATAAACTTGTCGTGGAGCAGGCCGCTGTAGTTGTCCTTGCGGACCAGGCAGCCGGCGTTCTTCAGGTTGGTGTACTGGCAGTAGGAGCTGCCGGCCTGCCAGGCGTCGAAGGTGCCCTTGATGGTGACCCCGGCGTTCTTCCGGGCGACCATCGCGTCCTTGATCCCGGCATCGGTGAAGGTGAAGATGTTGAAGTAGATGCTGGTGTTGGCGGTGGCGATGTGAGACTTGACGGCGTCGCGGACCAGGGCCTTGGGCGCGAAGTAGGTGTAGACGGTCGAGCCGTCAACCGTGTCGGTCCCGGAGTAGTTGGTCTTGTAGCTGCCGAACTTCCCGGCGTACATCTGGAGGAACTCGTTCTTGAAGCGGGTGACGATTCCGGTGTTGCCGGTGATGATGATGACGTTGTTCTTGTCGACGGTGGTCTGCTCGGTGGTGAAGTTGTAGGAGCCGGTTACCAGCTTGGTCCCGTCGGCGACGATGAATTTGTTGTGCATCAGGGTGGTGCGGTTGTCGCAGACGATCGGGATGCCCTTGCTGGCCAGCAGGTCGTAGGAAGCCTGGTAGCCGCTCTTGTAGCGGTAGTCGGTGTCGGTGACGATCCGGACGTCCACACCCCGGGTCTTGGCAGCGGCCAGGGCATTGACAATGTTGGGCTCGTTCATACCGTAAATGGCGACATAGCAGTAGCTGGTCGCCCCGTTGATGACGTCGCGAACCCGAGTGTTGATGTAATTCGCACTCGGGGGGTTGTTGTAGGTTATCGTCATCGTGGCCTCGACCGGGGAAACGATCGCCGCCACCATCGCCATCGCCGCCAGCACCGCCAGAACCTTCACTCTCATCGCCGCCCTCCTTGGGGTTGGCTTTGTTCTTGTTGACGCCATTAGTTAGAGCATACCCCGTGCCAGGAGGGCCGCGGCGGGATAAATATCTATAATATATTGATCGACAATCTACTATGGATTCACGCCGTGGTGCAGTTCCGGGGTGGTTCGGGCATTCTGGCCCGAAACCGGGGCGGGAGAGAGAAAAAACTGGGCCAGATTGGCCCTACTTTTCACCGGTCGGACGGGGGCGGTCCTTCGGCGAGATCCGGTAGAGGGCGAGCTTCCGTTTCAGGGAGCGGAGGGGGAAGTCGAGCTCCCGGGCGGCCCGGGTGACGTTCCCCCGGGTGCGGCGCAGGGCCTCCTCGATCAGGTGCTTCTCGAAGATCCCCACCTTCTCCTTCAGCGAGTCCCCGTTGGCGATGGGGAGGCGGGCGGGCCGGATTTCGCCCCGGACGGTCTCGGGGAGATCCTCCCGGGAGATGGTCTTCTTCCCCTCCCCGGCGGCCGCGCCCTTGAGGACGTTCTCCAGCTCCCGGATGTTCCCCGGCCAGTCGTGGGCGAGGAGGGCGTTCATCGCCCCGGGATCGACCCGCACCCCGCCGGGGTTGACCTGGCTGAGAAAGTGGCCGACCAGGAGCGGGATGTCCTCCTTGCGCTCCCGCAGCGGCGGCAGGCGGAAGCTGAGGACCTGGAGGCGGTAGTAGAGGTCCCGGCGGAACTTCCCGGCGGCCGCCGCCCGTCCCAGGTCCTCGTTGGTGGCGGCGATCACCCGGATGTCGACCCGGACCGGGCGGTCGGAGCCCAGGGGGTCGAACTGCTTCTCCTCCAGGGCCTGGAGCAGCTTGGCCTGGGCGAAGAGGCTCAGGGTCGCCACCTCGTCCAGGAAGAGGGTTCCCCGGTCGGCGGAGAGGATCTTCCCCTTCCGCTCCTGGACCGCCCCGGTGAAGGCGCCCTTCTGGTGGCCGAAGAGCTCGCTCTCGAGCAGGGTGTCGGGGAGGGCGCCGCAGTTGACGGTGACAAAGGGTCCCTTCGCGCGGGAACTCTGCTGGTGGATGGCCCGGGCGACCACGGACTTCCCGGTTCCGGTCTCGCCGGCGAGCGAGACGCCCAGGTCGATCCCCGCGGCCTTGGCGATGAACTCGTAGACCGCCCGCATCGCCGGGCTCCTCCCCACCAGGCCGGGGTAGGGGGAGACCGCCCCCAGCTGGCGGCGCAGCGACCTCACCTCGTCGAGGAGCGCCCGGTGGGCGGCGATCTTCTCCAGGACGGCCAGCAGTTCCTCCCCGTCGACCGGCTTGGTCAGGTAGTCGAAGGCCCCCTTCCGCATCGCCTCCACCGCGTCCTTGATCGACCCGAAGGCGGTCATCACCAGCCAGGTCACGTCCGGGAACTTCTCCCCGACCCGCTCCCCCAGCTCGAGTCCGTTCATCTCCGGCATCCGGAAATCGGTGAGGAGGACTTCGAACTCCCCCTTCTCCAGCATCTTCAGGGCCCGGGAGGGTTTGGCCGCGGCCGCGGCCGCGTGGCCGGACATCTCCAGGAAGGTGGAGACGCTCTTGAGGATGTTCTCCTCGTCGTCCACCACCAGGATCTTCAGCTTTTTCATCTTGAGCCCCCGACCGGCAGTTCGATGGTGAACCTGGCCCCCCTCCCGGGCTCGCTCTCCACGGAGACGGTCCCGTGGTGGCACTCCACGGTCCGGTAGACCTGGGAGAGGCCGATCCCGCTCCCGGCGGCCTTGGTGGTGAAGAAGATGTCGAAGATGTTCTTCTGGACCGCGGGCTCGATCCCGCAGCCGCCGTCCGCGAACTCGAGGACGATCCGGTCCCCGGCCCGCCGGGTCGCCACCCGGATCCGGCCCCCATCCTCCACCGCCTCCAGGGAGTTGCGGAGGAGGTTGAGGACGGCGCGGTGGAACTCGTCCCGGTCGAGGCTGATCCGGGGCAGCCGCGGCTCCAGCGACCGGGAGAGGCGGACCCGGCGGTGGGCCAGCTCGTCCCGCAGGCTCCGGATCACCCGCTCGATCACCGCGTTGACGCCGGCCTTCTCCAGCCGGGGGGGGGCGGGCCGGCCGAAGGTGATCAGCCGGTCGACCAGGCTGATCAGCCGCTGGATCTCCTCCCTGATGATGGCCACGCTCTCCCGGCAGTACTTCTCCGCCCGGTCCCGCTCCGTCCCCGGGGCGAGCGACTTCTCGATCACGGCGGCGGAGAAGAAGATCGAGTTCAGGGGGTTCTTGACCGCGTGGGCCACCCCGGCCACCAGCTTGGAGGTGGCGGCCAGTTTCTCGGACTGGATCAGCTTGCGCTGGGTCGCCTTCAGGTCGGCCAGCGACCGGCGCAGCTCGGCCGTCCGCTCGGCCACACTCGCCTCCAGGGTCCGGGCGTACTCCCGCAGCTCCCGGTAGAGCCGGGCGTTCTCGATGGCGATGGCGATATTGCCGCAGATGTGGTTGAGGACCTCCTCGTCCCGGCGGCTGTAGGCGCCCTCCTCTTTGCTGCCGAGGTTGAAGGTGCCGATCACCCGGTCGCGGTAGACCAGGGGGACGACGATCCCCGACCTGACCCCGGTCCGAACGATGTACTCGTCCTCCCGGAAGCGGGGGTTTTTCTCGTAGCTCCTCCGGATCAGGGTCTTCCCGCTCCTGATCACCCGCTCCACCCCGGTCCCCTCCATCGGGAAGACCCGGCCCCGGGCCACCTGCTTGCTCGTCCGGGGCTTGAGGAAGTAGACGATGTTGACCTGGCCCGATTGGTCGACCAGGTCCACGCTGGCCCGGTCGAAACTGATCAGCTTCTTGGTCTCCCGGAAAATGACCCCCAGCACCTCGGTGAGGTCGAGGCTGGAGGTGATGGCCCGGGTGATCTCGCCGAGGATCCGCAGCTGCCGGGATTCGGCCGAGGCGGCGGTCCGGGCGTCCCTGGATGGGGGTCGGGCGATCTTCATCGGCGGCAATATAGCAGATGCGGAATCGGGGGGACAAGAATGAAGACTGTTCCGCCGGAAGACAGGGGTTCAGAGAATCCACTTCCGCCGGATGTTGCGAAGGCGGACCGGGAAGATCCGGCCGGCTCCTGCTTCCCCCGTCATCCCCGGGACGTCCCCGACGGATCCGGGACCGGACCGGGCGTCTCCACTTTCGGGCGGGCGAGGGCCCGGATGAAGGAAACCGCGCCCTGGAGGAAGAAGATCCCGGCCACCCAGTAGTAAAACAGCCGGGGGCGGGTCAGGATCAGAACCCCGACGACGATATAGGCCAGCCCGGTGACCAGGAAACTGATTCTTTCGGCGGCTTTCATCTGCATAAACTCCTTTTGAAATAATCTTGCCAGGTAACCGACCCCCCGGACGAAGAATATGATCGCCGCCCAGTAGCGGATCATCTCCGGGCGGAAGTATACCAGGCCGGCCATCAAAACGTAGAGCACCCCGGTATAGAGGAGACCGGCCTTCTCCGTGCTTCCGGTCTTCCTGCTGATCGCGTCCGCCAGCCGGAGGAAGTTGTTCCGTCTCAGCAATGAACCGGTGAAGGCGGACTGCGGGTCGGAGGCGGCCAGGTTCTTCCTCATTGAGACCCAGAAGTTATGGAAGAAGATGATGTTGAGGAAGACGGCGGCCAGGAAGAGGCTCAGGTAGTAGGTGAGCCGGCTGTAATAATCCCCCCAGGTCAGCAGCAGCCCGATCTCGTCGAAGAAGAGGCCCAGCCCGGCGCCGTACATCACCGCCAGGTGCCGGCGGGAGAGCCGCTCGCTGCCGGCCAGCGCCCACCAGCCGGCCAGGCCGATCAGGAGGATCCCGATGTAGAAGTGGTGGATGTGGTAACCGAAGAGGATGATGTTGCTCCCGAGGTGGAACCTGACCCCGGGGAGTTCGCCCATCTCGGCGGCCCGGGCGAACTCGGTGTCGGCCGCCCCGGCCAGGAAGACGCTGAGCCGGATGTATACCAACGCCGCCAGGAAGGAGAGGGCGACGAGGAAGGGGATCTCTTTTTCCTTCCGGATCATACTGACGGCTGCCCGGCCAGGGGGCAGGTGAAGCGGAAGACGGTCCCCGCCTCGGCGGAGGTGGTGAAATCGACTTTCCCCTTGAGGATCTCCTCCCCGAAGAGCTTCATCGAGTAGGTGCCGAAACCCCGCCCGGGTCCATCCTTGGTGCTGAAACTCCGCTGGAACATACGCAACACCGCATCCGGGGGGATCTCACCGGCGTTCCAGACCAGGAAGGAGAGGCGGCGATCACGGATCTCCGTCCAGATCCTGATCTTTCCCCCCGGCCCGGTGGCCTCCAGGGCGTTGATGACCATATTTCCCAGCACTCTCAGGAGGAGGGCGGGATCGGTTTCGATCCAGGCCTCCCGGCCGAGCGCGCCGGTAACTATCTCGCGGTCCCGGGCCGCGGCGTGATTGGCGAAGAGGGCGGCGAGCTCTTTCAGGACCGAACCGGCCGGGATCCGCCGCCAGTCCGGACGATAGGAGAAATCGCCGCTACCTACCAGCTGCCGCTGGATCGCCACCTCGCCCGTCAGGCGGGTGACGGCCTGCCGCACCATCCCGGCCAATTCCGAGGGATCCTCCTCCGCCAGCATCTCGCTCGCCCCCTTAAGGACGTTGAGCAGATTGTTGACGTCGTGGAAGAACGACCTTTCCAGGGCGGCCCACCGTTCCCGGCGGGTAATGTCCTCGAGGAAGAGGAGGCCGTACCTTCCCCCCTCCAGGGTGAGCGGGCAGGACCGGACGGAGAACGCCAGGTCCACGTGCCCGCCGTTCCGGCGGGCGCGGAGGGCGCAGATCTTCTCCGCCGGCACCCCCTCCTCCAGGCAGGCGACCAGCGCGGCCGCCGCCCCGCAGGAGGGGCAGTACTTCGTGGTGCCGCAGCCGGCCGGGCCCTCGCCGGCGTGGACGCACTTCAGGGCCTCCCCCGGCCGCATCCCCAGGAGCCGTTGCGGATCATCAAGGCCGAGCATCTTCAGGAAGGCGTCGTTGAGGGCGACGACCTGGCGCTGGCGATTCACCACGGCCAGGACCATCCCCACCGAGTGAAGCAGGGCGGAGACCAGTCCGCTGGAGGCGACCAGATCCAGCTGGCGGGCCAGCTCCTTCTCCCCGGTTCTCCCCGGGGGGGCAAAGAAGGTTTCCATAACCGTCGCCCCGGCACCTCCGGCCCGGATGGACCCGCTGTCCGGGCGGCGCCTACTCCTCGGGGTTGAAGAGGGCGGCGAGGCCGAGCAGGCGGTGGGTCATCGTCACGTGCTCGAACTCGTCGCGGATGATGTTCTGCAGCCCCCGGGCCCATTCGTCGAACCCCCGGATCTTCAGGTACTTCTGGAAGAGTTCCAGGTGCTCGATGAGCATCTTCGACTCGGTCTTGAAGAGCCCCCCGAACTGGGGGAGGAACCTCATCCGGTCGGGGGAGAGCGAGCGGCTTCCCTTGGTCCCTTCCGCCTGCCTGATCATCTCCTCGAGGAACTTCGAGTGCTTCTCGGTGTCCTCGAGGATCTTGTCCTGGAGCCGCCGGACCTCCTCCGCCTCGGCGGGGGTGAGCTTCTTCATCGCCTCCCCGTCCGGTTTGGTGGCGCCGTACATAAAGACGGCGTCGTCCTCGCCCTTCAGCGCGTGGCGCACTTTCTGGAAGAGTTCTCTCTCGCCGATATTGTCCATCTCCGACCTCCTTGCTGGTCCGCTGATTTGAGATCGCTTCGCCCCCCGCTCCGCTCGGGGTTCAGCCGGCCCGGTGGCTCCCCTCCCTCAGGATCCGCTCGACCAGGCGGGCGGGGTCGCGGAAGCGGCAGAGCAGGATCATCGCCGCGATGATGTAGGCCTTGTAACCGGCCTCCCGGTAGGTGTCGATCCGGTACCGGTCGAAGACCCCCATCGTCACCTCGCCCTCCTGGCAGTTCAGCCCCTGGACGTCGGCGGGGAGACAGTGGAGGTAGAGGGCGGAGCCGTCCCTGGTCTTCGCCATCAGGTCCTCATCGCAGAGCCAGTCCTTGTGGCGGGCGTTCCCGGCCAGGGCCTCCTTCTCCAGGTCCTTGAGCCCGGCGGAGTCGCCGGTTTTGAGGAGCTCGGTCCGCCGCCCGGCCACGGCCAGGGTGGTCCAGCTCTTCGGGTAGACAACGTCGGCGGCCCGGAAGGCCGCCTCCATATCGTCGGTGACGGTGAAGGAACCTCCGAACTTCCCCGCGTTCTCCCCGGCCAGCCGGACCACGTCATCGACCAGCTCGTACCCGGGGGGGTGGGCCAGGGTGATCTCCATCCCGTAGCGGCTCATCAGGGCGATGATCCCCTGAGGGACGGAGAGGGGCTTGCCGTAGCTGGGGGAGTAGGCCCAGCTCATCGCCAGTTTCTTGCCCCGGAGGTTCTCCAGGCCGCCGAAGTGGGACCGGAGGTGGTAAAGATCGGCCATTGTCTGGGTGGGGTGGTCGAGGTCGCACTGGAGGTTGATCACCGCCGGCCGGTGGTTGAGAACCCCTTCCCGGAACCCGCCGGTCAGCGCGTCGGCCACCTCGGTCATAAACCGGTGCCCCCGGCCGAGGAAGAGGTCGTCGCGGATCCCGATCACCTCGCTCAAGAAAGAGATCATATTCGCGGTCTCCCGGACGGTCTCCCCGTGGGAGATCTGGGACTTCTCCTCCTCCATCTCCTGGACCGTCAGCCCGATCAGGTCGCAGGCCGAAGCATAGGCCAGCCGGGTCCGGGTGGACTTGTCCCGGAAGAAGGAGACGGCCAGGCCGGTCTGGAAGACGCGGCAGGAGATGTTGGAGCGGTAGAGGGCGCGGAGCAGCTCGGCCAGGGTGAGGACGGCTTCCAGTTCCTGGTCGGTCTTGTGCCAGGTGAGCAGGAAGTCGCGGCGGAACATCGCCTGGTCGAGACGGCGGAGGTGATCGAGGCTGCTGGGAATATCCGTGATAGTATCGTTCATCTCTATCCTCTTCTTTTGCTGCCGGGCGGCCCGGCGGTTACCGTCTTGTTCCTGAACGGAGGAAGAACCCGGGAAAGAGGGCGTACCAGACCGCCGCCTTGACCAGGTGGTCGGCCGGCACCTGTTCGTCCACCTGGTGGGCGTAGATCTCGTTGCCCGGGCCGAAACCGATGGTGGGAATCCGGAACAGCCCCATCGTCGCCACGCCGTTGGTGGAGAAGGTCCACTTGTCGACCTTCGGCGGCGATCCGAAGGCCGCGCGGTAGGCCTCCCTTCCGGCCTTGAGCAGCGGGTGGGAGCGGGGAAGCGCCCAGGCCGGGTAGTAGCAGTCGGTCCTGTAGCGGAGCCCCCGCCATCCCGGAAGGTCGTAGGTGTTGACGAAAACCCTGGCCTTCACCTTGGCCCGCTTCGCGGCCGCCCTCACCTCGGCCAGGGCGGAGGCTTTCGTCTCCCCGGCGGTCAGGCGGCGGTCGAGATGGATGGCGCAGCCGTCGGGGACCGCGCAGAGCGAGGGGGTGCGGCAGTCGATGTGGGTCACCGCCACCGTCCCCCGGCCGAGGAAGGGGTCGCTCTTCAGCCGGGGGCCGAGCTGCTCGATCTCGGAGACCACCCGGCTCATCAGGTAAACGGCGTTCCTGCCCCGGTGCGGGGCCGAACCGTGGGCGGACCGGCCCGCCACGTGGACCTTGATCTCCATCCTCCCCCGCTGGCCGATGTAAAGGTTGAGGTTGGTCGGCTCGGTGATGACCACGCAGTCCGGCCGGAACCCCTCCTCCCGGACCAGGTACTGCCAGCAGAGGCCGTCGGCGTCCTCCTCCTGGACGGAGCCGACAACCCAGAGGCTGAAGTCGTCAAGAAGGCCGCACTCCTTGATCATCTTCCCGGCGTAGACCATCGAGGCCATCCCGGCCCGCTGGTCGACGGCCCCCCGGCCGTAGATGATCCCCTTCGCGCACCTCCCGCGGTAGGGGTCCCACTTCCACTGGTCGGGGCTGCCCACCCCGACGGTGTCGACGTGGGCGTCCATCGCCACCACCGTCTTCCCCCGGCCGATCCGGCCCCGGATGTTGCCCATCCTATCGATGATGATCTCGTCGAACCCGGCCGCGGCCATCTCCCGCTTGATCCGCCTGATCACCGCCTCCTCCCGCCGGCTCTCGCCGGGGATGGCGATCATATCCCTCAGGAAGGCGACCATATCCTTCCGATGGCTTCGGGCGGCCCGCCATATCTTGGACGCAGTCATTTCCGTCTCCTCCTCCAGGTAAAAGAGATTCTCTAACCGGGCGTTCAGAACCCGCAGTATGAAGAAAACGCGCCGGAATGGCAAGCGGGAAAGGGGGGGACAACCAAACCGCCGGCCCCGGGCGCACCAAAAAAAGGGGTCCCGGCTCTCCGTAAAGAGCCGGGGCCCCGCGGTCCAGACCGGTCTTACGACCGCGAACGGATCACGTTGATGGCTTGCTCGCCCTTCTTGCCGGGGGCAACCTCGAACTCCACGGCCTCACCCTCGGAGAGAGTCTTGAACCCATCTCCCTGGATAGCGCTGTGGTGAACGAAGACATCTTCGCCCCCATCGATGGCGATAAATCCGTAACCCTTCCGTTCGTTGAACCATTTCACCGTTCCGGTGGCCATTTCTCTCATCTCCTTCTACTGCTTCCGTGACACGGGGAGCGGGACGGAAGACCGTCTCCCGTCCGTTGACACCTCCCCTCCCCGGCTCCAAAAAACGGCCGCGCAGGCTGTAGTAAAGCGCGCGCGGCCGTTAAGGAAATCATTCCCGTGGACACCAGGGCTTACTCGGGGACCACTCTACTCCTTCCCCTCCCCTGGTCAAGAAGAATTTTGACCGAATTTTGACCGCGGGCGGTCAGTCCAGCTTGACCGCAGTCCCGTACGCGCAGACCTCGACCAGCCGGGGGGAGATCACGGAGACATCGAAGATGACCTTGATTACCGCGTCCGCGCCCCGTTCCTGACCGTGGGCGATCATCCGGGAGAGGGCGGTGTCCCTCAGGCGGGTAAGGAGGCAGGAATAGTCCTCCAGTTCGTTGGGGGGAACGGCCTTCTTCTCCTGTTCCTCGCCCTGCTGGCGCATCTCCCCCGGCGGCACCAGGCCGACCTCTTCCCCGGTGATGATCCTCGGGGCGAGGGAAACGGCGGAAAGCATCGCCTCCTTGAGCCCCTGCAGGAATGACTCGCTGACCGGCTTCGAACCGACCACGTTGCCCCGGACGATCCCGAGGATCCGGCTGATTCTTCTTCCAGGCACGGTCTCGATGTTGGTGATGATCATCTTTTTCCTCCTTAACCCGGCCTGTCAAACCAGGTTGTCAAAATTCAGATTGCCCGCGGATCAATAAGAAAAAGCACCAGTTCAAGCACCTAACAGTGCGATGGTCAAAACCCGGCGATTTCCCTCTCTCCAAGCCCTTACCCGGCGACCGCCGTCAGCGTTTACTTCAGCGTGGAGAGATGGCCGGCCAGACGGATCTTCCTGGCGTCGGTGACCAGGATCGCCCGGCGGGTCCCCGCCGCGGGGGTGGCAAGATCGACCATCGTCCCCCTCAGGCTGACCCGGTCGCCCCGCCAGAGCTCGCCCCGCAGGGCCCCGTGGTAGACGACCAGCTCCCGGTCGGCCTCCGGCTTTCCGTCGGCGCGCTTGATCCCGGTCAGGCGGACCAGGGCCGGGAGGTAGAGGTTGTGGATGTCGTCGTCCACCGTCCCTTCCAGGTCCACCTCCTCCTCGACCGCCTCCATCTCGAAATCCAGCAGGGGGATTTGGGCGGGATCGGAGTAACGGAAGAAGGGGCAGATCAGGGTGCCGGCGAAGTGGAACCGGATCGGCCACTCCTTGCCCAGCTCCACCACCCGTCCTTCCGGATGATCGGCCAGGTAATTCCGAATTCGGCCGGCGACGGCGGCGTTCTCCTCCGGGGACCCGATGAAGACCAGGTCGACATCGTCCTCGACCAGGCCGTAGGAGAGGGATCCGGTCGCGCCGGTCCGGTCCGGGTCCCAGTCGAGCAGCCGGCAGGTCTTCCGGACGGCGTCGTCGATCCAGGGATATCCCCCGCGGAGCACCCGCATCGAATGAACGGCGTCGAAGAGACCGCGGCAGCCGGAGAGCGGAAAGCGGACGAGGTGGCGGGCGTAGATCGGTTTCTCCCCCTGGGACGAACGGAGCTCTGGCGCGACCCGGAACTGGTTCTCCAGCTGCCGGTCGTCGGGGATCATCCTCAGCTCGCCATCGACGTACTCCCGGTGGGTCCAGCCGTATCTTCTCCCGAAGAGATCGATGTGCCCGCCGGGGAGCGGATACTTGATGATCATCCCCCAGAAGGCTCCGGGCGGGTGGGCGTAGCCCTCGGCGAAGACGAAACTTCCGTCCTTCCGGAGAAAATAGGTGCTGTCCATCACCGGCCCCGAAAATTCCGAGAGCGGGACCAGGAACTTTTTGATCACTTCATCAAATCTATCCCGGGTCATAACCTGTCCCTTCCTGATGTCAGACGGTCAACCAAAGATGAAGGCATCATAGCTCGCCGGGGGGCGCGGTTCAAGATTTAATAATCACCGATCGCCCTTGCCAGAACCGGCGGAATGGGCCAGAATGCCCGCTGCGGATATGAAACCGGGTCCCCAGTTAGTTGCCCTGCTGCTCGCCCTGGCCGCCGTTCCGGGCGGGGAAGGGGAGCCGCTTCCCCGCCCGGAGATAGCCCCGGGATCGGTGGTCCGGCTCAGCCAGTCCGACCCCGCCGGTTACGTCAGGACAGGGAACGACGCCCGCGGCCCCGGGCTTCTCCTCACCTTCCCCCCGGTCGAGATGACCGTTACCTCCGACCCGGCGGTCCGGCTGGCGGGGGCGACGGAGGCGGGGGCCCGGGTCCTGATCAACGGGAAGCCGGTCAAGGTCTATCACGCCGGTTCCTTCGTCGCCCTGGTTCCCCTCGCCGGCGGGGAGAACTCGATCATCGTGACCGCCGCCGGCGGGAAGGGAGAGACCGTCTGTCCCCTGGCCATCCGCCGGGAGAAGACCGCCCCCGCCGGGAAGGAGCGGACCGAATTCCACCTCCCCCTTCCCGGCCGGATCGCGGCCGGGCCGGAGCCGGTACGATCGCTCCCGGCCGGACCGCGGATTCTCACCGCCCCCCCGGGGGCGGCCCTCCGGATCACCGGGAGGGAGGGGAGCTGGCTGAGGGCCGACCTCGGCGGCGGTATCTCCGGTTGGATCCCCGCCTCCGCCGTGGAACTGGGGGACGAACCGCCGCCGGAACCGGTCCGGGTGGGCGACGTCAGCTTCAGCGCGGAAAAGTCGGAGGCCTGGTTCTCCCTGGAGGGCCCGGCGCCCGCCCGGGTCGACTACCTCGGGCCCGAAGAACTGGACCTGGTCTTTCACCACGCCGCTCCGGCCACCGAGACGATCGATCTCGGGGAGTGGGAGGGGATCTGCGTGCCGGCCCCCTCCGGGGAGGGGACCGCGGTCTACCGGCTCCGCGGCGGCCTGGACTGTCACCGCTGGTCGCTGGACTGGCTGCCGGGGGGTTACCGCCTCCGCTGGCGGGGACGGCCCCGCCGGGAGGAGGGACCGGTCGGCCTCGACCCCGGCCACGGGGGAAGGCAGCGGGGAGCGGTCAGCCCCTCCGGGGTAACGGAAAAGGACGCCAACCTCGCCCTGGCCCGGGCGGTGGCGGCGGAACTGGCGAAGGCGGGTGTTACGTCGTTCCTGACCCGGGACGGTGACCGGACGCTGGGCCTGGAGGAACGCATCGAGGCCGCCCGCTCCAGGGGGGCCGGGGTCTTGGTCTCCCTCCACCACAACTCGGTCGGCGACGCACGCGATCCGCTCTCCGGATCCGGCTACACCATCTTCTACTACCATCCTCCGGGGAGGGAGCTGGCCGGGTGCATCCACCGCGCCCTGGAAGCGGCCGGCCGGGAGGGCGCCGGGGTCCGCCGGCGGAGCCTGGCCCTGATCCGGCCCCCCGACCTGGTGACCGCCCTGGTCGAGACCGCCTACCTCTCCCACCCGGAAGACGAGGCGGAGATCCTCGATCCCGCCGTCCGGAACGATACCGCCCGGGCCATCGCCCGGGCCATCCTTGACTATCTCGACCGTTGACAGCCGTCCGTGGGAAGATTATCCTGCTGGCGGCGTTTTCAAACCGGGTGGCGATTTTCGAAGTACAAGTCTTTCCCAACTAAAATTTTTCCGAAGGAAAAATTTTACAATGAAACTGATCGTCCAGATCCCCTGCCTGAACGAGGAAGCGACCATCGGCGCCACCATCCGGGACATCCCCCGCCAAATCCCCGGGATCGACCGGGTCGAGGTCCTGGTCATCGATGACGGATCCACCGACCGCTCCCGCGAAGCGGCCCTCCGGGCGGGGGCCGACCACGTCATCGGCTTCACCAACCGCAAGGGGCTGGCCCGGGCGTTTATGGCCGGGATCGATACCGCCCTGGCCCGGGGCGCGGACATCATCGTCAACACCGACGCCGACAACCAGTACCGGGGGGAGGACATCCCGAGCCTGATCGGCCCCATCCTCCGGGGCGAGGCCGACATCGTGGTCGGGGACCGGGAGGTGGAGACGATCGAGCACTTCTCCCCGGTCAAGAAGGCGCTGCAGAGATTCGGCTCCTGGGTGGTCCGCAAGCTCTCCCGGACCTCGGTCCCCGACGCCGCCAGCGGTTTCCGGGCCTACAACCGGGAGGCCGCCCTCTCGATCAACGTCGTCTCCGACTTCTCCTACACCCTGGAGACCCTGATCCAGGCCGGGACCGGGCGGCTGGCGGTCGGCCACGTCCCGGTTCGGACCAACCCCCAGGCCCGGCCGTCGCGGCTCTTCACCTCGCTCTTCGACTACCTGCAGCGGTCGGTCGTCACCCTGGTGAGGATCTACACGATGTACCAGCCGCTCAAGGTCTTCTCGGCCATCGGGGGGCTGTCCATCCTGGCCGGGGCGATCCTCTCCGGTCGCTTCCTCTACTACCTGATCGTCGCCGGGGGGCGGGGGAAGGTCCAGTCCCTGATCTTCGCTGCCGTCTTCCTGATCGTCGGCTTCCAGATCCTGGTGATCGGGCTGCTGGCCGACACCATCGCCTCCAACCGGAAGCTGACCGAGAACGTCCTCTACCGGGTCAAGAAGCTGGAGAGCCGGAAAGAAGACGATCGATGACCCCCCCGCCCGGGAAACCGAAACTGGCTTTCGTGGTCAAGTACTACCGCCCGATGCCGCGGCTCTCGGGGATTCTCCGCTTCGCGATCGACCTGGTCGAGAACCTGGAGGCGGAGTTCGAGATCCGGGTCTTCACCAGCCGCTACTCGCCGGAGGTCCCGGAATACGAGAGGTGCCGCGGCCACGAGATCGTCCGCCTGCCGGGCCCCTTTCCCTTCCGGGCCGGATGGTCGGCCGGGAAGTGGGACCCCGACCTGACCGTCTTCGGGTCGGGATTCTGGCGATCCTGGTTCCTCCTGCCCTACTGGTTCCTCTTCCGTTGCGGCCTGGGGCGGGCAAACGGACCCGTAATCCTGGCCCAGTTCACCAATATGACCGGCCGGTTCTTCCGGCTGCTCCGCCTCCTCCGCCCCCGCCCGGCGGCGGTGATCGCCCTCACCGAGCCGCTCCGGGAGCGGTGGGAGAAACTCCTCCCCGGACTGACCGCCTTCATCCCCGCCGGGATGGCGCTCCCCTCCCCGGAACAAAAGTTCCCGGACCCGGAGATCCCCCCCTCCCCCTTCCGGATCGGGTTCTTCGGGCACCTGGAGCCCCACAAGGGGCCGGATATCCTGCTGAGAATCTATAAGGAACTCAATCCGCCGGGGACCGACCTGATGATCAACGGGGTGGGAGAGATGGAGGAGGAACTCCGGCGGGATTCCCGGGGCTGGAAGAATATCGCCATCCAGGGCTACGTCCCGGAGATCGACCCCTGGATCCACTCCTGCAAGCTGATGGTCTTCCCCTACCGCTCCAGCGTCTCGGTCCTCGGCTACTCGCGGGCGGCCCTCGACGGCCTGGCCGCCGGCATCCCCCTGATCGTCACCTCCTCCCCCGCCCTCGCCCCCCTGGTCCGGGACGGTGAGAACGGCTATGTCTGCCGGAACGAGGAGGAGATCAAGGAGAAGATCCGGGCCGTCATCGCCGACCCGGGCCTCCGGAAAAAGCTCGCCGCCGGCGCGAGGCGGGCCGCCGAAGAGTACGACATCCGCCGGATCGCCGGGCGGTGGTCGGAGTTGTTGCGGAGGGTGGGGGGGATAGTAAGCAGTGAGCAGTAAGCAGTGAGCAAAGTGCAAAGAGCATAGCGCATAGCGCCAGGGCATAGAGATTCGCGGTTGAGATGGGGAGTGGGCAGTAGGCACAAGTCGATCCAATCCGTGTAATCTGTGTAATCAGTGGACTAAAAAGAGGGCGGGGCGAGGTTGATTAAAATAATTCGTGGCAATTAGTGGAATTAGTGGACAGCCAAAGGGGGCGCGGCGGGGGTTGATGAAAATTAATTCGTGGTAATTCGCGGACGGAAGATGAAGATGGTGAGAGGGACAGCCTACCTGGCCGCCGCCGAGGTGGTCTTCGTGATCAGCGGCTGGATCATCCACGTCGGCTCGAAGCGCATCCTGGGATTGGTCGAGTACGGGACCTTCGGCATTCTCCTCTCCCTCCTCACCCACTACCGGATCTTTCTCGCCACCGGGGTCAACCGGGCGGTCTCCCGGGAGATCTCCCGGGAACCCTCCCGGGACCGATCGATCCGGAGGGGGGCGCTGAAACTCCAGCTGGGCCTGGGCCTGGGCCTGGGCCTGGCGGTCTGGCTGGCGGCGCCGGGGCTTTCCGGGATCTGGGGGGATCCGCGGTTCACCGGCTATATCCGGCTGACCGCCTTCTTCCTCCCCGCCTTCGGGATCTACTCGGTCTACCGGGGCGTCCTCAACGGCCACACCCTCTTCGGGGCGGAGGCCCGCGTATCCATCATCTATTCCGGCCTCAAGGTCGCCGGCCTCTTTTCCCTCATCTTCCTCTTCTCCGCGCTGGGCCGAGACCGCGTCTCCGGGGCGGTCGGCGGGTACCTGGCCGCCGTCACCGGGGCGGTCTTCCTGGCCCGGGCGCTCTGCCCGCCAGCCGGGGGGGAGGACGGCCCCCCGTTCCCGCTGGGGAAGATCGCCGCCTTCGCCTTCCCGGTGGTTCTCTTCTCCTTCATCATCAGCCTGGTCCAGCATCTGGACCTCTACTTCGTCCGCGCGCTGCTGCCGGAGGAAGCCGAGGCGGCGGGGCTTTACACCTGCGCCCAGCAGTTCGCCCGGATCCCCTATATGTTCCTCTACGCGCTGAGCCTGACCATCTTCCCCGTGGTCGCCGGACGGATCGCGATCGCCGGCGGGGAAACGGCCGCGGCCGCCACCATTCGGCGGGCCCTGAGGGGAGGGCTGCTGGTGGTCCTGCCGCTGGCCGCCCTGATCGGCGCCAACGCCAGATCCCTGCTCGGCTGGGTTTACGGCCCGGACAGCGCGGCCGGGTCGGCGGCCCTGGAGGTCCTGATCTTCGGCCAGACCCTCCTCGCTCTTCTCCTGGTCCTGGCCACCGTCATCACCGCCCGGGGGCGGCCCTGGGTCTCCTTTTCCCTGGTCACCGCCACCCTGGCGCTGGCCGGGATCCTGAATAATTACCTGGTCCCGGAAGCCGGGATCCGGGGAGCGGCGATCGCCACTACCGTGGCCGCCGGGTTGGGGATGGCGGGGGCGGGGGTGATCGTCTACCGTCTCTTCGGGGCCCTCTTCCCGCCGGCCGCCACCGCCAGGATCGCGGCCGCGGCGGCCCTGGTCTTCGCCCTCGGCCGCTGGTGGGCGCCGGCCGGCTGGCTGCTTCCCCCGGCCCTGGCGACCCTGGCCGGGGTCTACCTGCTCGTTCTCTTCGGGCTGCGGGAGCTGACCCCCGGCGACGGGAAGATGATCCTCTCCCTCTTCCGCAAGCCTCCCCCCGCCCCCGGTATAGTCCACTAATTTCACTAATTACCACGAATTTTTTAATCAACCCCGCCCCGCCCTCTTTTATTCGTCCACTGATTACACAGATTACACGGATTACACGAATTGGATCGACTTGTGCCTACTGCCCACTCCCCCCCTCAACCGCGAATCCCGCAAATCTATACGAACCTGTCCCCCGTTAACTTCGAACTTTGAACTTCGAACTTTGAACTTCTTACCCCACTCCCCATTCCCCGATTGACTCTTCGGCTCAACAAATATATTCTTAACGCCTAACGTTAACTTTCGCCCAAGAGACCGCGCCGTGAAACTCTCGATCGTCGTCCCGATCTACAACGAGGAGAAGACCCTCCGCGAGATCCTGAAGAAGATCCTCGACCAGCCGCTGGATAAAGAGGTGATTCTGGTCGATGACGGTTCGACCGACGGAACCCGGGAGATCCTCCGCACCCTCGACCACCCTGAGGTCCGGGTCATCCTCCTCCCCGAGAACCGGGGCAAGGGGGCGGCCCTCCGGGCGGGGTTCCGGGAAGCCGCCGGGGAGATCGTCATCGTCCAGGACGCCGACCTGGAGTACAACCCGGAGGAGTACCCCTCCCTGGTCCGTCCGATCGAGGAGGGGGTGGCCGACGTGGTCTTCGGGGCCCGGTTCCTCGGCGGCCCCCACCGGGTCCTTTACTTCTGGCACTACTGCGGCAACAAGCTCCTGACCCTGATCACCAACATCCTCTTCAACATCAACCTCAACGATATGGAGACCTGCTACAAGGTCTTCCGCCGGGAGGCCCTGGAGGGAGTGGAGATCAAGTCCGACCGGTTCGGCTTCGAACCCGAGATCACCGCCAAGATGGTCAAGTCCGGCCAGCGGATCTACGAGATCCCGATCTCCTACTTCGGCCGCACCTACGAGGAAGGGAAGAAGATCACCTGGAAGGACGGCCTGGTCGCCCTCTATACCCTGCTGCGTTTCCGCTTCTCCGGCTGAATGCCACTCCCGGGCCCGGCCCGCCGCCGATAACAATCGGAGCGACCCCAGTGCGCGATCTCCCCGGATTCCGGGTCCTCTGTCCCCTCTTCTGCCTGCTCCTGGCCGCGATGGCCGTCTTCACCGAGTGGGAGGTTCACGGGCCGTCCACGATCCGGCACCACCTGGAGTGGCTGGAGACAACCATCGGTCCCGGGGGACCGTGCTTCCAGCTCTCCGGAAGAGCGCTGCTTTCCTCAAGCCGGCTCGCGGTGCGCGCGGGACTGCCGGCGGCGTGGGGGTTCACCACCCTGCGATTTGCCCAGAACGCGCTGATCCTGGGCCTGGCCCTGGCCTGGTGGCGGCGACTGGCCGTCCCGCCGCCCCGGCGGCTGATCGGCCTGCTGATGCTGGCCTGGGGACTGCTCTACGCCTTCCGGGAAGGTGGCATCGAGACCGGGCTCTTCTGGGCCGCGGCCTGGATCCTGGCCGGGATCATTCTCCTGGACTCCGGCCGGAGGAATTTCTACCCCCTGCTGGCTTTCACCGGCGCCCCCTGGAGCGTCTTCTCGGTTATCCTCCCCTTCCTGCCCCTGGCCGGGAGCGGGGGCGGCCGCGGACGGACCTGGCGGCTCGCCCTCCTCTCTCTCCCCGCTTGGCTGGCCGGGGCCTGGTTGTTCGGCAATCCCCCCAGCCGGCCCTGGCCCCCGGTCTCCTGGGGACACCGGCCCGGGTTCGACCTGCTGGCCTTCAACCTCGCCCACAGCCTGACCTGGGTGAGACTGATCTGGCTGGCCAACATCCTCCCCCTCCTCGCCCTGGCCCGGCTGGCGGAGTGGCCGAGGCGGCTGCGGAGATTGCTCCCGGTCTCCCTGATCCCGGCGGGCGTCGCCCTCCTGGCATACTTCTTCCCCGAATACCGGGTGATCGTCATCCCCCTGGCCGCCTGCCTGATCCCGGGGTTCCTGCTCCTCCCGGCGAAGCCGAACCCCGCCTTTTCGCGCCTCCGGAGGGCACTGCGCTCCGAAGGGCTGCTGATCGCCCTGCTCGCCCTGGCCGCCCTCTACTCCCAGCTCTGGGTTCTGGGGGGGGTGGGGGGGCGGTACCTGGGGGAATCCCAGCCGGAACGCCACCGGGAGGTGATGGCCGGAACCGCTTCCAGCCCCTGGCGCTACCGCGTCTTCTCCGAATACCTGGTGGAGGGAAGCCTGCGGCTGGGCCGGGCGGCCGGAGTCGAAGAACCGGGGCCGGTCTTCGCCCTCTTCCGCCTCCTCCAGAACCTGCTGATCTTCTGGCTGGCGGCCAGGCTCTACCGCACCTGGGGATTTGCCCCGGACCAGCGGGCGATCGGCCTGGTCCTGGCCGGCTGGGGGATGATGCACGCCTTTTACAACAGCGACCTCTGCTTCAGCACCTACACGGACCTGATCATCTACCTTCTCGGGACCCTCTCCGTGATCAAGGGGAGGATAGGCTGGATTGTTCCGTTGACCGCCATCGCCGCCTTAAACCGGGAGACCGGCGTGCTGCTCCCCGCCCTGCTCATCCCCGGCGCCCTTAGGAGGGAAGGCCGCCGGTCCTGGATGCTCTTCCTGGCCGCCGCCGGGGTGTTCTTCGCGATCTTCTTCTCGCTCCGGCTTCTCCTGCTCCCGGGAGGTGATTTCGCCCAGGCCTGGGGTGGACCCGGCTGGCCGAGACTGCTGGGCAATCTCTCCAACCCCCTGTTCTGGCGAAACTTTTTTCTGCTCGCCAACTTGTTGCCGCTGGCCGGCATATTGGCAGTGCGCCGCTGGCCGCGCCAGCTTCGAGAATTTTTCATTGTTTTGGTCCCGGCCTGGTTGTTCCTGCATCTGTATGCCGCTTATGCGGAGGAATCAAGGATCTTCCTGGTCCCGCTCTTCCTGGGGTTTGTCCCCGCCGTCCTCTGCCTGCTGACGGGCGGGGACCCGGCGGGAAGGTCTCCTGACCGCCCCCCGGTTCGGGACGGCGGGATTTTAGCCCTTGACTCCTGATGGAATACGTTTATTTTCCCCGGAACAAACTGATTATTTCCAGGAGCGAATTATGCCCGACATCATATCCCGGCTGCGCGAGAACCCGAAGTTCCACCGCTTCCTGGAACCGGTCGACCTCTCGGCCGACTTCCGGGACGCCACCTACTTCCTGAGGAAGGACGGGACGATGGTCTTCTCCGAAGGGTACTACCACGGCATCGAAAAACCGCTTCCGGAACGCGAGGTGGTCTCCCACATCGTCTTCATCCCCTGGAATGATCGGCGGCCGGGGCCGGACTATGCCCGGAAGGATATCTTCGGGCAGCTCTACGAGAACATCACCAAGGAGATAATGAACAATAACCCCCTCGACCGCTTCTATCCCCTCCAGCTCGAGCGGTACATCGAGGTCGACCCCTCCCAGCGGGAGAAACGGCGCCCGGTCTACGCCCGCTACAAGTCCCTGGTCCCGGTGTCGGAACTGATCGGCTGCTTCCCCACCCGCCACTCCCTCCAGGCGATCATCGACCGGGCCGGCGAGGAAGAAGCGGCGGACAACATCCGGGTGGTGACCGAACACACCGCCGAGCTGCTGGGAATCGAAGTCGGCCGGATCGGGATCTCCGGCTCGCTTTCCCTGGGGACCTACGCCGACCCCCACGATGTCGATTACGTCATCTATGGAACATCGGCGGAGGTCAGGCGGATGGTTCGGTTTATGCAGAAGCTGACCGACACCGAAGAGAAGCGCCGGGTCCGCGAGTTCGGGAAATACTGGCCGATCCGGTTCTGGGACTGGGCGGGGGGAAAGAAGTTTATGATCTGCCCCTTCTTCTCCTACCTCGACCCGGAAGAAGCCCCGCTGCGGAACTTCGACTGCGAGGATCTCGGACCGGCGGAGATCACCGCCCGGATCGCCGACGACACCCACAACGCCTTCAATCCGACCTATCTGCTGATCGAGGGGGTGAAACTCGACGGCCGGGACTGCCCCGGCATTACCCGGCTGGTCCTCTACCACGGCGGGGAGCGGGGGGACTGGCGGGAGGGTTACCGGGTCCGGGCCCGGGGCAACCGCGTCCGGATCCGGACCTGCCGGATGGAAGCGGGGAAGAGAATCACCCGGGAGGAGTTCGAGGCCCTGCTGGTGAACAACCTCGACCGGGTGAAGAAGGTCGGGTGAGAGGAACCGGGAATATCCGCAACTTCGGGGAGCGTATTTCAATGACCAGTTTTTTCGACCAGGTAAAATACAACGATAAGTTTCGGGACTTCGTCCTCCCGATGGAAGAGCTGGCCCTGATCCGGGACGCCACGATCTTCGTCCACCAGGACGGCTTCCTTCTCTTCTCGGAAGGTTACTGCCACCCGCCGGGCAAACTGATCTGCAATATCATCTACATCCCGGACCCGAAGGGGAAGAAGGAGGTCTTCGGCCTCCCCTACCGCTCGATCATCAAGCGGGACCAGGACGGCGAGGAGGCCTGGGTCAACTACGAGTCCCAGCTGGAGATCTACCGGGAACTGGCTCCGGAGTCCCAGGTCGGCAAACCTCCCTACGCCCGCTACAAGTGCCAGTTCGACCTCGCCGACCTGGTCGGCTTCGTCGATCACCGCCGCTCGCTGAAGAAAGCCCGGGAACTCTCCCCGGAGATCGACCAGGCGATCCACAACGTCGCCGGGATGCTCCGGATCGACCCCGAAACCATCGGGGTCACCGGTTCGCTCTCGCTCGGCAACCTGAAGACCGCCCACGATTTCGACCTGGTCTTCTACGGCACCGTCGCCGAGAGCTGGAAGATCGTCGACCAGATCTACCGGATCGTCGAAGACCCCAAGCGCCAGGTCTTCGAGATGGGGATGCTCTGGGCGATCCGTTTCTTCGACGACTGGGGGAATATGATCTGCCCTTTCTTCTCCTACACCGACCTCTCCGAGATTCCGCTCAAGGATTTTTCGATGGAGATGGAGGAAGGCGGGCTGGAGATGGAGGGCACGGTGACCGACGACCGGCACACCTTTTATATGCCCTCGGTCCTCCGGCTGGCCGAGTCTTCCATCCCGGGCCGCCGGGACCTGTCCGAGCTGGACCTGATCCTCTACCACGGGGGACTCCGCGGCGAATACCGGGTCGGCGACCGGGTCCGGGCCCGGGGCGACCTGGTCCGGGTGACCGGCCGGAATGGTTCTTATCCCGCCTTCCTCTGCACCAACCTGAGCGAGACCGGGAAGGTGGGCAGTGGGGAGTAGGGAGTAGGCAGTGGGCAGTGGACAGAGAGCAGAGCGCATAGAGCATAGCGCCAGTAACTAACCATCAGCGGACTGAACAGGGATTAAAAATGAAAACAAAGACCAAATCCGTGAAGACAACGAAACCCCCAGCCGAGACCAACCCGCTGAGGCTGGCCCTCAGCCAGCTCGACCGGGTGGCGAAGAAGATCAAGCTCGACCCCTGCATCCACGAAAAGCTCAAGCACCCCAAGACCATCCTGATCGTCTCGGTCCCGATCAAGATGGACAACGGGAAGCTGAAGGTCTTCACCGGCTACCGGGTCCAGCACAACATCGACCGGGGCCCCTCCAAGGGGGGGATCCGTTACCACCCCGAGGTCTCCCTCGACGAGGTCCAGGCCCTGGCGATGTGGATGACCTGGAAGTGCTCGGTGATGGGTTTGCCCTACGGGGGGGCGAAGGGCGGGGTCTGCTGCAACCCGAAGAAACTCTCCGAGCGGGAGCTGGAGAAGATCACCCGCCGCTTCACCACCGAGATCACCCCCTTCATCGGACCCCGGAAGGACATCCCCGCCCCCGACGTCTACACCAACCCCCAGACGATGGCCTGGATGATGGACACCTTCAGTATGCACTCGGCCTACGCCGTTCCCGGGGTAGTCACCGGCAAGCCCCTGGAGATCGGCGGTTCCTACGGCCGGAACGAAGCCACCGCCCAGGGCTGCGTCTTCGCCGTCGAGGAGTTTCTGAACTACCGGGGGAAGGAACTGGCCGGGTCCACGGTAGTCATCCAGGGCTACGGGAACGCCGGGTCCTTCGCCCACAAGATCGCCCAGGCCGAGGGAGCCAAGGTGATCGCCGTCTCCGACAGCAAGTCCGGAATCGTCAACCCCGCCGGTCTCGACTACCCGGCCGTCTCCGCCTTCAAGGAAAAGACCGGCTCGGTGAAGAACTTTCCCGGGGCCAGGAACATCACCAACCGGAACCTCCTGGAGCTGGAATGCGACGTCCTGATCCCGGCGGCCCTGGGCAACCAGATCACCGCCGCCAACGCCCCCCGGATCAGGGCCGGCCTGGTCGCCGAGGCCGCCAACGGCCCCACCACCGAAGAGGCCAACGCCGTCCTCCACCGGCGGGGGATCCCGGTCATCCCCGACATCGTCGCCAACGCCGGGGGGGTGGTGGTGAGCTGCTTCGAGTGGGCCCAGAACCTGATGGGCTACTTCTGGACCGCGGAGGAGGTGAGCTGCCGCCTCCAGGACATTATGGTCCTGGCCTGTCGGAAGGTCTGGGAACTGGCGCAGAAGGAAAAGATCGACCTCCGCCTGGCCGCTTATATGGTGGCAGTGAGCCGGGTGGCCGAAGCCGCCCGCCTCCGCGGCATCTACCCCTGAGCCGGCCCCAAATATATCACCGCGGAGGCGCGGAGGGCGCAGAGAAATATTTTTATTAGTCTGGCCTGGGAAAGACTGCTGACCTCGGAGCGGCAGAAAAGCGCACCGAGAATTATTCCCGGATGATCCAGCCCGCGAACCCGGCCGACAATCCCCAACCACCCTCCCCGCGTCCTCCGCGTCTCCGCGGTGAATTCCCGCGGGTCAGCCGGCGGATCTTTCCTGCTTGCCCTTCAGGTAGGGGACGCCCTCCCGGAAGCGCTCGAGCTCGATGTCGAAGCCGTCGACCACGGCCAGGGCCGGGGTCTTCTTTCCGTCCTTGACCAGGTTGACCAGGCGGCCCTTGATGTGGAGCCGCAACCCCTCGCGGAACTCGCCCCGGACCGCCCCGTCGTAGATGATCAGCCGAATGTCATCGGCCTTCCGCCCGTCGA
Source organism: PVC group bacterium (assembly GCA_040773245.1). Lineage (GTDB taxonomy): Bacteria > Auribacterota > Erginobacteria > Erginobacterales > Erginobacteraceae > Erginobacter. Next base: position 66,759 of record JAXGWO010000001.1, read on the forward strand.
GATATACGTTCTCCAGCTCGAGCACCACGGGAACGTAAAGCGAGTGGAGGTTGTCGGCCACCGTCCCGTAGGCCTCCACGCTCTCCTTCACCAGTTCCACCTCGCAGTCCCGGACCGGGGCGTCGAGGAGGTTGCGGTAGACGTAGAAAGTGCAGACTTCCTCTTGATCGACGTAGATCTTGAGCGGCCAGAACTTGCCGTACTCCACCACCTGGTGCTCCGGTTTGCTGTAAACGATCCCCCAGAGCTTCCGGACGGTGGCGAGGTTCTCCTCCGGGGTCCCGAAGAAGACCAGGTCGATGTCCGCCCCCTGCCTCCCCAGGGCCGAGGAACCGGTTATCCCCAGGTGCCCGAGGGGGACCTCGAAGAGTTCGGAGGTCATCCGGACCACCTCGTCGACCCGGGGATAATGGGCCATCACGTACTTGAGCGCCTCCTGGTCGTTGAAGTAGCCGACGAAACTCTCCCGGGGGAAGGCCACCTGGTACTCGGCCAGGATCAGCTGGTGGGAGTCGGGGGGCAGGTCGGGGAAGAGCCGGTAAAGCTTGCCGATCTGGTCGCGGTGGGAGACGTAAACCTCCTCCCCGTCCCGGATCTCCTTGACGATGCTGGAGTACCTCCGGCCGTGGATATCCTTCTCCCCGTCAGGATCGGGGTAGTAGATCAATTTCCCGACCACCGAGTCCGGGGGATGCCAGTACCCCTCGGTATAGACGAAACTTCCGTCGCGGCGCATCAGGTAGGTGGTGTCGAGCGGCCCCAGCTTCAGCTCCGACATCGGCCGCAGCAGTTCCCCGATCACTTCATCGAATCTGTCGCCCATCGCCAGCTTCCTCCACTGATTATCATCGTTTGATCCGCCCCCTCGCCTCTCCCCCTTTTTTATCCACTAATTACACGAATTACCTCTAATTGAGTTTTATTCCCCCTACCTCGCCCTCTTTTGAAACCACGAATCTCCACTGATCTTCACGGGCAAACTCTACCTCGCCCCCGTTTTCAGTCCACTGATTACACAGATTACACGGATCGGTCGATTTGTTCCCACTGCCCAATCCCCATCTCAACCGCGAATCCCGCGAATCTCTGCGAATGAATATAATCACTATCGGTATCGCTATCGGTATCGAGACTAGTTGGGTTGCACTATGCTCAATGCGCTCTGCTTACTGCTCACTGGGCTCTATGCGCTATGCGCTTTTCCTCATTCCCCACTCCCCAAACCCGCCACGTAGGCGTAGAAGTCGAGTTCGTCGGCTCCCAGCCCCCGCTCGTAGACGTAGCTGGAGGCGAGGAAGGAGGCGAAGACCGCCCGGAGGTAGTTCTTGGGGACCCGCTGGAGGATCTTCTCCAGCCCGAGATGCTTCACCAGGGAGGGAGGACAGTGGCGCCGGATAATCGCCTTCCGCAGGGCGCCGTCCTCGAAGAGCGGGGACCGGGCGACCTGGTCGGCGACGCGGTTGATCTTGTCGCTCAGATGGTCGGAGAGAACCGAGAGGGGGACCCCGGAAGCCTGATGCTCCCGCCAGAGGAGACCGAACTCGGAGGAGGCGTTGCGCCGGATGATTTCCAGGATCCCGGCGACGTACCGCTTCCGGAAGGCCGGCTCCTTCCCGCCTTCCGGAACCACCATCAGCCGCTCGTACTCCCCGTCGGTCAGGGCCAGCGCGGCCAGGACCTCGAGCGAGGAGGAGGTCACCCCGCCCTTGTTGGCCGAGGCGTCCTTGATGAGAATGACCCCGTTCTCCTCCAGCCGCAAGCGGGCCTCCTGGGTGATGAAGAGGTTGGCCCCCTCGACAATGATCCCGGCCCGAGGATTTCCCTTCTCGTCGAGGAACTCCCGCCAGTTGTTGATCGTGATCGCCCGGGGGCGGCCGCCGCAGGGGACGAAGAGATCGGCCTTCAGGGCGGGGTAGAAGTGGAAGCGGTTGCGGAACTCGGTCCCGTTGGCGACCAGGGTGCCGTCGGGGAGACGGACATCCCGGTCTTCCACCCGGACCAGGAACCCGCCGGGCGAGAGCTTCTCCCGGCGGAAGCCGGCGATCGTCTCCCGCCGCCGGGCCAGGCGCCGCAGCTCCCGCCGGTCGAGGCCCGCCGGATCGCAGGCCACCCCGGAGCCGTCGACCACCGCCACCGTCCGGTCGCGGGAGACCAGGATCTCGTTGGAACCGAGGTCGCCGTCGGGGCCGCCGGTCTGGAACTTGGTGATCTTCTCCTCCTTCAGCCCCCGGGCCTTCAGGGTCTCGAGCACGTACTGGTGGACACCCCGGGTGGTCATCCCGTAGGTATCGTGGGGGACCCCCCCTAGGGCCGGACCCTTCCCGGTGGTAAAGGAACGCCACCAGCGGTAGCCCCGGGTCCGGGCGTAGGCGGCGGCCCAGTCCATCAGCTCCGCCGTCCCCTCGTCCGGGCCGAGGAAGAGAATCTCCTCCTTCCCGTGGTAATCGACGATCTCCGGGTGGGGGAGAAGGAGGAGATCGAGCAGGCCGTCGATGTAATGGCGGAAGATACGCGGGCCGGCGGCCGAGTACCCCGGGGTGGGGAGGATCGTCCCCTTCGCCCCCCCCTCGGGGATGTCCTTGTTCTTCCGCTGCTGGGTCAGGGCCAGGTTGTAGTTCTCGTCGAAGATGAAGTCGGAGTTGAGGTCGTAATCGGCCCTGGTCGGGGAACAGACCAGCCGGATCCCTCCCCGGGCGATGTCCCGGAAGCGGACGTGGAATCCCCGGAACCCCTTCCCGACCAGGAAGAAGATCCCGTAGGGCCTTTCCGGGTAATCGACCGGGTTGAGGAAGGCGGGGTCGAGCCGGAAGGCGAGGCAGACCTTCTCCCGGGTGAAGAAGTTGGTCTTCAGGATCGATTGGTTGAAGAGAATCAGGGCTTCCAGGATGTTACGCTCGATCTCCGAGTCGAGCGTCTCCTCAATCTTCTTCCTCGCCTCCTCCCGGTGCCGGTTCCTCCCGGAGACCGTCTCCCGGCGCGGGAAGAACCGGTGGAAGAAGTCGTGGAAGAGGTCGCGGACGATCTCCCGGTGGGCCAGGACCGTCCGGACCACCCGGTCCGCGTGGTAGGTGTCCTTGGCCAGGTGGGTCTTGAAGAGCGCCAGGGTGCCGAGCAGCTCCGGCTTGCCTTCCAGCGCCCGGGAGAGCGTGACATACTCCTCGGTGTAGGAGGTGAGGAACTGGTGGGCGAAGGCGGCGGCCGCCGCCGCGTACATCTTCTCCTCGGCGCTGAAATCCCCGGAGTAGAAGAGTTCCGAGAGGGGCCCGGTGGAGATCATCGCCGCCATCGAGATGTCCTGGAAGAGCCGGTCCAGCTCCAGCCGGTCCTGGAGCCGGTCGAGGTAGAAGGAGAAGATCACCGTCCCGTCGGCGAAGGGCTCGACGTACTCCCGGTTGATGTGGGCCTCGTGCTTCTTCAGGATGAAGGTGTAGTTGACGACGAACCCCCGGGCGGCGTCCTGGCCCATCCCGACCATAATCCGGGTTTCGCCGGTCTTCGGCAGCTGGGAGAAGGCGATCCGGGGGATGTCCGATCCCCGCATCCGCCGCCAGATCTTCCGGTAGCGCTCGACGGTGGCCCGGGGGGAGTTCTCGAGAAATTCCCGGGAAGCGTGGCGGGCGAAGTCCTGCGGATCTTCGGCGGCCCGGGGGTCGAAGTGGGGCCGGGCGGCCACGTAGAAGCGCAGCGGATAACCCTTGCAGCGGTAGCTCTGGAGCCGGAAGACCGAGTACTGGGACTCGATCCGCTCTTTCAGGGAACGGATCTGCTCGTAATCGTCCTCGACCATATAGGTCCCGCTCTCGCCCCGCTCGCTGACGAACTCGGTCGAGACCGGCCGGCCGCCGGAGTTTTCGGAGATGATCCGGATCGCCCGCAGGGACTCGATGTGCCGGGCGATCTCCTCCAGGGGGGTGTACCGGAAGTAATAGTCGGCGATCCCCAGCTCCAGGCAGAACCAGGCGATCTCCCGGCGGACCCGCTCGGGGGTGAAGTTGCCCCGGGTAATGATCCGGGCCTCGATCTCCTCCAGCTGTTTCAGCGAGAGCGGGCTCTTCCGGGCTATCTCCTTCAGGGAAGGCGGCGAACCTTTCATTATTCGTGAAGTCTATCTCCCCTTCCCGGCCCGGTCAAGGCGATACCCGCACCGGATACCGGCCTTTTCGCGGGCGACGGATTGTGCTATAGTATCTTCTGGACCCGGCCCGAGGGCCGAGGACGAGACTATGAAGCCCGCCATCCCAGCCCTGATCCTTTCCTGTTCCCTGCTCGGGGTCGGGACCGTCCCCTCCGCCCGAGGGGCGGCTCCGGTCCGGTTCTTCTTCGAACCGCTCGACACCAACCCGAGCTGGGCGGGCGAGCTGGACTGGGCCTTCGGTCAGCCGACCGGGCAGGGGGGATGCGATGCGCCGAACCCCCTGGGCGGCTGCCCGGACACCTGGGGTTACCCGGATCCGGACTCCGGATATACCGGAGACAACGTCTATGGTTACAACCTGGACGGGAATTATCCCCTCGGTATGGCGGGGACCTATTACCTGACCTCCTCCCCGATCGACTGTTCCGGCCACCGGTCGGTGACCCTGAAGTTCTACCGCTGGCTCAACGTGGAGAGAAGGGAGTGGGACGAAGCCCATCTCGAGGTCTCCAGCGACGGGGTGAACTGGATCATAGTCTGGTCCAATCCCCTGGAGGGACCGATCAACGACTCCCAGTGGATTCAGCTGGAATACGGGATCGGCGCGGTCGCCAACCGGCAAGCCGGGGTACGAGTTCGCTGGGGGATGGGGCCGACCGATTCGGAACATTACATCTGCTCCGGCTGGAATATCGACGATATCGAACTCTGGGGGATCCCCCCGCCCACCCCCACCGTCTCCCCGCATTTCACCGCCACGCCGGCTCCCTCCGCCACCCCGACCGCGACCCCTTACGGCTACCGGACCCCCACCCCTTCCGCCACCCCGACTCCGACCGTTACCCCGACCGTCTCCCCGGTCCCCACCGCCACCCCGCCCCCGACCGCCAGCCCCAGCCGGACCCCCACCCCGTCCCCGACACCGACACCGTCGCTCACCCCGACCCCCTCGGCCACCCCGACGATGATCCCCACCGCCACCCCGATCCCCACCCCCTCGCCGGGGACCCCGATCCTGATCTACCGGTTCCACCTCGACTCCGACCCCGGCTGGACCACCGAGTCGGCCTGGGCCTTCGGCCCTCCCGGGGGGGGATGCGATCAGCTGCCTACCTTCTATCCTAACCCGACCGCGGCTTATACCGGGGATTACATTTATGGCTTCAACCTCACGGGCTGCTATGGAAACGAGATGCCTCCCTATTCCCTCACCACCACCGCGATCGACTGCGCGCAGCTGGTCAAGACCAACCTGGTCTTCTACCGCTGGCTGAACATCGAACGGAGGGAACGCGATCGGGCCGCGGTTATGGTCTCCCCCGACGGCTGGAACTGGCAGACCATCTGGGACAACCCCCCCGGCGACTGGGTCCGCGACTCCGCCTGGCAGAGGCAGGAATACAACATCTCCTCGATCGCCGACCACCAGACCTCGGTCTATGTCCGCTGGGTGATGGGCCCGACCGACGAATGGGTCAACGCCTCCGGCTGGAACATCGACGACATCGAGATCTGGGCGGTCCCGCCCGGTCCCGTCTCCGACCCCTCGCCCACCTCCGTCCCCACCTCTTCCCCGGTTCCCACTCCTTCCCCGGTCCCCACTTCCTCCCCCGTCATCACTCCCACCCCCGTCACCACTTCCACCCCCGTCACCACTTCCACCCCCGCCCCTACTGCATCTTCCGTCCCCACCCCGCCTCCCGCCCTGCCGCTGATCGACTATAACGGTGACGGGACCAGCGATATCGCGATCTTCCGGGCGGCCTCCGGACTCTGGGCGGTCCGCGGGGTGACCCGGGCTTACTTCGGCGGCGGCCCGGACATCCCCGTTCCCGGGGACTACGACGGCGACGGCACCGCCGATCTCGCCGTCTTCCGGGAAAGCTCGGGACTCTGGGCGGTGCGGATGGTGACCCGGGCTTACTTCGGCGGCGGGGACGACCTCCCCCGTCCTGCCGTCTGGGGAGCGGGTTCGAAGACCGGGATCGCCGTCTTCCGGCCGGCCTCCGGGCTCTGGGCGGTCCGGGGCTTGACCCGCTTCTATTTCGGTTCCGGGGACGACATTCCGGTCGAGGGGTATTTCGCCGGCCGGCCCGCGGCCGCGGGGGTCTTCCGGGACAATTCCGGACTCTGGGTGATCCGGGGGGTGACCCGGGTCTATTTCGGCTCTCCGACCGACCAACCGCTCCCCGGGGACTATGGCGGCCGGGGATGCTGGCAGCCGGCAATCTTCCGGCCCGCTTCCGGGCTCTGGACGAGCCGGGGGGTGACCAGGGTTTACTTCGGCGCCGGGACCGACCTCCCGGTCCCGGGGGGGTACGGCGGCGACCGCCGCGACCGGGAGGCGGTCTTCCGGACCACCTCCGGGCTCTGGGCGGTCCGGCAGCTGACCCGGGCTTACTTCGGCGGAGCCGGGGATATCCCCGTGTCCCGGTGAGCTTCCAGCTCGGAGAATAGCCCGGAGTAGAGGCCGGCGATCCGGTCCCAGGAGAATTTTTCGGCGGTGTAGCGGCGGGCGCGGTCCCCCAGTTCCCCGCGCTTTTGGGGGTTCTTCACCAGGTCGAGGATGACGGCGGCGAAGGCGGCAGGGTCGTCCCAATCGAGGAGGATCCCGTTCTTCCCATCCTGCACCGCCTCCGGGATCCCCTGGAGGCGGGAGGCGACCACCGGCAGCCCGGCGGCGGAAGCCTCGAGGGCGACGATCCCGAACCCCTCGATATCCCCCGCCACTTCGACGTTGGGCATCACGAAGATATCGGCCGCGCAGTAGAACGCCTTCAGGCGCCCGTCGTCCATCGGGAGGTCGCCCAGCAGCCGGACGTGATCCTCGAGCCCCTTCTCCCGGACGGCGGCTTCGATCCCGGCCCGCAGGGGGCCGTCCCCGGCGACCAGGCAGAGGACCTCCGGGGCCCGGCGGACCACCACCGGCAGGATCTCGGCCACGAACCGGTCCACCCCCTTCTTGGGGACCAGCCGGCCCACCGTGATCAGCACGACCCTCCCGGCCGTGTCGACCCCCAGCACCTCCGCCGGCGGGGTCTCCCCGGCCCAGGTGAAATCGTCGGGGTCGATCCCGTTGGGGACGACCCGGAGCAACGCCTCGGGGACCCCGCGGCCGAGGCAGACCTCCTTCAGCCGGGTGCTGACGCAGATCACCAGGTCCAGTCTCTTCAGGGAAGCGGGGACGACGGTCAGGTAGAGGGGGAAGGCGAAGGCGATGTCCCGCCCGTGGATATTGACCGCCACCGGGACCCTCAGCAGCTTCTTCAGGATCACCCCCAGGGGGCTGAGCAGGCCGTCGGAGAGGTAGATCAGGTCGATCTCCCCGCTCAGGCGGAGCCAGACCGCCCGGAAGAAGGCGAAGAGCAGGAAGCCGGGGAGCCAGGCCTGGGAGCGGCCCCAGGAGATCAAGCGGAAAGGGCGGTACCGGCCAAGGTGCCGGATCAGCTTCTGGTTGAAGCGCTGCATCCCCCCGATCGAGGGGGCGTTCTTTCGGGTGATGTAGAGAAGCATATTCCGCGGGCGACGGGGGAGCCGGTTCAGGGAAGCGGAGGGAGGTTATCGGCCGCCGGCGCCGGCATCTCCCCCTCCACCAGGCAGAGCCGGACCGGGTAGAGTTCGCGGGGGATGAAGCGGGCGGCCAGGCGGGCGGGCGCCGAGAGCCGGACCGGACCCTCGATCTCCGTTACCGGGAAGTTCGCCCGGAGGAAATCACCGATCACCGCGTCGGCGGGATGGGCGGGATAAGCCACCCGGTATCCGGCTCCCCGGACCTTCCGGATCACCCCGCCCACCGTCTCGGGGGGGAAGTGGGTGCCCAGGGTATAGACGGTCCGTCCGGGGAAGACGACCTTGTCCCAGTAATGGGTGAAGACCACGGTCTTCTCATCGGTGGCGGAGAGGATGAACTCCCCCGCCTCCCGGTAGTAGCGGCTCTGGAGGGCGGTCTCCATCACCCCGGCCGGGGCCAGGACGGCGACCAGGAGGCTGAAACCGGCCAGGGCGGGGATCAGCTTCCCCCCGGGCGGCTTCACCCGTTCCAGGGCCCGGGCGGCGAAGAGCGGCAGCAGGCAGATCACCGGCATCAGGTAGCGGAGATAGGAGGAATGGAGAGTGAACTCGTTGCTCTCGTGGCCGTAGGTCCCGAAGTTGGCGAAGAAAACGACCGCCGCCGCGGCCAGGCAGTAAAAGTAGAGGTTGAAGCGGAGGGGGGCGGCGGGGGCGAACCCGGTATCCTCTTCCCCCCCGGCCGGGAGGACCGGACGACGGCGGGGGAGGACGAAGCCGATCAGGGCCAGCACGGAGAGCGGAAAACCGAGGGCGAGGGCGGCGGGGGTGTTCTTGAGGTGGAGGAGCCAGATCCGGGGATGCCAGCTCAGGTAGTCAAAGATGGACCGGAGGCCGGAAGGGGCGGACTTCTCCGCCGCGGCCGCCGCCTGGAGATGGGTGGCCCCGTAACCGAGGTGGAAACAACCGCCGTAAACCGACCGGTTGAAGAGCAGCAGGCCGGCCCCGGCGAGCAGGATCAGGACCAGGGCGGCGACCAGGTACCGGCCGTCGGTCCGCCGGCGCTCGATGAAGAAGAAGACGAGGAAGGTCGCCAGGTAGACGCAATTGGTCGGACGGATCCAGAGGAGGGCCCCGGAGAACAGGCCGAAGAGGAGATATTCCCACCACCAGCCGCGGCGCAGCCCCCGGAGGAGAAAGTAAAGCGCCGCCAGGAAGACCGCCAGGTTGAAGAGGGTGGGGTTGTAGGCGTGGGCCCGGCGGATGAAGACCGGGGTCACGGCCAGGAAGACCGCCGCCCGCAGCGCCGTCTTCTCCCCCGGAAAGACCTCCCGCCCGATCAGGTAAATCAGCAGCAGCGAGAGGGCGGCGCAGAGCGGGTTGACCAGCCGGGAGAATTCGGGGGGAAGGAGCTTCTTCAGCCCGGCCCAGAAGAATATGAAACCGGGGAACTTCCGGGGATAGGCCATCCCTTCCCCCCCGTAAACGAAGTAGCGGGGGATGAACCCCCGCTCCCCGAAGACCCGGTCTCCGGGGGGAAGCCAGCCCAGCCGCCCGGTCCGGGCCAGCTGGGTGGAGAAGAAATCAAAGATCAGATCGTCGGGCGAGATGACCTCGTCGCTGAAGAAAAAGAGCGCGCTGTAGGCGGCCAGCGCGGCCAGCAGCAGGCCAAGCAGTTTCATAAATCACGGCTCCTGACTCCCCAACCCCGCAAATTCCGCGTTACTATAACCAACCCCGACCCCCGCGGCAAGAAAAACCCGGGATCTACCCTTCGATGAGGATCCGGGCCTGCCAGGAAGCCAAACCGCCGGCCGCCATCGCCGCCCCGACGGTTCGCGGCTCTTCCCGGGCGATCGCCCGCAGGGCCGCCTGGGGGGCGAGGACCGAAGGGTCCAGTCCCAGTTCCCGGGCCCGGGCGCCGACCTGGGCCCGCAGCCTTTCGTAACGTTCGCCCTCGCCCGGCACCGGAGGGGGCAGCGGCTGCCGCCGCGGGGGCCGGGGCCACCGGTCGGAGGGCAGGTCCCTCGCCTCGGCGACCGCCCGGAACAGGTTCCGGAGCCGCTCCCCCCGGCAGGTCCGGGGCAGCTTCGGACCCCGGTCCGGAGGCAGGCCGGGGTGGCTCCGCAGCCAGCGGGCGAAGACGATCAGCGGCCCGTTGGAGAGGACCTTGAAGGGCGGGAGGTCGGCCTCCCGGGCCTCCCGTTCCCGCCAGTGCCAGAGCGCGCGGACCAGGTTCAGTTCCTCCCGGTCCAGGTCCCTCAGCCCCTTGATCCGCCAGGCCCGGTCGGGGTCCCGGTCCGGCCGCGGCCGGGCGGTCTCCCGGACCAGGATCTGGCAGCTCTCCCGCGCCCACTCCTCCCGCCCCAGCTCCCGCAGGCGGGCCCGGAGGAGGGAGGAGAGTTCCTCGAGATAGCGGGTGTCGTTGGCCGCGTAAACGATCTTATCCTCCGGGAGCGGCCGGCGCGACCAGTCGAATTTCTGGGCCCCCTTGCTCAGGACCACCCCGAGCAGGCTTTCGGCCAGGGCGGCCAGGCCGAGCCGTTCGAACCCCAGCAGCCGGGCGGCGACGGTGGTGTCGAAGACCTCGCCGCGGGGCGAGAAACCGAAGTCCGCCCTCAGCAACCGCAGGTCGTAGTCGCCGCCGTGAAAGATCAGTTCCTTCCCGGCCAGCAGCTCCAGCAGGTCGGAGAGATCGAGGCCGGCCAGGGGGTCGAGGATATAGTTCTCCCCCGCCGCCGTCAGCTGGATCAGGCAGACCTTCTCGAAGTAGTGGTGGAGACTGTCGGCCTCGGTGTCGACGGCCACCCGGCCCGACGCCGCCAGCCGGCCGGAGAGCTGGCTCAGGCCGGCGTCACTGTTGACGTAGACGTATTCGGTTTGGTTCATCGGTTATCCCGCCGGGAAAGTTTTTTCGGGAAGTGTTTTCGGCATTATCCCGGCCCGGGGGTTATGGTATACTACATCCGGGTTGATAATGCTAAGACTATCCGCCGGGAAGGCGAAGGAGGAGACGATGAAGATGATCACCGCGCTGCTGGCCGCGCTCTGCGCTCTCGGCCCGGCGACCGCCGGGACGGGACGGGCCGGGGAGTCGGATTTCCGCCGGGCCGGCTGGGGGATGTCGAAGGAGGAGGTACGGGCGTCGGAGACGGAGGCGGAATTTTTCGGCGAGACCGGGGAGATCCTTATCTTCCGGGGAGAGATCGCCGGGGCCGGGACCAGGATCCTCTACGTCTTCCGGGACGGAGCCCTGGAACGGGGGGTCTACGCGTTCGAGGGGACGGACGGGGAACGGGTGATCGAGGATTACCGGGCGGTCCTTTCCTTCCTGATCGGACTCCACGGCGGGGACTACGAGCTGGAGCTCAATGCGGCGCCGGGCGAGGTCGTCGACCCCGATGACCTCGAAGCCCTCCGGGAGCTGGTCCTGGCCGGGGCCGCCAACCCGGTAACCGCCTGGCGGACCGACCGTTCCGACATTTACCTCCGCCTGACCAACAAAGACGGCCGCGCCGCCATCGAGGTCCACTACCTGCGCCGACCTCCGGTTAGATGAAAGAGGTTCGAACCCGGTTCCTGAAATTGGGGGATGATTTTTCCCTCTCCGGCGCACCCGGCTTCGGTCCCCTCACCCTGGCCTACGAAACCTGCGGCGAGCTCTCCCCGGAGAGGGACAACGCCGTCCTCCTCTTTCACGCCCTCTCCGGGAGCCAGCACGCCGCCGGGACCAACCCCGCCGTGCCCGGGGTGGGTTCCCTCTGGCGGGAGGAATGCCGGACCGGCTGGTGGCACCCCTTCATCGGTCCGGGCAAGCCGCTCGACACCCGCCGCTTCTGCGTGATCTCCGCCAACTACCTCGGCGGCTGCTACGGCTCGACCGGGCCGCGCTCCCGCGACCCCCGGACCGGGAAACCCTACGGCGGCTCCTTCCCCTGGGTCACGGCCGGCGATATCGTCGATTCCCAGGTCCGCCTCCTCGACCATCTCGGGATCGGCCGCCTCCACGCCGCCATCGGCCCCTCCCTGGGGGGGATGCTGGCCCTCAACCTGGCCGTCCGCCACCCGGACCGGGTGAGGACCGTGATCCCGATCGCCGCCGGGATGGAGGCCAGCCTGCTCCAGCGGATTCACAACTTCGAGCAGATCCGCGCCATCGAGGACGATCCCGATTTCCGGGGGGGAAATTACTACGGCCGGCGCCGGCCCGACCGCGGGCTGGCCCTGGCCCGGATGATCTCCCACAAGACCTTCGTCTCGCTCCATTCGATGGCCTTCCGAGCCCGCAAGGAAGTCCTGGGGAGATCCTCCCCCGGGAGAAACCGCTACCGGCTCAGCCACCCGGTGGAGTCCTACCTCCTCCACCAGGCTGAGAAATTCGTCCGCCGCTTCGACGCCAACACCTACCTGAGGATCCTCGGCCTCTGGCAGAACTTCGACCTGGTCCGGGACTCGGGGGCCCGGGATCCGGGGACGGTCTTCAACCGCTGCCGGCGGCAGCGGTTCCTGGTCTTCAGCATCGACTCCGACGTCTGCTTCTACCCCGAGGAGCAGGAGCAGCTGGTCCGGCGGCTCGGGGCCTCCCGGGTCGCCTGCCGGCACATCACGGTCCACTCCCCCAAGGGCCACGACGCCTTCCTTCTCGAGCCGGCGCTCTTCGCCCCCTACCTGGCCTACACCCTCAAGGAGGAGTGGTGAACGGTTCCCCCGAGCTGATCTCCCTCCACGGCGGGCACAGCGGCGAGTTTTGCTCCCACGCCGCCGGGACCCTGGAGGAGGTGGTTAGGAGCTATCTCGGCCGGGGCTTCCGGCGGGTCGGACTCACCGAGCATATGCCCCCCGGAGACGACCGCCGGATCTACCCGGAAGAGGCCGCCGCCGGCCTTGACTCCGCCGCGCTCCGCCGCCGGTTCGCCCGCTTCATCGACGCTGCCCGGGAACTCCGGGAGAGGTACGCTTCCCGGATCGCCCTCCTCGTCGGTTTCGAGACCGAGAGCTGGAGCGGCTACGGGCCGGAGGTCCGCTCCCTGGTCCGGACCTTCCGCCCCGACTACCTGGTCGGGTCGGTCCACCACGTGGGGGATATCCCCTTCGACTGCTCCCCGGCCGACTACCGGGCCGCCGCCGAGCAGGCCGGCGGGATCGACGGGCTCTACCTCCGCTATTATGACCTCCAGCTGGAGATGATCGAAAGGATCCGGCCCGGGGTGGTCGGCCACCTCGATCTGATCCGCATCCACGATCCCAGGTGGCAGGAGCGGCTGGAGGACCCGGAGATCGCCGGACGGGTCCGCCGGAACCTGAAACGGATGGAGGAACTCGGCCTGATCCTCGACTGCGACTGCCGCCTCCTCCCGGAAGGGGGCGAGACCTATCCCGCGCGGAGGATCCTGCGCTGGGCCCGGGAGCTGGGGTTGGCCGCCGTTCCCGGGGATGATTCCCACTCCCCCGAACAGGCCGGGAGGGGGATCCGGGAGGGGATCGGCCTGCTGCAGGAACTCGGATTCTCCACCGATTGGCGCCGCCCCGCGATGCCGGGGAACCGACGATAGCGATAGCGATACCGACCCCGAATCGGCCGCAGCCGGGGGTCCGATCGGTATCGGAATCGCGACCGGTCCAGGTCCCCTCTCCCCGTGGGAAAGAGAGGAAAACGGGGGGAGGGGATGCCGTTCCGTCTGGAGTGCGGCTTGACAGCCGGGGGTCTTTCGTTTAACGTTCAGGCGGTGAAGAGTACGCCGGCAGAAAAGTCCCTTTCCCTCCCCCTCTCCCCCCGCGGGACCCTGCTGATCATCGACCGGGACGCCACCATCTTCTCCAGCCGCGAGATCGCCTACGGCTGTTACCGGGCGGTCTTTGCCCGAGTGATCCGGAAGGCCGATCCGGAAGCGGGGCTCCTGAGCGAGGAACTGTTCATCCGGGCCTACCATCCCTTCACCCGGACCGGGGTTTACGAGGTTTACTATCCCGGTTTGAAAGACAGCGATCGGAAGCGGATCGGCGAGATCGCCTGGGATTTTTACCTGAAGCATTGCCGGAAACCGGAGTTCAACCGCCCCATAGCGGGGATGGACGGAGTGATCCGGGCCCTCCAGGCCGCCGGGGCCGTGATCGCCGTCCTCACCTTAAGCGAATCCGACGGGGCCTGGCTGAAGCATTACCGGATCCCCTTCGACGGCCTTTTCAGCGTTCAGCGGATGAAGCAGGAGGGGCTCATCGAGGGGGGAAAACCGGAAGCGATCCGCCATATCCTGAATCACTACGGGAGATCGCCCCGGGAGGCGGTCACGATCGGGGACAACCCGCAGGACCATATCCCCGAGGTGACCTCGATCGGGAGCGCCTTCGGCCTCGGCAGCCCCGACGCCCGCCGGGACCTGGAAGCCGCCGTCGATTTCTGCGCCCGGCGGGTCCGCGATCTCTACGGGATCTTCAACCTCAGCCCCCCCGCGAAACCCGCCGGCCGCCAAAGAGGCCGGGGACGGAACCCGGCCGCCCGGAAGGAGAAATAAGATGAAACTGTACCTGCTGCGCCACGGCGAACCTCAGTCCGGCGAACAAGATCCGGACCGGAGACTGACCCCCCGGGGGCAGCTGGATATCGCCGTCATCGGACGTTTCCTGGAACAGAACGCGATCTACGTCCCCGAGATCTGGCACAGCGAGAAGCACCGGGTCCGGGAGACGGCGGAGATCATCGCCCAGGCGGCGGGCTGCACCCGGCTCCAGGAGCGGGCGGACCTGGCTCCGCTCGATCCGGTCGGCCCGGTCCGGGCCGAGATCATCGGCCGGGAAGAGGACCTGATGCTGGTCGGCCACCTCCCCTTTCTTCCCCGGCTGGCCGGACAGCTCCTCGGCTGTCCCCGGGAGAGCTCGGTCTTCCGCTTCGAGACCGGGGAGATCGTCGGCCTGGAGCGGGGGGGCGAGGGGGTCTGGCAGCTGCTCTTCGCGGTCTGCCCCCGGCTGCTGGAATAACCCCGCCCGGCGGATCTTCGGCCAGTGAAATTCCCGCGCCCGATCAAGTCGCCGTTCCGGAAATCTCTCCCCCGAGTTGTTCGGATCGCTTTCTTTCTCCTGGTCGCCGCCGCCCGGTCGGCGACGGCGGAGACACCAACCTCTCCTTCCCCGACCGCCTCCCCGCTGCCGACCGCCTCCCCTCGCCCGATGACCACCCCCGTCCCCGGCTCCCCGGAGGAGACCACCGTCGACGCGACCCAGAGACGGCTCTCCCGGTTCCTGGCGGAGGAGGTCTTCCGGTTCGACTCCTTCTTCGGCGACAAAAACCTCGATGACGAGATCCAGACCCCCTGGCTCCGGGTCCGGGGCGGGGTGGAGTGGAAGGAGGGCTGGGATTTCGAGTTCAAACAGCGCTTCCGGATCTACCTCCCCCTCCCGATCCTGGAGAAACGCCTGGGGGCATTCATCGGATCGGACGAAGACGGCAAAAGCGAAGACCAGGATTTTTTCTCCGATAATCAGGACGATTCGGAAGCCGCCGGGCTGAGGTACTTCTTCCGCCAACGGGAAAACTTCGACGCCAACATCAACCTCGGAGCCCGCCTGAAATCCGGGAAACCGGTGGTCTATCTCAAGCCGCTGGCCCGGTTTAAGTTCACCTGGGACCGGATATATTTCGAGCCTCGCCAGTATGTTTACTGGTACAGCGACGACGGACTCGGGGAGGAGACCGATCTCGAATTCAACTACTCCGTCAACCGGCACATCCTCCTGCGCTTCGAACCGGACTTCGTCTACTCCAACACCAGCCAGGGGGTGGACTTCTCCCAGGAGATCGGTCTGCGTTACCTCGACTACAGCTATAACAATTATCCCCACTTCGCCGTCAACCTGACCTGGAACTCCAGCGGCCACACCCACCCCTCGGCCAAATACGATCAGCACCAGCTCACCCTCCGCTTCCGCCACCGGATCTGGCGGCCCTGGCTGCGGCTGGAGTATGGCCCCCGCCTGACCTGGAAACGGGAGGTGCCCGGAGACGGCGACGACTTCGAAGAATACTGGAGGAAACACTACCCCTCCTTCCTGGTCTACCTCGAGGTCCTCTTCGAGGACCTCCTGGCCGGGGAAGACCAAGCGGGGACGGGCGGCGGCTGAACCGGTCCCCGGCGGGCGCCGATCATCTGCCGGCGGCGGATCGTTTCCTGCTTTTCACCGCCGTCCGGACCAGCAGGACCAGGACCGCCGCCGCCGTGATCAGGATGATCAGCCGGTGGTAGGCGGAGAGGTAGCGGTCGATCAGGGAAACATTGGCGCCGAGGAGCATCCCCAGGTGGATGATCAGGGAGTTCCAGAGCAGGGCGCTCAGAAGCGCGCAGCCGAAGGTCCGGCGGGGTTCCGTCTCCAGAACCCCCGCGGCCAGGCTGATCGCCGACCGCGTCCCCGGAAGAAACCGGTTGGCGGCGATGAACCAGTAGCCCCGGCGCCCGAACCAGCGCTCGCTCCGGGCCAGCGCCTCCGGGGAAACGAATTTCAGCCGCCCTTCCCTGACCACCTTCTCCCCCAGGTACCGCCCGATCAGATACATCGCCATAAATCCGAGAGCGCTGGCCAGGCTGACCGCTAAAACCAGGGGAATGTAACTCCAACCCGCGGCGGCCAGCCCCGATGCCCCGACGATCACCACCACGTCGCTCGGCGAGGGGGGGAAGAGATTCTCGACGAAGGCGAAGAAGATCACGGTCAGGTAAATCCAGGCCGGATCGACTCCCCGGAGCTGATCTAACACCGTCTCCAGCATTACCGGTCCCCGGAGTGCCGCTTCACCCCGATGCTTCCCATTCCTTCTGGTACTCTGCCAGGAGTTCGCTGATGCCTTCCCCGATTCTGGCGTAGTCGTCCCGGTAGCGGTTGGCCAGCGAGACCCGGACCGACATCTCGGGGGCGGCGAACCCGCCGCCATCCATCAGGACGATCCCCTTCTCCTCGGCCAGCCGCCAGACGAAGTCGATCGGTTCGTGCTCCTTCTCCAGCCAGCGGGCGAACTCCTCCCCGTGGCGCTGGCGGGCCAGGCGGGGGATGTCGATCGTGGTGTAGTAGCAGGCGTAGAGGGGCAGCTCCGGCCCCTCGGTCCCCAGCCCCCGGTAGAGGGCCTCGTAGCGCTCGTGGATGATCGCCTGCATCTCCTTCTGGTAGAGCCGGTAGTCGCGGTCGATGAACTCCTGGAGGGAGAAGAGGACCATCATCACCTGCTGGGGGGTGGAGAGGCCGGCGGTGTGGTTGAGGGCCACCGCCCGGCTGTCGGCGACCATCCGGTCGATCAGCTTCAGATCGTCGGGGGCGGTGGTGATCGACCCGTAACGCTCCCGCAGCCCGGCCTTGACCTTTTCCGGAAGGGCGGCGATCATCTCGTCCATCACGTTCTCCCGCTGGATCCCGATCACCCCCAGCCGCCAGCCGGTGGCGCCGAAGTACTTGGAGTAGGAGTAGACCAGGATGGTGTTCTTCGGGGCGATGGCGTAGAGGGACTTGAAGCCGTTGACGAAGGTCCCGTAAACGTCGTCGGTGAGGATGATCAAGTCCTTCCGGCGGGTGGAGACCAGCTCGGCAATCTTCTCCAAGGATTTCCGGTCGATACTGACCGAGCTGGGGTTGGAGGGGTTGACCAGGAAGAAGGCCTTGACCGAGGGGTCGGCCAGCTTCTCCAGCTCCCGTTCCGGGTACTGCCAGTCGGAGTCCTCGTCCTGGCGGACCTCGACCTCCACCAGACGGTAGTCGTTGAGGACCGGGATCTCCAGGTAGGGGGTGAAGATCGGGACCCCGAGGGCGATCCGGTCACCGGGCCGGAGCAGGTGGTTTTCCTGCAGGGTGTTGAAGACATAGGTCATCGCCGCCGTCCCCCCCTCGGTGGCGAAGAGGTCCAGTTCCCCGGCCGGCGGCTGGTTGCCGCACATCGTCTGGGCGAGGTAGGCCCGGACGATCTTCTCGCTGTTTTTCAGCATCCGGTCGGGAACCGGGTAGTGATCGCCCAGGATCCCGTCCACCATCTCCCCGATGAATTCGTCGCCGTCCAGCCCCAGCTCCCCGGTGACGAACCGGTAGCCGTCGGCCAGCAGCTGGGTGCCCCGCGTCTCGGCGTTCCGCCGGCAGAAATCCCCGAACCGCTCCCCCATCCCCTTCGCCTCGGGGGCGCCGGCGATTCCCGGGCGGCTCATCACCCGGTAGGCCTCCTCGACGGCGAAATTGAGCAGCCGGGCGAAGGCCAGGCGGGGGAAGACCGCCACCCAGTTCGGGTTGCCCCGCCCGGCGTTGATCATCATCTTGATCCGGGGGTTCTCGGCCAGCGAGATCAGCTTGTTCTTCAGCTCGAAGGGACTGAGCGACTCGTATTTTTTCTCTTCCGTCCTGGTCATCTTCCCCTCCTTCTTCCGGTGGATTGCCTTCAGGTAATCAGCACGATCACGATCCCCCAGATAATCAGCAGGGTGTTGCTGATCGCGTAGGGGACCGTGTAACCCAGAGCCGGGACCTGGCTTTTGGCCGCGTCGGTGATCGCCCCCAGGGCGGCGGTGGTCACCCGGGCCCCGGCGTTCACGCCCAGGTTGATCGCCGGGTCGAACTTGAAGACGAAGCGCCCGAGCAGGACCCCGGCGATCATCGGGATCGAGGTGGCGGCCACCCCGGCGATGAAGAGGGCCAGTCCCAGCTCCTTGAAACCGGCCACGAAACCGGGGCCGGAGTCGATCCCCACCGCGGCGATGAACATCGTCAGTCCGACCGAGTTCATCATCCACAGCGAGGGGGCGGGGATCCGGCCGAAGGTGGGGTGGACCGAGCGGAGCCAGCCGAAGACCAGCCCGGCGATCAGCGCCCCCCCGCTGGTGGAGAGGGAGAGCGGGATCCCCCCGACCCGGACCGCCAGCGCCCCGAACAGCCCCCCGAGGAGGATCCCGAGGCCGACGAAGACCATATCGGTCTTGGTCGACTCCCGGTCGGGGTAGCCGATCTTCCCCGCGATCCGCTCCACGTCCCGCACCCTCCCCACCAGCCTCAGCCGGTCGCCCCGGTCGAGTTTCAGTCCCGGCTGCAGCGGCAGTTCCTGCCCCCCCCGGACCACCCGGCGGAGAAAGACGCCGTGCATCTCCTTTCTGATCTCCCGGTCGGCGATCAGTTCGGCCAGGGTCTTCCCCGCCGCCCGGCGGCTGGTCAGAACCACCTCGAGCGCCTCCACCGGAACGTCGAGCAGTCCGCGGTCCTCGACCTCGGGGCCGATCAGCTTCTCCCCCAGCTCGACCAGGTCCGGGTGCCTCCCGGCCACGGCCAGAATGTCCCCGGCTTCGAGGACGGTCGCCGGCTCGGTCTCCAGGAACTCCCCCGCCCGGTGAACCCGCTCGATCTGGATCCTCCGGCCATTGAAACTCTCCTCCGCCTCCTCGACCGTCTTACCCGCCAGCGGGGGGTTCTCCAACCGGTAGCTGCGGACGGTCACCGCCTGGTAAGCGGTAAATCCATCCTCTCCCGCCGTTCCCGCCAGCTTCTTTTCGTACTCCCGGCAGGCGGCGGGGAGGTCGACCCCGAGCAGCTTCGGCCCCAGGGAGGCAAGGATCCAGGCCGTCCCCGCGGTGCCGAAGATGTAGGTGACCGCGTAGGCCACCGGGATGTGCCCGATCATCTCCCGGGCCCGGTCGGCGGGGAGGGAGAGGTGCCGGATGGTGTCGCTGCCGACCCCGATCACCGCCGAGATCGTCTGCGAGCCGGCGAAGAGGCCGGCGGCGGTCCCGGCGTCGAACCCGGCCAGGCGGGCGGCCAGCCAGGTCGCCCCCAGGCAGATCAGGCAGATCACGGCCGCGAAGAGCACCTGGGGGAGGCCGTCGCTCTTCAGCCCGCGGAAGAACTGGGGGCCGACCCCGTAGCCGACCGCGAAGAGGAAAAGAAGGAAGAAGACCGACTTCAGGTCCGCCGAGATGGTGATCCCCAGCTGCCCGATCAGGACCCCCATCAGGAGGGTCCCGGTCACCGCCCCCAGGGAGAACTTCCCGATCCGGATATTCCCGATCCAGTACCCCAGCCCCAGGGTCAGGAAGACCGCCAGTTCCGGGTAACCGCGAAGAGTGTTGACCAGCCAGTGCATAAGTGCCTCCCGGAATTAAGCCGGCTCGACGCCGTAGATGACGAAGCGCAGGCTGTCCATCAGTTCCCGCATCGAGAACGGCTTCTGGATGAAATTCATATCTTCTTCCAGCCGTCCCCGGCGGGCGATGACCTCGCTGGGGAATCCCGACATAAACAGGATCTTCACCCCCGGCTGGGCCTCCCGAACCCTCTCCGCCAGCTTCCGGCCGCTCATCTCCGGCATCACCACGTCGGTGATCAGCACGTCGATCCTGCCGCCGGGTTCCCGGGCCAGGCGGAGCGCCTCTTCGGGGTTCTCGGCGGTCAATACCGTGTAGCCGTGTTCCCTGAGCATATCCGCGGTGGTTTCCCGGAAGGCCGGGTCGTCGTCCGCCAGCAGGATGGTCTTCTCCCCGTGGGCGTGGACGGCGGCCCGGCTGCCCCGGCGGGGGGGCTCGGTCGGGCGGGAACCCCGGTGCCGGGGCAGGAAAATCCGGAAGGTGGATCCCTGGCCGGGCCGGCTCTCCACCTTGATGAAGCCGTTGTTCTGCCTGACGATTCCGTAGACGGTCGCCAGGCCCAGGCCCGTCCCCTGGTTCAGCTGCTTGGTGGTGAAGAACGGCTCGAAGATATTTTTCTTGGTCTCCTCGTCCATCCCGGAGCCGTTGTCACTCACCTCCAGCACCGCGTACTCCCCAGGGGCGAGGTCCGGATGATCGGTCCGGTCGTCCTCGTAGAAGGCGGCGTTGTCGGTGGCGATGGCGATCCGGCCGGCGCCGGGGATGGCGTCCCGCGCGTTGACGCAGAGGTTGGTCAAAACCTGATCGAACTGGGAGGGGTCGATCCGCACCGGCCAGGCGTTCAGGGCGGGGTGCCAGTCGAGTTCGATCTCCTCGCCGATCAGCCGCCGCAGCATACTGAGGATGGCGTTCACGGCCTCGTTGGGATCGATCACCCGGGGCGCCACCACCTGCTTCCGGGCGAAGGCGAGCAGCTGCCGGGTGAGGGCGGCGGAACGCTCGGCGGCCAGCCGGATCTCGTTGAGGTCCTCCGCCAGGGGATGTTTCGGGGGGAGCTTCATCTGGGCCAGGTCCGCGCGGCCGATGATCACCCCGAGCATATTGTTGAAGTCGTGGGCCACCCCCCCGGCCAGCCGGCCGATCGACTCCATCTTGTGGACCTGGCTGAGCCGGGCCTGGAGCCTCTCCCGTTCCTCCTCCTCCCGCTTGCGTTCGGTGATGTCCTGGACCGTGGCGAAGATCACCGGCGGCCGTCCCTCCCGGCGGCGGATCACGCCGACGGCGCGGACGGTCAGGACCTCCCCGTCCTTCCGGATCACCCGGTACTCGATGGGGGCCAGCTCATCCCCGCCGCCGGCGATGCCGCCGTCGATCCAGCTCCTGACCCGCTCCCGGTCGTCCGGGTGATGCATCCCGGCGGCGATCTCGTCATAACCGAAGGTCCGGGTCTTTTCGTATCCCATCAGGTCGCCGAGGGCCTCGGACCAGCTGATCTTCCCGGTCTCCAGGTCCCAGGTGAAGTCGCCCAGTTTCGCCATCCGCTGGGCGGCGATCAGCCTCCCCTCGCTCTCCCGGAGGGCCGCCTCCGCCTCCCGCCGGGCCCGGACTTCCCGCTGGGCCTCCTCCATCTTCTGCTCGAGCTTTCTCACCAGCCGCTCGCTGTAGAGCCTCAGGATCTCCTCCTCCCCGGCCGGTTCCGGTTCCCGGGCCGCGGCATCGGCCCGGAGGCGGGTTTCTTCCGTCACCTCTTCGATCGCCCGGAGCAGCTCCTCCGGCTCGCAGGGCTTCCTCAGGAACCGCTGGGCGCCCAGCTTCAGCGCGAACTCCTCGTCCTGGGGCCCGGTGTAGGTGGCGGTGTGGAAGATGAAGGGGATGGCGCGGAGGGACGGGTCGGTCTTGACCTTCCGGCAGAGCTGGAATCCGTCCATCACCGGCATCAGGATATCGCTGAGCACCAGGTCGACCCCCCCGGCCCGGAGCAGCTCCAGGGCCTCGGCGCCGTTGGACGCCGCGGCCACCTGGTGCCCCTTCCCCCGGAGGAGAACCTCGAGCAGGTAACGCGCGTCGGGGTGATCGTCCGCGACCAGGATCTTCACGGTTTCTCCTCCTTCCCCGGAACCCCCAGGTACCGCCTGACCTCGTCCACGAAGGTCTCCGGGTCGATCGGTTTCTCGATATAGCCGGTGGCCCCGGCGGCCAGGATCCTCTCCCGGTCGCCCTCCATCGCGTAGGAGGTGACCGCGATGACCGGGACGCCGGAGAGTTCGGGGTGCTTCTTCAGTTCCCGGGCCACGGCGTAGCCGTCCATCCCCGGCAGCTGGATGTCGAGCAGGATCGCCCGGGGACGTTGACGGAGGGCGACGGCGATCCCGTCGGGGCCGTTTTCAGCGCCAAGGACGGTGAAGTCGTGCTTCTCGAGCAGAAAGCGGATCAGGTAGTAGTTGTGCGGATTGTCCTCGATCACCAGCAGGGTTTCGTTCACTTCGACTCTCCCGGTTGCCTGGGAAAACGGATGGTAAACGTGCTCCCCTCGCCCCACCGGCTCTCCACGCCGATGGTCCCCCCCATTATCGTGATCAGCTTCCGGCAGATCGCCAAGCCCAGCCCGGTCCCCTCGTGCTGCCGCGACAGCCCGGCGTCGACCTGGTGGAAGGGCCGGAAGAGCCCCGGGATCTCCTCCGGCCGGATCCCGATCCCCGTGTCGGTCACCGAGACGAGGTACCCGTCCCCGGCGGGCCGGGCGGCCACCCGGACCGACCCCCGTTCGGTGAACTTGACGGCGTTGTTCAGCAGGTTGAGGATGACCTGCTCCAGGCGGCGGCGGTCGGCGATGACCGTGCCGACCCCGGGAGCGAGGTCCAGCTTCAGTTCCAGGGACTTGGTCTCGGCCAGCGGCGAGATCAGCTGCATCGTCTTCTCCAGCGCGGCCTTCAGCTCGAAGGTATCCGGGGACAGTTCCAGCTGGCCGGACTCGATCTTGGAGATGTCGAGCACGTCGTTGATCAGGTCGAGCAGGTGCCGGGAGCTGACCTGGACGATCCGCAGCTGCTTGGCCTGTTCCCCGGTCAGGGGACCGGCCAGCTCCTGGAGCAGGATCCCGGTAAACCCGATGATCGAGTTCAGCGGGGTGCGCAGCTCGTGGGACATCGTGGCCAGGAAGACCGACTTCAGCCGGTCGGCGGATTCGGCCCGCTCCTTGGCCGACTCCAGCTCCTCGGTCCGCTCGTGCACCCGCCGCTCCAGGCTGATATTCAGTTCCCGCAGCGCCGCGTCCGCCCGCTTGCGGGCGCTGATATCGCGCACGATCGCCTGCAAAAGTGTCTCCCCGTCCAGTTCCAGGCGATTCAGGCTCACCTCGGCCATAAAGGGCGTCCCGTCCCGGCGGCAGTGTTCCCATTCGAAGAACTGCGCCCCGCTCTTCAGGGCGAGGGCAATCTTCTCCCGGGCTCGCTTTTCGGAACTTTCTCCATCGGGCTGGGTGGGGGGAGAGAATTCACGGGGCGCGGCGCCCAGGATTTCCTCCCGGCGGCAACCGAACATCGCCAGCGCCCGGGCATTGCACTCCACGAAACAGCCCCCGCGCATCAGCAGGATGGCGTCGTTGGCCGTCTCGAACAGGGTGCGGTGCTTGCGTTCGCTTTCCCGTAGCGCCTGCCCGGTGTGCTCCATCTCATCGTACATCCTCTGGAGTTCCTCGTTCCGAAGCGCCAGCTCGCGGGTCCGGGCGGCCACCTGGCGCTTGAAGACCACGGTCCAGAAGATGCTGACCAGGAGCAACCCGGTGGCGGCGAGCGCCACCCTCCTGATCCAGGCCGGGTACTTCAAGCCCACCTCTTCCGAGGTCCAGCGCTTCAGGGAGCGAAAGTAAACCGACGACGGATCCCGCTTGAACTCCGCCAGGTGGCGATCGAGGGCGGCCAGGAGGGCGGGGTCCCCGGTCCGGGGGGCGGCGAAGAAGAGCCGGGTGGGGCTGAAGATGATCGCGGTATCCTCCAGGCCAATCTGGCGCATCTGCCTCAGGGAGTAAAACCGGTTGGAGATCCCGGCGTCGGCGGCTCCCTGGGCTACGGCGGCGAAGGCGGCCTCGTAGTCCGGGAAAGCGACCAGCTCGACCTCGAGGTCGAACCCGGCCAGCAGCTTTTTAAAGGTCTCCTCCTGGATCGACCGTTCGAGCACGGAAACTTTCTTCCCCTGGAGATCGAGGATGGAGCGAATCCCGCTGCCCCGCCGGGCGTAAACCTGGAACCAGTCGGAGAGCACCGGTTCCTGGTGGAAGTTGAACTTCGCCTCGCGCTCCGGGGTCCGGGCCACGTCCGGCATCAGGTCGATCTCGCCCCTCGCCAGACGGTCGAGTCCCTCGGCCCAGGTCCCGGGGACGTACCGGAGGCTCCAGCCTTCCTCCTCGGCCGCGGCCTCGATGAGATCGATGAAGACCCCGGCCGGCCGGCCGGACTCGTCGAGGAAGATCGTGGGCGGGTTCTGGTAGACCCCGACGGCTATCTCCGGTCCGGCGGCCCGGGCCGGACCGGGCCCGGCAAAGAGGACTGCCGTCAGGATCACAACCAGGAACAGGAGCGTTCGGGCGGGGAACCGGCTGCCCGGCGAACGGGACGTCCTGGCGCTCTGGTTTCTCAACTCGACTCCCGGTATTCGCTGACAGAGCTTCCGAAACGGAACGGAGTTCAGGTCCGGATTTCCGTCCCTTCCTCGTGCTCGCTGACCGCCTTGCTGTGGGCCCGCTCGCCCCCCGCCCCGGCCCGGCGCTGGTCGAGCTCGGCGATCCGCCGGGCCAGCCCGTAGAGGATCAGGGTATCCCCGGCCCGGATCCGGTCGCCGGCCCGCGGGGTGCCGTTGTAGGACCGATCGGGATGCTGGATGCCGAGGACCAGCACCCCCTCGCGGGGAAGCGCCGCCTCGACCAGCGACTTGCCGTCCAGCCAGTCCCCGGCCCCGATCTTCATCTCGGTCACGGCGTAGCCGCTCTGGAGCTGGAGCACTGAGACGTAGTCGGTCACCTCCAGCCTGGTCCACTTTCTCAAGCCCAGGGCGATCAGCCGGTTGAGGTGGTACTCCACCCGGCGGTTGACCGAGACAAAACCCAGGGCGGCCGCCCCGCCGATCAGGAGCAGGACGTACCACCACCAGTCATCGGCGGCGGAGGTGGTGATGACGGAGAGCACCGCGGTGGCCACCACCGTGGCGATCCCGATATTCCCCATCAGCATCAGGACCATCACGATCCGCCGCCGGACCGGGTGGTTGACCACCGACTCCGACTCGCTGGTGGTGAAGCCGGAGCCGGTGAAGGCCGAGCGGGCCTGGATCCGGGCCGCCTCCCGCGACAGCCCGGTCAGCATCAGGGCCATCGCCGCGATCCTCGTCACCAGCAGGGAGAGGGTCAGGATGATGAACAGGGACAGGACGGCGATCATAGAAGATTGTTCCTCTGCTCTCTCGAGGGCCGGGACTTACCGGCCGGGGATCCTAACAGCGCGCTGACCGTCCTGTCAACAAGTCCTGACAGTGGCGTCTTCTGAACTCCCGGGCGATCCCGCCGAGAAAGCCGTCGAGGATGGAATAGACCTTCGCCTCGATCTCTTCCGGCACGCCGCCGTAAAAGGCCTCGGCCACCGACCCGGTGATGCAGGCCACCGTGTCGGTATCGCCGCCCAGGGAGACGGCGGTCCGGATCGCGTCCTCGAAATTCTCGGAATCGAGGAAGGCCCGCAGGGCCGCCGGCACCGTCCCCCGGCAGGAGACGTCGAAGGTGTAGCCGGGGCGGATCTCGTCGACGTGCCAGCTCAGGTCGTAACCGAACGACCCCTCGACGTAACGGCGGATCGACTTCTTCGACTCGCCCTGGCGGGCCAGGAAGACCGCCGCCGCCGTCGCCTGCCCCCCCTTGATCCCCTCGGGATGGTTGTGGGTGATCTCGGTGAACTCCTTCGCCCTGTTCAGGACGGTTTCCAGGTCCCCGTAGGCCCAGCCGGCCGGGCTGACCCGCATCGCCGCCCCGTTGCCCCAGCTGTCGTAGGGATCGGCCGCCCCGGAAAAGGCCCACTCCAGGAACCTCCCCCCGTACCCGCCGCCGGGATATTTCCGGGCGAAAACCTTGAGGTTCTCCCGATAGGGGGTCCCGGTGAGGATGGTGTCGGCCAGGGCGACCGTCAGGATCGAGTCGTCGGTGAAGAAGCAGCCCGGGGCGAAAAGCTCGAACTTCTTGGTCTTGATGTTGTTCCACTCGTAAACCGACCCGATGATGTCCCCCGCCAGCGCTCCCAGCATCTTCTCTGCCTCCTTGACCCGTTCTGATTGGCGCTCTGCTCTCTGCCCTATGCCCTTCGCCGGTCCCACTGACTACCGATCACCGATTACCCCCCGCCGGCCGGCACCCCGGAAAGGCATCCACTCACTGGATCCTGTAGTCGGGGAAGGCGTCAACGATCTCGACCTTCTAGTCGGGGAAGGCATCGACGATCTGCCACTTCCCCGGCCCGTCGGGGAAGGCCTCGACCCGCTGGACCCGGATGTCGGGGAAGGCTTCGACCACCTGGACCTTGACATCGCCGAAGGCCGCGACGATCTGGATCCTCCCGTAGATCCGGCACCGGTCGGGCACTCTTCTCCCCTCTCCCGCCGCCGGCAACGCGCCGAGGGCAAGCAACAGGATCGGAAAGAAGCACCGTCTTTTCATAGCTTGAGCACCGGGTATGTTTTACCCCCGCCGCGGGTTTCCCTCAAGGATAATCCTTCCCGCCCCGGACATACCCGGACCCCGGGCGATAATGGTTAATTCGCTTGCCCCCGGGATACCGTTCTGCTGGAATAGGCCCCAGGGGGAAAGCCGCCGGATGGGTGCCGACATCGAACGAAACCTGGGCGAGCAGCCGATTGCCCGGGTGATGCGGGATCATAACCTCAAGCCCCGCGATCTGGTCGCGGCCTCGCCGGAACAGCTCACCCACAAGATGGTCGCCCGGGCCTGCCGGGGCCGGAGACTCACTCCCCGCGTCCAGGCCAAGATCCGCGCTGCCCTCTCCCGGGCCGCCGGCAGGGAGTACGCCCTGAAGGAACTTTTCACCTACTGATTACTATGAACCGGTCAACGCGGAAGAGGCCGGCCGCACCACGGCTGAAGAACCTCTCCCGGACAACCCTCCTCGCCTTTGTCGGCTCGGTACCGCTCTACCTCCTGCTCTTCCGGCTGGCGGACCGCCCGGCGGTCGGCTGGGCGCGTGACCGTTTCGCCGGCACCTGGGTCCACGACCTGGGCGAGGCGATCTCCCTCCCGGGCCACAGCCCGGCCGTCGAGGTCCTGCTGGCTGGCGCCCTGCTGGTCGCGGCGGCTGCTCATCTTCTCCCCGGCGGGAAGGAACGGTCCTGGCCCGCCGACCTCTTCTATGTCTGGGTCTCGGCCTTCGCCGCGTCCCTGGCCGGCCAGGGGCTGAAGATGCTGCTCGGCCGCGGCCGGCCGGAGCTGCTCTTCGCGGATGGCAGGTACGGGTTGAGCTTCTTCTCCACCCGGTGGGAACTGACCTCCACCCCTTCCGACCACGCCATCCTCGCCTTCTCCGTCATGACCTCCCTCTCCCTGCTCATCCCCCGCCGGCGGTGGATCTTCCTCTCTCTTGCCGTCCTGGTCGCTGCCAGCCGGGTGGCGGTGACCGACCATTACCCCTCCGACGTCCTCTTCGGCGCCCTGATCGGCGCCTTCTCCGCCCTCTGGTTCCACCGGTGGTTTTACCCCGGCCCCCGGCAGGGCGAAACGGCCGGGCGGTTGACACCGGGATGACCGCGGAGTACTCTGCTTGTCCGGCGGCGACGACCGATATGCATATAAAGAGAGTCCTGATAACGCTGGGAATGCTCGGCCTGATCTTCCCGGCGGGCTTTTTCCGGAACCCGGCGGAAAGTCTCGCTGAGACCATATCCGGCGACCGGACGGCGCCGTCCCCGGCCACAATGAGTAACCCGATCGACAACTGGATCAGGGACGAGGCGATCCCCTTTTCTCTCGACTCCCCCGATTCCTTTAACACCGCCGTCGAGCGGCTGGCCGCCGCCCTCGACGAGCGGGTGGAACTCCTCGGAATTGGGGAACCGCTCCACGGCGGGGAGGAGTTCCTGCTTCTGCGCAACCGGCTTTTCCGGCGGCTGGCCGAGAAGCACAACTTCAGCGCCATCGCCGTCGAGAGCTGCTTCGTCCGGGGACGGCTGGTCAACGATTACGTCCAGGGCTCGGGGAATTTCGCGGAAGCGCGGGAGAAAGGCGTCAGCCACGGCTTCGGCGAACTCGAAGCCAACCGGGAACTGGTGGAGTGGATGAGGGAGCACAACGGCCGCGCCTCCTCTTCCGGCCGGCTCCGCTTCTACGGGTTCGACAGCCCCACCGAGATGGTCGGCACCGACAGCCCCCGGCCGGTCGTGAACCTCGCCCTCGACAACCTGGCCGCCCTCGATCCCGCCCTGGCCGACCGGCATCGCCGGAGGATCGAACCCCTCCTCGGCCGGGACTCTGACTGGGAGAACCCCGCCGCCACCTTTGACCCGGACCGGTCGATCGGCCGCTCCTCCCTGGCCGCCGCCCTGAGAAGCGCCGTCGAGGACCTGATCAGCGACCTGAACGTCCGCCGTCCCGCCCTGGCCGCCCAGCAAGGGGGGGAGCCTTACGCCCTGGCACTCCGCTACGCCCGCACCGCCCGGCAGCTCCTCGATTACCACTCCGAGCTGGCGTCCCGGTCGGACGACCGGGTCTCCCGGCTCCTCGGCATCCGCGACGCGATGATGGCCGACCACCTCGCCTGGATCGTCGAGCGGGAACGGGGACGGGGGAAGGTCCTGGTCTTCGCTCACAACAGCCACCTCAAGCGGGGAGAGGCGACGATGCAGCTCGGCCCGCTGGACTGCCGCTGGTGGCCGGCGGGGGCCCAGGTGAACGTCATCCTCGGGCCCCGCTACGCCGTGATCGGCGCCGCCCTCGGAACCTCCGCGGCCAACGGGATCGCCGAACCCGAAGCCGGCACCCTGGAAGCCCGCCTCGCCGCCGCTGGTGGAGCGGGGCTGTTCCTCCCCACCCGCCGCGGCAAACGGATCTCTCCTGAACAGATCGCCCTCCTTCCCGTCCGCTCAGGCTCGGGAAAGAATCCGAGCTACTTCCCCCTCACCCCGGAGAGCCTCACCGACTTCGACTGGCTGGCCTTCCTCGACTCCGCCGCCTACACCCGCGGCGCCCCGCCCCTCCCCGACCCCAACGCCGCCCCGGCCCCGACGGCGCCCTGACCGCCGGCCCGCGATCCGAACCGGGATGTTCCACGCCGGTTTTTATTGACAGCCGCGGGCCGCGATGCTACAAGAAATGGCGGCGTTATGATCAATCCCTGCCAGGAGGTGCTTATGAGGTAGCGCCGGGTCCGGGATCTTGGTTATGTCGTCGGCCAACCGTGATTCGGGCGATCAGGCCCGAAGAAGGAGGATCCCTGATGAAAAAGCTGTCGGTCTTGCTGGTCGTCTTGGCGGCCAGCGCGGCGGTCAGTGCCTATGGCCAAATGCTGAGCCAGGGCACGATGGAACTGGACGTCTTCGGGAGTTACGACAACAAGGGCGCCGGCGGCAGCGTATTCCAGACCGGGGTCGGGGTCGGTTATTTCCTGGTCGATAACCTGGAAGCCGCCGCCGCCTTTTATTTTTACCACGATGATTACGCCGACGGGTACCATCCCGCCCTCGGCCTCCAGTACAACTTCAACCTGGTGGAGCTGGGCCTGGGCGACTCCGAGCTGCTCCGCAAGACCGTTCCCTTCGTCGGCGGCAATATCGGCTGGGGGATCTGGAACCTGGACAACGCCGATAACATCGACGCCTTCGTCTACGGAGTCGAGGCCGGCGTGAAGTACTTCCTGGTCGAGAACGTCGCCCTCTCCCTCGCCGTCGACGCCGACTGGTCCTCGGAGGACCTCTGGTACGAGAAGAACGGCAAGATGGCCGACAGCGACGTCAGCTGCCACTGGGGCCTCCGCTATTACTTCTAGGACGCCCTGAGGTTCCGGCCGCTCCCCTCTCCCGGCCGTCCGGGGGAGGGGAGTTTTTTCTGCCGGGGCCGGGGCAGAACAATCCTGATGTCCAAGCTGCTGCAGAACAGCGTCCGGCGCACCCTCTTCCAGATGGCCTTCCCGATGCTGGCCGGGACGATCGCGATGCACTCCTACAACCTGGCCGACACCTGGTACGTCTCCCGGCTCGGCACCGTCCCCCTGGCCGCGATGGGTTACGTCTTCCCGGTGGCGATGCTGCTGCGCTTCGTCGCCGGGGGGATCGGGACCGGGGTCACCACCCTGACCTCGCACGCCCTCGGCCGGGCTGACCGCTCCGACGCCTCCCGCTTCCTCACTCACGGCGTAATCCTGATCATTTTCGTCTCGGCGGCGATGGCGGCCGGCGGCTTACTGACCATCGACCCGCTCTTCCGTTTCCTGGGGGCGGATGACCGGGTCCTCCCCCTGATCAGGATGTATATGCGGACCTGGTACGCCGGCGCGCTCTTTATGGCCCTGCCGATGATGGGGAACGGCATCCTGATCTCGCTCGGCGAATCGAAGACCGCCAGCCTGATGATGGTCGGCGGTTCCCTCCTCAACTGCATCCTCGATCCGGTGATGATCTTCGGCTGGCTGGGATTCCCCGCCCTCGGGATCTGGGGGGCCGCCCTGGCCACCATCATCGCCCAGGCCGCCGTCACCGCCTGGCTCCTCTACCTGCTGACGGTCCGGCACCGCCTCCTCCGCCTCCAGCGCCCGGAGATGCCCTTCTTCCCGCGCTCCTGCCGGCGGATTACGGGCTTCGCCGTCCCGGGTTCGATCAGTATGATGCTGATGCCGTTCTCCGCGGCCGTGATCGTCGCCCTGGTCAGCCGCTGGGGCAACGAGGCCGTGGCCGCGGTCTCCGCCGCCGCCCGGGTCGAGAACTTCGCCTTCGTCATCCCGATGGCCCTGGGGATCTCGCTGGTCCCCTTCGTCAGCCAGAACTTCGGGGGGCGGCGCCTCGACCGGATCCGCCAGGCCAAAACCTACGCGACCGGCTTCGCCTTCGTCTATGGTCTCTTCGTCGCCCTGGCCTTCTTCCTCGCCGCCCCCCTCCTGGCCTCCGTCTTCACCGGGGATCCGAAGGTGGCAACCGTCTTCGTGCTCTACGTCCGGATCATCTCCTTCGGCTACGGGATGATGGAGATCCACCGCTACTGCGGCTTCATCCTCACCGGTATGCACAGACCGGTCCTCGCCACCATCCTCAACGTCGTCCGGGTCGGGGTCCTCCTGATCCCGCTCGCCTCCCTGGGCAGCCGCTATTTCGGACTCCACGGAATCTTCGCCGGACGCCTCCTCACCGACCTGGCCTCCGGTGCCGTCGGCCTGGCCTGGGTCACCCGTCTCCTCCGCCGCCGCGCCGTCGATTGCTGATCACCGATCACCGCTTACCGCCCCTCCCCGGGGACGGAGTTTGTTTTGACATACGCCGGGACTATATTTATGCTCTGAAGGTTGTCCGGACGCTCCAACCCGCCATCACCGGGAGGGCAGTCTCTGAACACCATCGATATCGCGACCGCGGCTTACGTGGCTTTGAGCGCCCGGCGCGGAATCCGGCGCGGGGCCGGCGAAGAGGGCTACCGCCTCTTCCGGATCGGTATCGCCTATCTCTTCGGCTGCGGCCTTTACGGAGCCGTCAGCCGGGGACTCGAAACCGTGCTCTCCCTATCGTCGGGATCTTTTACCTGGCCGGAAACGTGCCGGGTCGGGATAAGGTAGCCGTGGACTCCCTGGTCGGAAGAATCGCGTCATTGGTAATGCCGAAACCGCCCGCGGGAAACCAGCAATCAAGGAGGAACCATCGATGAGACTGCAGACGGCACTGATCCTCTTCATCCTGGCGGTGGTCGCCGCCTTTGCGGCCCTGAACTGGTCCACCTTCACCGCCTCCGCCGACCTCTCGCTTGTCTTCTCCTCGGTCCGGATGCCCCTGGGCCTGCTGATGCTCGGGATGCTGGTTGCCCTGACCGCCCTCTTCCTCGCCTTCGCCGTCAACCTCCAGGCCCGGGCCCTCCGGGAGGCCCGCCTCCACGCCCGGGAGCTCCGGGCGGCGAGAGAGCTGGCCGAGAGGGCGGAGATTTCGCGCCATACCAAACTCCACCAGTTCCTGGAGAGCGAACTGGCGAGACAGGCGCATCGGAGTGAGGAGAACCGCACCGCCATCCTGGCCCGAAACGAGCAGCTCGAGCGCGGGTTGAGAACCCTGATCGAGCAGTCCGGCAACACCCTCTCCGCCTACTTCGCCGAATACGAGGACCGGCTGGAGAAGATCGCCCCCCCGCCCGCTAATCCCGACAGGAAAAATAATTCTTGAAAACTTTTTTCCGATCGGGCATATTGACCCTACAAGGAGGTGCCGTATGCAAAAGCTGTCTCAGGCATTGGCCGTCATCGGCATCCTGGGGGTTCTGCTGGCGTTGATCGGCAGGTACGTCGGCTACAGCACCGTGAGCTTCTTCAATCTCTTCGCTCCGATGAGGGCGGCCACGGTGCTGACCATAGCCAACACGTTCCTCCTGCTGTCGGTGATAGCTTTTCTCTTCAACCGGAAATAGCCGGATAAGCTGTCGCCGGGCGGAAGCGGATCCCGGGAACCGCCTCGAAGCCGGCGCCGGTCCGAGGCGCGGGTATTTGTGCGTTTATTTTTCCTGTCCGCCTCTCCCTTACTCTCCGCCGGACCGCCGCACGGGATCCCCGAACAGCATCCGCAGCGGCTTGGTCAGCTTCCAGGGCAGGGACCGGTAGATTCTCAGCAGGATGGCGTGGGCCTGCTCCACCTTAAGCTGCTCGTCGATCAGCCGGGCGTGGACGTCGTTGTAGTTGGCGACGTTGATTGCCGGGACCAGCCGGCGGATCTCCCGATCCTTCTCCGCCTCCCGGGGGGTAATCTCCGTCCGCCCCACCGCTCCCGGCTCCCGCTGCCCCACCGCGGCGAACATAAAGCGCCGGTCGGGGGGCGCGTCGATCCGGTGGCCCGGGTGGTAGGCGTTCTCGAAGAACTGGAACTCCACGCGGGGGAAACCCAGCACGCGGAACATCTTCCTGATTGAACCGGGAGAGCAGCGCCACCAGTTAACCAGGTTCTCCCGCTCTTCCCCGGGGTTGAACTCCATCAGCCCGGCGCCCTCATCGCCGAAGATCACGTCCGGCAGGAGATCGGTCACCACCAGGGCCCGGTCCGTAATCCGGGCCGCCTCGCGCAGGGCCCCGAACGGGTCCCTCAGGTGGAGAAGGATGGACCCGAAGGTGCTGATATCGAACCGGCCCAGGTCCCCGGGGAGCCGGTAGACGTCGGCGTAAACCGCCCGGGCTTTCGAAGCCAGTTCCCGGTGCCCGTACCACCAGCTGTTGCGAACCAGCCGGGCCAGGCCGATGCTGGCCGCCGCGTGCTCGTCCAGGTTCATCCCCGGCAGGGGCACCAGGTCGGAGGGGTGGCCGGGAGGCAGATCCAGGGCCACCACCTCCGCGCCCCGGGACTCCATCCAGAAGGTCAGGTAGCCGCTGGCGGCCCCGAACTCCAGGACCCGCCGCCCCTCGTACCGGATGTGCCCGAGGTAGTTCTCCTCGTTCCCCCGGATGTCCCAGCCGCCGGGGATCACCCTCCCCCCGCCCAGGTCGAGGGTGTGGTAGAAGTGGCAGTCCTCCGGGGTGACATCCCGGTGCGCCTCCCGCAGCATCTTCTGGAAGGATGGCTCCAGCTGCCCGGCGAAGCGGCGCGGCCCCCGGTCCGGGGGCCCGTAGAATTCCAACAATGGATTGTTCATGGCGGTTTCTTCCCGGACGGCATTTCGGTCTCAGCCCTCCCCGCACAGACAGAGATGGCTGTGCTACCGGGCGAGGGACCTCAGCATCTTGTTAACGCAGGCGTCGACCCCGGACTTGATGGCATCGAAGATCATCTGGCTTTCGTCGGGGAGGGGATCGGCGTCGGCGCTGACCGGGATCCCGAAGACGCTGGTCGAGCTGGCCACCGGCTTGACCAGCATCCCGGACTCTTCGATCTTCTCGGTGGTCGTGAAGACCTTCCGGCCGGCGGGGTCAAAAACGTCGAGTTGATAGACGATCTCCATCCAGGAGGTCCCCACCCGCTTGACCTCGATCTTCATATCCTCGATGGAAGGGACGAGCAGGTACTTCCAGGCGGCGGAGGCGGCCGGCAGGGAGGGCCGGGCGTCGAGGATAGCCAGGGAGGCGAAGGCCTGGCGGGCGGCCTGTTCGAACTGGTTGGCGGAGAGGCGGCCGACGTCCTGGCCCCAGGTGGTCGGGGTCCCCTTCACGCCTGAGGTGATCCCGTATTCGGTGCGGTTGGAGGTGACGCCGTAGACGTGGCCTTCCTTAAGGTCCCGGTCGAGCACCAGGGCCGCCGGGGCGGGGATCTTCGCCGCCACCTCGGGCGGCGCCAGGACGGCGTCCTTCCCTCCGCAGGATATTAAAACGGGCAGCAAGAGCAACCAGGCCAGGTGTTTCATCATCTCCTCCTCTCGGGGTTCACGATCTCGCCGGCACGGACGGAAGCGGAAAGAATATCAGAAGGCGACCCGGGCAGTCATCGAATATTCTCCACCTATCCGAGCGGAAGAATCAGCCGCCCTCCCCCTTTATCCCCCTCCCCGGGAGGAGGGGAGATGAAACCGGGGCGGCGGGTCAGCGGTAGCTGAAGACGCTGACCAAATCACCGGTGAAGGAGACGATCAGTTCCTGGTTCCCGCCCCGGCCGTCCAGGTAGCGGTAGACCCAGATCTCCCCCGTCTCGCCGGGGACGGATCTCAGGGGCATCCCGAAGAGGTTGACGATATCGTCCCGGGTGGTGTAGCCGGAGCGGATCTGCTGGACGTGATCGGGCGGGATTCTTCTCCCGATCACGGGGGCGGAGGCGCAGGCGGCGAGCAAAATGGTGAGGATAACGAGGTTCAAGGATGTCTTCTTCATCAGGGGTATCGCGTGTGCACGGTTCTTCGTTTATTTGTAGGCCAAAAATAGGCGGTGGCCGAGTTCGGCGGCGACGAGGGCGGCGGCCCGGGCGGTCAGGGCCGGGCGGCCGGCGGGGTCGGCCGGGGTGGAGGGGAGCTCAAGGACGGAGGCGGGAACTGCGGAACGCTCCCCGTGCCAGACGGCGTAGGCGGCCTCGTCGGTCTCGGCGGCGGAGGCGCGGGCCGAGGGGGCGGGGGCGAGGGGGTCGGTGGCCTCGACGGTGAAGCCGGCGGAAAGGGTGTAGCAAGTCCGGCGGCTGAAGACCGTCCAGTGCGCCGTCCTCACCGCCGTTCCGGTCTGTTTCCCCTTGCTGTTGTATACCGGCACCTCGACCCGCGCGCTGTCCCGGCGGCCCTGCCAGCCGCTGTCGGTGAAGGAAGAGCTCTCGATCACGATCCTGCAGACGGCGGCGCGGGCGGGCCCGGCGGCCAGCTGCAGAAAACGCGGGCGGGAGGAGAGGGCGGCGGTCCCGACGCCGGAGGCGAGGATCGCCGCCGCCTCCGGATCCCGTCCCGGGGAGACGGGGGGGATGAAGATACGGAAGGTGACCCTGCCCATCAGGCCTTCCCGCCGGGTGCGGGCGTCGCGGTAGTTGGGGACCAACCCCAGGGCCCGGTCGTAGGCGTCCACGGCGGCGCGGAGATCGCCCTCCCTCTCGAGCCGCAGCCCGGCGGCGTAGACCTGGGCGGCGGCGGGTTCGGTCAGCTCGGAGCGCTGGTTCTCCCGGTAGTAAAGGTTGTAGGGGCCGCCGGGGAGGGAACGGACCAGGGCGGCCGAGGCGATGACCCGGTCGTACTCGGCCAGGGCCTCCGCGTAGGCGCCGGAACGGACCAGCGTCTCGACCGCGGTCTGATGGCCGGCGACGATCGCTTGGATGACGCCCTTCAGGAGGTCCCGGGTCTCTTCGTCGGCGGGATCGTCGGCCAGGGCCAGGGCGATGTACTCGAGGGCGGCGTGGGGGTTGACCGGCTGGAGCGCTTCGGCGGCCTGGTAGTTGCGGCGGCCGGCGCAGCCGGCGGTGAGGAGGGCGGCGATGATCGGGAGGAAGAGAACTCTTCTCATAATCCGCTCCAGGATAGATGCGGGGGATGATATCCCGGGGGGATGGAGATGGGAAGGATAATTGGGGATGGGGGATGGTCTTGGCATAGCGCATAGAGCATAGCGCCAGGGCCCCTCACCGGATCGGTAGTCGGTGGGCAACGCGATCGGGGATCAGGCGGGCGGGGGGGAGAGCTTCTCCGCCAGGAGGCGGCGGAGTTCCCCGGGGTCGGCCCGGCCGGCCGCGGCTTTCATCGCCCGGCCGACCAGGAAACCGAGGGCGGGTTTCTTGCCTTGGCGGTAATCACCGGCCGCGGCCGGGTTTTCGGCGATCACGGTCTCGACGATCTTATCCAGGGACCGGGCGTCGGAGATCCGGCCCGCCCCGGCTTGCTCGGCCAGGAGGGCCGGGGGGAAATCACTCTCGAAGAGCCGGGAGAGGACCTCCCTCCCGGCCGGGGAGCTGATCTTCTTCTTCTCGACCAGGAGGATCAGTTCGGCCAGGCGTCGCGGGGTGACGCGGGTGCCGGCCAGGGTCTCGTTCCTTTCCCGGAGCAGGGGTCGGAGACGGTGGTTGATCCAGTCGAGGGCCGGCTTCGGGGGAACGGAGGCGGCCAGAACGCCCTCGAAGTAGTCGGCCAGGTCGCGTTCGGAACTCATCTGTTCGGCGTCTTCGGGGGTGAGGCCGGGGAGTTTTTCGTACTCCTTCCGGCGGTCGGCCGGCATCTTGGGCAGGCGGCTCTTCAGGCCGGCAAGGAACTCAGCGGAGACGGCGACGGGGGGGACGGAGGGGTCGGGGACGCAGGGACCGGCGAACTTTCCCCGCATCGGGACGGTGATGTTCCGCTCCGGGTCCCAGAGGCGGGTGTGCAGGGTGACCTTCTTCCCCTGTTCGGCCAGCCCGGCCTGGCGGACGATCTCGTAGGCGACCGCGGCGCCGAGGTGGCGGATGGAGTTGAGGTTCTTGACCTCGACCTTGGGAAAGAACCCGGCCGAACCTTCCGGGCGGATGGAGATGTTGGCGTCGGCCCGCATCGTTCCCTCCTCCATACTGCACTCGGCGGTCCCGGCGTAGCGGAGGCTGGACCGGAGCATCCTGATGAACTCCATCGCCTCGCGGGGGGAGCGCATATCGGGCTCGGTGACGATCTCGACCAGGGGGGCCCCGGCCCGGTTGAAGTCAACCAGGCTGTAGCGTTTTCTCCCCTCGGTCCCGTGGACCAGGCGGGCGACGTCCTCCTCCAGGTGGGCTTCCCGGATTCTCAGGCGCTTCCAGCCACCGTCTCCGGCGCGGATCTCCAGCCAGCCGTTCTTCCCCAGGGGCTGATGGAACTGGGAGAGCTGGTAGCCCCGGGGGGGGTCGGGGTAGTAGTAAACCTTCTGATCGAAGGCGGAGACGGGCTGGACCTGGCAGTTGATGGCCAGGCAGGAGAGGGCGCCTTTCTCCAGGGGAACCCGGCCCAGACGCTTGAGGGTGCCGGGAAGTCCGAGGCAGACCGGGCAGACGGCGGAGTTGGGGGGGAGGGAGGGGTCGTTGGGGCAGTTGCAGAAGAGCTTGGTCGAGGAGTTGAGCTGGACGTGAATCTCCAGTCCGATGACAGCCTCGTAGTTCATTCTCCCCCTCCGGTATCGGCCTGGGTTGTGCACAGATGGGCGGCCAGATAGAGGAGAGTCGGGTCGGAGAGATGCCGACCGAGAAGCTGGAGACCAAGGTCCCGGTCTCCAGCCAGCGCAAAGCCGGGGAGGGTGATGGCCGGGGCGCCGAGGACATTGGCGGGGAGGGTATGTCGGAAAGCCTCGTAAGTTTCGCCGACGGTCCGGGCCTGTTGCGGTTCCCGGCCGCCGCGGAGGGCGGGGAGGATCAGGAAATCTACCTTTTGGAATAGCTTGTTCGTCTCCGTCACCAGGCGGCGGCGGATCCGGGCGGCGTTCTCGAAGGCCGGGTAATCCCGGAACTGGAAGTAGGCGCCCTGGAAGAGATAGGACTTGACCGGAAGGGAGAAGATCTCCCCGCGGGTCCGAAGGTACATCTCGTTCCAGTTCTCGGCGTCCTTTGCCCGGGGTCCGAAGCGGACGCCGTCGTAGTTGCCGGCGGCGGAGGAGGCCTCGACCGGGCCGACGATCCGATGGACCGGGGAAAAGAGGCCGTAATCGGGGAGGGAGACTTCGGTCACGCTGCAGCCCCGCTCTTCGAGGAGCCGGACCGCCCGGCTCACAGCCCCGGACTCGGCGGGGGCAAGGTCGGATCGGCACTCCTTGATCAAGCCCAGCCGGGGTGGAGCGGTCGGGGCGGAGCCGGGAAATTCCGGAAGGTCTTGTCGGAGCATCGAGAAGTCGGACGAGTCAGGAACGGCGAGGAAGCCGGCCAGCTCCCGGATCGTGGAAACTTTTTCCGCGATCAGGCCGATTGACTCCATCGAGGGGACGAGGCCGATCACTCCGGCCCGGGAGAAGATTCCCCAGCTCGGCTTGTAGCCGGCCAGTCCGGAAGCGGCGGCGGCCAGGCGGACCTCGCCGAGAATATCGAGGCCGAGGGCGGCGGCTGCCCCGGTCTCCTCCAGGGCCCGGACGGTGGTGTCGCCGGCCAGTCCGAAGGCGAGTTCGGCGGTCCGGGGATTCCCGATGATCCCGGCGCCGGCGGCCTTCAGGAGGCGGACGGCGGCGGCATCTTCGGGCGGGGTATAGCCTTCCAGGGGCCGGCCGAGGGGGTCGGACGGCCGGCCGGCGACCGCGATGGCGGCGGAGACGAGAATATTCACGACTCTTCCACGGGCTTACGCCCGCGGCTATCCCTGTGTCGCCTCCTGCGGAGGCTTATATTTTGATCTTGGTAATCCTTGTCCACGGGCTTACAAGGCTGTCCGACAAACCCCGAATTGTCATCGCGAGGAGCGAAGCGACGAAGCAATTATGACGGGGGTTGCGGTCGAAGGTTATTCCAGGACGGGGGGGACGCGGTAACAGTCGTCTTTCCGTTCCGGGGCGTTCTTGAGCAGGGTGCCGTCCTGGGCGAGGGGGTTGATCTCAGGCTCATCACCCGACCTCAAGGGGGGGGCGGCCTTGACCGGGGTATAGAGCGGATCTTCATCTCCCGCCCGCGCGCGGGCGGCGGCGGCCAATTCCTTCGCCTCCTCGACGGCGGTCCGGAGAACCGGCTTCTCCGCCTCGTGGACGCCGATCCGGGAAACCCAGGAGAGGGTGTCGATGAGGTCGGACGCTTCTCCCGATTGGGGAGCGGGGGCGGCGGAAACCCCGTCGAGATGGAGTTCCTTCAGCTGGAGGCGGTCGACGGCGGCGGGGGCGCCGGTGAGGGGGCAGAAGGCGGCCCGGTTCTTGGGGAAGGCGATCACCTCCCGAACCGAGGGGGTCTGGAGGACCATCGCCGCCGTCCGGTCGATGCCGAGGGCGATCCCCCCGTGGGGCGGAGCCCCGTACCGGAGGGCCTCGAGGAAGAAGCCGAACCGATCCCGGGCGGTCTCCTCCTTCATCCCCAGGGCCTGAAAGATCCTGGCCTGGAGTCCGGGGTTGTTTATGCGGATCGATCCGCCGCCGAGTTCCTCGCCGTTGACGACCAGGTCATAGGCCCGGGAGCGGAGGGCGAGGAGATCATCCAGATCCCCGGGATCAAAATCCTCCCGATCGGGGGCGGTGAAGGGGTGGTGGCGGGAGGCGAGCCCCTCCCCGGTCTCCTCGAAGAGGGGGAAACCGGTGATCCAGACCGGCTTGAATTCCCCTCCCGGGATCAGGTTCAGCCGACCGGCCAGGTGGAGGCGGAGGCGGCCGAGGGCATCGGCGACGACCGCGGGGTTGGTGTCGGCGATCATCAGGATCACGTCGCCGTCTTCGGCGGCGAAGCGCTCAATGATCTTTTCCTCCTCGGCGGGAGAGAAGAAACGGACGATGTTGGAGTCGAGCTTCCCGCCGGCAACCCGCATCCAGGTCATCCCCTTCGCCCCGAAGCCGGGGACGATCTTCTTCGCATACTCGTTCTGGAGAACGTTCTTGGAGAGGTCGGCGGAGCGCCCCCGGACGCAGATCCCCTTGATCGCGCCGCCGGCTTCGACGATCTTCCTGAAGATGGCGTAGCCGGTATCGGCGAAGATGCCGGCGGTATCGACGAACTCGAGGCCGAAACGGAGGTCGGGCCGGTCGGTGCCGTACCTCCCCACCGCCTCGGAGAAGGGGAGGCGAGGGAAGGGCCGGGGGAGCTCGATCCTCCCGGCGGCAAAGACCCTCGCGGCCAGCTCCTCGACCAGCTCGTAGATGAACTCCTCGTCGATGAAGGCGGCCTCGAGGTCGAGCTGGGTGAACTCCGGCTGGCGGTTGGGGCGGAGGTCCTCGTCGCGGTAGCAGCGGACGACCTGGAAGTAGCGCTCGAAGCCGGAGCACATCAGGATCTGCTTGAAGAGCTGGGGCGACTGGGGGAGAGCGTAGAAGCAGCCGGGATGGACCCGGCTGGGAACCAGGTAGTCGCGGGCCCCCTCGGGGGTGGACCTGGTCAGCACCGGGGTCTCGATCTCGACGAAGCCCCGGGAGTCGAGGAATTCCCGGGCGGTCTTGATGATCCGGTAGCGGTTGACCAGGTTCTGCCGCATCGAGGGGCGCCTCAGATCGAGGTAGCGGTACTGGAGACGGAGGTCCTCGCCGACGGTGGCGGCGTCGACCGTTCCCCCGGACACCATCGCCTTCTCCGAGATCGGGAAAGGCAAAACCGGGGAGGGGCTGAGTATCTCCAGTTCTTCGGCCCGGACCTCGACCGATCCGGTGGCGAGGGCCGGGTTCGCGGTCCCCTTCTCCCGGACGACCACCTCGCCGCGGACGGCGACGCAGAACTCCTCCCTGAGCCGGGAGGCCTCTTCCCGCAGACCCGGAACCTTGCCGGGGTGGAAGACGACCTGGACGATCCCGCTCTGGTCGCGCAGGTGGACGAAGAGGATGTCGCCGTGGTCGCGCAGGGCGTCAACCCAGCCGGCGACCAGGACCCTCCGGCCGGCGGCGGATTCGGTCAGGGTGCCGCAGTGAATTCTCGATTGAAATTCCATATCCAGTGGAGTCGGCCGGTCAGTTCTCCTGCCGGCATTTCGGGGGAGAGTCTAACAAATTCCGGAAGGGCGGCAAGAGAAAGTCCCCGGGGGACGCGGACTCATTCCAGGCGCCGGAAGACAGTGATCGTGATGTCGTCGTGCTGGAGGTCTTCCTGGAAATCCATCACGTCTTTCAGGATGGCGGTGCATTCTTCCCGGGCGGTGAGATCGTTGTCCCGGAGGAAATGGTCGATGAACTTCCGGGTCCCGTAGAACTCGCCTTTCCGGTTGACCGCTTCGTTGACGCCGTCGGTGTACAACACGAACTTGTCGTTCCGTTCGAGGACGGTCTCCCCCGGCCGGTATTCGACGCCCGGCATCGCCCCCAGGGCAACGCTGTTCTCCGTGGTCAGTTCTTCCACCCGCCGGCCCGCGGTGATCTTTAGGGCGGGGGCGTGGCCGGCGTTGGAGTAGGTCAGTCTCCCCGTCTCCACGTCGTAGTAAGCCAGGAAGACGG
Source organism: PVC group bacterium (assembly GCA_040773245.1). Lineage (GTDB taxonomy): Bacteria > Auribacterota > Erginobacteria > Erginobacterales > Erginobacteraceae > Erginobacter. The sequence continues at coordinate 108,125 of JAXGWO010000001.1, forward strand.
TGATGAACATACTCGTCTCGTTGTCGGCGGCGACGATATCGTTGACCTTGCTCAAGACCCGGGCCGGGTCTTTCTCTTCCGAAGCCACGGTGTGGATCAGTGTCCGGCTGAGCATCATAAAAAGGGCGGCGGGAACCCCCTTGCCGGAGACGTCGCCGATGGTCATCACGAAGGTTCCCTTGTCGTAAAAGAAGAAGTCGTAGAAATCCCCGCCCACTTCCTTGGCCGGGTGCATCACGGAATAGAGGTCGAACTCGCCCCGGCCGGGGAAGGGCGGGAAGACCCGGGGGAGGATGGACTCCTGGATCTCCTTGGCGATCTGGAGCTCGCTCTCCACCGCCTGCCTCTTCGCGGTCTCGGACCGGAGGTTCCTGATCTGCTCTTTGAGATCGACCGTCATCCGGTTGAAGGCGGAGGCCAGCTTCTCGATCTCGTCGCCGGTGCGGATTTCCAGGCGGTGGTCGAGGTCGCCCGCGCTGACCTTCTCCACCCCCCTTCTCAGTTCCGCCACCGGGCGGGCGATCCGGCCGGAGACGAAGATGACGATCAGGATGACGATGACGAGGATCAGCAGCAGCAGGAAAATGATCTTGCGCGCCAGGGCGGCCACTTTGCCCGTCAGCTCCTCCTCGGAGAGGGCGAGGCCGAGAAACCAGCCGGGGGTGTCGGGGATGCGGTCGAAGATCGCGATCATCCTCGATCCGTCGGGACGGCGGTAGTGGAGCAGCCCCGGCCGGCCCTCGACCATACTCCGGCCGACCGCGTCCAGGCCGTCGAACCCCAGGCCGGCCGAAGTCAGGAGGTTCAGCTTCAACCGCCACTCCGGGGAGGGGTGGGCGATCAGGAGGCCGGTGGAGTCGACCACGTAGCCGAACCCCTTCTCCCCCATCCTGATCGACCCGGCGATCGAGGTCAGGGTCTCGAGGAGGACCGTGGAGGCGACCACTCCCTTTCTCTCCCCCTCCCCGTCGAGCACCGGGCAGGCGACGACGAAGATGTTCCGCCCCGTTGACCGGGAGACCAGGGGGTTGCTCACGTAGCAGCCGGCGCCCTCCTCCATAATCGCCCGGAAGTATTCGCGGTCGGCGACGCTGCCCTCGAGGTTGTTGGAGGTGATGTAGCTTCCCTCCCGGTCGGCGTAGAAGACCATCTCGTAGTCGGGGTTGAGCACCGCTTCCCGGCCGAGGATGTCGGCCCTGATCTCCTCCCGGGTCCCCTCGCGGAGGATGTCGTCCCGCGACATCGCCCGGATCTCGCTGAGATAGCCGTGCATCAGCCGGCCGATCTCCGCCGCCCGGGCGGCCAGGACCTCCCGGCTGAGCTCCTCGTTGAGGGGGAAGACCGTCCGGCGGACCTGGAGGTAATTGACCGCCCCCAGCAGCAGGAAGAGGAGAGCCGCCGGGGCCCCGAACCAGAGGAGCATCTTGGCCCTGATTGATTTCATAATCGACCCACCCGCCAATCGCAGATTAACGACCGGAAGAACCGCGCCGCGGTACCGCGGAGAGTATCACAGGCATCCGCCTGATTGAAAGGCCAATAGGCGGCACCAGGATTTCTGCCTGTGCTTTGCCCCGCACAGATACGAATGTCTGTGCTACCGGCGGGCGCACAAAAAACCCCTCACCCCCGTCCGGGGGTGAGGGGTCGGCGACCGGTAACCGGTGATTATCTGATTACTTCTTTTTCTTCCCCTTCTTCAGGACGGCGGAGAAGACCTTCTCCTTGGCCAGCTTCCTGGTGCAGAAGAACCAGTCGTAGCACTTGAGGTCCTTGGCTTCCATCCGCGACTTGGCCGCGCCGCAGGAGCCGGCGGTGGGGACGATCACGTCGTCGCCCGGCTGCCAGTCGGCCGGGGTGGCGACGGAGAAGGCGTCGGCGGTCTGGAGGGCGATCAGGACCCGGTAGATCTCCTCGAAGTTCCGGCCGGTGGAGAGCGGGTAGTAGAGGATGGTCCGGATGACGCCCCGGGGGTCGATGTAGAAGACCGCCCGGACCGCCTTGGTCGAGCTCTCGCCCGGCTGGATCATCCCGTAGAGGCCGGAGACCTGCATCGTGATGTCCTCGATCAGGGGGAACTTCACCTCGACGTCCTTCATCCCCCGGTACCGGATCTTCTCCTTGATCGTCCGCAGCCAGGCGATGTGGCTGTAGAGCCCGTCCACGGAGACCCCGACCAGCTCGCAGTTGGCCTCGGCGAACTTCGGCGCCATCGTGGCGAAGGTCATAAACTCCGAGGTGCAGACCGGCGTGAAGTCGGCCGGGTGGCTGAAGAGGATAACCCACTTCCCGGCGAACTGTTTGGGAAAATCGATCTCGCCCTGGGTGGTGACGGCCTTGAACGCGGGGGCCTTGTCCCCGATCCGGGGCATAACGTTGACGGCTGTTTCCTTGACGGCTTCCATAGCTTGCCTCCTTGGCGGTTCTCCGGCGCCCGACGCCGGATTGGGTTGAGAATGATAATGATTACTAAAAACTATCACAACCCCTGTCCCCCGCCAAGGAAAAAATTTGCCGGAAGAGGGATTTGACTTTCCGGAAGAATCCGGTATGGTTCGGGGGATCGGTGATCAGTAAGCAGTGAGCAAAGCGCATAGAGCATAGCGACACGAACTGAGGGAACGGATGAAGATGAACGGGGCGGAAATTATGGTCAGGAGCCTCCAGGAACTGGGGGTGAAGCGGATCTTCGGCTACAGCGGGGCGGCGATCCTCCCGGTCTTCGACGCCCTGGGACGTTCCCCGATCGCAATCACCGTCAACGCCAACGAGCAGTCCTGCGCCTTCGCCGCCTCCGGCTACTCCCGGTCCGGCGACCGGACCGGGGTGGCGGTGGCGACCTCGGGACCGGCGATCACCAACACCCTGACCGCGGTGGCCGACTCCTACAACGACTCCATCCCCCTGCTGGTCTTCGCCGGTCAGGTCCCGCAGTGCCGGCTGGGAACGGACGAGTTCCAGCACATCGACGTCAGCCGGGTCTTCGCCCGGGCGGCCAAGAATGTGGTCCTGATCGCCGACCCCGACCGGATCGAGGAGACGGTCAAGGACGCCTACTTCTTCTCCCGTTCCGGCAAGCCCGGGCCGGTGGTGATCGATTTCCCCCTCGACATCCAGCGGGCCCAAGGCGCCTGGCGGGGCCTGGAGACCGAACGCTACCGCCTGAAGTACGACCAGGAGTCGCACCTGGGCGCCAACCAGTGCCGGCAGTTCTTCGGCCTGCTGGAGAAGTCCCGGCGGCCGCTGCTCTACATCGGGGGAGGGCTCAACTCCGACGGCGCCAGCCGGCGGATCCGGGAGTTCAACCGGATCTTCAACATCCCCTCGATCATCAGCCTGATGGCCAAGGGGGTGATCGACGAGGCCCTCGACACCTCGCTGGGGATGCTGGGGATGTACGGCACCCCCTACGCCAACACGGCGATCCAGGAGACCGACCTCTTCGTCGCCTTCGGGGTTCGCTGGAACGACCGGGTGGCCCAGAAGGTCGGCGAATCGGGGCTGCAGGCGGATATCGCCTACATCGACATCAACCCCGCCAAGGTCCAGGAGGTCCGGGTCACCCGCGACCCGAAGTTCTCCTTCATCGGCGACGCCCGGGCGGTCCTGGAGGACCTGCTCGACTACGCCCGGCGGAACCCGGTGAAACTGGAGATCGGGGAGTGGCGACGGCGCGCCGCCGAGCTGAAGCACTCCCACCCCCTCGACTACAACCGCGACGCCGAAGAGATCCAGGCGGCCGGGGTGATGGAGCTGCTCTCCCGGCGGCTGACCGAGAACACCCGGGTGACCACCGGGGTCGGCCAGCACCAGATGCTGGCCGCCCAGTACCTGCCGATGGCCCGGCCGAAGTCCTTCCTGACCGCCGGGGCCTTCGGGACGATGGGGTTCTCGCTCCCGGCGGCGGTCGGTGCCCACTTCGCCGACCCGGAAGCGCGGGTCATCGCCATCGACGGGGACGGCTCGATCCGGATGAATATGGGCGAGATCCACACCATCGGTTCCCTGGGGATCCCGATCAAGGTCCTGCTCCTCAACAACCACGCCGACGGGATGGTCCGGACGATCCAGTCGCTGAGCTACGACCGGCGCTTCACCGCCACCGAGCGGGCCTTTGACGCCGACTTCTCCCGGATCGCCGCCGAGTGCGGCTTCGCCTGGCACCGGAAGATCCGGAAGAAGGAGGAGCTGGAGGGGGCGCTGGACGAGTTTCTGCTGGCCGAGGGGCCCTGCTTCCTGGAGGTGGTCACCGACCGGGAGGAGGCGATCTACCCGTTCATCCCGGCGGGGAAGGGGTACCGGGATATGGTGATGGGACCGTATATGGGTAGGCAGTGGACAGTGGACAGGAATGTCTGTGTTACGTTGGCAGCTCGGTAGCACAGGCATTCCTGCCTGTGCTGCGCCGGCGGCAGGAGGTTACTTCCGCTGCAGGATGTCGCGGATCTCGGTGAGGAGGGTCTCCTCCTTGGTCGGAGCCGGCGCGGCGGCCGGGGCGGCCTCTTCCTTCTTCTTCAGCGAGTTCATCGCCTTGACCATCATAAAGATAGCGGCGGCGATGATCAGGAAGTCGATCACGGTCTGGATGAACATCCCGTAACCGAGGGTCACGGCGGCGACCGGCTGGCCGCCCGCGTCCACCGTGGCGGCTTTCAGGATAACGGCCAGGTCGGAGAAATCCACGTTCCCGAGCAGGAGCCCGATCGGGGGCATAATCACGTCGGCGACGAACGAGGAGACGATCTTGCCGAAGGCGGCGCCGATGATGATGCCGACCGCCATATCCAGCACGTTGCCCCGCATCGCGAATTCCTTGAACTCCTTGATCATACTCATAATTCAAACCTCCCCTGGATTTGGGTTAACACTCGAACCAATCGTTTGCAATCACTTCACTGCCGTCACAATAACATCCAATCACCTTCCGGGGCGCGAACAGAGGACAGGCCTGTCCATCGAAAAAAACGCTTGATGGAAAACGTCGGTTACTTCTCCCCGGCCCGACGGGACTGATCTTCCGGGGGGAGGAGAAGCCGGGGGGACGGGGGCCGGTCGCCGACCGCTTCCGGGGCGGAGGGGAAGTTGAGGACCCGGTTCTCCTCCAGAAGCTCCCGGGAGACCTCCCGGTCGATCCGGATCCCGTAACTCCCGGCCAGGCGGTCGTGGAGCGCCGACTCCCAGTAAGTCCGGGTCAGGTAGTAGACCCGGCCGCCGCCCAGCTCGTGCTGGAGGTCGGGCCAGGGGTAGGAGGGGAGGGCCGCCTCCACGGCGCGGCTCTTCCAGTCGGCCGCGCTCTCGCAGGCGATCCAGATCTCGTTCCGGTCGAGCTCGGCGAAGCAGTGCTGGGAGACGGCGAAGTTCATCGCCAGCCCGGCCCGGAAACCGGGGATGAAGGCGAGGGTGTGGAAGGCGATGGTGATCTCCCGGCTGAGGTGGCGGCCGTCGGCGACGGCGGCCAGTTCCCCCCCGCAGAGGCCGAGGAGGACGAAGGGGTCCTTGACCCGGTCGCGGTACCAGCCGAGGATTTCGGCGTAGAGCCGGGCCCCGGCCCGGCCGCGGCCGCCGGGGTCGGATGCCGGGGGCTCGCCCCCGAGGAATCTGTCGGACAGGAAGTTGAGCAGGGCGGGGGCCTCCTCCCGCACCGCCGGGCGGATGAGCATCGTTTTGGTCTCGCCCTGGCGGCTGGAGAGGACGGCGGCCCGGGGGGCGAAGGGCGCCGCATCCAGCGGCGGCCCCTGGAGGACGGCCTCGACCGCGGCGGCGTCCAGGGTGATCTTCTCCCCTGAGTGGTTATCTGGCGGGCGGATATTCATCGCGATGATCTCCGGTTGGTGTATCGCAAACGGGGACAGTATATCACCACCCGGTGGACGGGCAACGGGAAAAGTAAATACGTGGGCAGTGGACAGTGGACAGTAGGCAGTGGGCAGGGGGCGGCGGATCAATAGTGCATCTGCCAGTGGAGGAAGGCGGCGTCGCCGAGGAGGCCGTAGCCGGACTGGACCCTCAGCTCGAGGTTCTTGATCATCTCCCAGCGGGCGAGGAAGAGGTTGTCGGGTGACTCGATCGACCGCTGGTTCTCGATGTAGAAGTTGCGGGAGAGCGACCAGCGGACCCGCAGCGCGGTCTGTTCCGCGCCGCCCTCGAGCTCGGTCAGGTCGACCTGGACGGTGCCGAGGAAGGAGGTCCAGCCGGTGAGCCTCTCCAGCAGGTTGGCCTGGCCCCGGATGGTCCGCAGCCCCTGGGCGATCTGGAGCGCCTGGAACCCGGAGAGCTGGGAGACGGGGCGGCCGTAGATGAGCCGGGCGAGAATCTCGTCCTGGGAGTAGGGGGGCTGGGAGGAGATCTCCACCTCCACCCGGCCGGCCGTGCCGAGCAGCTGGAGGGTCACCGTGATGTCGGGCTTGGCGATCCGGGCGTTGACCCTGATCTGGGGGTCGGGGGGGTACCCCCCGTCCATCATCACGGAGCTGTTCTCCAGGTCCATCTCCTCGCCCATAAAGATGAAGATCCCGTCGAGCAGGGTCAAGCCCCCCCGGACCTCTGGGGCGGCGGCGCGGCCGGTCACGCGGATATCGGCCTTCCACTCCGAGTCGAGCCCCCGGCCCTTGATCAGCACGTTGTTCGGCGCGGTCAGCTTCAGGTCGAGGGACATCTTGTCCAGGAAAGGCCGGGAACGGACCGGCGGCGGGGGTTCATTCTTCTCCCCCGGCTTGTTGATCTCGATCACCTCGATCTCCGCGACCCCGGCGGCCACCCGCCCGGGGATCCTCCCCTCGGCGCGGCGGAGCTTCAGCTCCCCCGCCAGACGGCTGTCGTCCAGCGAACCCTCGAGATCGACCCGCCCGGAGACGATCGCGGTCAGGATCTCCGTATCCGCCAGGAGCGCGTCCTCCAGCCGCAGGGAGTAAGAGGAGGGCCACCCCTCGTGCGGGGAGAGCCGGGTCCAGCCGGACAGGGATACCCGGCCCGTCCGGGTGATCTCCCTCGCCCGGTCGACCAGGGGGGTGAACCTGACCCCCGGTATGTATTTGGTCCAGCCGAAGAGGACGGGCTGGGGCGGGGCCGGGGTCCGGGCGGAGAGCTCCTCCAGGACCAGCCGGTCCTCCTCGAGCCGGATCCTTCCGCTGATCCGGTGGAGGACGGTCCCGGTGTTGAGGTTCTGGTATTCGCCCCCTTTGAGGACGATCCCGCCCCCGGGGATCGGGGAGCCGAAGGTCCCGCCCAGGGTGAGCTCCGCCTCCACCACCCCGCCCAGGGCCTGGCGGGAGAGGGCGAGGAGGTTGTTGAAGAAGCCGAGATCGACGGCGGCCGAGAGTGAACCATCCAGTTTCCCGTCCGCCGGAAAATCCAGGAAGAATGGATCGGTCGTGAAGCTGACCCCGGCGGCCAGGCCGGCCTTCAGCCGGAAACCCCGGTCCCCCTCTCCCTTGATATCGAGGTCCAGCCGGTCCCCGGTCAGCCGCCCCTTGACGTTGAGTGCCCTGACCTCCTGCGGGTGGAGGAGGAGACCGGGGATGGAGAAACCCTGGACCCCCAGGGTGAGGTCGGCCCCGGGACAGGCGGAGTCACCGTGGAGAGTGAAACGGCCGGCGACCCGGCCGAAGAGGTCGCCGGGGTCGGGGTCGTGCTCGTCGGAGCGGGTCAGGCTCGCCCCATCCGCTTCCAGGGATACCGCCCCGCGGACCGCCCCGAAGAGGTCGGCCAGCTCGGCCGTGACCAGGCACCGTTTCACCCCCAGGAGGGGGCCGGAGATCCCCCGCCCTTCAAGTTTCGCCGAGAGATCCTGGTTTCCGCCGCCGGCGGTGAAACGGGCGTGGAGTTCGCCTTCCCCGGCCCAACCCGGGAAGGGCGGCCGATGGACCGTGCCGGCCAGCTCCCCTTCGAGGAGGACGCGGTCGAGGTCGAGAATGAGATCCCCGTTGATCTCGTAACGGTCCGGGTCCCGGAAGCTGAAGGTGGTCTTCACCGCCTCCCAGGGCCCCTCGCCCCGGAACCGGAAAGAGAGCAGGCCCGAGGAACCCGGGAGGATGGCCGCGGAGAGCGCGCCCCCCGCCGGATCGTCGATGTCCACCTCCACCTGAAGACGGGAGAGATCGGCGGCGGAGGAGGCGGTGACGGTTACCTGCTCCCCGATCCCCCAGAGCGGGGTGATCGACAGCCGAGCACGGGGCCCGCCGGCAACACTGTTGGCAACCGTCCCCTCGATCAGGGCCTCCACCCGGCGTCCGAAGAGCGATTCGGCCGCCGTCGCCTTCCGGACCAGGAGGTCTTCGACCGTGAACGAGGGGATCTCGGCGGGGGTGAAGTCGTCGTCGTTGCCCCCTCCCCCCCCATCGCCTCCGGGTTCATCCTCCCCGGCGGAGGGGATCCGGTACCAGGTGACCCGGTCCACCTTCACGCTCTCGGCGTGGAGTCGGAAGGAGAGGATCTCGAAGGGGTCGAAGCGGACCCGGGCGTCCTCGATCACCAGCCAGTCCCCCCCCTCGTCGCCGAGGCGGAGCTCGCCCAGCCGAACCCGGAACGGCAGCACCCCGGAGATCCGGCGGAACCGGATCGAGGTCCCGGGGGAGCTGGCCAGCCGGGTGGCGGCTTCGGCCAGCAGCCGCTTGCCCGGCGGGGTCTGGATCGTCGTCAGGACGGCCGCGATGACGATGATGACCGCCAGAACCAGCCGGACGGCATACTTGGCCAGCCGGCGCAGGATCCGGACGGGCCGGGATCTTCCGGGCTTCTCTTTCATCTGTTGATCGTCCTCGTACTCGATTCTTTTCGTCCGCTAATCCGGTCCCGATCCGCAACTTTGAACTTCGAACTTTGAACTTTGAACTTCTAATAGATCTGGGCAACGCTGACATAAACCTGGAAAGCGCTGTCGATTCCCTTCCGGGGTTCGATGGGGAAACCGAGATCGGCCCCGATCGGGCCGATCGGGGTGAAGTAACGGAGCCCCACCCCTGTCCCCCAGCGGATCTCGTCCCCGAATTGCGGCCGGTCCCCGGCGAAGGCCGCCCCGCCGTCGAGAAAGGCGGCGGCGCCGAAGTCGCCGATCACCTCGCAGTTGAATTCCAGGCCGGCGGTGAGGAGCGAGAGCCCTCCGACGGGGTCCCGGCCGACCATCGGGGAGACCTTCTGGTAGGCGTAACCCCGGATCGAGTTCGCCCCCCCGGCGTAGAACCGCAGGTCGGCCGGGACCTCCTCCAGGTCGGCCTCCGGGAGGTTCCCGACGGTGACCCGGGCCGTGGCGGTCAGGAAATCCGCCCCCGGGACCCGGTAGATGAAATTCGCGGTGGCCATCGTCTTGACGAAGTAGTTCTCGCGCTTGACGTCCCAGTAGGGCTCGCCCTGGACCAGGAAGAGCGCCCCCGCCCGCTGGAAGCGCTGATCCTTCCGCCGCCCCGCCTGCACCTGCGCGCTCAGGGGGATGGAACAGAGAAAGAACTCCTCCTCCTCATCGAACTGCTCGACCCGGTCGAAGGTGTAGGCCGTTCCCCCGCTGACCACGAAGGCGTCGCCGAACTCCCGGCGGAGCAGGGCCGAGGCCCGCCACCGGTAGCTGGTGTAGGCCCGGGGCCGGTCGTAGACCGGCTGGACGGCGAAGTTGAGAGACTGGTCGGGGTGGAGGAAGGAGAGGACCCGGTAGAGGCCCTCGGCGTAATAGAGATCCTTGCTCCCGAAGATCCTCAGCCGGAAGAGATCCCCGCGGCCGAACAGGAAATTCCGGTCCTCCCAGGAGACCGCGCCCCCGAAACCGATGTCGGTGCCGTAACCGGCCTCGAGCCCGAGGGTGTAGCGGTCGCGCTCCCGGAGGGTGACCAGGATGTCGAGGGGGCGGAGCGGCGAAGGCTTCCCCTCTTCGGCGGCCGGAGGATCACGGCTCTGCTCGATCGAGAGCAGGATGGTGGTGAAGAGCCCGGTGCGGCCGAGGCGGTTGCGGAGGATCTGGACCTGTTCCGGGTTGAAGACCGCCCCCGGCTGCCAGGGGATCTGTTTCCGCACCAGCTTCTCCCGGACGCCCTTGAGGCCTTCGAAGTCCGTCCGGCCGAAGGAGGACCGGGGGCCGGGATCGACCCGGTAGGTGACCGAGACCGACTCGTCGGAGTAATCCACCACCACCTCCCGGCCGGCCATCGCCGCGTCGGGGTAGCCGGCGCGGCGGAAGCGGTCCAGCAGGGCGGTCTCGGCCGCGAGGATCGCGGTCGAGGTCCCCGGATCGCCGGCCGCCAGCCCGATCTCCCCGCCGACGGGCAGGGAAAAGTCCTCCGCGAGTTCCGGCCCGGCATTTTCGATTACCACCGAACGGATCCGGAAGGGGTTGCCGGTGGTGACCGTGAAGTAGAGCCGGAGGGACTGATCCCGGTCCACGACGCTGATTTTGATGGAGGCGTTGTAAAAACTCTCCGCCCGCAGGACCTTCTTCATCTTTCGCGCGTCGTCGCGGGCAATCGCTTCCAGGAGGGTGAGGGTGGGCGGCGGGGAGTCCCGGTCGGCGAAGGCGGTGGAGGAATCCAGAAGGAGCTGGCGGAGATAGCCGGGACCGAATCCGAGGAAACGGTGGAGAGTGTCGAGCTTCTCCCCGTTGATGTGGATCGCGACCGAGTAGGGGTAGACCCGGTCTTCCCGATCCGTCGCCCCGGGGGCGGCCAGCGCGGCGAGGAGGATGAGTATCAGCTGCCCGTGCATATCGGCCGGTCGCCGCGCCAGCGGTCCGGATTACCCGCTCAGCCGCCGGTCCAATTCCTCCGCCGTCCGGTCGAGGGCGGCGAAGGCCTCCGGTCCGGGGAGACCTTTGCAGATCACCGGCTCGAGCAGGTCGGCCTTGAGGTTGGCGATCAGGGCGGTGACCGTCTCCACCGTCTTCCCCCCCCAGCCGTAGGAGCCGAAGATCGCGGCGTGCTCCAGCCGCGGCTTGAGGGCGTTGACCAGGACGGCGGCGGCGGCGGCCAGGGGGTGGGGACCGGCCAGGACGGTCGGGGTGCCCAGCGCCAGGGCGGAGGCGTCGACCAGGGCGATCACCAGCTTCCCGGTGTCGGTCACGGTGAGATCGAAGGGGTGGACGGCGATCCCCCGGCCGGCCAGCGCAGCGGTCAGGTGTTCGGCCATCCGGGCGGTGGATCCGTGCATCGAGACGAAGGGGAGGACCACTGACTTCTTCAGGGGTCCCGAAACCCAGTCCCGGTAGGCGGAAACGATCAGCTCCGGCCGGTCGTAAACCGGACCGTGGCTGGGGGCGATCAGGCGGATCTCCAGGTCCTTGAGCTTCTCCAAGTTCTTTCCGATCACGGTCCGGAAGGGCATCATAATCTCGCCGTAGTAGCGCTTGGCGGCCTCGTAAACCCGGCACCAGTCGGAGGCGTAAAGGTCGGTGGTGGCGAGGTGGGAGCCGAAGAAGTCGCAGGAGAAGAGGATCTTCTCATCTACCAGGTAGGTGGAGATAGTCTCCGGCCAGTGGACCCAGGGGGTGAAGATGAACCGGAGGGTCCGGTCGCCGAGAGAGAGGGTCTCCCCGTCGGTCACGGTGAGGAAACGGTCTTCGGGGAGGGCCAGCAGGGCGATCAGCATCCCCTGGCACTTCTCCGAGCAGACCACCTTGGCCTCCGGATAGCGGGCCAGGACATCGGGTATCGACCCCGAGTGGTCCTGCTCGGCGTGGTTGGCGATGACATAGTCGATCTTCTTCACCCCGGAAAGGTTTTCTAAAAGCTGCCCGGCGAAGGGGGGATCGACGGTGTCGATCAGGGCAATTTTTTCGCTGCCCTCGACCAGGTAGGAGTTGTAGCTGGTCCCGTCGGGGAGCGGGATCAGGGAGTCGAAGAGCTGCCGGTGCCAGTCGATCACCCCCAGCCAGCGCACCCCCCGCGCGATCTCTCTCGGTTTCATATCACTGTCCTCCTTTTCCGGGGATTGCTCGATTGGCGGGCCGAAGCCCGCGGCATTGAAAGTATTATACATATCCGGAAGGCGCCGGGCAAGGACGGAGGGAAGGGAACCGGCGATCCGGGGAGATGGGGCCGGGTGGACCGGCGGAATAATCGTTTGCGGGTTGAACTCTCTCCCCGCCCGTGGGATAATGCTCAATCCTCCATCGCCGCCCAGTGGGTAAACGGATGAACCCGGTGCTGCTTCTCGGACTGTTGACGCTCTTCGTTTCCGCCGGCGGGACGGCGACCGGTTTCGGGACCTCGACGGTGATGATCCCGGTGATGGTTCTCTTCTTTCCCCTGCCGGACGCCCTCCTCTTCGTCGGGACCATCCACCTGGCCGGGGACGCCTGGAAGGTGCTGCTCTTCCGGCGGGGAGCGAACTGGAAGTTGCTCCGGGGATAGAAATCCACAATCGTTGACCGCAACCCGGGCCGAGGCCCACAACCCAAGGAGGCAAGTTATGCCGGAATTCTCAACAGCTTTTTCCGGGATGGCCAGCGACCGGAAACTTACCGACGCGGAACTGATCCGGGCGATCCGTTTTATGATCGCCGCCGAGTACGAGGCGGTCCAGCTCTATATGCAGCTGGCCGGATCGATCGACAACCAGCTGGCGAAAGAGGTCCTGCGGGACATTGCCGACGAGGAACGGGTCCACGCCGGCGAGTTCTTGAGGCTGCTCCACGAGCTCGACCCCGACGAGGCCAAGTTCTACGCCGAGGGGGCCGAGGAAGTGGAGGAAGAGATCGAGAAGATGAAGTAATCCTCTTCCGGGACCGGCCGCCCGGCCCCGGGCGGCCGGTCCCGGAAAAACGCTATTCCACCGCCAGATCGGCGGCGTTCTCCCACAGCCCGTGGATGTTGCAGTAGGAGGAGGCCAGGATGGTCCCCGGCTGGTCGGTCTTGAAGCTGAAGACGGCCGAATGGTTGGTATAGACGGTGCTGGTATCGGGCCCCTCGGCCGAGGCGCCGTGGGCGCAGAACTCGGCCTTCCCGATCTGGTAGGGGAACTTCCCCCCCTCGGGGAGAAAGTAGAGGTCGATCCAGCGGATGTGGTGCTCGGTCTTGTTGGGGTGGGCGACTTCCTTGCCCACGCTGACCTTGACCTCGAAGAGTTCCCCCTTCTTCACTGTCTCGGGGACCTCGATCACCGGGACGTGCTTCTCGCTCTTCCAATCGGCGGTCTGAAACTTATCACTCAAAGCGGACATAAATCACCTCCTTGGGTTAAGATTCGATTACTCCGGCAGGTCCAGCTGTTCGATCACCTTCCGGATGACCCCGGCGGAACTGTGGAGGGCCTCCTCCTCGGCGGAGTCAAGTTCCGGGCGGATCACCTGCCGCACCCCCTCCCGGTTGACAATGGCCGGCAGGCTCAGGTAAACCTCCTTCCCCTCCGGGTAGTCGGAGAAGAGGGCAGAGACCGGGAGGACGGCGTTTTCATCATTCAGAATCGCCCGGGTAATCCTGACCAGGGCGAGCCCGATCCCGTAAGAGGTCTCGCCTTTCCGTTCGATGATCCGGTAGGCGGAGTCCCGGACCCGGATGAAGATCTCCTCCAACTCTTTTTGATGGTCACAGGTCCCGTTGAACTGGCAGATCGGACAGTAGTCCTTCAGGAACATCCCCCCGATCAGGGCCCGGGACCAGGCCGGGAACTCGGAGTCGCCGTGCTCGCCGAGGATATAGGCGTGAACCGAGCGGGGGTCGACCCGGCAGTGGCGGCCGACCAGGAAGCGCAACCGCGCCGAATCGAGGACGGTCCCGGCCCCGATCACCCGGGCGGAAGGTTCCCCGGAGATCTTCCAGGCGGCGTAGGAGAGAACATCGACCGGGTTGGTGACGATCAGGAGCAGGGCCCCGGGCGCGTAGTTGACGATCTCGGGGATTATGGTCTTGAAGAGCTCGACGTTCTCCTTGATCAGGTCGAGGCGGGACTGGCCCGGCCGCTGCCCCTTCCCCGCGGTCACCACCACCAGGTCGGAGCCGGCGATCGCGGGATATTCCACCGCGCTGACCTCGACCGGGGAGATATAGGGGGCGCCGTGGTTGAGGTCCATCACCTCCCCCTCCAGCTTCTCCCGGTTGAGGTCAACCAGGCAGATCTGGCGGGCGGCGCCGCTGATCATCAGGGCGTAGGCGTAGCGCAACCCCACGTTACCCGCCCCGATGATCGAGACTTTCGGTTTGAGATTCATTTTCCGGCTCATATTTTACAATTCAAGTCATACCGCTTTTGTAAAATAAGGGCTTACGCGGAGAGCTGTTTGATGGATTCGCGGATGAAGGCGTCGAGGGCGGAGGGCTGGCGGCTGGAAACGAAGTTCTTATCCACCACCACCTCCTCGTCCCGGTAGGCGGCCCCGGCGTTGATCAGGTCGCGGGCGATCGACTTCCAGCCGGTGACCTTTCTCCCCGACAAAACGTCGGCGGTGATCAGGAGCTGGCCGCCGTGGCAGATGGAAAAAACCGGCTTGCCGGTCCCGGCGAACTCCCGAACGAAGGCCACCGGCTCCGGGTCGGCCCGGAGATGGTCGGGGGAGTGACCGCCGGGGATCAGGAGCGCGTCGTAATCGGCCGGCAAAGCGCCGGCGACCGCCCGGTCGATGATGACCGGGGTCCCCTCCTTCTTGCCCCTGATCACGCTCGCCTTCTTCCGGCCGAGATGGACCAGCTCGTGGCCGGCCCGGCGGAAGGCCGCCGCCGGCCGGGTATATTCCGAATCCTCGAAACCGTTATCGATCAGAACCGCGATCTTTGCCATTGCCAACCTCCGAATTAACTTTCCCGCCGGTAGCGGCCGGTCAGCTCGGCGCGGGCGAGGATATGGCCTTCGATCGCCGCCAGCAGCTGTTCCTTGTTCAGCCCCGGCTTCAAGTCGAGATTCCGGTCCAGGGCGTAGAGTTTAAAGACGTAACGATGTTCCCCGGAGTGGGGACAGGGGCCGCCGTAATCGGTTCGCCCGAAGTCGTTGAGACCGCCGGTCCCCGCCGATGAACCCTCCTCGATCCGCCCCGAAATCTCGATATCGTAGGCCACCCAATGGACGAAGGTCCGGCCCGGGGAGTCGGGGTCGTCCATCACCAGCGCCAGAGTGACGGCTCCCCGGGGGATACCGCCGATCACCAGGGGCGGATTGATATCCGCTCCGTCACAGGTATAGACGGCGGGGATGGCTTTCCCGGCGGAAAAGGCGGGGCTGGATAAGCGCATACGATCTCCTCCCGTTCCTCAATTTGGAGCTTGTCCCTGAAGCATCGAGCGCAGCTTCCGGGCTGCCGTCGCCGCCGAAAACGGTTTAAAGAGACAAGCCTGGATCCCGCATTGTTTCATCAACTTCTGGTCTTCGTGCCGGGTGTAGTAGCCGGTCATCGCGATGATGGGGATGTCCGCCAGCAATCCCATCTTTCGAATCTCTTCGGCCACCCGGAAGCCGCTTATCCCCTTCATCTTCAGATCGAGCAGAGCGATATCGGGCCGGATGCGGGAGGCGGCCCGGACGGCTTCGTTCCCATCGGTGAAAGTCTCAACTTCATATCCGGCCGCTTTCAGGGAATCGGCCAACTCCTCGATCAGGTCGGCATCGTCATCAACCAGTAGGATTTTGTAGCATTTGGGCATTGTGCTGGATTCCAGACCCGGTTCACTGACGCAAGCAATTGTCTTGCCCGGGAGCGCCTTTTAACAATGGCCGCTTTCTCCTTTATTCCGACTTTTTTCTACCCGCCGCCCCTTCTCCGGTTGGGAGCAATCGCTTGGGGAGATTATCGCAGTCCAGGGGATGGACAGCCGGAGTGGGGGAGAGGCAAAAACCGGCAGGGCGATACATTCCGGGGAGGGAATTACCGATTCAGGGGTGGGGATCGCGGAGGGGAAGCTTGAGCGTGATCAGCGCTCCGCCTCCGGCGGCGTTCTCCGCCTCGATCGAGCCGTTATGGAGATGGACCAGGTCCCGCGAGATCGCCAGTCCCAGTCCGGTCCCGGAGGCTTTACTGGTGTAGAAGGGGGTAAAAGCTTCCCGCAATCCTTCTTCGGAAAAGCCGGGGCCGTTATCCCGAAAGCGCAGAACCAGCTGGTTTCCCTTCTCGATTCGCCCGATGATTTCCAACTTTCCCTCTTCCTCGGGGCAGGCGTCCAGGGCGTTGTCCAGGATATTGTTCAACGCCTGCCGGACCTGATCCCGATCGGCCGAGACGCGTTTCCGGGCCAGGGGAGCCAATTCAGTCCTGATGGAGACCTTCTTCCGCGAATGCGCTTTCCGGGAAACGGCCGCACATTCCCGGATCAGGGGGATGATCGAAAACAACCTGTAACGGGGAACGTTCAACCGGGAATAGTCGAGGAGATTGGTGATGATCTGGTTGGCGACTTCAATCTTGCCGGCGATCACGCGGATATGACGGGTCAGGTTGGGATCGCCGGTCTTTCGGGCGAGGTTGTCAGCGGCCAGACGGACGGTGGCCAGGGGAGTTCTCATCTCGTGGGCCACCATAGAGGCCAGGGTTCCCAGTTCGGCCAGCCGTTGCATATCGGCCATTTTCTTCTGCGCCCGGTTCAGCTTCTCCCGAGATTCTTTTTCCTCGGTAACATCCACCAGGATCAGCAGGAAACCGTCTACCGCGCCTTTCGCGTCCCTGACTGGGCGGAGCGACCAGTCACAGTAAGTTGTTCTATTGCCGGATTTGCCGGGATAGACGAAGGGCCGGGCGTAAGCGATGAACGCGCGGCCGGTCTCCGCCACCCGACGGAAGATTCTTTCATTCTCCGGGTTGGGGACAAGATCGAAGTGATTCCGGCCGATAAAATATCCGGGCTTCCGACCGGAAGCCTCGGCATAGGCGCAGTTGACTCGGAGGAAGTTGAAATCGGCATCGAGATAGGCGAGCTGGAAGTGAACGCTGGCGAAGATCTTTTCCAGGACTTCTTTGACGTCATTGAGGTCAACGGTCCGGCGGATAACCGTCTCCTCCAGTTTCTCGTTAAACTGGCGCAGGCTTTTTTCCAGTTTCTTGAGTTCGGTGATGTCCCGCATAATCTTCAGCTTGGAGATCGTCCCGTCGGGGTTGGGAACCGGGGACTCGATGATGTCGTAGTTCTTGCCGGCTTTGGTCGCCTCCCATTCAAAACGAACTTTCCTTCCCCCTGTGACCTCTTCCTGGTGGCACTCGGGACACGGTTTTTCCCGGCGGTGAAGATAGTTATGGCATTTTTTCCCCCCGATCGGCCCGAAGGCCCTCTCCATCGCCGGGTTGATATATTCGATTTCGCAATCCGCGCCGGTGATGTAAATCAGGTCGTCCATCGAATCGAGAATGGCCCGGAGTTTCTGCCGTTCCTGCCGGAGTGCGTCCTCCGCCGATTTTCGCTTGGTGATGTCGTGCACCATCCCCACCGAACGGATGACCTTCCCGGATGAATCGCGGGTGTGGGTGCATTTTTCGTGGACGATGCGGACCTCGCCGGTGTTTTTCCTGATCACCCGGTGCTCGATTTCGTAGCTGTTCTTTCCTTCCCGGATCGAAGCGGAGTAGGCATCATCAACCTCCTGTCGATCCTCGGGGTGAACCCTTTTCAGAAAAGCCTCATAGCTGGATTTGAACTCCCCGGGCTTGAGGCCGAAGATACGGTAGGTTTCATCCGACCAGCTCAACTGATTCGCGACCAGATCAAGCTCCCAGCTTCCCAGATGCGCCATCTGCTGAGCTTTGCTCAAAAGCTCCCCGCTGTGGCGCAGGGCTTCCTCGGATTGTTTAATATCGGTGATATCGACGGCAAAGCCGATAACGCCCTTGATCTCGCCATTCTCGTCAAAATAGGGAATTTTATCCGTTTGCACTATTCTGGTGCCCCGAGACGTCACCATTGTTTCGATGATCCCGCGTTTCGCCCGGCCGCTGGTTATGACCTCCTGGTCGTCTTTTCCGTAGGCTTCCGCTTGTTTTCTCGGAAAGAGGTCGGACATTGAACTTCCTTCCAGCTCCGCCCGGGAAAGATTCATCGCCTCTTGAAAAGCTCGGTTGACCCGCAGGAAACGATTTGCCTTGTCCTTGTAGAAGATCAGCACTGGCGCTGCATCGAGAACAGTCTCCAGTTCCGTTAATCTCGCTTGGAGCAAATTTTCCAGATTTTTGCGGGCGGTGACATCCAGGCAGATCCCCAGCATCCTCCGGTGCTCCCCTTCCCGCTCGGGGACGGTATTGCCCAAGGCCCGGATCCAGCGGATCGCCCCGGAGGAAAGAACAATCCGGTATTCGCTGTCGAGGGGGTTTCGGGATGAGACAGCCTCAGATATTCTTTTTTCCGCGATCTCCCGATCTTCAGGATGGATGATTTTTCGCCAGGTTTCAAAGTCGGCACGATCCTTTCCGGGAGTGAGTCCGAAAATCCCGAAGAGTTCGTCCGACCAGTTCAGTTGATCGGAATCGCAATCCCAGTCCCAGACACCGGCGCCGGACGCAGCCTGGGCCAGGCGGAGACGGCGTTCATTTCTCAGGAGGGCTTCTTCCGACAATTTGCGTTTGGTAATATTATTGAAGACCACCGCGAACCGTTTGTTCCCGGTGGAGTAAGCAAAGGTCTCGTACCATTTGCCCAGGGCGGAACTGTAATTCTCGTAATGCAGCGGCCGGCCGGTCAGGGCGACTTTCCCGAACTGCTCGATCCAGTAAGTTTCGGTTTCCGGCAGAACTTCCCTGACCGTCCGTCCGATCAGCCGCTTCCGGGAGACCCCGGTCAATTTTTCGAAGGCGCGGTTAACTTCCAGAAAGCGGTAATCACGGGGCCGCCCCGCCTTATCCAGGATGATCTCGTGGAGAGCGAAGCCTTCGATCATATGGTCGAAAAGAAGGCGGTAACGCTCTTCGCTTTCCGCCAGCGCCAGCCGGGCGCGCTGGTACTTGGTGGTTTCGCGGAGAGAAAATACCAGGGAGACCACCCGTCCGGATTTATCCTTGACCGGGGAGAGGCTCCAATCCCAGTAAGTGGTTCCCCGTTCGGGCTGATTGGGGAAGACAAACGGCTTGTCCTTATAGAAAACCCTCCGTCCGGTATCCCGGACCCGGCGGAAGATGGCCTCGTTTTCCGGATCGGGGTAGAGGGCGAAATGGTTTTTCCCGATCATCTCCCGCGGCTTCATCCGGCAGGTTCCGGCGTAGGCCTGGTTGACCCAGAGGAAGTTGAACTCCCGGTCGAGAAAGACCAGCATCACGTCGGTGGTCCGCATAACGCTGCTCAGCAAAGCCCGTTCCCGGTCGAGGGATTTCCTGGTTTCTTCCCGTTCAGTAATGTCCAAGCCGTAAATGTTGACGTAACCCCGCTTCCGTCCGGTCACCGCGGAAAAATGGAAGACCCTGCCTTGTTGTTCAATTTCCTCACTGGCCACCTTCCCGGTTCGAGCCGCCCGGCGAACCAGCCGCGCCAGGCCGGCGGGGAGAGGCTGGCCGAGCAAAACCCGCGCACCACCGAATATTTTTTCCGCGGCCGGATTACCATAGAGACAAGTCCCATCGAGGCCGGCCTGAAGTACCGGATGAGGATTTTCTTCCGGAAAGCGGGAGAGATCTTCCGGATTACTCTTGAGATCCATTATTTTCCCGGGGGAAGACGAGGGGGACAAACTTTTCCCGGCCGGGCGGGGCGCCTTGGTCTTGAGCGGGGAGGAGGAAGATCTTCCCGACCGGGCCGGCGGGCGCTTTTTCTTGCCGGGGGACCGTGATTTCACCGCCGGGTTCATTTCTTTTGGCCCGAAGGGCGTTTTCTCCGGTATTCCCCCGGGGTGAATCCGGTGTACTTCTTGAAGATCCGGATGAAGGATTCGGCGTTGAGGTAGCCGAGGGAATAGGCGATCTTATCGACGCTGTGGCCGGTATTTTTCAGCCATTCCTCGGCCTGTTCGATCTTCACCCTCAATTTGAAATCGTTGAATTTCTCTCCCGTCGTCTCCTTGAAGACCCGGCTCAGGTACTTGGGGCTCAGGTTGACGATTCCGGCGGCTTCCTCCAGGCTGACCTTCTTGTGGCGGTTGCGGTGAAGAAAGGTCTTGACCCGCTCCATCTTGCCCTCGATATCCTCGGCGTCGATGCCCGACGGCCAGCGGGCCCGCTTGAGGAGTTCCTGGATGGCGGCCTTAGTCTTCTGGATGTCCAGGGGTTTTTCCAGGTACTCGTCGGCCTCCCCCTGGAGGGCGTCGATCACCACCTGCTTGGTCCCGAACCCGGTCAGGATGATCACCCCCAGTTCGGGATAAATTCTCTTGATCTTCTTCAGGATCTCCGTTCCCCGGGAGTCGGGGAGACGGACGTCCAGGATCACCAGGTCGATCTCGTTGGATCCCTTTAGGATTTCCAGGGCTTCTCCGCCGTCTCCGGCGCCGATTACCCGGTAGTCCCGGAAAAATTCCTTGAACTCCCGCCGGAAATCCCGGTCGTCGTCCACCAGAAGAATAGTATATGGCATACAAGTTGCTCCTTGTCTTCAAGCCCGCCCCCGGAGGGCCGATTAGAGTTACCGGCAAGACCCCGATCTTATCCCGGAGCTCGTGGAGACGCAAGTAGAAATAAGTCAGGCAAAAGGGGAGGAAAGCAATTGTGATTATCCCCTTCCGGCCTTTTAATGAAGGAGATTACCGACTTCGAATGAGTTCGGACAGTCCAACGGCGGTCCCGCAACCAGGACCAGGGAGCATATTGCAAACCGGAGGAACGAATATGCGCGAAGACGTGGCGATAGCAATCTGCGGCCAGGCCGGCCAGGGGATCAAGACCCTGGAGAGCCTGCTGGCCAGGGTATTCTCGGGGAGCGGTTACAACGTCTTCACCACCCGGGAACTTATGTCCCGGGTTCGGGGGGGGATGAATTCGACCTCGATCCGGGTCTCTTCCCAACGGGTCCGGGGCTTTGTCCGCCGGGTGGATATCCTGGTCTCACTCCACCCCGGCGGGGTGGCCCATCTCGGGGACCGGGTAAACTCCGAAACCCTGATCCTGGGCGACAAGGAGGCGATCGCGGAGGAGGAGAGAAAGCGCGGAAATTTTGCCTCCGTCTCCTGGAAGAAGATCGCCGGGGAGCTGGGTTCTCCGGTCTACGCCAACACCGTGGCGGCGGGGGCCATCGCCGGGGCGCTGGGCCTCGACCGGGAAACGGCGGCAAA
Organism: PVC group bacterium; assembly: GCA_040773245.1. GTDB lineage: Bacteria > Auribacterota > Erginobacteria > Erginobacterales > Erginobacteraceae > Erginobacter. The sequence goes on from JAXGWO010000001.1 coordinate 129,197, forward strand.
GTCGGTGGATAAGTTCTTTGCCCGGCGCGACGAGGAGACGAAAAAGAATAACCGCCGGGCTTTCAGACAGGGCTATGAGCGGGGTCGGGAGACCGCCAAAGAGAAGAACCTTTCCTTCTCTCCGGGTCCGGGCGGGAGGGTCGGCGGCGAGGCCCTGGTCAGCGGAACCGAGGCGGTGGCGATGGGGGCGATCGCCGGGGGCTGCAACTTCCTCTCCTTCTACCCGATGTCCCCGGCCACCGGGGTCGGGGTCTTTCTCGCCGGGCGATCGGAAGAGTTGAACATCGAGGTGATCCAGGCCGAGGACGAGATCGCCGCCGTCAATATGGCCCTGGGTGCCTGGTATGCGGGGGGACGGGGGCTGGTCACCACCTCGGGGGGTGGATTCGCCCTGATGAACGAGGGACTGAGCCTGGCCGGGATGATCGAATCGCCTTTAGTCATCCACCTCGGCCAGCGCCCCGGCCCGGCCACCGGGCTGCCCACCCGGACCGAACAGGGCGACCTTCTCTTCGCCCTCTTTGCCGGCCACGGCGAATTCCCCCGGGCGATTCTCACCCCGGGGACAATCGAAGAATGCTTCTTTCTCGCCCGCCGGGCCTTTCTCCTCGCCGACCGCTGGCAGGTGCCGGTGATCGTCCTCACCGATCAGTATCTCCTCGATTCTTCTTATAACCTTCCCGTTCCCGAGATCCCCGAGGAGAAGATCGAAAACCGGATCATCGAGACCGGGGAAGGCTACCGCCGCTACGCCCCGGCCGAGGACGGGATATCGCCCCGGGGCATCCCCGGTTACGGCCGGGGGCTGGTGGCTGTCGACAGCGACGAGCACGACGAGCACGGACGAATTACGGAGAATTTTTCGGTCCGGATCGGGATGGTGGAAAAACGCCGGGCGAAATTCTCGAAGCTGGAGGAGGAAGCCCTGGAACCGGAGTTCTTCGGCGACGAGGATTACCGGACCCTGGTGGTGGGCTGGGGTTCCACCCGCCACGTTATCCGGGAGAGCCTGGAAGAGCGCGGAGGCAAGGGGATCGGCGGCCTCCACTTCCGCCAGGTCCATCCCCTGCACCCGAAGACCGCCGGCTATCTCCGTCGGGCGAAGAAGGTCATAGTGATCGAGAACAACGCCTCCGGTCAGTTCGCCCGGCTGCTGAAGATGACTTTCGGCGCCGGCGACCTGGCCGGGATCAGAAAATACAACGGACTTCCCTTCAGCCGGGAAGAGATCAGTCAAGCCCTGGACAAGGAGGCCGACAATGAGTAAGACCCGTTTTGATTTAGACAACGCCACGATCGCCTGGTGCCCCGGCTGCGGAAATTTCGGCATCCTCAATGTCCTGAAAGCTTCGCTGGCCGCGCTGCAGTTCCCACCGGAAAAGCTGGTTCTGGTCTCGGGGATTGGTCAGGCGGCCAAGATCCCCCAGTACCTGAAATGCAATTTCTTCAACGGCCTCCACGGCCGGGCCCTCCCCGCCGCCACCGCGATCAAGGCGGCCAATCCGGAGCTGACCGTGATCGCCGAAAGCGGCGACGGCTGTATGTACGGCGAGGGGGGGAACCACTTCATTCACGCCGTCCGCCGCAACCCCGATCTCACCTGCCTGGTCCATAACAATATGATCTACGGCCTGACCAAGGGCCAGGCCTCGCCGACCAGCCTGAGGGGTTTTCGAACCCCGGTCCAGGTTAACGGTGTTCTCCTGGAACCGTTCAATCCCCTGGCGGCGGCGATCGCTCTCAACGTCTCCTTTGCCGCCCGGGTCTACATCAAGGACATCGAGCAAGCCGGGGAGATCCTGCAACAAGCGATCCGCCACCGGGGCTTCGCCCTGGTCGATATCTTCCAGCCCTGCGTCACCTTCAACCATCTCAACACCTACGAATGGTTCCAGGAAAACACCTATTACCTGGAAGACGACCACGATCCCTCCGACCGGCAGGCGGCCTTCGCCCGGGCGATCGAGACGGAGAAATACCCCCTGGGGATCTTTTACCGCCAGACGGACAAAGAGCCGTTCGAGGCGGTGCTGGGTGAGCATCTGGCCGGCGGACCCCGCCCGCTCTACCAAAGAGAGCCCGACCGGGAGCGGCTGGTCAAACTCTGGGAAAGCTTTTGCAGTTGATTAACTATTTTCTTCAGGGAGGCGGATAATGTTTCTGGAAAAAATCAAGTCGGAAGGGCTGGCCCACCTCTCCTATATCCTCGGGGACGGGGGCGAGGCGGCGGTGATCGATCCGCGGAGGGATTGCGGAATCTACCGGGAGATCGCCGACCGGGAAGGCTGCCGGATCACCCGGATCTTCGAGACCCACCGCAACGAGGATTACGTCATCGGCTCCTGCGAACTTGCCGCCCGGTCCGGGGCGGCGATCTTCCACGGCGGGGAACTTCCCTTTCGTTACGGGGAGACAGCGGCGGAGGGCGATGAGTTCCGGCTGGGAAACCTCCGGCTGAAGACCCTCGAGACGCCGGGGCACACCTACGAGAGCATCTCGATCGTGGTTTACGACGACGCCTCGGGCGACTCCCCGGCGGCGGTCTTCACCGGCGACGTTCTCTTTATCGGTGACACCGGCCGGACCGATTTCTACCCGAAAAAGGGAACCGAACCGGCCGAATTGCTCCATCGGAGCATTTTCGATAAAATCCTCCCCCTCGGCGACGGGGTGATCCTGCTCCCCGCGCACGGCGCCGGTTCGGTCTGCGGTTCCAGCCTGGCCGACCGGGAGTTCTCCACCCTCGGCTACGAACGGCTCCACAATCCGGCACTCCGGTACCGGGACCGGGAGAAGTTCGTGGCGATGAAGATGGGCCAGGTCCACCACACCCCGCCCTACTTTAAGATGATGGAGAAACTCAACCTGGAAGGCCCGCCGGTAACCGGCCGCCGCCCCGAACCCGCGCCCTGGGGACCGGGCGACTTCGCCGCGGCGGACAAAAACGGGATGATCATCCTCGACCTGAGGTCTCCCGAAGCAGTGGCCGGGGCCTTTATCCCGGGGAGCCTGGCCATCCCCCGGGAACTGCTCTCCTCCTATGCCGGGTGGTTCCTCGAATACGGCCGGCCGCTCGGGCTGGTGGTCGAGGGGGGAGAGGAGGTGAAGGAAGCGGTCCGTTTTCTCTACCGGCTCGGTTACGGCGACATCCCGGCTTTTCTCGAAAACGCCCTCCACCGCTGGGAGATCAGCGGGCGGAGGTACGGGCGGATCCCGGCGGTCCACGCCGCCGAGATCGTGGCCCGGATCCAGGGGAAAGAAGAATTCACCATCCTCGATGTCCGCGGCGGGGAGGAGTTCGCCGACGGCCACCTGCCGGAGGCGGTCAATATCTACCTCGGGGAACTGCCCGGACGGCTCGAAGAGATCCCCTCCCCCCGCCCCCTGGTCACCTTCTGCGGAAGCGGCCAGCGGGCGATCATCGCCGCTTCGTTCCTGAAACGGGAAGGTTTCTCCGAAGTCGAGGTCTGCCTCGGTTCGATGCAGGCTTGCGCGGCGATCGGCTGCCCGATCCGGACCGGGGAGCGGTAAGAGAACCCGGGTGATTAGATTTTCCCCGACTCCGGAAAGAGAGATGAACGATCACCAAAACCAGGCGGAAGTTCACCATCACCACGATTATACCGCCCACCACCGGATGATGATCGCGGATTTCCGCCGGCGGTTCTTCATCTCCCTGGGGGTGACAGTCCCGATCCTGCTGCTCTCTCCCCTGATCCAGGGATTTATCGGCCTCCAGCTGGAATTTGCCGGAGAGAAGTATCTCCTCTTCGCCCTCTCCACCTTCATCTTCCTCTACGGCGGCTGGCCATTTTTAACCGGTCTCTTCTCCGAGCTGAAAAAGAAATCACCGGGGATGATGACCCTGATCGGCTTGGCGGTCTCGGTGGCCTACTTCTACTCTTCGGTGGTGGTTTTCGGGCTGAAGGGCAAGTTCTTCTTCTGGGAACTGGCCACCCTGATCGATATTATGCTCCTGGGTCACTGGATCGAGATGAAGTCGGTCTTAAGCGCTTCCAACGCCCTGGAGGAGCTGGTCCGCTTGATGCCGAACGAAGCCCACCGGATCGAGGACGGAGAGACGGTCGAGGTCAAGCTGGAGGAAGTAAAGAGCGGCGATCTCCTCCTGGTCAAGCCGGGGGAGAAGATCCCCGCCGACGGAATTATCAAACAAGGCAAGAGTTACATCAACGAGGCGATGGTCACCGGCGAGTCGAAGCCGGTTAAAAAAGGAAAGGATGAGGAGGTGATCGGGGGAACGATCAATGGTGACGGATCCCTGGAAATAGAAGTGAGGGGGACGGGAGAAGATTCTTATCTTTCCAAAGTGATAAAATTGGTCAAAGAGGCCCAGGAGTCAAAGTCGAAGAGTCAGACATTGGCCGACAAGGCGGCCCTCTGGCTGACGATCCTCGCCCTGACCGCCGGGGGAGTGACCCTGGCCGTTTGGCTGATCTCGGGCAGTGTTTTTTCCTTCGCGATGGAGCGGATGGCCACGGTGATGGTGATCACCTGCCCCCACGCCCTCGGCCTGGCCATCCCGTTGGTGGTGGCGGTCTCCACCGCCCTGGCCGCTACAAACGGCCTTCTGATCCGGGACCGGAACGCCTTTGAAAACTCCCGCAAGATCAGCACCGTCCTCTTCGATAAGACCGGGACGCTGACCAAAGGTAAGTTCGGGGTCAGCTCGATCCGCCCGCTGGCGGAGGGGTGGGATGAGGAGAAACTGATCCGGACCGCGGCCGCCCTGGAGCAAAACTCCGAGCATCCGATCGGGGCCGGGATTATAGCCCGGGCAAAAGAGATGGAGATCGATCCGCCCGAAGTTTCCGATTTCCGGGCGATCAAGGGCAAGGGGGTGGAAGGAAGGATTGAAGGAGAGGAATTCAAAGTTGTCAGCCCCGGCTATCTGGAAGTGGAGGGGATCGAAATCCCCGAAGGAACGAGAGAAGAGGGGCTGGCCACGGTGATCTATCTTCTCAAAGGAAAAAAGCCGGTGGGATCGATCACCCTTTCCGACCGGGTTCGTCCTCAGTCTCGTGAAGCGGTCGCCCGGCTCAAGGAAGCCGGGATCAAATGTTGGATGATCACGGGAGACAACGAACAGGTCGCCCGAAAAGTTACCGAAGAACTGGAACTGGACGGGTATTTCGCCGAAGTTCTCCCCGATCAGAAGCAGGAGAAGGTCAAGGAACTCCAGCAGGAGGGAGAGTTCGTGGCGATGACCGGGGACGGGGTCAACGACGCTCCCGCCCTGGCGCAGGCCGACGTGGGAATCGCGATCGGTTCCGGGACCGACGTGGCCGCCGAGACCGCCGATATCATTCTGGTCAACTCCGATCCCCGGGACGTGACGAACCTGATCTTATTCGGCCGGGCCACCTATCGGAAGATGGTCCAGAATCTCTGGTGGGCGACCGGCTACAACGTGGTCGCCATCCCCCTGGCGGCGGGGGTACTCTACCGGGCCGGGATACTGATCTCTCCGGCGATGGGGGCGGTGCTGATGTCGCTTTCCACGGTCATCGTGGCCGTCAACGCCCGTCTGCTGAAAATCGAGAACTCCCCCGGCGGCGGCACAATAGGAGACCGGGAATGAAGAAAGAACTTCGCCAGCGAATATCCCGGCCGGCCTGCTCATACTTCTCGCGGTTCCCTGCCGGGCAGCGCCCATCCGGCCCGGGATCCACCTGGAAACGATCGAACTCCCGGATGGATTCGCGATCGAGCTCTACACCGGGGAGATGTTTCCCAAGGAGCACCGCGGCCGGATCCTGATCGCCGAACACGGATTCTGGAACCGGTCCGAGCCGATCGGCTACCGCCTTACCCTGGTCCGCCTGGAAGGGAAAGAGGCGGACTCTTACGAAGTTTTCGCCCGGGGCTGGCTCGACGGGGGAAAGGCCTGGGGCCGGCCGGTGGACCTGGAGGTGATGGCCGACGGATCTCTCCTGGTCTCGGATGACCGGGCCGGCGCGGTCTACCGGATCAGTTACCGGGCCTCGGACAAAGCGAGCCAACGGCCGGCCGCCGGTGAATGAACTATCGGATCCTGAAATCCGGCCGGGAACTGGCGAATACAAATAATTGTCCCGTTGATCGCGCCCCCGATGGCCGATGTTCCGACGAAAAAAGTCAGAAAAAAGGGGAACGCGCCTCTTCCCTTCCCGACACCGGAGGAGCGATGATGCCTCAACCGTGGAGAAACGGGAAAGGGTGCGGGGCGGGAAAACCAAAAAAAGGAGAGGGGTTATGGCAACATTGAAAAAAGGGCAGACAGCAAGCTGTTCCGCCTGCGGCCGGAAAGTCTTGGTCAACGAGTGCGGAACATCCCTGACCACGATCTGGTGCTGCGGGCAACCGATGGAAGCGGAGGCGCCGGGCAAAGCGGGCAAAAAGCCCGCCGGCGCCGGCGGCGGGCGGAATAAATCCGCGAAAGGCAGTTAGCCGGGGAATATTTCCCCCGCCGGGCGAGAGAATTGACCCGGGTCCTCCGGCAGAAAACCTGTTGGGCCGTGGGGACGTTTTCGGCTTTCCCCCTCCAGGCGGCCAGGATTCCCTTTTCTCCCGCTACCAGTTGCCGGGCGGTCTCCGCGGCGGCGGACCTCAGGTCCATATCCTTCCTCCCTTCCCTGATGGTTCGCGATTAACAGTTAGCGACATTATTCCATCCGGCGCGGACCGCGACAATTGGGGGTTTCCCCTTTATTCTGACTATTTCCTACCTTGCTTTCCGGCGGTAAATACAGGTGGAAAATAGCCAATGAAGACCAGAATGAGGGCGTTGCGGGGAAGAACCGGTTGGCGGCAGGGCTGGAAGGAAAGGAAGCCCTGATTACCGGTGGCGACAGCGGAATCGGCCGGGCAGTACGGAAAGAATTTTCTTATCAATTCTCCGTAATGTGTATAATTATTTTACAGTCTCTTTAGAATGAAAATCGCTTAATATACATTGACACTTCCGGTATTCCGGTTTATACTGAAAGTAAGACAAAAACCTGGAACCGGGAGGTAAGCGATGAAGACCGCGGCGCCGCTGATTGCGGCAGTTTCCCTTTCCTTTTTTTCGTTTCTCCCCCAAACAAGCGCCGGACAGTCGATCCTGGTCCCCCGGGATTACCCCACCATCCAGGGAGCGGTTGACGCCGCCGGAGACGGAGATCTCATCCTGGTGGCACCCGGCAACTACGCCGGGGCGGTGATCAATAAACGGGTGACCCTCCAGGGTCAGGGGCTCGTCCGGATCGTGGAGGGCGTCCCCTGGATGGCCGGATCCGTCTCCAGCTATACCGCCTTCCGATTCAATCTCTTCGGCGGCGGCGACGGCGCCCGGATAATCAATTTCACCATCGACTGCGATTCCCTTCTCCGCTACGGGGTCTACAGCCACGGGGCCGACAATGTCACCGTCCGGAGGCTGAAGATCACCAACCCCGCCGGAGGCGTCGTCAACTATAACGGCAACGGCTGGACGATCACGCATAATCTCATCCGGGGCTTCTCCGGCGGCGGGGAGGGGATCGTGATCGGGGAATACATCGCCCGGACGGCCAACGATAACCTGGTCGCCTTCAACCAGATCGACGACCCTGATATCCCCGAGCAGTACTACTCCATACCGGGAATAATCCTCGCCTCTTACTATAACGGACAGGTCAAAAACAACCGGGTAATCCATAACCGCGTCCGCCTGGGAGGCTACGATCAGGCCTGCGGGGTGGAGTTATACGACGGGCCGGGGGAAGATACGGGGGAGATGTCGGTGGCCGATAACCGGATCCGCTTCAACGATTTCCGGGGCTGCGGGACCAGCTTCATCTTCTACCCCGATCCCGATCAGGGTGACCAGTACGACGTGGAAACGGCCAACCTGATCGACAGCAACCTCGGCGACGATCTCGAGCCCGGCCGCGGCCCCCGGCCGCGACGGCGGTGAGCCGGTCTTCATCCGAAGGTTACAGGTTATTATCTATCGCTCTCTATTCGTTTTGAGCGGAGGTAACCTTAATGCTCGCCGATCTGTCATTGAGACTCTGTCAAACTATCTATAATGTCATTGTGAGCCTTACTTCGACTGCGCTCAGTACAAGCTCCGGGGTCTTCCACGTTCAGCCGAAAGTCAGCCTCCAGCCCCTCGAGGAACTGTTCCGGGCCCCGGGGACCGGGGCCGAAGATACCCAGGAGAGGATTTCGGGAGAGTGGCAATGTTTAGAGACCGCCGGGTCGCCGGGGAACAACTGGCCCAGGCCCTCGATCGCTACCGGGATAAAAACGTCCTGGTCCTGGCCATCCCCCGGGGCGGGGTGGAGGTGGGCAGCCGGGTGGCCAGCTACCTGAACGCCGATTTCTCCATCATCGTCACCCGGAAGCTCCCCTTCCCCGATAACCCGGAAGCCGGCTTCGGGGCGATCGCGGAGGACGGATCGACTTTTATGATCGAGGGCGCCGAACGCTGGGTCCCCGAACCGGTGATTGAAGCGGTGAAGAGGGAACAGATCCGGGAGATCGAGCGGAGAAAGCGGATCCTTCGGGGGGACCGACCCCTGCCCGAGGTGGAGGGAAGGACGGTGATCCTGGTTGACGACGGGATCGCGATGGGCTCGACAATGGCCGCCTCGATCGCCTCCTGCCGCAATCGGCGAGCGGAATGGATTGTCGCCGCCGCCCCGGTCGCCGGCCCGGAGACGGTCGCCTGGCTCCAAGACGCGGCCGACGAAGTGGTGGTACTGGAGACGCCCAAATTCTTCCGGGCGGTGGCCGAGAGCTACCGCAACTGGTACAACGTCCCCGACCGGGAGGTGATCGAAATTCTTGAACAATGGGGTAGGGAAAACTTATAATACCGAAGTCTCCAGCGGGACGCCGTCTACTGGCAGGCATCCCCTTCCCGGCTGAACCTCCGAAACCAGAATTACCTTGATCCGACCGGAGCAGCGCGATATGCAAAACCGAAGCCGGAATCTTTCCCGGGGGATACTCTTCACCGACTTCTACCAGCTGACGATGGCCCAGCTCTACTTCCGGATGGGCCTCCAGGACGAACCGGTCCAGTTCGACTGCTTCTTCCGCACCCTCCCCGATTACGGGAGCCACTGCGCCGGGTTCTGCGTCAACGCCGGGATGGAGACGCTCCTGGAGTGGATGAAGGGCGCCGCTTTTGGGGAGGCCGAGATCTCCGCCCTCTCCGGGCTGACCGGGAAGAAGGGAACGCCTCTCTTCGGGCCGGATTTCCTCGGCTGGCTCCGGGAAGAGGGGAACTTCCGGGAGATCTCGATCACGGCGGTCCCGGAGGGGCGGGCGGTCTTCCCCGACCTCCCCCTGGCGGTGGTTCGGGGGCCGCTGGCCGTGGCCCAGCTCCTGGAATCGCCGCTCCTCAACCACCTTAACTTCCAGACCCTGATCGCCACCAAGGCGGCCCGGATCCGCCGGGCCGCCGGGGAGAGGCTCCTGATCGACTTCGGGATGCGGCGGGCCCAGGGCTGGGGCGCCAACGCCGCCGCCCGGGCGGCCCTGATCGGAGGGGCGGACTTCACCTCCAACACCGGGGCCTCCCTCGACCTCGGCTTCCCACCGAAGGGCACCCACGCCCACAGTATGGTCCAGTACTTCCTCGCCCGGGGAAAAGGGGAGCTGGAGGCCTTCCGGAGTTACGCCGAGGTCTACCCCGACGACTGCCTCCTCCTGGTTGATACCATCGATACCCTGGCCAGCGGAGTCCCCAACGCCATCCGGGTCTTCGAGGAACTGAAGAAGAAGGGGCATAAGCCCCTGGGGATCCGGCTCGACTCCGGCGACCTGGCCCATCTCGCCGTCGAATCCGCCCGGCTGCTCGACCGGGCCGGCTTCGAGGACGTCTCCATCGTCCTTTCCAACCAGCTCGACGAAGCCCGGATCCGGCGGATCGACGAGCGGATCGCCCAGGAGGCCCCCGGGCGGGGGGTCGATTCCGGCCGGCTGATCGGCCGGCTCGCCTTCGGGGTCGGGACCAGCCTGATCACCTCGCAGGGGTGCGGCGCCCTGGACGGGGTCTACAAGCTGACCGCGGTCCGGGAGGGCGACGAGTGGCGGCCCGCCTTCAAGATCTCCGAGACACCCGACAAGACGATCAACCCGGGGGAGAAGCGGGCCTGGCGGGTTTACGGCCCCGACGGCCAGACGGCCGGAGACTTGCTCAGCCGCTCCGGGGAAGACCCGCGCCAGGAGAATGAGCTGACCCTCCGCCACCCCGTCGATCCCCGCCGGGTGATGGTTCTGAAAAGAGGAGAGATCTCCGCGATCGAACCGCTCCTGGAGCCGGTTCTGGAAGACGGCCGGCCGGTGAAGGAACTCCCCTCGATCGAGGAGATCCGCCGGACCCGCCGGGCCGATCTCGAACGCCTCCCCGGCGGGGTGAAAAAGATCTTCGACCCCGACCCCTACCCGGTCTTCCTGACCGATAAACTCTGGCGGCTGAAGCGGGAACTGCTCTCGACCTACCGGCACTCAAGGTAGGTCAGACATTCCCGCCTGACCGCCAGGCTCCGATCAGGCAGGAATGCCTGGTCCACCATAAAATATTTTCCCAGAATCCTTGACATCCAGACTAACTAATACTATATTAGTCCCAGTTAGAGATGAAACTGATCACCAAGCACACCGACTACGCCGCCCGGGCCCTGATCCACCTGGCCCGGGCCCGGGGACAGTTCGTGCCCTCCCGGGAGATCGCGAGGATCGAGGGGATCCCCCTCTCCTTCCTCAGGCGGATCCTCCAGGAACTGGCGCGCCAGGAAATGATCGAAACGCGGGAGGGGAAGGCCGGAGGCGTGAAGCTGTCCGTCGAGCCCGGGAAGATCGAGCTGACCCGGCTGATCCGGATCTTCCAGGGGAAGGTCAGCCTGACGGAGTGCGTCTTCCGGCGGAAGCTCTGCCCCAACCGCTCCCGCTGCGTGCTGAGGGCGCGGCTGAAGAAGATCGAGACCCTGGTCCTGGATGAGCTGGCGGGGATCACCGTCGGCGGCTTGGTGAAGGATATCGAGGAGAAGAACGATGAAGAGAAAGATAATTAAGATCGACCACTCACTCTGCGACGGTTGCGGCCTCTGTCTCCCGGGGTGCCCGGAGGGGGCGCTGCGGATCATCGACGGCAAAGCGAGACTGGTCAGCGACCTCTTCTGCGACGGCCTGGGGGCCTGCCTGGGCCACTGCCCGCGGGGAGCGATCGCGGTCGAGGAACGGGAGGCCGAACCCTATGACGAGGACCGGGTGATGGAACAGATCGTCCCCCAGGGCCAGGCCACCATCCGGGCCCACCTCGAGCACCTGGAGGAACACGGAGAGAAGGAGTATCTCTCCCGGGCGCTCGCTTATCTCAAGAACCGGCGGATCGCCGTCCCGGAGAGATTCCAGCCGCCAGAAACCTCAGGCCCCGGTGGTCCCGAAACCTGCGGCTGCCCGAGCGCCCGGATCCTGGATTTCACCAGGGAGAAGGCGGCGGGGCCGGCCGCGGCACCGGCCCCCTCGAGGCTCGGGCAGTGGCCGGTCCAGCTCAACCTGGTCCCGCCGGCCGCCCCCTTCCTGGAAGGGGCGGACCTGCTGGTGACCGCCGACTGCGTCCCGATCGCCTACGGCGGCTTCCACGAGGATCTCCTGAAAGGGCGCGTGGTGGTCTGCGGCTGCCCGAAGTTCGACGACGCGGCGGCCTACCGGGAAAGACTGGCCGGGTACTTCCGGCAGCACGACATCAAGTCCGTTACGGTGGCCCGGATGGAGGTCCCCTGCTGCTCCGCCCTGACCGCCCTGACCCGGGAAGCTTTGGCCGACTCGGGTAAAGACATCCCCTTCCGGGAAACCGTGATCAGCGTCCGGGGGGAGCGATTGATATGAGCGTGTTCAGTTGCCCCGGTTCGGACACGATCCGCAACGCCATCCCGGAGGAACTTCCCTGCCCCGGCTGCGGACAGGCGGTGGAGATCTGGGCCGATGAGGCGGAAGCGATCTGCCCGGCCTGCGGGGGGAAGGTCTCGAGGAAACCCCCCGTCTCCTGCTGGCGGTGGTGCTCCGCCGCCCGGGAATGCCTGGGGCCGGAACGTTATGAACGCCTGACCAAGGAGGTGAAGCCGTGATGAAAAGGGCGATGAGTTGCTTGCTGGCCGTAACAACTATTACTGTCCCCGCTCTGGCCGGGGAGAAGGAGGAAACTATGGAGAAGATCAACGTCTACCGGGAGATCCCTTACCGCGACGAGGGGATGGGGAGGAGGAAACTGGTCGAGGAGGACTACCTCCTCCTGATGCAGGCGGCCCTGAAGCCGGGCCAGGCGGTCCCGCTTCACCGGGCCGACTCCAACGTGCACATCCTGGTCCTCGAGGGCGAACTCTCGATCGGGCTGGACGGCGTGGAGACCCGGGCGGCCCGGGGCGACATCGTGCCGTCCTCCCCGGGCACCGAGATGAATATCGTCAACCGGTCGGAAGCGAACGCCTCCTTCCTAATCGTCAAGACTCCCCACCCCCGGAAACTCAAGTGAATTATCACCGCGGAGGCGCGGAGGACACGGAGGGTTAATTGGAGTTTATTGTTAGCTGATCCGCGATTCTTTAAAATCGCCGTCGGAACAGGCGGTAAATTCAAGTCTGAAAAACAGCAAATCAGGAGAAACCGATAACCATTTAACCAGAGAGACGCCCCGGACACGGTATATCTTCCCCCCTCTCCGCGTCCTCCGCGCCTCCGCGGTGAAAATGTTAAAAGGAGGGACGTTATGAAAATGTTCTGTTACCAGTGCGAGCAGACGGCGAAAGGCACCGGCTGCACGGTCGGCGGGGTCTGCGGAAAGAGCCCGGAGACGGCCGACCTCCAGGACCTGCTGATCCACGCGGTCAAGGGGATCGGCTGGCACGCCGATCGGGCGGCTCGGAAGGGTATCCGCAACGCCGAGGTGAACGAGTTTGTCGTCCAGGGCCTCTTCACCACCATCACCAACGTCGACTTCGACCCCAACCGGCTGGAAAAGCTGATCCGGAAGGCGGCGGTGATCAAAAAGAAAGCCCGGAAACTGGCGGGCGAGACGGAAGGCAAGGAACCGGCCGCCGCCGCCTGGCAGCCGGCCGGCTCCCGGGAGGGGCTCCTGGAGCAGGCCGCGGGGGTGGGGCTGATGTCCAGCCCCGACCGGCCCGAGGACCTCCGCTCGCTCGAACACCTCCTCCTCTTCGGCCTCAAGGGCCTGGCCGCCTACACCGACCACGCGCACATCCTCGGCCGCGACTCGGACGAGGTCTACGACTTCATCCACCGGGCCCTGGCCGCCCTGGCCGAGGAGAACCGGGACGCGGGGGAACTGACCGCCCTTAACCTGGAGTGCGGAAAGGTGAACATCACCGCGATGGAGCTCCTCTCCGAGGGGCACCGGGAGCACTTCGGGGTCCCGGAGCCCTCGCCGGTCTTTCTCGGAACCCGGAAGGGCCCGGCGATCATCATCACCGGCCACGACCTCCTCGACCTCGAGGAGCTCTTGATCCAGACCGAGGGGACCGGGGTGAACGTCTACACCCACGGGGAGATGCTCCCGGCCCACGGCTACCCCGGGCTGAAGAAGCACCCCCACCTGGCCGGCAACTTCGGCACCGCCTGGATGAACCAGCAGAAGGAGTTCGATGGTGTCCCGGCGGCCATCCTCTTCACCACCAACTGCATCCAGAAGCCGCGCAACTCCTACTTCGACCGGGTCTTCACCACCGGTCTGGTCGCCTGGCCGGGGATCCCCCACGTCGCTGACCGCGACGGGGGCCCGAAGGATTTTTCCGCGGTGATCGCGAAGGCGAAGGAACTGGGCGGCTTCGAGGAGACGGAAGGCAAGACCATCACCGTCGGCTTTGCCCACGAGGCGGTCCTTGCCGTGGCCAATAAGGTGGTGGAAGCGGTTAAAGCCGGGGCGATCAAGCACTTCTTCCTGATCGGCGGCTGCGACGGGGCCAAGCCGGGGCGGGACTACTACACCCGCTTCGCCGAGGCCACCCCCAAGGATACCGTGATCCTGACCCTGGCCTGCGGTAAGTACCGCTTCAACACCATCGACTTCGGCGAGATCGGGGGGATCCCGAGGCTGCTCGACGTCGGGCAGTGCAACGACGCCTACTCGGCGATGAAGATCGCCCAGGCCCTGGCCGGAGCCTTCAACTGCTCCGTCAACGATCTCCCGCTCTCCCTGATCATCTCCTGGTACGAGCAGAAGGCGGTGGTGGTCCTCCTCTCCCTGCTCCATCTGGGGATCAAGGGGATCCGGCTCGGGCCGAGCCTGCCGGCCTTCGTCTCGCCGGGGGTGCTCAAGGTCCTGGTCGACAACTTCGCCATCCGCCCGATCGGGGAGGTCGAATCCGACCTGGCCGACTGCCTGGCCTGAGTAATTCGGGGACACAATACTTAATTCAAGTCGAATTATTAATGAGGGCACGATATAGATTGCATCTTTGAAGACAGTCATTGCGAGCGTAGCTCAGTCGATCCGGCAGGTCGCCTGACGGAGAAGCAATCTCTTCCCAGGCAGCAAGTTGAGATTGCTTCGTCGCTCCGCTCCTCGCAATGACGCGCAACCTATTTTATGCTCCTCTTAAATAAGTATTGTGTCCCCAAATTAACAGATGAACCGCTTATCCGGAGAATCCAGTCCCTACCTCCTCCAGCACGCCGGCAATCCGGTGGACTGGTATCCCTGGCGGGAGGAGGCCTTCCGGCGGGCGAAGGCCGAAGGTAAGCCGGTCTTCCTCTCGGTCGGCTACTCGACCTGCCACTGGTGCCACGTGATGGCCCGGGAGTCGTTCGCCGACCCGGCGATCGCGGAGATCCTCAACCGTCACTTTATATCCGTCAAGGTGGACCGGGAGGAGCGGCCGGAGGTCGACGAGATCTATATGACCGCCACCGGGCTCCTCACCGGGGGCGGGGGCTGGCCGAACTCGGTCTTCCTCACCCCGGAAGGCAAGCCCTGGTTCGCCGGGACCTACTTCCCCCCCGCCGACCGATACGGGCAGCCCGGTTTCCCGACCCTGCTGGAGAAACTGTCCGGACTCTGGCGGACCCGGCGGGAGGAAGCGGAAGCGGCGGCGGAGCGGATCTGGGGGGAGATGGAGAGGATCACCCGGTCCACCGGCTCGCCTTCCGGCGAGCCGCCGGAACTTGAAACGGTGGAACGGGGTTTGGAGGAGCTGAAGCGGGCCTTCGACCGGGAACGGAGCGGCTTCGGCCCGGCCCCGAAGTTCCCGCCTCACGGCGCCCTCCGGCTGCTGACCGCCGAGTACCGGGCGCGGGAAGACCCCTCCCTCCTCGGGCCGGCCCTGGTCACCCTGCGGGCGATGGCCCGGGGCGGCATCCGCGACCACCTCGGCGGGGGCTTTCACCGCTATTCGACCGACGGACGCTGGTTCGCCCCCCACTTCGAGAAGATGCTCTCCGACAACGGGCAGCTCCTGGGGATCTACGCCGGGGCCTATGAGCTGACCGGGGAGGAGGAGTTCGCCCGCGCCGCCCGGGAGATCGCCGGCTGGGCGCGGCGGGAGATGCAAGACCCCGGCGGGGGGTTCTACACCGCCCTCGACGCCGACAGCGAGGGGGAAGAAGGAAAGTTCTACACCTGGAGCCGGGAGGAGATCCTTGACCTCCTCGGCCGGGAGGAGGGAGAGCTTTTCTGCCGGGTCTACGGGGTCACCCCGGAGGGGAACTGGCGGGAGGAACACTCGCCCGCCGCCGGACGGACCAATATCCTCCATCTTCCCCGCCCGATGGAGAAAGCAGCGGCCGACGAAGGACTGGAACTTGCTCAGGTGGAGAAACGCCTAGCGGCAGCCCGGGCAAAACTCCTGGCCGCCCGGGAGGGCAGGGTCCGCCCCTCCCGCGACGACAAGATCCTGACCGACCTGAACGGACGGATGATCTCCGGCCTGGCCCGGGCCGGCCGGGTGCTGGGGGAACCCGGCCTGATCGACAGCGCCCGCGCGGCCGCTGGATATATACTTGACAATGGATGGATCAACGGCCGCCTCCGGCACGCCTGTCGGGGAGAAGCGACCGGCGGGCCCGGGTACCTCGACGATTACGCCTTCCTCGCCTCCGGGCTCCTTGACCTTTATGACGCCTCCGGGGAGGAGAGATGGCTGCGAATGGCCCGGGAACTGGCCGACGCCGCCCGGGAACTCTTCCACGACCCGGAGACCGGTGTCTTCTTCTTCACCGCCGCCGAACGGGAAGATAAAGAGTCAATTTCTCTGTTCCGGACCAGCGACCCCTACGATCGGGCGGTCCCCTCCGGCAACGGCGAATTCGCCCTGGTCCTCCTCCGCCTCTCCGAGCTGACCGGGGAGATCCGATACCGGGAGGAGGCCCGGGATCTCCTCCGGGCCTTCCGCCGGAGGATCGAGAATCTCCCCCGGGACGCCGCCACCCTCCTGACCGCCGTCGGGCGTTACCGGCGGACGACGGAAGCTTCCTGACCTTCGATCGGCAATCCGGTTCGGGATATCCTCCCGGACCCGGTTCCTCCCCGGTTTCGTTTTGACATTCTCTCGGGGAAGTGGAATACTTACCGGCGGAAGCGGTCGGGGTCGTGTCCCGGAAATATATGCAATCCAATGTAATCATTGCGAGGCCCGAAAGCTTTCGGGCCGAAGCAATCTCTATTCATTGCAGTGGAACAGATCGCTTCGTCGCTGCGCTCCTCGCAATGACGTTATTATCACTTTGCTTCCCAGGCGCTGCCCTATGGAGAGAGATTCCTTTCAAAAATGCGCCGGATTGATTCCCGGGGCGACTAACTAACCGGATGGAGAGCACCCATCCGGTTTTTCTATCCGGGGTCCGGCGCGCAACGGGACGGAACCAACAGGAGGCGTTGGTATGAAAAAGCCCCTGATATTGGCGGCGATTTTGCTCGGGTGGAGCGGATTGGTTTTGGCGGCGGACTTCGACGGGGACGGGACCAACGACATCGGGGTCTTCCGGCCGGCTTCCGGCTTGTGGGTAGTCCGGGGAATAACCCGCGCCTACTACGGGACCTCGGGGGACAGCCCGATGCCCGGGGATTACGACGGAGACGGCACCGTGGACATCGCCCTCTTCCGGCCCGGGTCCGGCCTCTGGGCGGTGAAGGACGGCGCCCGGGTATATTTCGGCCAGTCCGGCGACCAGCCGATCCCCGGGGTGATGGGTGGTGGAGGGGGCGGTCAGTGGAGCCGGATCGGCAGCCGGATCTATTACAACTCGGGCAACGTCGGCATCGGGACCGACGACCCGGGCGCGCTTCTGGAAGTAACGGGTGATCTGGTTAACGCCGGGATCTTCACGAGCACTCGCGTCGACGGAACCGGGGTCAGGGGCATCTGCAACAACGGAATCTACGCCTGGGGAGTCTACGGCGAGAGCACCAACGGGTTAGCCGGGAACTTCAACGGCAAGGTCTACATCAACGGCAACACCAGCATCGGGGTCTTAAACCCAGATTTAGATCCCACTCGCAAACTGGAAGTCGCGGGGCCCATCTGGCTTAAAGACGCAGCTGTGCCCTATCCGTCATCGGAGTCCTCGGGGATTTACTCTGCCAGCGGCAACCTTTACGCTATGGACAGCGCGGGTAACGGCCAGTTGCTCACTCCCCACGACGATGACACCGGCGAGTGGATCTTCTACTCCAAGAACGTCAAAACCGGGCGGGTGGTCCGGGTGGATATGGAGCGGATGGTCCGGGCGATCGAGAAGCTGACCGGCGAGACCTTTATGGTGGAGAAATGGGAGAAAGAGGGAGAGCTGTAGCCGGTGGGCGGGGGTTTCTCCGCTCGCCGGGCGGCCGAACCGGCGGGGACGGATATTTATGAAAAGATACCTGGCAGCAGCGGCGGCAATCTTGCTCGGGTGGAGCGGGCTGGCGTTGGCGGCGGACTTCAACGGGGACGGGACCAACGAGATCGGGATCTTCCGCCCCTCCTCCGGGCTCTGGGCGGTGCGGGGGGTGACCCGGACCTACTTCGGGACCACGGGGGACACCCCGTTGCCCGGGGACTACGACGGCGACGGAACGGTGGACATCGCCCTCTTCCGACCCGGGACCGGACTCTGGGCGGTCAAGGGGCTGACCCGGGCCTACTTCGGCGCCTCCGGGGATACCCCGCTGCCCGGGATCGGAGGCAACGGCGAGGGTTGGACGCCGCTGGCCTACGGCATGGTCTGGCAGGGTGGCGACATAAATTGGGGAAGCGGGAACTTCACGGTTGAGTGGAACAGCTCGACCGGAGCCGATTACTACGAGATCCTGGTCGAGGGGGTCTTCTTCTCCTTCAATACTCATCTGGCCCTGGCCACACCGGTGATGAACCAACCGCGGATAATTCACGTTGACGCCAACGACGGCAAACTGTTGATCTACGCCTTCGATTTGGCCGGGACCAAGCAGCCGACCGGGTTCCAGTTCTTTATCTACGGCCAGTGAGCTAATTCGGGGACACAATACTTAATTCCGGTCAGCATAGAAGCCGGGGCTGGGAATTATTAAGAGGAGCATAAAATAGGTTGCACCTCATTGCGAGGAGCGGAGCGACGAAGCAATCTCAACTTGCTGCCTTGGAAGAGATTGCTTCGCTGCGCTCGCAATGCCTGTCTTCAAAGATGCAATCTATATCGTGCCCTCATTAATAAGTATTGTGTCCCCGAATTTTTTTTATGAAGGAAACCGCGTTGAACATCGGCTCGATCAGGGGGGCAATCCCGGCGGGCGAGGTCCGGACCCTGGCGGACCGGGAGGGAAAGACCGTCGAGGAGCTGATGCTCGGGCTCCTCGGAAATGCTTCCTCCTGCGCCCAGGCGGCGATCTCCGGGTTCAAAGTCGGGGCGGTGGTCCGGGGACGAAGCGGCGGCCTCTACCTGGGGGGCAACTTCGAGTTCCTCGGCAAGTCGCTGACCTTCGACATCCACGCCGAGCAGGCGGCGGTGGTCAACTCCTGGCTGTCCGGGGAGAAAGGGATCGACACCCTGGCCGTCACCTCGCCCCCCTGCGGCTACTGCCGGCAGTTCCTCAACGAGCTGGAATCGGCGGAGAACTTGCGGATCATTATCCCCGGACGGCCGGCGCGGACCCTGGGAGAAATCTTCCCGGACTCATTCGGGCCCCGGGACCTCGGGCTCTCCGGCGGCCTGATGCTCCCGCAGGACCATCCGCTGGAGCTGGAGTCTCCATCCGAAGACCCCCTGGTCCTGGCCGCCCTAGAAGCGGCAGAGATGAGCTACGCCCCCTACACCCGGGCCTTCTCCGGGGCGGCGCTCCTGGCCGCCGACGGCGGGATCTGCCGGGGACCCTACGCTGAAAACGCCGCCTTCAACCCCAGCCTCTCGCCGCTGGAGACCGCCCTGGTCCGGTTGCTGGCGCGGGGAAAACAGTACCGGGATATCAAGCGGGCGGTCCTGGTCGAGCAGCGCGACGCCGTCACCAGCCAGGCCGACGCCGCCCGGATCGTCCTCGAGGCGGTCGCCCCCCGGGCCGTCCTCGACGTTGCCCACGCCCGGAAGAGGGGGTAAGCCGGTTATGCGCATCGGCTATCCTTGTATCAACCGTTCGCTGGAGTGCCGGGGGAACCGGACCTTCCGACTCCAGTCCTTCTCGGGGGAGCGGCTGGTCGAAACGGTGGAGAACAACCTCGACTGCCTCTTCCACATTCTCCGCTTCAATGCCGCCAACAACCTCCTCTTCTTTCGGATCACCTCCGACCTGGTCCCCTTCGCCTCCCACCCGGTCTGCCGGTTCGACTGGGGAGAACATTTCCGGAAGGAGTTCCGGGGGATCGGCCGCTTCATCAGAAAACACCGGATCCGGATCTCGATGCACCCGGACCAGTTCACCCTGATCAACTCCCTCAAGGAGGATATCTTCGAGCGCTCCCGGAAGGAACTGCTCTACCACGCCCGGGTCCTCGACCTGCTGGGCCTGAACCGGACGGCGAAGATACAGATTCACGTCGGGGGGGTTTACGGGGACAAACCTGCCGCCATTGAACGATTCATCGCCCGCTATCGCACCCTGGAGAAAGAGATCCTCCGGCGACTGGTGATCGAGAACGACGACGTCAGCTACACCCTGGCCGACTGCCTGGCGATCAGCCGGAAAACCGGGATTCCCGTCCTCTTCGACGTCTTCCACCATTCCGTCAACTCCTCGGGGGAGACGGTGGAGGAGGCGGTGAGGGCGGCGGCGGCAACCTGGAAGAAACGGGACGGGATCCTGATGGTTGATTACAGCTCCCAGAAAAAGGGAGCCTCCCGGGGGAGCCACACCGAGTCGATCGACCTCCGGGACTTCAAGAAATTCCTCGCCTCCACCCGGCCGGTCGACTTCGACGTGATGCTGGAGATCAAGGACAAGGAGAAGAGCGCCCGGAAAGCCGTCGCCGCCGTCGACGGCGACCCCCGCTTCTCCCCCTCAAAGTAGCACAGGCGTTCCCGCCTGTGTTTTGCCGGACCGACCCGCGCAGACAGGAATGTCTGTACTACCTTCTCGGCCGCCGGGAGGTGTGGTATCGGGGTCGAACCTACGCAACTCCATACAATAATTAAAGATATGAATTTTTTTCCTTTGAAAATGATTTCGGACCTCAATTTTGCCCTCGAAATCGAGTCTCTAAGAGAAATCACTTCGGAATAAGATAGTGCCTCCGGCCCGGACGCCGATAGATGAGCAACCCCGCTCGGTAAAACCGGCGAAGATCATAGTCCCTACCATAGGGGCAGCAGCCGCCGGGGAAAAATGTCAAAAGGATATGACTGACCCCTTTTTCTCGAGCAGGAGCAGGTTGTGCCGGGCGGAGGAGTGACCGGGGTCGAGGAGGAGGACCCGGCGGTACTCCTCCTCCGCTTCCCCCGTCCGGCCGGAGGCCTGCAGGGTGTAGGCCCGGTTGTAGAGCGCCGAGACGGAATCCGGGGCGAGCCGGAGGGCGGCGAGGTACTGCTCCTCGGCCGCCGCCCACTCCCCTCGCCCCGCCAGCACGTTGGCCAGGCTGACACGGTACTCCGGCTGCTCCGGCGCCAGCTCGACGGCCCGGCGGAAGCGCTCTTCCGCCTCCCCGGGCTCCCCCATCTCCACCAGGGCTAGGCCGAGATTGTGGAGGGCGCCGGGCTGGTCCGGCCGGAGTTGGAGGCTCCGCCGGTAAGCCCCGGCCGCCTCCTCCAGCCTCCCGCGCCGGGAGAGGGAGTTGGCCCGGTTGAGGTGGACGGCGTAATAATCGGAATCCCCGAACCTCTCCCACATCGCCACCTCGTCGCGCCAGAACGACTGCTGGCGAACGGCCAGGACCGCCAGGACCAGAACCGCCGATGACGCCGCCAGCTGGCCGAACCGCCCCTTCAGGTGCCGGCCGCCCGCGTAAGCCGCCAGGAGGGAGAAGGAAACGGCCGGCAAGTAGCTGAACCGGTCCGCCCAGGCGGTGAGGCCGGTCTGGACTAGCCCGGAGACCGGCAGCCAGGCGACCAGGTACCAACCCCAGCAGAAGAACGGGAAGGGGTCGCCCCGCCGCCGGAGATAAAGGACGAGAGCCGTGACCGCCAGGAGGACCGTCGCGTACCCGACCAGCCGGCCCCAAGGAGCGGTCTCGAGCCCGGCGATCGGATAGACGGGGAAGAGGCCGAAGGGCCAGACCGTCTTCTCCAGGTAGAAGACCGCCCCCCGGGCGGCCAGGTAGAGACGGCTTCCCGCCGGGAGGCGGGAGACCAGCGCCAGGGCCCCGGCGGAACCCTGGCCGTAAAAGGCGGCGGCCGCCGCGGCCAGGGCACCGAGCAGGTAGGGGATTTTTCCCCGGATCCGCCGGAACAACGAACCGGTTCGGCCCAGACGCCGGTCGAGGAGGAACAGGATAACCGGGAGGGAGACGGCCATCGGTTTGGAGAGGAAGGAGAGGAACGCCGCCGCCACCGAGAGACCGTACCAGAGCCGGGGGCGGCCCGTCCCCTCACGGCTCCTCAAATACGCCAGGACGGAGACCAGGTAGAAGCAGGCGAAGAGCACCTCCTTCCGGGAGGTGATCCAGGTCACCGCCTCCACCCGCAGGGGATGGAGGGAGAAGAGCAGCGACGCCGCCAGGGGCCAGAACCGGCCGCCGCCGGCCAGCCGCCGGACCAGCAGAACCAGGAGGGCGGCATTGAGGCCGTGCAGGAGGATGTTGGGGAGGTGGAAGGCGAGGGGATCGAGACCCCGGAGGGAGTAGTCCAGGGCGTAGGAGGCCCAGACCGCCGGCTTGTAGTCCCCGGCGACGAAACTCGTCAGCCACCAGGCCGGGGAGAAGCCCCGCCAGCCGGTGTTCTCGACCAGGTTGAGGCGGTCCTCCCAGACCAGCTCCCCGCCCAGCGAGGGGAGGAAGACCAGGATGGTCAGCACCCCGGCGGCCACCGCCGGCAGCGCGCGCCGCCATCGGCACCGGCGAAGCGCGGGATTATCTTCCGGTATCGGCATCATCGACGATCCGCAAGAAGGATTCACCTCCCGCCCAGCAGGCGGGCGGTCAGAGGGAGCATCACGGCCGCCGCCCGCAGCCAGGTGGCGGGCCGGCGGTAGTCCTCGGCCAGGAGCAGGATGCGGGGGGAGAGATAGAAGATCGCGAAGGGGACCGCCAGCAGGACCGTGAGGAGAACCGCCGCCGCCGGACCCCAGCCCCCGTCCCGGGTCAGGGACCCGACGAACACCCCTTCCCACCAGGCCAGGGAGAGCACCGCGGAGAAGCCGAGGGCGAGGTCCGCCAGCGGCTCCCGGAAGGCCAGCGCAGCACAGGCATTTCTGCCTCTGTCCCGTGGTGGAAGGAGCGCGCGCACGGTCAGGGCCGGGGGGAAGCCGGCGGCCAGGATGACCAGGACCATAACCGCTCCCGATTCGGCGACCCCGACCAGCAGCGACCAGCCGTACTCCAGGATCCCGACGAAGAGCCCGTACTGCATCACCAGGAGAATAAAGAGACCGACCAGGATCCCGAAGGGCGGATTTGAACCGCGCAGGCGGATCCCCAGCGGCCCCCGTTTCAGCCAGGCCCCCAGGCAGTAAACCGGACAGGAGAGGATCAGCAGTGCCCCGAAGAGGGCCTCCCCCCTCCCCCCGGAACCGGCCAGCGCGGTGATCCGGGGGACCAGCCAGAAGTTGGCGGCCAGGATCGCCAGGTCGAAGACCGCCCCTGCTTTCAGGAGTTTCCCCGTCATCTCCCGGCCCGGTACTCCGCCAGAGCGCGCCGGTATTCCGCGGCGGTCCCGGGATCGAAACAGACGAAGAGGACCTCTCCCGGCACCGGATGGGAGGCGAGAAAATCCCCAGTCTCCCGGACGGCGAGCCGGGCGGCCTTCTCCACCGGGTAGCCGTATACCCCGCAACTGATGGCGGGGAAGGCGACCCTGGACAGGTTGTGTTCGGCGGCCAGGTTCAGGCTGTCGCGGTAGCAGGACGCCAGCAGCTCCGGCTCACCCTTGTCCCCGCCCCGCCAGACCGGGCCGACGGTGTGGATGACGAACCGGGCGGGGAGGCGGAAACCGGGGGTGATCTTCGCCCCCCCGGTTTCGCACCCACCCAGTCTCCGGCACGCCTCGAGCAGCTCCGGGCCGGCGGCCCGGTGGATCGCCCCGTCGACCCCGCCCCCGCCGAGCAGGGACCGGTTGGCGGCGTTGACGATCGCGTCCGCCTTAAGCTTCGTGATGTCCCCGGTGACGACCCGCATCCCGGCACTCATCTGGCCAGCCTCCTGCCCAGCCGGAAGGCCCGGGGGGCGTAGTACTCCGCCCCCCGCTTCTCCACCCCGCCGGCATAGAGGCGGCCGGCCAGCCGGGCGTTCAGCGAGCAGCGGCAGACGTCCTTGATCAGGGGCGTGGCCCTGTCGCAGAACCGCCGCAGGATCGGGAGGATCAGGCCGGAGCTGACGATAACGACCGCCTTCGTCTTCCTCCCGGTCCGCGGTTCCGGGCAGCCGGGGAGAGGCTGGCGGCCGGGGCGGGCCAGGACCCAGCAGATCCGCTCCAGGAAGGTCTTGAGCAGAGCCGTCACGTGGCCCATATTCCGGTAACTGCCGTTGAGCGCCGCTATTTTCATCGCGAATTCCCGGGTTCCGCCTTCCCTTCCTCCTCGATCAATCTGGCGATCTCTTCCGCTACCAGCCGGTAACCGCGGTCGTTCAGGTGGCAGGCGTCATCGGAGTACAGAATCTCGTCGTTATCCTGGAATATCATCACCAGATTATGGAAATTGATCTGTTCGTTCCGGAGCCGCCCTCCCGCCTCGATCAATCGCGGGTAACCCTGCTCCACCGGCATCCGGTAGGGATGCTTCCTCTTCAGGGCGATCTGCCGCTCCGCCGGGCTCATCGGCTTGGAGCCGGGAAAATACTGGTTGGGCTGCAGGAAGTGATGGTACTCGATCCCGTTGGCCCGGCAGATCCGGTCCATCTGGCGGGAACAGTTTTCCCAGATCTCCACCAGGAAGCCAAAGGTTTCTTCCCGGCTCCGGGGATGGAAATCGGGACCGGTGAAGATATAGCTTTCCCCGCTCTCGCCTTCGGCCCGGAATTCCTGGATGTCGGCGTTAACCCGGGAAATTTGCCGGTCGAGGCGCTGATCGCGCAGCCTCCAGACCAGGTTCGCAATGGCGCTTTGCTTTAACGGGGTGCGGGAAAAGACTTCCGCCCATTTCAGCCTCCGTTCCTGCAGGACGGCGAGCCGGCCGTGCATCAGGGTCAGCCGGTAGTCGCTCAAACCCCTCACCCGCATAAACCAAGCCCGCGGGTAGGCTGGGAAAACTCCTTTCGGCAGGTTCTCTCTCCAGGGGAGGACCAGTTCGTTGAAGCCATCGATATTAATGACCACATCGAAGCGTACTCCCAGCGCCAGGAAATAAGTCAGCGCCATCAGCTGCTGCGGCTGCTTGTACCCGCCCATCGCCAAGTTCAGCACCCTGACCCGTCCCGCCGGGGAGGGAATCGTTTTCCCGATCCTTTCGACAAGAACATCGGCGGCGGCCCGGGCCAGCCCATCCGCGAAGGACCCCCCGAAGACGGCGACGGTCATTTCCCCCTCCGTCCCGGATCGGCCGAGCGGACTGGGGCCGTAGAAACCGTGCCGCCCGTAAGACTCCGTCCGGTCAGGATCGCGGACAAACCCGAGGTAGGGATGGATCACCTCGAAAGCGTGCGGCCAGGCCCGGGTCCCTCCCGCGGACGTTTCCTCCCGCCGGAAACCGGCGATGATCGAATCTCGTTCCGACTGGAACCCGCGCAAGGGCAGCGCTGCCGAGCTGACTATCCGGTACAGGGCGAGAGCGCCCAGCTCCAGAAAAAGATAGCCGGCGGCGATAATCGTGACGCTGAAAAAGAAACGCCGGGCTGAAGAAATGGGCTTCACGGGTTGATTGTAACCGGAGCGGCTGGCGTCTGGCGGAGCGTTCATCCCCGATAGCACCGGTGGACGCGGTCGATCCGGATCAGGAAATCGGGCTTGAGCATATCATAACAGAGGCAGGTGAAGGGGAGAAAGAGCCGGACCATCTCCCTCACCTTTTCATCGCTCAGCCCCGAACCCCGGGCGGAGAACAGTTCCCGCTCCTGCTGCAGCCTCCAGGCCTCGTGCAGCCCGGGGGAGTCGGGCCGAAGCATCACCAGCAGGTCCAGCTTCCCCCAGGCCGCCCGGTAAGGGCCGATCCGGGCCAGCACCGCCTCGAAACCTTCCGGGAGGGGCGGGAGGCGGTGGCGGCGGACCGCGGCCGCCAGCTCCTCCGTGGAGGCCTCCCGGATCCCGACGCACCACCCCTCGAAGAGGACGAAATCCCGCCTCCCCCGGACCGAGACGGTTTCCCCCGCGAGATCGCCCTCTCCCCCCCGGGCTGCCTTGTCGAAGACCGGGAGATCGACGTCCCGTCCGGCTTTCAGGCACCGGAGCGCAGCGAGCAGTTCCCCCGTCCGGTGCGTCCCCGGCATCCCCCGGGGCAGCCGGTAGAACGGGTTGCCGGGGTGGGCCGCGGCCAGACGGTGGCGCTCGTCCCATCCGGCGTAGAAATCGTCGATCGAAAACGAGACGACGGAGCGTCCTTCCTCCTCCAGCCGGCCGGCCAGGTAACCGGCCAGGGTGGTCTTCCCCGTCCCCTGGCCGCCCTGGATGCCGACGATCAGCGTCTCCCCCGGCCGACGGCGCCCGAGCAGCCGGCGGACCAGCGGTTCGAGGCAGGACTCCCGTTCCCGGGCCGAATATAATTCCGGGGGCACTGGAATTTAATCCCCTGGCTCCTAATTCCACTTCCTCCGCCGGTGGGCGGGGGGGATCCTCAGGGAGTTGCGGTACTTGGCCACCGTCCGGCGGGCGATCTGAATCCCGCGGTCGGCCAGCCGCCCGGCGAGCTCCTGGTCGCTCAGGGGGTCGCGGGGGTCCTCGGAGGCGATCATCTCCTCCAGGATCTTCTTCAGGCGGGGGGCGACGATCTCCTCCCCCCCGGAGGCGGTGGCCGAGCCGGTAAAGAAGAAACGCAGGGGGAAGATCCCCCGCGGCGACTGGAGGCACTTGTTCGCCACCGCCCGGCTGACCGTGGACTCGTGGATCCCCACGGCGGAGGCCACCTCGACCATCTTCAGGGGGCGGAGGTGGGCCAGGCCCCGGTCGAAGAAATCCTTCTGCTTCCGGACGATCTCCTCGGTGATCCGCTGGAGGGTCTGGCGGCGGAGGCTGATGTTCCGGATCAGCCAGAGCCCGGCCCGCAGTTTCTCCCGGATATACTCCCTGGTCTTCTCCGGGGTCCCGGGGTCGGCGAGAAGCCGGCGGTAACGGGAACTGATCCGGAGGCGGGGGGTGTAGTCCCGGTTGAAGACGATCCGGTACTCGTCTCCATCCTCGTCCTTCTCCAGGAAGACGTCGGGGGTGACGTAGGCGGTCTGATCGCGGTCGAAGACCATCCCCGGCTTCGGACTGAGGGTGGCGATGAACTCGGCCGCCCGCTGGACCTCCTCCGGGGCGGCCCCGAGGGCCTGGGCGATCAGGGGGTAGCGGTGGCTCCCCAGGTCCTCGAGGTAACGGCGGATGATGGCCGGGGCGAGGGGGTCCGGGTTCTCCCGAGCCCGGACCTGGAGAAGGAGACACTCCTGGAGGTCCCGCGCCCCCACCCCCGGGGGATGGAAAGTCTGGATCAGGGAAAGAACCGCCTCAGCCTCCCCGGGTTCGGCGGAGGCCTGTCGGGCGATCTCCTCGACGGGCACGGCCAAGTAGCCGTTGGCGTCGATCTCGCCGATGATGATCTCGCCGATCCTCTTCTCCCGCTCCGCGGCCGGGGAAGTGTTGAGCTGCCGCAGCAGGTGCTCGGTCAGCGACTCGCTCTTGGTGATCGACTCCTCGAGGAAACGCTGCGTCTCCTCGTCGGGGACCTGGTAGCGGGCCGGGCCGGGGGACTCATCCTGGAAGAAGTACTCCTTCCACTCGTCGTCGAGACCGGCCAGGCGGTCGATCTCGGCCTCGAACTCCAGTTCCTCGGGAGCACTCTCCGGGGAAACCTCTTCGGGCGTCTCGGCTTCCGGCCGGTCTTGTTCCAGCCGCTCCTCGAGGAGGGGGTTCTGGACCATCTCCTGCTGGATGATGGTCTGCAGTTCCTGGAGCGGGACCTGGAGGAGATAGATCGCCTGCTGCATCTGCGGAGAGAGGACCAGCCTCTGCTCCGGGCGCGCCAGTTGTTGCAGGTTCAGGTCCATATGAAGATTTACCCATAACGGCGGCGAAAAATCAAGCCCGGCGCCGGGGCGACGGCGCGGGACCGGTTGCTTTTTCCCCCTCCCCGCGCTACTATCCCCGGTTGAAACCAATGACCGGAGGGAAAGGTTAGATATGCCCCTGAAGATCTGCGTCCTGGCCAGCGGGAGCCGGGGTAACTGCACCCTGGTCGACTCCGGGGCCGCCCGGATCCTGATCGACGCCGGCCTGAGCGGCCGCCGGACGGCCGAGTGCCTGGCCGAACTGGGGTTGGCGGTGGAGGAGATCAGCGCCATCGTGATCGGCCACGAGCACTCCGACCACGTCCGGGGGCTCCCCGCCCTGGCCGGCCGGCGCCGGATCCCGGTCTATCTCAACCGGGCCACCGCCGACGCCGCGGCCGGGCACCTCCCCCCCTCCGCGGAGGTGAAGATCTTTACCAACGGGCAGCCCTGGGAGATCGGCGACCTTTCCATCCTTCCCTTCTCGGTCTTCCACGACGCCCGCGACCCCGTCGGCTTCGTGGTCGGCTGGCGGGGGCAGGAGGTGGCGGTGGCCACCGACCTCGGAACCCCGACCCGGCTGGTCCGGCAGCGGCTGAGGAACTCCCGGGTGGCGGTCATCGAGGCCAACCACGACCCGGACCTCCTCCTCAACGGCACCCGGCCCTGGCACCTGAAGCAGCGGATCAAGAGCAGCCGGGGCCACCTCTCCAACCAGGACGCCGCCGACCTGCTGGCCGCCGAGACCGGGGAGAACCTGACCGACGTCTTTCTCGCCCATATCAGCCTCGACTGCAACCGGCCGGATCGGGCCCGGGAGACGGTGCTGGCGGCGCTGAAACAGGCGGGCAAGGAGCGGGTCCGGGTCCGCCTGACCTACCAGGACCGGGTCAGCGAGGTGGTGGAGATCGGGGAATCCCCTCCCCCCGCCGCCCCGGCGGCCCCGCCGCCGGCGGCGGGGCCGGTCCAGCTGGAACTCGATCCGTTCTTGACAGGAGGGCCGGCAAATTGAAAAGATACTTTTTGCCGTTCAGTGGATCGTCGATCTAACCGCGGGAGACAGATATGGCCGGCGTCAGACTGGTTAAGGTGAAGAAGGTGTACCCGGGGGGCGTCGAGGCGGTGCCCTGCATCGACCTCGAGATCCCGGACCGGGAGTTCACGGTCCTGGTCGGCCCGTCGGGCTGCGGGAAGTCCACCGTCCTGAGGATGATCGCCGGCCTGGAGACGGTCACCGAGGGCGAGGTCTATATCGGGGACCGGCTGGTCAACGACCTGGCGCCCAAGGACCGCAACATCGCGATGGTCTTCCAGAACTACGCCCTCTACCCCCATATGACCGTCCGCCAGAACCTGGCCTTCGGGCTGAAGCTCCGGAAGATGCCCCCGGCCGAGATCGAGAAAAAGGTCCGGGAAGCGGCCGAGATCCTCGAGATCCCCCACCTCCTCGACCGCAAACCGAAGGCCCTCTCCGGCGGCCAGCGCCAGCGGGTGGCGGTCGGCCGGTCGATCGTCCGCGACCCGGACGTCTTCCTCTTCGACGAGCCGCTCTCCAACCTCGACGCCAAGCTGAGGGTCCAGATGCGGGCCGAGATCAGCAAGCTCCACCGGAAGCTCAACGCCACGATGATCTACGTCACCCACGACCAGACCGAGGCGATGACGATGGGCGACCGGATCGTGGTCCTCAAGGACGGGATCATCCACCAGGTCGCGCCCCCCCTCGAGCTCTACCGCCACCCCGCCGACCGCTTCGTCGCCGGCTTCATCGGCTCCCCGCCGATGAACTTCATCGAGGGGAAGATGGTTGACGACTCCGGAGCCCTTTATTTTGACGAGGGGGCCTTCCGCTTCCGGATCGTTCCCGAACAGGCGGAGAAACTCGCCGGGCGGGCGGAAAGGGATCTGGTCTGCGGCGTCCGCCCCGAGGACCTGCACCTGGCCGAGGAGTTCGAGTCGGCCGACCCGGACCGGCGGTTCGATGCCGAGGTCGAGGAGGTCGAGCCGCTGGGCTCGGAGATGTACGTCTACTTCCTGTCCGGGAAGAGCCGGATGGTGGGCAAGGTGGTGGCCCGCCGGTACGTCAAGGTCGGGGAGAAGCTTCCCCTGGTCATCGACGCCGGAAAGGTCCACTTCTTCGACCCCGAATCCGGCAAAACGCTCGCCGGCCGGCGGTAACCGCCCGCATACCCCGCCATTTATTACTTGACAGGGTTGAATATTTTTCAGACTTATCGTTGACTTCCTTCCCGTCCGGGAATATGTTTCAATCGTAGGTTGTGAATGCCACGGGACCGATGGGGCGCGGTTCGATGGATTCAACAACATTCAATTCAGTGCCTTATTCGGGCGGCCGCCGGGCCGTCCCTTTTTTTGCAATCGACGGGCAACCTCCAACCTGAAGAGGGAATCCTGATGAAGGCGATCGTTTTGACCGCGGCGGCATTGACGCTTCTGGCTTTTATCCCGGCCGACGGACCGGCGATGGAACTCGACTACTCGACCTACCTGGGCGGCTCCGGTTACGACCGGGCCTACGCCGCGGCGGTCGGCCCGGACGGATCGGCCTACGTCGCCGGGGAGACCAGGTCACTCGACTTCCCCGTCGTCAATGCCTACCAGCCCGCCTTCAGCGGGGAGACAGCTTACACCGACGTCTTCGTGACCCGTTTCTCCCCCGACGGATCGACTCTGGTCTTCTCGACTTACTTGGGCGGCACCAAGAACGACGGCGGAATAGGAGGCCCCACCTACAAGATGGGATTCGCGGTGGACGCGGACGGCGCGGCCTACGTCGCCGGCTACACCGCCTCCGCCGACTTCCCCACCCTCAACCCCCTCCAGGGGGCGATAGCCGGCCAGGCGGACGCTTTCGTCGCCAGATTCGACGGCGCGGGGGCGCTGGATTACTCCACCTACCTGGGGGGATCGACCGGCGACTTCGGCGCCGCCCTGGCGGTTGACGCCGGAGGCGAGGTTTACATCACCGGCCGGACCGGATCGCGGGACTTCCCCACCTTCAACGCCTTCCAGGCCGCCCACGGCGGGGGTAACGACGACGTCTTCGTCAGCAAGCTCTCCCTGAACGGCTCTTCCTCCCTTGTCTATTCCACCTATCTGGGCGGCGGAAACGACAACGACGAATGCGGGTGCGGCATAGCCGTGGACGCGGCGGGAGCGGCCTACGTATCCGGGGAGACCGACTGCAGCGACTTCCCGACCACGCCCACCGCCTACCAGGGAACCTACGGGGGCGGTTACAGCGACGCCTTCGTCACCAAGTTCAACCCCGATGGTTCCACCCTGGCCTACTCCACTTTCCTGGGGGGGAGCGCTTACGACGGTGCCAGCGCGCTCGCCGTCGACCCCGACGGAGCGGCCGTGATCACCGGTTACACCACCTCCGGGAACTACCCGACCGCCCTCCCCCTCCAGGCCGCCGGCGGGAGTCACGATGTTATCGTCACCAAGCTGTCCGCCGCCGGTTCCGCCCTGGTCTTCTCGACTTACCTGGGCGGGGCAAGTTATGACGACGGCTACGCGGTCGCCCTTGATGCCGGCGGGTTCGTCCACGTCGCGGGCTCGACCAGGTCGGAAGATTTCCCCCTCGCCTACCCCTACCAGGACTCTCTTTCCAATCCTCCCAACTACGATGCCTTCGCCGTCAAGTTCTGCGGCCGGAGCGGGTTCCTGGTCTACTCCTCCTACTTCGGCGGCCAGGGCGACGACGCCGCCTACGGGATCGCGGTGGACGAGGATAACCGCGCCTATCTGGCCGGAGGGACGACCTCGGACGACTTCCCGCTCGAGGATCCCTACCAGGCGGCCCGGGCCGGGGACGAGGACGCCTTCCTGTCCGTGATCGGCCACACCCCCCGCCTCCCGGTCCTCCAGGGCGGCGACTACAATGGGGACGGAACCGTCGATATAGCGATCTTCCGGGAAGCGGCCGGACTCTGGCTGGTCCGGGGATCGACCCGGGCCTATTTCGGTACCGCCGGCGACATCCCCGCCTCCGGCGACTACAGCGGCGACGGAACGAGCGAGATCGCGGTCTTCCGGCCGTCGAGGGGACTATGGGTGGTCCGGAACCTGACCCGCTTCTACTTCGGGCAGACCGGTGACACCGCCGTCCCCGCCGGCTACGGCGGCGGCGGGGCCGTGCCCGGGGTCTACCGGCCGGCCAGCGGGCTCTGGGTGGTCCGGGGCCTGACCCGCTTCTACTTCGGGGCCGGGAACGACCTGCCGGTGCCCGCTCCCTACGGCAGCGGCGCGGCGCGAGCGGCCGTCTACCGGGGGACCAGCGGGCTCTGGATCATCCGCAACCAGACCCGGTGGTATTTCGGCGCCCGGACCGACTACCCCGTCCCCGGGGCCTACGCCGGCGGCGGGAACGCGGTGCCGGCGATCTACCGCCCCGAGACCGGGCTCTGGGCCGTGAAGTCCCTGACCCGGGCTTATTTCGGGGACTGCCGATTCAAGCCGGTCCCGGCCGACTACGACGGCAGCGGATCCGACGGGATCGCCCTCTTCCGTCCCGCCACCGGACTCTGGACCGTCCGGGAACTGACCCGGGCCTATTTCGGCAAGACCCTCGACATCCCGGTCGCCAGGTAACCGGCCTCCCGGCCGGAACTCGGCGGCCTTGAACATTCTGCCGGCGCGGCGGCGGCCTTCTCCGGCCGCAACCGGCGGGGCTTGGTCACCGCGCCAGGGAGGTGCAGCGATGAAGAGACTGATCTGTCTGGTCGCGGGGTTCTGTATCCTGGCGACAGCGTCCGGCCCCGCCGACGCCCAGTTCTCCCTGAAGTGGGAACAGCCGCCCAACTGCGTGGACGGGTTCAACGTCCCTTCCTACCAATACATCCCCGAAAACATCGTGGTTGCCGACGACTGGCAGTGCACCGACCCCCGACCGATCACCAAGGTCCGCTGGTGGGGTTCTTTCCAGGGCTGGATGTCAGGCGAGCCCATATGGTTGGAACCTCCCCTTCCTCCGACCGGCCTCCCCACGCATTTCCTGGTCAGCTGGCACACCTACACTCACCCCGAGGGGGAGTTCAGCCGGCCCGACGAACCGATCCGGGAGGACGCCTGTTATGCCATCGCGTTTGGGCACGAGTGCTCCCACCCGGTCTGGAATGACCCGGCCAAGTTCGAGCACGAATACTACTTTGAATGCGAACTGGCGGAACCCTTCATCCAGGAAGAGGGGCGGTACTACTTCATCAATATCGTGGCGGTCTACGACGTGGACCCTCCCCTCTTCCCCTTCGGCTGGAAGAACTCGGAGATCCACTGGAACGACGACGCCGTCCAATCCGAAGACGGCGGGATCGCCGGCACCTGGAACGAGCTGACCTGGCCCGATGAGCACCGCCTGAGGGGCCTCTCGATGGATATGGCCTTCGAGCTTTACGTCCAGACCACCCCCGCCCCGACCCCCACCCCGACCCCGCACGCCATCGTCAGCGCGACCCCCACCGCCGCCCCCACGGCCACGGCCTCGCCGGTCCCGCCGGGGCTGAAGTGGTCGCAGCCGCCCAACTGCTCTGACGGCTACAACGTCGCCTCTCTCAAGGAGGGCGAAACCTACCTGTCGATCGTGGCCGACGACTTCCAGTGCAACGATCCCCGCCCCATCTCCCAGATCCGCTTCTGGGGCTCCTTCTATGCCTGGATGGAGACAACTTCCGGCCCCGACATCCCCCCGCCGGATCCCTCCTTCTGGCCGACCAGCTTCGAGATCAGCTGGCACAGCTACACCCATCCCGAAGGGGAATTCAGCCGCCCGGATCAACTGCTCCGGCTGGATACCTGCTCTTTCGGGGAGCCGATCTGGTGGTGCAGCCACGAGCAGTGGAACGCGCCCGGACTGTACGAACACGAGTATTACTTCGATGTCCACATAACTGACCCGGAGCCATTTCCCCAGGTAGAGGGGTATTACTACTTTCTCAACGTGGTGGCTGATTACGAGACCCATTCTTTCTTCTTCTGGGGGTGGAAAAACTCCGAGGAGCACTGGAACGACGACGCGGTGCGGTCATCTGACGGAGGGGGCACCTGGGAGGAGCTGACCTGGCCCGAGGGGCACCGGCTGGAGGGCCTCTCGATGGATATGGCCTTCGAGCTCTACGTCCAAATCACCCCTACCCCGCCCCCGACCGCCACGCCTCCGCCAACTATTGCCCCCACACCTCCGCCGACCGTCCCGCCGACGCCGCCGCCGACCGCGACACCTCCGCCGACCGTCCCGCCGACGACGCCGCCGACCGCGACACCTCCGCCGACCATCCCGCCGACCCCGGTCCCCACCGCGACCCCGCCCCCCGCCCCGCCCTGGATCTATGACTACAACGCCGACGGGACCTCCGACATCGCCGTCTTCCGCCCGACCACCGGCCTCTGGGCGGTCCGGGGAGTGACCCGGCTCTACTTCGGGTCCTTCACCGACTCCCTCGTGCCCGGCGATTACCGCGGGGACGGGACCACTCTCCCCGCCGTCTTCCGCCCCTCCACCGGCCTCTGGGCGGTCCGCGGGCTGACGCGGCTCTACTTCGGGTCCTCCACCGACTCCCCGCGCCCGCTCGACTACAGCGGGGACGGGATGAGCGACATCGCGATCTTCCGCCCGTCCACCGGCCTCTGGGCGGTCCGGGGCGTATCCCGGATCTACTTCGGGTCCTCCACCGACCGGCCGGTCCCCGGGTATTACGCGGCCGGCCCCGCCGCCCCGGCGATTTTCCGCCCGTCCACCGGCCTCTGGGCGGTCCGGGGCCTGACCCGGCTCTACTTCGGGTCCTCCACCGACTCCCTCGTGCCCGGGGATTACGCCAATAGCGGGGCCTGGTCGCCGGCGATCTTCCGCCCGTCCACCGGCCTCTGGGCGGCCCGGGGCTGGACCCGGGTTTACTTCGGGGCCTCCACCGACACCGCCGTCCCCGGAGGCTACGCCGGCGACGGGGCCGACCGGATCGGGATCTTCCGCCCCGCCTCCGGCCTCTGGACGGTCCGGCAGACGACCCGGGTTTACTTCGGCAGCTCGGGGGATACCCCGGTGAGCCGGTGAGGAGCGATCGGTGATCAGTAATCAGTGAGCAGTAAGCAGTGAGCGGGGGAAGAAGGGCACTGGGGATACGGTCCGATCGAATCCGACTGGTCCGAAACTGTCTGAATCGTCTGACCTGTCCGACTCGTCTGCACCAGCCAGAAAACAGGGCATCGTCAGCTTGAATAGCGTGCGGTCCAATATCCGGACCACCCCAACGAAGAGGAAAGTTTGATATGAAGACGATAGTGACCGTCGCCGCGGTTGTAATGCTGCTCGGGACCGGGGTATCTCCGGCCGCCGGCCAGGAATGGGAATACTCCACCACCGTGGGAACCGGTTCAATTACCGGGATCGGCGGCGCCGATTCCGGGGAAGCCTGGGCGGTGATGGGAGGCTACACCACCCAGGGGAAAGTCTTTTACTTCAACGGTTCCTCCTGGTCGGTCGAAACCGCCATCTATCCCGCCAACAACGGGGAGCACCGGGGGCTCTGTATGGGTCCCACCGGAGATTGGGGTTACCTGGTGGGAAACTCTAATACCCCAAGGGGCGCTATATTCCGTTACCAGCGCCCGTACTGGTCTCTCCAGACATCCCTGGTCGGCGGGAGCTCATATCTTTACTCCGCCTACTCCCCCGACGAATACCACGTCTGGGTGGGGGGAAGTGCCGGCAATCTCTATTACTCCGCAGACACGGGGGCGACCTGGACTATCCAGACCAACTTCGGACCCGGTATTTTTGTCCGGGCCCTGGCCGGGAGCAACCCCAACGATGTCTGGGCCGTGGCGGGGCTCACGGATCCCTATGCCGATAATTCAATCTACCATTATGATGGGACTTACTGGTCGGTCCAGACCACCATAGCGCTCAAGCTATCCGACATATCGACCAGCGACGAAGGAAGAGCCTGGGTCGGCGCGTATGACGGGGTGATCCTCCGGTATGCAGAGAACAATTGGTCTGTCTTCACCGACGTGGGGAATCCCACCATCAATTCCATCGCCGCCGCCGACAACGATAAGGCCTGGGCCGGACTGAGCAACGGGGCGATTCTCTATTTCGACGGTGGGGACTGGTCGGTCGAGACGCTGACCCCAAGTTCCCAAGGAATCGACGAAGTCCGAGTCTCCCCCGCCGGCGAGATCTGGGCGGGGGCCCACTACGGGGTGATTTACCGGTGCGGGATCCGGCCGCCGCTGAGATGGATCTACGACTTTAACGGGGACGGGACCAGCGATATCACCGTCTTCCGGGAGAGCTCGGGCCTGTGGGCGGTGCGGGGGGTGACCCGCTCCTACTTCGGGACCTCGGGCGACACCCCCGTGCCCGGCGACTTCGACGGCGACGGGACGACCGAGATCGCCGTCTACCGCCCCGGAACCGGCCTCTGGGCGGTCCGGGGGCAGACCCGGGTTTACTTCGGGACCCACCTCGACCGTCC
Source organism: PVC group bacterium (assembly GCA_040773245.1). Lineage (GTDB taxonomy): Bacteria > Auribacterota > Erginobacteria > Erginobacterales > Erginobacteraceae > Erginobacter. The sequence continues at coordinate 165,387 of JAXGWO010000001.1, forward strand.
GCTCCCGGCCGACTTTGCCGGGGACGGGACCGCCGCCGTGGCCATCTTCCGTGCCGCCTCCGGCCTCTGGGCAGTCCGGGGGCTGACCCGGGCCTATTTCGGGACTTCCAGCGACTTCCCCGTCCCCGGCGACTACACCGCCGAGGGCAACGCCGATATCGCCGTCTTCCGGCCGGGCAACGGCCTCTGGGCGGCCCGGGGGTTCAGCCGCGCCTACTTCGGCCAGTCGGGCGACACGCCGGTCCCGGCCGCTTACGGCGGGGGCGGGGCGGAGCCAGGGATCTTCCGCCCCTCCTCCGGCCTCTGGGCCCTGATGGGCAGAACCCGCTTTTACTTCGGGCAGTCCGCCGACTCCCCCCTCCCCTTCCATTACCAGGGTTACAATTCGGCCCGGCCGTCGGTCTTCCGACCGGCCACCGGCCTCTGGGCGATCCGGGGCCACACCCGGATCTACTTCGGCGGCTCGGGTGACATCCCGCTGGCCCGGTAGAAATGCGCAAAGCGCATAGCGCCCGGGCCCTATGCGCTCTGCTCTATGCGCTATGCGTTTCTCCCGGGGTTGCCGAAACCCTCTTCCGGTGTTATAATTGCTTTACAGGGGTAACCCACCGGAGGAGAGACGCAATGATCACGGCAACAGCGGGCAAGGCGGGTTTCCGAAGATCAGCCTGGCGGGGCGCCTTATCGGCCCTGTTCTTTTTTTTGCTGACCTCGCCGGCCCCGGCCGCCCGGCTGATGCCCTCCGACCTCGAGTACCTCGGGGCCTTCCGCCTCCCCGGATCGGGGGGCGAAGACGGCTGGGGGTGGGGGGGCAATGCGCTGGCTTACCGCCCGGGCGGTGACCCCGGCGGCCCCGCCGACGGTTATCCGGGCTCGCTCTTCGGCACCGGGCACGACTGGTACCAGAGGGTCTCCGAGATCACCATCCCGGCCCCGATGATCTCCCCGAACAAGAACCTCTCCGACCTTAACACCGCCTCCACGCTCCAGGCCTTCGCGAACATCCGGGGAGGTCTCTACCCCGAGTTCGAGATGCCCTACTGCGGCCTGGAGTACCTCCCGGCGGGGTTCGGGCGGACGGCGGAGCGTCTCTACTTCGGCTGGCACCAGCACCTCCAGATCGACCCCCACTACCCCACCCACGGCTGGTGCTCCCTCAACCTCTCCGCCCCCTCCTCCGCCGGACCCTGGTACATCGGCAATTACGACACCTATAGCACCACCGACTACCTCTTCGCCATCCCCCAGGGCTGGGCGGACGCTTACACCGGCGGACGCTGCCTGGCGACGGGAAGAATGCGGGACGGGGGCCAGGGGGGGCAGGGGCCCTGCATCTACGCCTTCGCCCCCTGGCAGTCGGGCAACCCGCCGGCGGCCAACGCCGTCCTCGGGGCCACCCCCCTGCTCCAGTACTCGACCGCCTACTGGGACGACCCCCACGGGGGCGCTTACAAGATGGACCGCTACCATCATTCCGATATGTGGCCGGGGGCGGCCTGGCTGAAGGCGGGGGATAAGGAAGCGGTGATCTTCGCCGGGACCAAGGGGAGGGGCGACTGCTGGTACGGCAACGAGTACGGCCCCTGCCTTGACTGCGAGAACCGGGGCTGGTGGTCCACCTGCTTTGACGGGGAGATCATCTTCTTCGACCCGGCCGACCTGGCGGCGGTGGCGGCGGGGACGCTGGAACCGTTTGAACCGCAACCTTACGCGGTGATGAACGTGGACCACCTGCTCTACCATATCACCGGCGTCCAGCAGAAGACCCACCTGGCGGCGGCCGCCGCCGACCGGGCCAACGGGTTCCTCTACGTCTTCGAGCCCCTGGTCGACGACGACAAGCCGATCGTCCACGTCTGGAAGGTGACCGGGAATGGCGGAGGCGAGGTCACCCCCCGTCCCGGGGATTACGACGGCGACGGGACCGCCGACATCGCGGTCTTCCGCCCGGCCGACGGCCTCTGGGCGGTCCGCGGCCTGACCCGGGCCTACTTCGGCGCCTACGCCGACCAGCCGGTCCCGGCCGATTACACCGGGAGCGGGACGGACGGGATCGCCGTCTTCCGGGAGAGTTCCGGCCTCTGGTGGGTGAGGAACCTGACCCGGATCTATCTCGGACGGCCGGGCGACATCCCCGTCCCCGACGACTACGCCGGGGACGAAACCGCCGCGCCCGCCGTCTTCCGCCCGGCCACCGGCCTCTGGGCCATCCGGGGGGTGACCCGGGCCCACTTCGGCGCCGCGGGCGACATCCCCGTCCCCGGGGATTACGGCGGGAGCGGATCCTGCTCCCCGGCCGTCTTCCGCCCCGCCTCCGGCCTCTGGGCGGTCCGGGGGGTGACCAGGTTTTACTTCGGGGCCGACGAAGACGCCCCCGTCCCCGGGGATTACGGCGGGAGCGGATCCTGCTCCCCGGCCGTCTTCCGCCCCGCCTCCGGTCTCTGGGCCGTCCGGGGGTTGACCAGGTTCTATTTCGGGGCCTCCGCCGACACCCCGGTCCCCGGGGACTACGAAGGCGCCGGCACCAACCGGGCCGCCGTCTTCCGCCCCGCCTCCGGGCTCTGGGCGGTCCGGGGCCGGACGCGGGTTTATTTCGGCGGCGAGGGCCTGGCGGTTCCTTAGCAGGGAGCATAGCGCAAAGCGCATAGAGCCAGGGCGCTGCTCCGCCCTTTCCCCGGTTGGCGGGGTCTCCTCCGGCGTGCTATCTTGTCGGTAACCTGATTCAACTCATACCGGAGGAGGCTGCCGTTATGTTTGCCGGGAGCGTGGTTGACAGGAAGGCGACCGGTCTTGCCGTCGCGGCGGCGCTCTTCCTCGCCCTGGCCGCCCCCAATCCGGGAAAGGGCGGATGCGGTGCCCTGCCGTCCCCCGGACCCGGCGAAGCGGTGGTCCGCGTCTCCAACACCGCCCAGCTCCAGGCGGCGGTTGACTCCGCTTCCGGACCGACCACCATCTACCTGGAGAGCGGGGACTACCCGGTCAGCGGCTCCGGGATCGTGGTCGCCCGGCCAGACATCACCATCCGTTCCCTCTCCGGCAACCGGGACGACGCGGTCATCCGGGGCGGGGGGATGTTCTCCGGCGACGCCTACTTCGGGATCTACGTCAACGCCTCCGGCTTCACCCTGGCCGACCTCACCGTCCGCGACGTCCGCTGGCACGGGGTCTTCATCGACCCCTCCGCCTCCCCCGCCGGCTTCCTCTTCCACAACATCCGGGTGTTCGACTGCGGCGAGCAGCTCTTCAAGGCCAGCGGCGGGCGCGACACCGGGACCAAGAGCGACGGGATCGTCGAATGCTCGGCCTTCGAATACACCACCACCCTGGGTGAGGGTGACTACACCAACGGGATCGACATCCTCAACTCGCATAACTGGATCATCCGGGACAACACCTTCCGGAACATCAAGGCCGGGCCGGGGGGGACCCTGGCCGGGCCGGCCGTCCTCTGCTGGCAGGGGTCCTCGGGAACGGTGGTCGAACGCAACCGGGTGATCGACTGCGATATGGGAATCTCCTTCGGCGACAGTTATGACTCCGCCCCCAGCCATTCGGGGGGGATCATCCGGAACAACTTCGTCCAGGGGTACGCCAACTCCGACTTCGGGATCTGCGTCTCGAAGTCGCCGGACGCCCGGGTGATCAACAACACCATCTACAGCCCGGGAAACTGGCCGTACTCGATCGAGGTCCAGTACAGCTCCTCCTCCAACTGCCTCCTGGCCAACAACCTGGCTGACGAGCCCTTCTGGACCGACCGTTTCGAGCCCAACCACCCGCAGCTGGCCACCAACCTGACCGGCGCCGCGCCGGGGTACTTCGTCGACCCCGCCGGCGGCGACCTCCACCTTGCGGACGGGGCGCCCCCGATCGACGGGGGAACCGTCACCGCCGGCCGGGAGACGGACATCGACGGCCAGGGCGCGGTCGGCCTCGCGCCCGACATCGGGGCCGACGAGCGACGCGGCCCGGCGGTCCTCCAGTCCGGCGACTACGACGGGGACGGGACCGCCGAAATCGCCGTCTTCCGCCCCTCCTCCGGTCTCTGGGCGGTCCGGGGACTGACCCGACTGTTTTTCGGGGAAGCCGCCGACCAGCCGGTACCGTCCGATTACGACGGCGACGGCACCGACGAGATCGCCGTCTTCCGGGAGAGTTCCGGACTCTGGGCGGTGCGGGGGGTGACCCGTTTCTACTTCGGCCAAAGGGGTGATATCCCCGCCCCCGGCGACTACTCGGGCGGCGGGACCGACTCGGCCGCCCTCTTCCGTCCATCCTCCGGCCTCTGGACGGTGCGAGGGTTGACCCGGACATATTTCGGGGGAACGGCCGACCGCCCGGCCCCCGGTTATTACCTTGACAATATCGTCGTCCCGGCGATCTTCCGTCCCGCCGCCGGGCTCTGGGCGGTCCGCGGCCGGACCCGGGTTTACTTCGGGACTTCCGGCGACCTCCCCGTCCCCGGCGATTATTCCGGGAGCGGGAACTGGTCGATCGCGGTCTTCCGCCCCGCCGCCGGCCTCTGGGCCGTCCGCGGCCTCACCCGAACCTACTTCGGCGGCGGCGGCGACTTCCCGATCGCCGGCCGTTACGCCGGTGTCGGCGACCGGCCCGCGGTCTTCCGCCCCGTCGCCGGGCTCTGGGCCGTCCGCGGCCTGACCCGGCTTTACTTCGGGAGCGCCGGCGACCTCCCGGCGACCAGATAGACCGCCGAACCGGCCGCGATTTTCGGGGACAAATTCCTTGTCGGCGCCGGAGTTAATGGTTACATTAACCTGGTTAGATGAAAGCATCCCACGACGCGCCAGCCATCCGGCCGCAATCCGGGAAAACCAGAAGAGGAGGAACCAGCCGATGAAGAGACTGACAACCGCCGCGACCCTGTTCTGCCTGATCTGCCTTTCCCTCTCCAGCGCCTTCGGGGCGGGCTGGACCGTCTCCACCGATCTGGGCGTCGGCAGCGGGGTCGAGGTGACCGGGATCAGCGCCGTGGACGATGACAACGTCTGGGCGGTGGTCAATTACGATTCACTTAATCTCGCCGGCAGCGGCGAGATCTTTTACTATGACGGCTCCACCTGGTTCCTGGAGACCTCCACCTACACCGTGCAGACCGGCGAGCACCGGGGCGTCTACGCCTACGACAACTCGAACGTCTGGGTGACGGGGAACAGCATCTCCCCCCAGCAGGGGAGGATCTACTACTACAACGGCTCCCTCTGGGCTCTCCAGACCGATATGGTCAGCAACTCCTCCATCCTCTACGGGGTCTGGGCCGACTCCGCGTCCAGCGTCTGGGTGACCGGGAACAGCGGAAGGATCCACCACAGCAGCGACGGCGGCGCCACCTGGGAGGTGGCCACCGACACCGGCTCCGAGGTCTGGCAGGCGATCCACGGCCTGGGCGGCAGCAGCATCTGGGCGGTGGGCAACAGCAACCCCGCCCGGATCATCTACTATAACGGGGCCGACTGGGCGGTCCAGACCGACGTGACCCTGCCCAACACCAGCGACTATCTCCGGGGGGTCTTCGCCTCCTCCCCGACCGACGTCTGGGCGGCCGGGGACGGGGGGATCGTCCTGAACTTCGACGGCACCTCCTGGTCGGTCTCCACCGACGTCTACGCCTCCGACACTTGGAATTACGGAGCGGTCTCAGCCCAGTCAGGAAACCGGGTCTGAGCGGCCCCCAAAACCAACAACGGCTCCATCTACTTCTACGACGGTGCGGACTGGTCACCGGCCACCGCGCTCGGCGCCCTCTATGAACCCATCGCCATCGACGCCACCGCCCCGGGCGAGGTCTGGGTCTCCGCGGAGAGATCGCGCATCTACCACTACGACATCCCCACCCCCACCCCCGCCCCCACCCCGATCTACGTCACCCAGAACTGGACCCAGATGACCGATATCGCGGCCGAAACTCTGAATTCCATAACGGCCGGCGACTCCTCCAGCGTCTGGGCGCCCTCGAACAGGAGCGGGGTGGACCGGAACATCTACCGTTTTGACGGAGCTGACTGGTCGGTCGAGACCACGACCTTCGCGGTCCAGACCGGGCAGTTCCGGGGCTGCTATGCCTACGGGCCCTCTGATGTCTGGGCGGTCGGGAACTCCAGCTCGCCGACCAGGGGGAGGATCTACGCCCTCCGGAGCGGCACCTGGGAGCTGCAGACCCACATCGAGAGCGGAGCGACCTACATCTTCGACGCCTTCGCCACCAGCTCGCTCGACGCCTGGGCGGTCGGGAACTCCGGCTACATCCTCAACACCGCCGACGGGGGGGCCACCTGGACGGTCCAGACCCAGGCCTTCTTGGCGATCTGGAACGCGATCCACGGGACCGACTCCAGCCACCTCTGGGCGGTGGGGGACGCGAGCCCCTCGCGGATCCTCCACTACGACGGCGTTGTCTGGTCGCTCCAGTGCGAGATCGACCTCGGGGCGGGCAAGTACCTCCGGGGGGTGGCCGCCGTCAGCCAGACCGACGTCTGGGCGGCCGGCGACGAAGGCGTGATCCTCCATTACGACGGCGCAGACTGGGTGCTGTCCGAGGACGTCGGCACCACCCTCAACAACGCCGGCATCTCCGCCCGGGATGCGGAGAACGTCTGGGCGGCCTTCAACGGAGCCGACGGCGGGATCTACTACTACAACGGCTCAGTCTGGGCGGTCGTCCAGGGGGTGAGCCTGTCTAACGGGTACGCCGTGGACGCCTCCATCCCCGGCGAGGTCTGGGCGGTGGGCGACCTGGACGAGATCTGGCGTTTCGTCATCCCCTCCCCGACCCCCTCCACCACCCCGAGCCCAGTGCCGACGGCCACCCCGTCCCCCAGCGTGACACCGCCGCCGACCGTGCCTCCGACCCCGCCGCCGACCGTGCCTCCGTCCCCTCCGCCGACCGTGCCTCCGACACCGCCGCCGACCATTCCGCCGGCGCCCACCGCCACTCCGACGCCGATGCTCCCTCTTCCGTGGAGCTACGACTACACCGGGGACGGGATCTCGGACATCGCAATCTTCCGGCCCTCCACCGGCCTCTGGGTTATCCGGGGCTTCACCCGGGTTTACTTCGGGACCTCCACCGACCAGCCGGCGCCGGGTGACTACAACTCGGACCGGATCACCGAGATCGCCGTCTTCCGCCCCTCCACAGGCCTCTGGGCGGTCCGGGGGGTGACCCGGGCTTACTTCGGAACCTCCACCGACGAACCGGTGCCGGGGGATTACGACGGGGACCGGCAATGGGATATCGCCGTCTTCCGGGGCGCTTCCGGTCTCTGGGCGGTCCGGGGGGTGACCCGGGCTTACTTCGGAACCTCCGGCGACCGCCCCGTCCCGGGATACTACGATCCCCTCTTCCCCCGGGATATCGCCATCTTCCGCCCCTCCACCGGTCTCTGGACGGTCCGGAATTTCACCCGGACCTACTTCGGGACCTCCACCGACGAGCCGGTGCCGGGGGACTACGGGATGACCCGGAGCTGGGAGCCGGCGATCTTCCGGGAGAGTTCGGGCCTCTGGGCGGCCCGGGGAGTGACCCGCGTCTATTTCGGCTCCGCCTCCGACCTCCCGGTCCCCGGCAACTACGCCGGCCAGGGGAGAGACGGCAGCGCCGTCTTCCGGGAGAGTACGGGGCTCTGGGCGGTCCGGGGAGTGACCCGGGCCTACTTCGGGACCGCCGGGGACATCCCCGCGGCCAGATAGAAAACGAACAGTCTTTAAGACAGAGAACCGCGTTCCGGGCAGAGCCCCGCGGGGCGGGGAAGGGCGGCCCCCGATCCGGGGGAAGCCCTTCCACAATTACGGGAGGTTGTTGATGACAAGAATCATTGCTATCGGCCGGACGGTGGTTGTTTCGGCCCTCTTATTCGCTTTCGTCGCCCCGGGACGGGCGGACGGGACCTGGAGCCCGGTCGGCGGCGGGGTGAACAACTGGATCCGCGACCTGGCGATCAGCGACTCCGGGGTCCTCTACGCCGGCGGGGACTTCACTGCGGCCGGGGGAGAGCAGGGCTATTACTACATCGCGGCCTGGAACGGGTTTTCCTGGTCGAAGCTGGGCGATGGCCTCAACCTTTACGTCGAGGCGGTGGCCACCCACGGCTCCGACACCGTTTACGCGGGGGGCTGGTTCGGCGAGGCCGGGGACTTCGAGGCCAGGCGCGTCGCCGTCTGGGACGGGGCCGGCTGGGGGGCGCTGGGAAGCGGACTGGACGGGATCGTCCACGCCCTGGTCTGCGACAGCGCCGGAAACCTCTACGCCGGGGGGGAGTTCCAGTTCAGCGGTGACTACCGGGTCGACCACATCGCCAAGTGGGACGGAGCCGCCTGGTCGTCGCTGGGCACGGGGGTGGACGACTATGTCTGGGCCCTGGCCCTGGACGAGTTCGGCAACCTCTACGCCGGGGGGCAGTTCTGGAGCGCCGGGGGGGTGCCCGGCACCCGGGGCGTGGCGAAGTGGAACGGGACCTCCTGGTCGGCGCTCAGCACCGGCATCGGAGGCTACGTCTGGGACCTGGCCTTCGACATCTCCGGCAACCTTTACGTGGCCGGGGACTTCCAGTGGACCGGCAATTCGGAGCTTAACGTCCGGGAAGTCGCGATGTGGGACGGGGAGAAGTGGAACCAGCTGGGCTTCGGGATCGGTTACACGTCCGGGGTCTATGCCGGGGCCGTGGCCCCCGCCGGCGGCGGGGTTGTGTACGTCGGCGGCGCATTCGAGGCCGCCGGGAGCATTCTGGCCGACAACATCGCCCGGTGGGACGGGTCGGAATGGTCCGCGCTCACCACGGGGACCGACGCCAGCGTGAAGACCCTGGCCTGGGACGGGTCGGGGAAGCTCTACGCGGGCGGACTGTTCGGCACCGCCGGGGGCGTTCCCGTCAACTTTATCGCGTGTTGGGAGGAGGCGGCCACCCCGATTGCGACACCGAGCCCGCAGGGGAGCTTCGCGACCCCGCCCCGGACCCCGACCCCGACCGCCACCCCGGCGCCCACCTCGACCCCCGGTCCGACACACACCCCCACGCCGGTCCCGCCGGCCTCCAACCCGCCCTGGATCACCGACTTCGACGGCGACGGGACCTCCGACATCGTTGTCTTCCGGCGGACGGCCGGCCTCTGGGCGGTGCGCGGGCTGACCCGGGCCTACTTCGGGGGGAGCGATGACTACGCCGCCCCTGGGGATTACAACGGCGACGGGACGACCGAGATGGGGATCTTCCGCCCCGCCTCCGGCCTCTGGGCCGCCCGGGGGGTGACCCGGGCCTACTTCGGCGGCGGGTTCGATATGCACCACCCGGGGGACTACGACGGTGACGGGACCTGGGAACCGGCGATCTTCCGGGCTTCCTCCGGCCTCTGGGCCGTCCGGGGGGTGACCCGGGCCTACTTCGGGG
>JAXGWO010000002.1:0-124740 GCA_040773245.1 PVC group bacterium
ATCCGGGCGCCGGGAACAAGGGAGCCCCCGCTCCCGGGCGGGGCTCCCTTCCGAAAAGGCGGGGCTTCAGTTAGAAACTGTAGATCAGCTTCAGCCAGCTGAAGATCCCCTGGGGGCGGTTCTCGACCTCGGTCTCGAACTGGACCTTGGCCGTCAGGTGGAGCCCCTCGTTCACGCTGTACATCGCCGAGGGACCGACCGCCAGGACCTGCTCCTTGGTATCGGCGAGCTTGTCGCCGTCCAGTTCGTCGTCCTGGAGACCCTTCAGGTAATACCCGCAGACGCCGAGACGGAGGTTGTCCAGCACCGCGTAACCGATATTGTAGTCGAGGTGGATCTGCTGGCCGGTGCGGTAATCGCCTGCTCCGGCCATCCCGGTATAGTCGGTGTTCTCGGTGTGGAAGTCGTACATCAGCTTGACGTCCACGCTCAACCCCTCGGGGAGGATCAGGGAGACGGCCACCGCCGGCTCGAAGGTCCAGTGGTTGGAGCCGATGTTCACCGCGTAATCATTGTTGTACTGCCCGGTGGGGGCGATGATATCCAGACCGACCACCCAGTGAAGGATCTCGGAGTGCCAGCCGAGGATAAAGGGAGAGAAGTAGATGTCGCCGAGACTGGCCCGGGATTCGTCGAAGAGCCCCTTGATCTCCATATTTTTGTAAACCAGCGGGACCACCACGTGCCAGCCCAGGTTCGCCCCCAGCACTTCAATGTCGGAGACGTAGATCCCCCGAAGGACCTCGGCCCCTATGTTAGCCTTGAAATCCACCGGCCCTTTGTCCCCCTTGTGGTCTCTCAGTTCGTCGGCGTAATAATAGGCCAAATAGTTGATAAAGTGGGCCCCGGGGGGCGGGAGCGCCCCGGCGAAGTAATCCTCGGTCCCCAGAATGGCCGAGGAATCCCCGGCCGGCAGGGAAGCGGGGATAAGCAGTCCCGCCAGAATCAAGACCAGCAATGCTCTCTTCATACGCTGCCTCCTCATTGGTTTTAGCGCAGGGCTTCAGCCCTGCCGGCGAAGGGCAGGACTGAAGTCCTGCGCTACGAGTCCTGCGCTACGAGTCCTGCGCTACGAGTCCTGCGCTACGAGCCCTGCGCTACGAACAGGACAGGAAAGCGGTCAGAACTTGACGTTCATCTCCCAGCGGGCGAAGAAGCCGTCGTCGTCCCCGGAGTAGAAGTTGCCGGGCATAAAGTACTCGCCCCAGAGGTGGCCGCTCAGCCAGTCGTTGAAGGCGTACTTGACCACCAGCTGCGGGTTCTGGCCCCGGTCCTTCCCCGAACCGGAGCCGGTGGCCTCGGGGGCCCGGAGGTACTGGTAGACCAGGTCGACGGTCATCTTCTCGAGCGGCTTGATGGAAACCGCGGCCCGGTAGATCTCCATATTCGACCAGTAGGCGATGTGGTTACCGGTGCCGTTGACGCGGTCGGCCAGGAGGCTGTAGATATACAGTTCGCTCCACTTGGGCCAGCGGGCCAGGATCGGGTCCCAGCCCTCGTTCTTGCTCGAGTCGGGGTCGTCCCCGGAGAGGTAGACCCCGCCGAGGGTGACCTTGGTCCCCAGGGGGCAGTCGGGGATCGCGTAGGTGCCGTTCAGGTAACCTCCGTAAGCGCGATGGTCCTCGTCGCCGTAAGTGCCGAACTGTCCGGTCACCTCCCCGGAGTAGGAGAGGTTGTCCACGATCAGTCCCGAAAAGCGGGCGCCGACGACGTGGATCTCGTTCTCGGAGAAGGTCGCCCAGCTGGCCTCCCTTCCGTTCTTGAAGAGGTAATACCCCTCGATAACCTGGTCGGCGAGCAGGTCGTTGGAATTCTTCCAGTAGGCCCCGTAGAGACCGATCGGCTGGTCATCCTGGTAGAAGTCGTCGTTGATGTCGATCCCGAACGGCTGCTCCTGGGAGTTGTAGAAGGCGATCAGGTCCACCTTGTTCGGTTCGTTGACGGCGATCGAGGCGATCAATCCATCAACGTAGAACGACCGTGAACCGTCGTTGGGGGTCCCGTCCATCAGCAGGAAACCCTCGCCGTACTGGAAGAGGATGTCCTGCCGGCCGGCCTTCACCTCCAGGGGAACATCGCCGAGTTTCTGCAGCTTGACCCAGGCGTTGTCCATAATGATTTCGTGACGAACTGGATGGCTGTAACTGTCGTTGTCCCAGTTCCCGGAGGCGGAATCAAAGTGTTTGACGTAGTAGCGCCACTCGTTGCAGAACCGGACATAGGCCGAAAGCTCATCGAGCGGATTCGCCCCGGCGAAGAGGCGCGTCCGCAGCCGGAAGAATTCCTGCTGGTCGGCCTTGATGTCATCGTTCCAGGTGATAATGTTATTGAAGCCGACCTGCCGGAGTCGGAAGTCGCCTCCGTAGGTGAGCCATTCCGGCCCCCCGACCTGATCCTGGACCAAGCCCGCCCGCAGGGTCGGGGTGGCCAGGAGCAGCGCCACCATTGCCAGCCAGATTCTCTTCTCCATTACAGCCTCCTTTCCGCCGGTTCGAACCGGCCTTGGTTCGCCTTGAATCTATCAACAGCCGCGGAACGGGACGCGCCCCCGCGGGGTGATTGCCGGGAAACGCAGCTTACTTGTTGATCTCCTGGAAACAGTAGTCGAGGTGTTCCTTCGGCATCGGCCTGGTCAGGAGCGAGACCACGACGGTGACGATGATGGCCAGGGGAAAGGCGATGAAGAGGGGGTCGACCTCCGGCCAGAGGATAAACCCGGTCCGGGCCCCCGCCACCAGGGAAGGCTTGCCGAAGAGGGCGTTGCAGAGCAGCAGGGTGCTCGACTCCTTGGCGTGCATAAAGAGGAGCCAGAAGGCGCTGGCGAAGAAGCCGGCCAGCATCCCGGCGATAGCACCGGCCTTGGTGATCCTCCGGGTGAAGAGGCCGCCGAAGTACATCGAGAGGAAGCTGGAGGCGCAGAGCCCGAAGAAGATCGCCGTCCCCCGGGCGATGATCTCGGTCCCGGTCTTCCCGTAGGTCTGCTCCAGCCAGTAGCCGAGGAAGACGCTGAGCACGATCCCGATCAGGATCCCCAGCCGGGTGACCCCGATCGAGCTGACGGTGTGTCTCCCGCCCCGCAGCCCCTTCTCGTAGAAGTCGCGGCCGATCGAGGTGCCCATCGTGTGGAACTGGGAGCTGATGGTGGACATCGCCGCCGCCAGCAGGGTGAGGAGAAAGAGGACGCCGAACCACCGGGGCATCGCGTGCTTGACGTAACTGGGGATGACCTGCTCGACGTCCATCCCGGAAGCGAAGAGGGAGATCGAGCCGGTCTTGGTTATCTCCACCGTAACCCCCTTCCCCGGATCGGGTGCCTTAGCCAGATCTGCCAGAATCGGCGGAGCGGACTTGGTAACCGGGGCACCGTCCTCGCCGACCGTGGTCGTGGTCACGACGGCGAAGTCCAGGTTGTCGACGTTGCGGGCGAAGTAAACGTTGGAGAGCGAACCGACCACGAAGGCCACCCCGGTCATCGCCAGGATGAAGATACCCCCGGCCAGGACCGCCCGGTTAAGCTCCCGTTTCGACCGGACCGTCATAAAGCGGACCACCAGCTGGGGCATCGCCAGCACCCCGATCCCCACCCCCATAATGATGGTCGAGACCAGGGTCCACCAGTAGGGAGACCCGAAGCTGGGGAAGGCCGTCCACCCCTGGTGGCCGTTCTTGCCGAAGACTTTCACGGCGATCGGCGAGAGTTCTCCCAGGGCCCGGTGGGCGGCGGTGAAACCGCCCAGCTTGGAGTAGGCGAAGACGCAGAGGAGGATCATCCCCACCAGCATTATGGTGCCCTGGAAGGCGTCGGTGTACATCACGCCCTTCAAGCCGCCCATAATCACGTAGATGGCGACCAGGGTGGAGAAGCCGAAGAGAGCCACCTCGTAGTCGATCCCAAACTGGGCGGAGATGAACTTGGCCGCCCCGATGATCACCACCGAGGTGTAGAGGGGCATAAAGAGGAAGATAATCAGGCCGCTGAAACCCTGGATGAAACGGGAGCGGTAGCGCAGGGCCATCAGCTCGGGGAAGGTGTGGGCGTCGAGGTGGTGGCCCATCCGCCGGGTCCGGCCGCCGAAGACCACGAAGGCGAGGAAGATCCCGGCGAAGATGTTGAGGAAGGTAAGCCAGAGCAGTCCCATCCCGAAGACCCCGGCCGCCCCCCCGAACCCGACGATCGCCGAGGTGCTGATGAAGGTCGCCCCGTAGCTCATCGCCATCACGTAGGGATGAACGGATCGGCCGGCCACCATATAGTCGAGCTCGTTCTTGGTTCCCTGGTAGCCCTTCCAGCCGAGGTAGGCGATCACGCAGAAATACAGAATCACGATCAGATAGGTAAGCATCCGAAATACCCTCCCGTGTCTTCGAACAGCCCGAAAGTGTTAAACCCCCGAGAAGTCCAACGGACTTTAAAGTTCCTGTTCCAGTTCCTTTTCTTCCTTCACCCAGGTCTGGTCCTCGGACTTGACCTCTTCCCTCCCCTTGTTCCAGTTCAGCACCCCGTAAACCACGCAGAGCAGGGCGCTGAGGATCGAGAGCAGGTAGGCCAGCCAGGTCGTGGTCGCTTCAATCCCGAACATAATCATCTCCTCCCGGTTCAGCCCTTCTCAGGGCAATTTTTCAACCGCAAAGACGCAAAGAACGCAAAGAAATTATTGATTATTCAATCCCGGAGATAATTTCTTCTTCGCGTCTGGTTAATGATTATTGCTGTCAATGATAAACCTTGTGAAAATCTTCGCTTCCGCCTCGGGCAAAGCAGATTCCTGCTTTCACGAAGGGAATATATATACTTAATCCCGAATATATTAACAAGAAAAATACCCGCTATTAATCATCAAAGATTATACAGGTCGTTTTCGTCCAGGAGTTCGATCCCGGCTTCCTTGAGCAGGCGGGAGGCGGAGGCGGGGTCGGCAACCTGGATCACGAAGACGCCGCTGTGGCCGGAACGGAGGACGAAACCGTAAGCGTCGTCCACGTTGATCCGATGGGCGGTCAGGGTCCGGGCGATCCGCAGCAGCCCCCCGGGCCGGTCGGAGACCCGGGCCGCCACCACCTCCTTCAGGGTGGCCACCAGCCCGTGTCCGGTCAGGATATCAACGGCCCGGTCCGGCTGGTCGACCAGGAGCTTGATCACCCCGAAATCCCCGCTGTCGGCGATGGTGATCGCCCGGATGTTGACCCCCTCCCCCGCCAGGAGCTTGGTCACCGCTTCCAGTTTCCCCGGCTTGTTCTCCGAAAAGACGGCCACGTGATGGGGCATTTTCTCTCTCCTTGATTGCCACCCGGCTAAAGTTCCCGGTTATCGATCACCCGCTTCGCTTTCCCCTGGCTGGGGGGGAGCGCTCCCGGTTCCATCAGCTCGATCTCGGTGGTGAGCAGTATCTCTTCCCGGAGCGCGTGCTGGATCTTCTTCTTCAGCAGCCGCAGCTCTCCCACCTCCCCGTGGAAGGTCCGGCCGGTGATCTCGACCCGGACCGTCATCCGGTCGAGGTTGTCGATCCGGTCGAGGATGATCTGGTAATTGCTCCCCACCTCGGGGAGCCGCATCAGCTCGTGCTCGATCTGGCTGGGGAAGACGTTGACCCCCCGGACGATCAGCATATCGTCGGTCCGGCCGACAATCCGGGAGAGCCTTTGGAAGTTCCGGCCGCAGGGACAGCCGGTTCCCTCGTAAAGCCGGGCCCGGTCGCGGGACCGGTAGCGGATCAGCGGCATCGCCTCCCGGTTGAGGGTGGTGAAGACCACCTCCCCCTCCTCTCCCGCCGGCACCGGCTCGCCGCTCGCGGGGTCGATCACCTCCACGATGTAGCTGTCCTCCCAGACGTGCATCCCCTCGCTCATCCCGCATTCGAAGGCCACCCCGGGGCCGTTCATCTCGCTCAGGCCGTAACAGTTGAGGGCCCGCACCCGGTAGAGCCGCTCCAGCTTCTGGCGGGTCGCTTCCGAGTAGGGTTCGGCCCCGAAGATCAGGACCTGGAGCCGGAAGTCGTCGGGGGACATCCCCAGGTCGCGGATCACGTCACTGACGTGGAGGGCGTAGCTGGGGGTGATGTGGATGATGGTGGTCCCGAAATCCTTGAAGAACTGGATCTGGCGGTGGGTGTTCCCGCCCCCGATCGGGATCACCATCATCCCCACCCGCTCCGCCCCGTAGTGGAGGCCCAATCCCCCGGTGAAGAGGCCGTAGCTCATCATATTCTGGAAGACGTCCTTCCGGGTCGCCCCGGCCATCAGCAGGCAGCGGGCGAGGAGCTCGGTCCAGTTGTCCAGGTCCCGGGCGCTGTGGTAGACCACCGTTGACTGACCGGTGGTCCCGGACGAGGCGTGCATCCTCACCACTTCCTCCTGGTCCACCGCCAGCATCCCCCGGGGGTAGGCCGCCCGGAGGTCTTCCTTGCCGGTGAAGGGGAACCGCCTAAGGTCGTCGAGCGAGCGGAGGGAATCCGGGCCCAGCCCGGCTTTCCCGAAGACCCGGCCGTAGTATTCGGAGTTGCCGGCCCGGGCGACCGTCTTCCTCAGCCGCTCCAGCTGGAGGGCGGCCAGGTCCTCCCGCCCGATCGTCTCCATCTCCCGGTTCCAGTAGTTCATAGATGGTAGACGTCCTCCGCCTTGAGAATTGTCACCCCCGCGGCGGAGAGGGCGGAAGCCGCCCGCTCGATCTCCTCGACCCGCAGGACCACCGCCGCGTTGCCGGCCTTCTTCTCGACAAAGGCGTACATATACTCGACGTTGACCCCCCCATCGGCCAGGACCTTGAGGACGCCGGACAGGCCGCCGGGCCGGTCCGGCACCTCGACCGCCAGGACCTCGGTGGCGGCGGCGGAGAACCCCTTCTCCTTCAGGGCCGCGAAGGCCTCGTCCGGGCGGTTGACGATCAGGCGGAGAATCCCGAAGTCGGTGGTGTCGGCCAGGGAGAGCGCCCGGATATTCAGGCCCTTCGCCTTGAGGGTCTCCGTCAGCTCCCAGAGCCGCCCGGCCTTGTTCTCCAGGAAAACCGATATCTGCTTCACGCGCATAGTCCTGATTCCTCCCTTGGGATAGTCGGACCGGATTACTTCTTCCGCAGGTCGATCACCCGCTTGGCCTTCCCCATCGAACGCTCGATCGTCTTCGGCTCCACCAGCTTCACCTCCACCACCAGGGCGAGCACGGATTCGATCTCCTTCTTGATCTTCCGGCGGAGATCCTGGAGCCGGCGGATCTCGTCGGAGAAGACGTGCTCGTCCACCTCGACCTGGACCTCCAGGGTGTCGAGACCCTTGACCCGTTCCACCACCAGCTGGTAGTGGGGCTGGGCCCCCTCCACCTCGAGGAGGACCGCCTCGATCTGGGAGGGGAAGACGTTGATCCCGCGGATGATCAGCATATCGTCGGTCCTCCCCTTGACCTTGCTGATCCGGGGAAGGGTCCGGCCGCATTCGCAGCGCCCGTAAGTGATGGAGACGATGTCCCCGGTCCGGTAGCGCAGGAGCGGGATCGCCTCCTTGGTCAGGGTGGTGATCACCAGCTCCCCGTCCTCCCCTTCCGGGCGTTCCTCCCCGGTGGCCGGATCGATCACCTCGGGGAGGAAGACGTCGCTGAAGATGTGGAGACCCCGCCGGCGGGGACATTCCTGGGCCACCCCGGGACCGATGATCTCGCTCAGGCCGTAAATATCGAGGGCGGCCATATCCCAGGCCGCCTCGATCTCCCTTCTCAAGCCTTCCGACCAGGGCTCCGCCCCCAGGACCCCGATCCGGACCGGGGCCTGGCGGGGATCGATCCCCATCTCCCGCGCCTCCTCGGCCATAAAGAGGGAGTAGCTGGGGGTGCAGGTGAGGACGGTGGTCCGGAAGTCGTGCATCAGCTTGAGCTGGCGCTTGGTCCCCCCGGAGGACATCGGGACCACGGCGGCGCCCAGCTCCAGGGCCCCGTAATGAACCCCCAGCCCCCCGGTGAAGAGCCCGTAACCGTAGGCGTTCTGGACGATGTCCTCCGGGGTGGCCCCGGCGATGGTCAGGCACCGGGCCATCACCTCCCCCCAGAGCTTGATGTCGTGGCGGGTGTAGGCGACCACGGTGGGGTTGCCGGTGGTGCCGCTGGAGGCGTGGAGCTCGCTGACCTCCTTCAGGTCGACGCAGAACATCCCGAAGGGGTAATGGTCCCGCAGATCGCTCTTCCGGGTGAAGGGAAGCTTCTTCAGGTCGGCCAGGTTCCTGACCGCGGCCGGGGAGATCCCGGAGGCGGCGAACTTTTCCCGGTAGATGGCCGAACGCTCGCTGAGGTAGGCGACCAGCTTCCGCAGCCGCTCCAGCTGGAGTTTCTCCCGGTCCCGGGGGTCCATACACTCGATCTCTTCGTTCCAGATCATCCTCGGTGCCCCTCCTTCCTGTTGGCAGATAATATGAATTCCCGGCCCAGCTGGAATGCCTGCCGGTTGACCGCCCGCAGCTCTTTCCGGATCGACCGGTCGAGGACTTTCCGCCAGAGGCCGGCCGGGAACGGCAGGCGGGCGGAGAGCATCCCCAGGAGGCAGACGTTGGCCGGCCGGCCGTTCCCGAAGCGGGAGACGACCTCGGAGGCGGGGACCGCCGCCACCCGGTAACCCTCCCCGACCAGGGTATCCTCGACTCCCTCGGGATAGACCGCCGACCCGGCCAGGACGGGCGCCGGGAGGATCCGTTTCCCCTGCAGGAAGATCCACGCCCGCCTCTTCAGCATCTTCCGGTAGCGGAGCGCCTCCAGCTCCTCGAGGGCGATCAGGTAATCCCCGGTCCCGGCCGGGGTCAGCGGCGAATAAACTTTTTTGCCGAAACGGACCTGGGAGAGGACCGACCCGCCCCGCTGGGCCATCCCGTGGACCTCGCTGCTCTTGACGTCGAACCCGGCCGCCAGCGCGGCCTCGGAGAGCAGCCCCGCCGCGAGCAGGACCCCCTGCCCGCCGACGCCGGCGATGATGATGCTCGTCGTCTGTTGGTTCATCTTCAAGGCAGTGATCGGTGATCGGCAATCAGTAATCGGCGGCAACGATAATCGCCTTGCGGGGGCAGACCTCGGCGCAGACCCCGCAGCCGGTGCAGGCGGCGGGGTCGATCGAAACCTTCCCGTCGGCCCCGGCGGAGAGGGCGGGACAGCCCGTCTGCAGGCAGACCCCGCAGGCGACGCACCGGGCGGCTTCGACCCGGTAGGGGGGCTTCTTCTTTAAACCCCTGAGCAGGACGCAGGGGGCCCGGGCGATCAGCACCGAGGGCTGGGGCCGGTCGAGGGAATCGCGTAAAAAAGCCTCCAGGGCGGGGAGATCGTAGGGTGAGATGACCTTCACCCTCTTCACCCCCACCCCGCGGCAGACCGCCTCCAGGCTGATCGGGAAGACCGCCTCGTCCATCAGGGTCTTCCCGGTGGCCGGGTGGTGCTGGTGGCCGGTCATCGCGGTGGTCCGGTTGTCGAGGATGATCACCACCCCGCCGTTGCCGTTGTAGACGATATCGATCAGGCCGGTGATCCCGGAGTGGAGGAAGGTGCTGTCGCCGATTACCGCCGCCACCTTCCGTCCCTCGGCCGCGGGAAGCACCCGCCGGTACCCTTCCGACTGCCCCACCCCGGCCCCCATACAGAGGCAGGTGTCGAGGGCGGAGAGCGGCGGTAGGGTGCCCAGGGTGTAGCAGCCGATATCCCCGGTGACGAAGAGCTTCAGCTTCTTCAGGACCCAGAAGACGCCCCGGTGGGGGCAGCCGGCGCACATCACCGGCGGCCGGCCGGGAATCGGGGCGGGGGCCGGGTTCTTCTCCGGCCGGTTCTTCAGCAGACCCCGGACCCGGTCGGGGTTGAGTTCGCCCAGCCCGTACCCCTTCCGCTTCGACCGGACCTCGATCCCCAGCGCCCGGATCTCGGTGGCCAGGAAGGGATCGAGCTCCTCGACCACGAAGGGTTTCCCCCTGCCCCGGGCGAACTTCTCCAGTTTCATCCGGGGGAGCGGATAGACCATCCCCAGCTTCAGGTAAGCCGCCCCGGGGGCGACTTCCCGGCAGTACTGGTAAGCGATCCCGGAGGTGATGATCCTCAAACCGGACCTTCCTTTCTCAAGCCGGTTGACGGGCGCGGTTTCGGCGTAATCGGCCAGCTTCTCCAGTTTCTCCTCCAGCACCCGGTGGCGCGCCGCGGCGTACTTGGGAATCATCACCATCCGCTCGGGATCGCGGACAATCCGGGTCGGGGCCGGAGGGCGGCGGCGTCCGGTGACTGCGGGGGTCCGGGAATGGGAGACCCGGGTGACCAGGCGGAGGATGACCGGGAGGCCGAACTTCTCGCTTAACCGGAAGCCGAGGATGGTCATCTCCCGCGCCTCGGCGCTGTCGGCGGGCTCCAGGACCGGCAGGCGCGCGGCCCGGCCGTAGTGGCGGCTGTCCTGCTCGTTCTGGGAACTCTGCAGGCCCGGGTCGTCGGCGACCGCGATCACCATCCCGCCGCGGAGCCCGGTGTAGGCCAGGGTGAAGAGGGGGTCGGCGGCGACATTCAGGCCCACGTGCTTCATCGTCACCAGGACCCGCCCGCCCGCCCAGCTCGCCCCCGAGGCGACCTCCAGGGCCACCTTCTCGTTGGGGCACCACTGGGCCCTCGGCCCCGGGAAGGCGGAGAGATTCTCCAGGATCTCCGAGGAAGGGGTCCCGGGGTAGCCGGTCCCCAGGATCACCCCGGACTCCCAGGCCCCCCGGGCCACCGCTTCGTTGCCGGACAGGAGGATCATCGGGATTCAGTGCTTCTCCGGTCGTTGGTTCTCATCCGTCCCCGGCGGCGGGGCCTCTTTCATCCTCCGGCGGGCCCGCTCGATCATCTCGACCAGGGTCGCCGCCTTGGCCGGCGGCGGTCCGGCCATCCGGGCCAGTTCTTCGGAGGAGTAGTTATCCCGGAGAAAATCCCCGATCGGGATCCTATCGAACCAGCAATCGGTTATCCGGCCGCAGGGCAGGCCGCCGCTCTCCCGGCGGCAGTATTCGAAGGTCAGATAATGACCGAGCTTCCGACAGTAAA
The DNA here is from genome assembly GCA_040773245.1 of PVC group bacterium. Lineage (GTDB taxonomy): Bacteria > Auribacterota > Erginobacteria > Erginobacterales > Erginobacteraceae > Erginobacter. The sequence goes on from JAXGWO010000002.1 coordinate 11,014, forward strand.
TCTCCCTGGGGTCGTGGCTTTCGTCCATTCCGGAATCCCGGGTTTCCGCCCGCAAACTACCAGCGGCCGGTCTTGGCCAGGGAAGGCTTGGGCAGCCCCTCCAGGGCCTGGAGCGACTTGTGCATCTCTTCTTCCGGGAGGGCGTAATCGAAGAGCTCGTCGTCGAAGTACTTCTGGTACCCCGAGAGGTCCATCAGGCCGTGGCCGGAGAGGTTGAAGAGGATGACCTTCTCTTTTCCTTCCTCGTCGGCCTTCTTCGCCTCCTGAATCGCCGCCGCCACCGCGTGGCTGGTCTCGGGGGCGATGATGATCCCCTCGGTCCGGGCGAAGAGGACCGCCGACTCGTAGCACTCGATCTGGTGGATGGCCCGGGGGGCGAGCAGCCCCTCCACCACCGCCTGGCTGACCAGGGGCGCCATCCCGTGGTAACGGAGCCCCCCGGCGTGGATCGGCGGCGGGATGAAGTCGTGGCCGAGCGAGTGCATCGGCAGCAGCGGGGTCATCTTGGCGGTATCGCCGTGGTCGTAGACGAAGGGGGCGGCGGTCAGGGTCGGGCAGGAGTAGGGCTCGACCGGGATGATATCGATATCCGCCCCGTTGATCTTGTCAAGGACGAAGGGGAAGGACAATCCGGCGAAGTTGCTCCCCCCGCCGGCGCAGCCGATCACCACGTCGACCTTCTTCTCCCCGAACTTCGCCAGCTGCTTCTTCGCCTCCTGCCCCATAATCGTCTGGTGAAGGAGGACGTGGTTGAGAACGCTGCCCAGGGAGTAGCGGGTCTCGCCCTTGGGGTCGGTCACCGCCGCCTCGATCGCCTCGCTGATGGCGATCCCCAGACTGCCCGGGGTGTGGGGGTGCTTGGCCAGGATGTCCCGCCCGGCCTGGGTCTGGTCGCTGGGGGAGGCGATGCAGTTCGCCCCCCAGGTCTCCATCATAATCTTCCGGAACGGCTTCTGGTCAAAGCTGATCCGGACCATAAAGACCTTGCACTCCAGGCCGAGGATCGAACAGGCGAAGGCCAGCGCCGAACCCCACTGGCCGGCCCCGGTCTCGGTGGTCAGCTTCTTGATCCCGAACTCCTTGTTGTACCAGGCCTGGACCACGGCGGTGTTCGGCTTGTGGCTCCCGGCCGGAGAGAGGCTCTCGTTCTTGTAGTAGATCTTCGACCTGGTCCCCAGGGCGGCCTCCAGGTACTTGGCCCGGTGGAGCGGGGAGGGGCGCCAGCGGTAGAGGAGGTCGAGAACCCCTTCCGGGATATCGATCCAGCGCTCCCGGCTGACCTCCTGCTCGATCAGGTTCATCGGGAAGACCGGGGCCAGCATCTCCGGGGAGATCGGCTTCCCGTCCGGACCCAGGGGGGGCTGGAGGGGGGTGGGCAGGTCGGCGGCGATGTTGTACCATTGCCGCGGGATCTCGTCTTCGTTCAGAAGCATCCTGACGGTCATCGTTATCCTCCTTCTCCGGCGCGGGCGCCCATCACCCGGCGCAGCGCCGAATCGCTTTTCTTCAGCTCCCTCGCCCCGCGGGTGATCTTGCAGAGGCTCAACCCCAGCCTCCGGGCGATCTCCCTCTGGCTGACCCCCTCCTCCAGGAGCTTGACCAGCTCCCAGCGGGAGGAGAGATCGGCGACTTCCTTCGGGGTCAGGATCTCCCGGAAGAACTTCTCGAGCAGCTTCCGGTCGCCGATTCCGGCCAGGGTACGGGAAATTTCCGGCAGCTTGTCCATAGCCGTGATTCTATAAAAAGAAACGTTTATAGCCGCACGGTGCTGGACTGTCAAGCAGGATTACACAAGAAAAGGACATCAAGGACGCCTGGTGACCGGCGGGGCCTTGCTGTCCTTTCGGTCCCTTTAGTCCTTTTCGCCCTTTCTTGGTTCAAGCCGTAACCACCAGTCGCCGTGGTCTTTCCCGGCGGCCGATTGCACGGCCTCGATGATCTGGGTGTAGCCGGTGCAGCGGCAGAGGTTTCCGGAGATGGCGACCCGGATCGCCTCCTCGGAGGGGGAGGGATTATCGCGGAGGAGGGCGGCGGCGGAGAGGATCATCCCCGGAGTACAGAATCCGCACTGGACGGCCCCGTGGTCGAGAAAGGCCTGCTGGAGGGGATGGAGTTTTTCGCCGTCGGAGAGCCCCTCGATGGTCAATACCTGGCGGCCGGCACACTGCCCGGCCAGGACCAGGCAGGAGTTGACGGCCTGGCCGTCGAGGAGGACGGTACAGGCCCCGCACTCCCCGATCCCGCAGCCTTCCTTGGTCCCGGTCAGCCCCAGCTCGTCGCGGAGGAGGTCGAGAAGTCGAAGGTTGGGAGCGATCTTGAGGGAGCGCTTGACCCCGTTGACCGTGATGTCGAGTTTCTGTTTTTTCATCTTCGATTAGGCCAGGGCTTCCCGTAAGGCCCGGGCGGTCAGGGCGGCGATCACCGGTTCCTTGTAGGGGGTGGACCAGCGGCGGCCGGAGCGCTCGATCATCTCGGCGGCCACGGCGGCCCCAGCGGAGCGGAAGAGCTCCTCCGAAGGCCGCTCCCCCACGAGGATCTTTTCGGCGGAGGCGAACCGCTCCGGCATCGGGGTGGCCGAGCCGGGGGCGACCCGGGCCTCGCGGATGATCCCGTCCTTCAGGAAGAGGACCACGGCCACGTTCATCCGGGAGATGGCCAGGGCGTTGCGCCTTCCCAGCTTGACGAAAGCACTCCTGGCTTCCGCCGGAAGACGGCGGAAACGAACGGCGGCGAGGATCTCATCGGGCCGGGCGCTGGTCCGATAGGGCTTGACGAAGATCCCGGCAAGCTTCTCGACCCTCTCCCCCTCCCGGGACCGCAAAATCGCTTCGGCCTCAAGGGCGATCAGGGCGGGGACGGTGTCGGCGGCCGGGGAGGCGTTCATAATGTTGCCCCCGATGGTGGCGATATTGCGATGCTGGGCCGCGCCCACGGTGGCGGAGGCGGCGGCCAGGAGCGGGGCCGCTTCCCGGATGACCGGTGAGGTATGAATCTCCCGGTGGGTGGTCCCGGAGCCGACGACGATCTCCTCCCCTTCCTCCCGGATCTCCTTCAACTCGGCCAGGGAAGAGATATCGAGAATCCAGGCCGGACCTTTCCCGCGGGACGGGATCTTCCGCAGCTCGACCAGGAGGTCGGTCCCCCCGGCGATGATCTTCGTCCGCTCCCCTTTTTCCGCCAGGAAATCCAGGGCTTCGTCCAGGGAAGCGGGCCGGATGAAGTTGAAGGGGATCACCGCGCCCTCCTCTGCTTCTTGACCAGTTTGTGCCCGAGGACGATCCGTTCCAGGTTAAGGGGAAGGTCGCGGATCCTCTTCCCGGCGGCGTGGGCGACGGCGTTGGCGATCGCCGGGGCGCAGAGTTCGGCGGTCGGCTCGGCGATGCACTTGGCCCCGTAGGGGCCGCACTTATCCTCGTTCTCCAGGATGATCGAGTGGATCTTCCCCACGTCCATCGCGGTCGGGATCAGGTACTCGTCGAGGTTGATCGTCTTGGTCACCCCCTCGACCAGTTCCACCTCTTCCAGGGTCCCGTAGCCGATCGCCGTCGCCACCCCGCCGCAGATCTGGCCCCGGACCGCCTCCGGGTTGATCGCCTTGCCGACGTCGTGGGCGGCCCAGACCTCGAGGACGCTGATCTTCCCGGTCTCGGGGTCGACCTCGACCTCGGCCACCTGGCAGGCGTAAACGTAGGTGAAGTAAGCGTTCCCCTTCCCCGCCTCCTCGTCCCACCAGATCGGGGGAGAAACGTGCCAGGCGAAGGAGGAGAGGTTCATCCCGGCGGCCAGGGCCAGGGCCGCCGCCTCCCGGAAATCGACCGAGCGCTCGGGATCGGTCCGGACCAGGATCTTCCCGTCATTGGCGGCCAGCTCTTCCGGGGCGGCCCGGAGCTTTTCGGCGGCGGCCCGGCAGAGTTTCTCCCGGGCGGCGATGGCCGCCTTCCGGACCGCCGAGCCGCCGATGATCGTGGACCGGGAGGCGACGGTCGGGCCGCCGTCAACGATGGACGAGGTATCGGTTCGGCGGTACTGGATCTTCTCGATCGGCAGCCCCAGCTCGGAGGCGGCGATCTGGGAAAAGACGGTCTTCAGCCCCTGGCCCATCTCGACCAGGCCGGTGGTCAGGTCGACCGAGCCGTCGGGGTGGATCTTGACGATCGCCCCGGTGGCGTCGATCCCTTCCGCGCCCAGGGCCACCCCCCGATAGGAGCAGGCCAGCCCGATCCCCCGTTTGGGCAGCCGGCCCCGGTTCTCTTCCGGGAACCGGCGGCGCTTCTCCGTCCAGCCGGCGGCGGAGGTCGCGGCCTCCAAAGCCTGGCCGACGGAGACGGTGTGGTTGAGTTTCTGGCCGGTGGCGGTAATATCGCCGTCGCGGAGAATATTCTTCATCCGGAACTCCAGCGGCTCCATCTTCAGTTCGCCGGCGATCTCGTCCATCAGCGACTCGTAAGCGAAGGTGATCTGGGGGGAGCCGAAGCCGCGGAAGGCCCCGGTGTAGGTGTTGTTGGTATAGGCTCCGTAGACATCGGTCTTGACGTGGGGAACCCGGTAGGGGCCGGTGGCGTGAACCACCGAGCGCCAGGTGACGAAGGCGGTCATCGAGGAGTAGGCCCCGCCGTCGGCGACGATTCTGATCTCCATCGCGGTCAGGGTGCCGTCCTTCTTCACCCCGACCCTGTAATCGAGGAAGTAGGGGTGGCGCTTGTAGCTCTCGAGCAGGGAGTCTTCCCGGGTGTTGGCCAGCATCACCGGCCGGCCGGTCTTCAGGGCCAGCAGACCCGCCCGGCAGCTCAAGACCGACATACAGTCGTCCTTCCCGCCAAATGACCCGCCCAAGGCCGCCTGGACGATCCGGACCCGGGAGAGCGGCAGCCCGAGAACGGCGGCCACCGCCGCCCGGATGGAGTAGATGTTCTGGTGCGACCCCTCGACCGTCAGGGTCCCGTCGGGGTCGAGCGAGGCCACCACCACCTCGGGCTCGATGTAGGTGTGGTCAACCCGCTGGGTGGAGTAGGAGCGCTCGATGATCAGGTCGGCGTCCCGGAAGCCGATCTCGATATCACCCTTGCGGGTCTTGTGGTGGACGATCCGGTTTCCCCCCTCGTGGATTTGGGGAGCGGAGGGCTCGAGGGCCTCGCGGGGGTCGAAGACGGCCGGCAGCTCGCGGTACCTGACCTTGATCAGGGAGACCGCCTCCGCCGCCGCCGCTTCCGTCTCGGCGGCGACCACCGCCACCGCGTCGCCGAGATAACGGACCTTGTCCTTCGCCAGAGGCTGGTTGTCGTTGACCAGCGCCCCGAAGGCGATCCGGCCGGGGACGTCGGCGGCGGTCAGCACCGCCGCCACCCCCTTGACTTTCTTCGCCCGGGCGGTGTCGATCTTCCGGATCTCGGCGTGGGGATACTCGGCGTGCTTGACCTTGGCGTAGAGCATCCCGGCGAGCCGGAGATCCTGCCCGTAACGGGCGGCCCCGGTCACTTTCTCTCTCCCGTCCACCCTTAAGGGCGAACGGCCGATCATCTCGGGACACTGGGTCATTTTGAATTATTCGCGATCGTCTTCCCCGGGCTCACGCCCGGGGCTATTTATGTATCGCCCCTTGCGCGGCTCCGATCCCGATACCGATAGCGATAGCGATCAAGCCCGGCCCCGCCGGGGACAACTTTGAACTTCGAACTTTGAACTTTGAACTTTTCCCCTCAGTCTTCTTTCAGCGCTTTCGCTTCCTCCTCCGTCCGATCGCGGAGCGAGAGCGCACCGGCGGGGCAGAGGAAGGTGCACATCCCGCAGCCGATGCAGCGCTCGGAGTCGGTCTCGGGGATCAGGTCGTCGTTGAGATCGATCGCCAGGTAGGGGCAGCGGGTGCAGTTGCCGCAATGGACGCAGAGATCCTCCTCCACGGTCGAGATCTGCTTGACCGGGGTCAGGGCCATAAAATCCCGGATCGGGTTGGGCAGCGCGATCCCGATCAGCTGCTTCATCGACCTGATCCCCCGGGCGGCCATCAGGTGGCTCAAGCCCGAGCAGAGTTCGGAGATGATCCGATAGCCGTACTTCTCGGCGATGGTGCAGAACTGGACCGTCTTCACCCCCAGGGCCAGGAAGTGGGCGGCGGCCATATAGCCCATCGGGCCGCCGTTGCCGGAGACGTGGACGCCCAGGTTGCCGACCTTGGCCAGGGTAAGGTAGTTGATCGGGGCCACCGCCGCCCCGCTCATCCCGACCACCGCGCCCTCTTCCCACTCCTTCTTCGCCATCATCCGGAAGTCGAGGCAGGGGAAGGTGTTGCCCAAAGTGATCCCCGCTTTCTGCCCGGGGTAACGGCCGAAGACCTCCTGGATCGCTTTGACGATGGTGGTGATCTCGGTCACCGCCGGGGTGAGCTTGAAGAGCTTGGGGATCTTCGGGTCGCTGACCTGGAGGACCCAGTCGATGATCTTGGCGGTCAGCGCCGCGTTCTGGGAGACGATATCCCCCTCGGCCCCCTCCCCGCCCTGGGGGCAGGAGAGGCTGTACTCGATCGCCATCGCCCCGGCGTCCTGGAGCATCCTGGTGTTGGACTGCCAGGACTTCATATCGCTCTCGTCGTTTCCGGTCACGTTGCCCCCGGTCGAGGCCCCGGTGAGCCGGTCGGGGAAGGCCTTGACCAGCCGCTCCACCTCCGGGCAAACCCGGTCGAGCCGGTGGCCGGAGACGTTGTCGCAGTTGGCGAAGGTGAGGGGATCGAACCGGTACATATAGGCGGCGGGGATATGGATCGGGGTCCCCGGGGCGAAGGCGGTCTTCATAATCCCCCCGGCCCAGCCGGCCCGGTAGGCCTTCTCCAGCTGGTCGTAGCCGTCGCTGGGGGGCGCGGCGGAGAGGAGGAAGGGGTTGATCAGCCGGCGGCCGAAGAAGTCGGTCTCCAGCGGGACCGGGACCGGGTTGTAGCCCGGGAGCGCGATCTCGCTCTTCACCGCCAGCTCGATCTCCGGGGCGGCCGTCTTTTCCAGGCCGGCCAGGACCTGGGCGGCAACGTTCTTTCCCGAGGCCACCGCCTCGACCACCGTGGTCGGGCCGTTGACGATATCCCCGGCGTAGAAGACGGCCGGGTTCTTCGCCCGCGGGTAGGAGGACCGGTTGCCGACGGCGACGATCACCGCGTCGACGTCCTGGACCAGTTCCCCCACCCCCTCCCGCTCGGAGATGCAGTCGAGGCTGAAGCAGGCGTCGGGCGGGATGGTGACCTTGGTCACCTTGAGCGCCTTGACCTTCCCTTTCCGAGCCACGATCTCGGTTACCCGGGAACGGCCGTTGACATCGACGCCGTGGGCGACCAGTTCCGCCCGCTCGTCGGCGGTCAGGTTCATCTCCCCGAAGGTCTCGAGGGCGAACATATCGACGTAATCCGCACCCCGTTTGGCGACGGTGACGGCGCAGTCGCAGGCGGTGGCCCCGCCCCCGATCACCGCCACCCTCCCTTTCAGGGGGACCGGGTTGAGGAGATAGTCGATCGCCTGGATCGCCAGTTTCTCGTTGGGGATGCCCATCACCACCGGTTCCCAGCGGCCGGCCGCGACCACCACCGCCCCGTATCCCCGGCCCAGCAGTTCCTCCGGGTCATCGACCGGCGTTCCGGTCTTCAGGGAGATCTTCCCCAGGGAGAGGATGAAATCGAGGTCGCCCTTCAGCACTTCCGGCCGGAGCCGGTAGTCGGGGATGCAGCGGACCATCCCGCCCGCCGCTTCGGCCCGGTCGAAAACATCGACCGCGTAACCCTTCCGGGCCAGCAGGGCGGCGGCGGCCAGGCCGGCCGGGCCGGCCCCGATCACCGCCACCTTCTTCCCAGTGGCGGGACCCGGGGCGAACTCCGGCAGCACACCGAGCTGCCGGGCCTTGTGGATGATGGTGGCCTGAAGCGCCGGGATGTCGATCGGACGGTCGAGGTTCTCGTGGACGCAGGTCTTCATACAGTGGCGGTCGGGGCAGACCAGCCCGCAGACCCCGCCGAAGGGGTTGGCGGAGAGGATGATGGCGGCGGCCCGCTGAATGTCCGAGGGTTTCCCGCCCCGGGCGGCCATAATGAAGTCGGGGGGCGAGACGTCGGCCGGGCAGCCGTTCCCGCAGCTCTCCCCTTCCAGACACCCGGTCCGGCAGGGTTGTTCCTCGCAGAATTCGCATCTCCACAGCTCGGCCTCGAACTGGGCATCCGGCAGAATCAGGTCTTCGGTCGACTTCATCACAACTCCTCCCGTATGGATTGATGTCATCGCCAGCCCCTTGAGGGGCAGAGCGATTTCATTAGGTTCTTGCTCAGAGCAGGAAAGATACCAACCGGGAAAAGCCCGGTCAATATTTTGTTACTCCCCCGAATCGTCGAGCAGGAGCACCCTGACCCTCGACCCCGCCGGGAGGGGTCCGGAATCGGGCGGGACCACCATCAGACCGTCGGCCAGGACCAGGGATTTCAGGATCCCCGAGCCCTGGGGACCGGTCGGCCAGACGGAATACCCCTCGCCTTTCCGCTCCACCCGGACCCGGACCAGGTGGGTCCGGTCGGTCTCCTCCCGGCAGTCCTCGGCCAGGGTCGCCTCCACCTCCGGGAGGCTGAGGTTCTTCTTCCCCTGCATCTTCAGGAGGGCCGGCCGGACGAACTGGAGGAAGGAGACCAGGACCGAAACCGGGTTGCCCGGGAGGCTGAAGACCGGGGTCTCCCCGACCACGGTGAAGGTGAGCGGCTTCCCCGGCTTCATCGAGACCTGGCGGATCAGGAGTTCGCCTCCCAGCTCCCGCAGGACCTCGGGGATCAGATCGTACTTCCCGGCCGAGATCCCCCCCGAGGTCAGGACCAGGTCGCCGGAGAGGGCCTCTTTCAGGCGGGTTCTCAACTCCCCCTTCTGGTCGCCGGGCGGAGGCAGGAGGACCGGAACGCCGCCATATCTCCTCACGGCCGCGGCCAGGGAGTAACGGTTGCAGTCCCGGATCTTGCCGGGGCGGAGTTCTCCGGAGATCTCCAGCAGCTCGTCGCCGGTAGTGACGATCGCCGCCCGGGGGGGCGGGATCACCGGGGGACGGGGATAACCCAGCGCCGCCAGCATCCCGATCTCGGGCGGCCCCAGGACCGTCCCCGCCGCCAACACCACCTCCCCCTTTCGGACCGACTCGCCGGCCGGGCGGACATTCTCCCCCGGCGGGACCGGTTTCCGGATCTCCACCCCCCCCTTCCCTTCCCGGGTATCCTCGACCATCACCACGGCATCGGCCCCGGCCGGCAGGGGAGCCCCGGTCATAATCCGGATCGCCTCCCCCTCCCCGACCGCGGTTCCGGTAACCTCCCCGGCCCGGAGGTCCTCCAGAACCCGGAAGCTCCGGGGTGAACCCGGAGAAGCCGAGCCGGTATCTCCGGCCCGGACGGCGAACCCGTCCATCGCCGAGTTGGTGAAAGGGGGAATATCTTCCCGGGCGCGGATATCCTCCCCCAGCATCCGCCCCAGGCAATCCTCCAGCCCCGTCCGCCGCGAGGCTAAAACCTCCACGTGATCCAGGATTATCCCCAGCGCTTCCTCAATCGAGATCATAAGCTTTTTTTTATCACGGTTGTTATTGATTATCAATGCCTGAATGGTAATTGCACAATTCAAGTATGACCGCTTTTGTGCAATAAGGAACGGGGACGACCGACCCCCGCGGCCTCGCGCCGCGGGTGAACGAGTTCAACGGCTATCTCGAAGGCCCCCTCCCCTCCCTCCCCGTCGGGCAGGGAGAGTGCGGAGGCAGGCGGGCCGGGTAGCTTCCGGACTTTCGCCCCGGCCCCGGCAAGAATAAGCCGGGGCCGGGGGCGCGGCAGCTTTTTTCTCGCGGCGCGGCGAAGACTATTGCTATAGTCGGCCGGCAGGAGAACGGATATCTGTTAAAAATCGACCAGCAGGAGAATGAGCTATGCGCGGGGAAGATAAAACCGCCAGCGGTATCGTGAGGGAGATCCGGATCAGCCGGGCCAAGGGGAAACCGCGGGAGGAGATCGCGGAGGGCTGCTTCGAAGATGAGTGGGGACTCCAGGGGGACTCGCACTCGGGACCCGGGGACAAGCAGGTGGTGATCCTGGGAATCGAGGGGAGAAAGCGCCTGGCGGACTCGCCCGCCGAGGGTCTCTGCTTCCGGAAATTTCAGGAGACGGTCTCCACCGAGGGGGTCGACCTCTTCCAACTTCCCGTCGGGATCCGGATCCGGGCGGGCGGGAGCGTCTGGGAGATCAGCCGAACGGGAAAGGACTGCTATCCGGAGTGCGCCCTGGTCCGCACCGGACAGCCCTGCGCTCTCTCCCGGGAGGTCGTCTTCGCCCGGGTGGTCGTCCCGGGGACAGTTCGGAAGGGAGACCGGGTAGTCCCGGTCAATCCCCCTGGGAACGCATAGCGATCCCTTCCCGTTGGTCGATCTTCCCGAAGACCAGCTCGGCCACGGAGCGGGCCAGTTCCGGGTTGAGGGAGACCACCTCCAGCCGGGTCGCCCCCGGCCCCTCTTCACGGAAGAAAAACCCGACCCTGGTGGTCTCCCCGCAACGGGGCAGGATCCGGTCGAACCGCATCGCCACCAGGTAGCCGCGGCGGGGACTCCCCTGGTAAATGTAAACCCCCAGGTCGGAGAGAACGGCATAGAGGACGTCGTAACTATCCTCCACCCCGGCTTCAACGATCCCGGCGTACCTCCCCTCCTCCGCTTCCTCCAGGGCCTGGATCGAGGTCCCCGCCGTCCGCCGGACCATCTCCGCCGGCGTGCAGGCGCCCAGGATCATCATCAGGATCACTGCTAAACAAACGACGACTCGACCGTTGCTTCCGATATTTTTCATCAATTAATTCGCCAGGATTCGCGCGGTTCGCGGTTAACAGTTCAGCCCGGTCAGGCCCGGATAAATATGGAGTCATCGAAGACGTGTTCCACGGTACCGGCGATCGAGGCGTGGACCGGGGCGCCGAGGGCCCCGTCGGGGACATCCCCGATCATCTGTCCCTCGGAAACCCGGTCGCCGGCCCGGACCAGGGGGCGGCAGGGAACGCCGACGTGCTGCTGGAGGGGGATGTTGACCCGGGAGACCGCCAGCGGTTCCTTCCGGTAGGGAGCCTCCCCCTCGTACCGGCTGACGCCGATCCGGGCGGCGAAGCGGGAGACCGGGATCTTGCGGCCGTCCCGGACCGGATGGGCGGGAAATTCCTTCCTCAGCAGGGTTTTGGGCACCTTTTGCGCCTTCATCGTCTTCAGCAGTCCGGCGATCACCCGGTCGGGGGAGATGGTGGTCGGGCAGGCGTACATCCCGCAGACCCCGCACTGGCAGCAGAGATAAGCCTCGGCCAGGTGCTCCGGGGGGATGGCGTCGGCCCGCTGCTGGCCAACCAGCCGCATAATGACGTGGGGCTCCATCCGGTGACCGATCAGGTAGCGGGGACAGTAGTCGGTACAGGTCCGGCACCCGTCGCAGGCCCAGGCGGCCCGCTTGATGTCGTGTTCGAGCGGCCGCTTCTTATAGAGGATCTGCCTATGATCCCCGGGGAGGACGATCAGGCCCGTGGTCTTCTTGGTCACCTGGCCGGCGGTGAAGACGCCCATAATCGGACCCCCGTCGAGGATCTCGTACTCCTCGACGGTCGGGCCGCCGGCGGCGGCGATCACGTCCTCGACCAGGGCTCCCACCGGCACGGAGAGGGTGACCGGGCGCTTCACCTCCCCGGCCACGGTCAGGACCCGGCGGGTGACCGGGAGGCCCCGGCTGGCCCGGGAGATATTGATCACCGTGCCGACATTGTCGACCACCACCCCGACGTCCATCGGGATCCCCCCTTCTGGGACCCGGAGGCCGGCGACGTCGCAGACCAGGACCTGCTCGTCCCCGGCCGGGTAGTAGCTCCCGAGCAGGAAGAGCTCGACCCGGGAGCCCCGGCGGGCGATCTCGCCCCGGAGGGCGTCGACCGCCTCCCGGTACTTCTTCTTCAGGGCGATCACGGCCTTCCCGGCGCCGACCGCGGAGGCCAGCAGCTCCATCCCCTCGATCAGCTCGCCGGCGTGGACGATCATCAGCTGCTGATCAACCCTCAGCAGGGGCTCGCACTCCGCTCCGTTGGCGATCAGCCATTTCGCCCGGGCCGCGGCCTTGACGTGGGTGGGGAACCCGGCCCCGCCGGCCCCGACCACCCCGGCCAGACGAATTTTTTCCGATAGAGAACTCACGGCACACCGTATTGAATCGTACTCGTTCTCGTCCTCGTTCTCGTACTCGGCTCCGACCGGCGTGGGCTTCGATAACGATCCCGACTGAGTCCGCCGAAGTTTCCAACGAAGGCGGATAGCGATTATATTCTGTCCGCAGTTTACGGGTTTATCCCGCGCTTCCGGCAACTTTGAACTTTGAACTTCTTTAAGTGCTCCGGAGGAGGCTCAGGGCCTCGGCCCGGGTTCTCTCGTCCCGGCGGAAATTGCCCCGGACGGCTTCGGTCTTGACCAGCGTCCCCGGCTTCTTCACCCCCCGCATATCCATACAGAGATGCCGGGCCTCGAGCTGGACCAGGACCCCCCGGGGCGAGAGCTTCTCCATCAGGAGATCGGCGATCTCGGTGGTCATCCGCTCCTGAACCTGGAGACGGCGGCTGAACAGCTCCACCACCCTGACCAGGCAGCTCAAGCCGGTGATCATCGAGTCCTTGGGGATATAGGCGATATGGGCCCGGCCGATAAAGGGTAGGAGATGGTGCTCGCAGATCGAGTAGAAGGGTATGTCTTTGACCAGAACGATCTCGTCAAAACCCGGGCAGGGGAAAACCCTGATCTCCTCCCCGATCTCCCTGCCCACCCCCTCCAGGATCTCGGAGCACATCTCGGCCACCCGGCGGGGGGTCCGCAGCAGATCGGCCCGTCCGGGATCTTCCCCGAGCGCTTCCAGGAAATCCCGAACGGCTTGTTCGATTTTCTTCTGGTTCATCGGCATTTAATCGCTATCGCTATCGGTATCGCTATCGAAGTCCTGTCATCGATCCCGATAGCGATTCAGTAAATTATACCCGGGAAATTATGTGCCGGGGACAGACCTCGATACACTTCCCGCAGTTTACGCACTTGGCGTAATCGATCCGGACCAGGTTATCCCCCAGGGTGATGGCGGAGACCGGGCACTCCTTGACGCACTTCCCGCAGACGATGCAGCCGACCGCGCAGACCTTGACCACGGTCTTCCCCCTGGCCCGGGAGGAGCAGAGGATATCGACCTCCGATTTCTTGGGGACGATCCGGATCAGGCCGCGGGGGCAATGTTTCACGCAGAGCCCGCAGCTGCGGCAAAGTTCGGGATCGACCACCGGATTGCCCCGATCATCGATCCCGATCGCCCCGAAGGGGCAGACCTTCCGGCAGGTGTAGTAGCGGAGGCAGCCGTAGTCGCAGGCGGTGACCCCGCCCCCGATCTGGTTGGCGGCGGCGCAGTTTTTGATCCCCTCGTATTCGTAGCGGCGGGCGGCGTCGTAGCCGCCCCGGCAAAAGATCCGGGCGGTCGTCTTCTCCTCTTCCTCCAGAAGCTTTCCGATCAACCGGGCGATCTCCCGGTGGGTCTCCGGGTTGGCGACCGGGCAGACCGAGGGCTCGGCCTTCCCGTCGAGCAGGGCCCGCGCGCAGTCGGAGCAACCGCCGAAGCCGCAGGCCCCGCAGTTGAGATGGGGGAGGAGTTCCTCGATCTGCTCCAGCCGGGGATCGATGAAGACCGCGAAGACCCTCGACCCGATCGCCAGGCCAATCCCGAAGATCAGTCCCAGCAGCCCCAGAGTGAGTATCGCCGCCAGTATCGCCGTCATAACAAGTTCAAAGTTCGAAGTTCAAAGTTCGAAGTACCAGGAACTCAGATCAAACCGGTGAAGCCGAGGAAGGCCATCGACATCAGCGCCGCGACCAGGAAGGCGATCGGGGCTCCCTTCAGGGAGGGCGGGATGTCGGCCAGCTCCAGCCGCGCCCGGATCGAGGCCATCAGGAGCAGGGCCAGGGTGAACCCCGACCCGGCCCCGAACCCCTGCACCAGGCACTTGAGAAAACTCCCCGCCACGGGCTCCCCGGCCTGGAAGAAAGTGTCGATATTCAGGACCGTCACCCCGAGTACCGCGCAGTTGGTGGTGATCAGGGGCAGGTAGATGCCCAGCGACCGGTAGAGGGCCGGGCTGGTCTTGGTGATGATCATCTCCACCAGCTGGACCAGGGCGGCGATGACCAGGATGAAAGCGATCGTCCGCAGGTAGGTGAAGTCGAAGGCCGAAGGGTCAACCCCGCCGCCCCAGAGCAGGAACCAGACGTTGTGCCGGGTGGGGGCGAGGAGATAGTAATAGATGACCCAGGTGGCCGCCGAGGCCATCGTCATCACGAAGATCACCGCCAGCCCCATCCCGGTCGCCGACTTCAGGTCCCGGGAGACCCCGATATAAGGGCAGAGCCCGAGAAACCGGACCAGGACGAAGTTGTTGACCAGGACCACCCCGATAAAGATTATGAACAGTTCGGCGATCATCTCGGCAGTCTCTTCAGCCGGCTGATGGAGCCGGTGCTTTCTTCCCCTTCCGAGCCCGCAGGATGGCAAAGAGCCCGAGCAGCAGCCCGATGGTCAGGAACGCCCCCGGAGGGAGGACCATAATCATCGCCGGGGAGAAGCCCGGGATCAGCTTCAGCCCGAGGAGGGTGTTGGCCCCGGAGATCTCCCGGATCGTCCCCAGAACGGTCAGGGCCAGGGTGAACCCGAGCCCCATCCCCAGCCCGTCGAAGGCCGAGACCAGGGGTTCGTGGCGGGAGGCGAAAGCTTCCGCCCGGCCGAGGATGATGCAGTTGACCACGATCAGGGGAACGAAGAGGCCGAGCGAGGCGTTGAGGTCGGGGAGGTAGGCTTCCAGGACCAGTTCGACCAGGGTGACGAAGGTGGCGATGACCACGATGTAGCAAGGGATCCGGATCTTGCTCGGGACCAGGTTGCGGATCAAGGAGACGATCAGGTTGGAGAAGACCAGGACGAAGGTCGCCGCCGCCCCCATCCCCAAAGCGTTGGCGACCGAGGTCGAGACCGCCAGGGTCGGGCAGAGCCCGAGCAGCAGAACGAAGACCGGGTTCCGCCGGAAGATCCCCTTGGTTAATTCCCTGATCATATTTATTTCACCGCAAAGACAAACAGATTTATTTTGAACCGCAAAGACGCAAAGAACGCAAAGGAACGCAAAGAATAATTTAGAGTTTCAGCGCGATGCGCTTGATTCCTTCCTTGAGCATCGGGACGTTGAAGTTTAAGAGGATTCCGAGTTTTAGATTCAACAGTTTCAAGTATGTTAGAAGCTGAGCCTGGTGGATCGGGAGTATTTTTTCTACCGCCTTCAGTTCGACGACCACGAGATTCTCCACGAGAAAATCCACCCGGTAACCACAGTCCAAATTCAATCCCTTATAATTAAGGGGCAGAGGCTTCTCTTTCTCAAAAGCTATACCTCTAAGGGTTAATTCGCAACCCAGGCAGTCCTGGTATGCGGATTCCAACAACCCCGGGCCCAGTGTCTTATGAACCTCGATTGCCGCCCCGATTATTTCTCTGGATACGGAGTTCTCATCCATAACGGATAAAAATTCTAAAAATTCTTTTCTTTGCGTTCCTTTGCGTTCTTTGCGTCTTTGCGGTGAATAATTTATTTTTGTTTTTGTTGTTTGAGAAAGGCTTCCAGACTGGTTTTGACGGCGTCGGTGACGGCGCGGCTGGTGATGGTGGCCCCGGTCAGGGCCTCGATCCCGGTAGCGGTCTTCCCCTTCACCACGTTCAAGCCCGAGACGGTCTTGCCCCGGAACTGTTCCTGGAAAGGCGGGCGGCCGGCCGGGCCCTTCTCCCCCCGGCCGAGGAGGGCCTGCCAGAAATTCCGGGTGGCCGGGACCTCGACCGCCTGGGTCCCCAGTCCCGGGGTCTCTTTCTGGTCGAGGATCTCGATTCCGGTGATGGCCCCCCCGGGGTCGATCCCCACCATTACCGAGATGGTGCTGCTGTATCCCTTGGCCTCGCCGGAAAAAGCATAGCCGACCACCTTTCCATCCGGCGTGCTCCCTTCGTAATAATCGATTTCCGAACCGGAGATCAGGTCGGAGAAGGCGGCGGCCCCGGGGAGGACGACCTGGAGGGCTTTCTTCCGATCGGCCCGGGCCCGCTCGTCGATCGTCGGCTTGGTCAGCCGATAGCTGACCGCCAGGGCGCCCGCGGCGAGCAGGCAGATCACGGTCAGCGTCAGGCCCATCCTGGTTAACTTTTCTTCTCTCATCGTCAGGTCCCGAAGATCCTCGGCCGGGTGAAGCGGTCGATCAGGGGGGTGAAGGCGTTCATAACCAGGATCGAGTAACAGACCCCCTCCGGGAATCCGCCGTAGAGGCGGATCAGGGAAGTGATCACCCCGCAGCCGAGGCCGAAAACCAGCATCCCCGGGCCGCTGACCGGGGTGGTGACCATATCGGTGGCCATAAAAATCGCCCCCAGGAAGAGACCTCCCCCCAGGATGTGCTGGAGCGGCAGGAGGGAGAGCGCGCCCGCTTTCGGCGGGAGCAGCCAGGTCAGGATCCCCACCGTGGCGATAAAGGCGACCGGGGTCTGCCAGCGGATGTAGCCACGATAGAGGAGAAACGCTCCCCCCAGCAACAGGGCGAAGGCCGAGGTCTCGCCGATGCAGCCGCCGATATTCCCCCAGAACATATCGGCGGTGGAGAAGACCCCTTCCGCCGAGGGGACCAGGGAGACGACGGCTTCCTTGGCCGCCCCCAGGGGGGTGGCATAGGTCAGCGCGTCCACCTTCTGATAAAGGGGGGTTCGGGGCGGGGACCAGGTGGTCATCAGGGGCAGCCAGGAGTGCATCACGAAGACCCGGCCGACCAGGGCGGGGTTGAAGATGTTGTGTCCCAGGCCGCCGAAGGCCTGTTTCCCGATCGCGATCCCGAAGGCGGCCCCGACCGCCGGGAGCCAGAGGGGCACCCCGGCCGGAAGGTTGAAGGCCAGGAGCAACCCGGCCACCGCCGCCGAACCGTCGGAGACGGTCACCGGCCGGCCGCGGAGTTTCTGGATGACCGCCTCGGTGAGGACGGCCGAGACCACCCCCATCACCTCGATCTGGAGGGCCTTCCAGCCGAAGAAATACAGGCTGGCCAGGAGCGCCGGGAGCAGCGAGATCACCACCGCCCACATCACCCGGGGGATGGACTCCCCGGAGTGAAAATGCGGCGCCGGCGTGACCTGGAAGAGCCTGGTTTTGTTGTCTTCAGCAGCCATCTTGGTATGCCCTTTGGCCCCCGGCAGGGGCTACGATCCCGATAGCGATCGTCCCGCGGATGGGGCTGTAACTTTAGTCACTTTGAACTTCGAACTTTCAACTTTGAACTTTTTTCTTCAAAGCCGCCTTGCCGAGCTTGATCAACTGGACCAGGTCCCGGCCGGCCGAGCAGACGTAGGCGCAGCAGCCGCACTCGATGCAGTCCCTGCCGCCCCGGGAGGCGAACTCGTCCCAGCTCTCCCTCTCGACCAGGGTTCCCAGGTCGCTGGGGTTCAGCCCCATCGGGCAGGCCCGCAGGCAGTCGCCGCAGCGGAGGCAGGGGAGGTTGCGGGTCCGGTGGACGGCGGGAAGGAGGAGAAGACCGGAGGTACCCTTGACCACCGGCTCGTCGAGGCCGGCCAGGGCCACCCCCATCATCGGCCCGCCGGAGATGACTTTCAGTTCCCCCTCCGGCAGTCCCCCGGCCGCCTCCGCCAGAAAGCTGAAGGGGGTCCCGATCCGGACCCGGAAGTTGCCCGGTTTCTTCAGGGCGGGACCGGCCACGGTCACCACCCGCTTGATCAGCGGTTGGCCCTCCCGGACCGCGGCGGCGACCGCCGCCGCGGTGGCGACGTTCTGGACCACGCACCCGACCGCGGAAGGAAGCCCCCCGGAGGGGACTTCCCGGCCGAGGAGGGCGGAGATCAGCTGTTTCTCCCCCCCCTGCGGGTACTTGACCCGGAGCAGCTCGATGCGGATATGCTTCTCCTTGTGGACCAGGGACTGGAGCTTGTAGAAGGCCTCCATCTTGTTGGCCTCGACGGCGATGATCCCCTCCCCCGCCCCGGTCGACGCCATAATCAGCTTCAGGCCCTCGATCACCCGCGGACCGTCTTCCAGCATCACCCGGTGATCGACGGTGAGGAAGGGCTCGCACTCGGCGGCGTTGATGATCGCGTAATCGATCACCGTGCCCTCGGGGGGGGAGAGCTTGACCTGGGTCGGGAAACCGGCCCCGCCCATCCCGATCACCCCGGCCTCCAGCACCCGTCGCCGGATCTCTTCCGGGGAGGGGTGGTCCAGAGGGGGGAGAAGCCGGCGCGAGGAGGAGGAGGGTTCGGTCGCGATCTCGATCGCGAGGGCGGGGGGACCGGCGGAGACGGGAAAGTTATCGACCGCGGTGACCTTTCCGGAGACGGAGGCGTGAAGGGTGGAGGAGACCGGGCCGGAGGGAGAGGCGATCACCTCCCCCTCCTCCACCGCCTGCCCCTTCTCCACCACCGGCCGGGGAGGAGAGCCGGCGTTCTGGGCCAGGGGGATCACCACCCGGGCGGGCGGCGGGAGATCCCGGATCTTTTTCCCTTCCGTCGGTTCCTTGTGCTCGCGGAGGCGGACTCCTCCCCGGAATGTCAGCAGCTTCGGCACGGAGATCTCGGTATCGCGAACACGGCCCCTGTCGTCCAGAAGTGCTTACCAGAGGAAACCGACACCCTTGACTTCCAGCAGCGCCGGATGGCCGGGCCGGGCTTCGACGGTCTCCGCCCAGATCCTCACCGGGCGGAACCGGTAACCGGCCAGGTCCACCGGGCCGCCGGCAAGAAAAGCGGCGGCCCGGGTATCGAGACGGCTCGCGGCCAACTCATATTTGTACTCCCGGTCGGCCAGGGAGAAGGGCTGCTTCAACTCCCGGATAATCCCGGTATAAGACCGGAGTTCCCCGGGCGGCGAAACGGGAGCCGGGCGCCGGGTGACGGACTCCGGGGCGGGGGAGCGGGTGTCCGGGGCCGAGGGAACCGGCGGCGGCGCGGGTCGCCCCGCAACTTCCCGGGCCAGTTCTCCCGGCGGCGGGACAACGATCTCTCCGGCGGCCCCCTCCCCCGCCTCAGCCGCGGCGAGGCCGGAGCCGGTTGAGAGATAATCCGAGCTCAGCCAGAGGCGGGCGGTGGCGGGGAGGGAGATCTTCGCCCAGCCTTCCCGTTCCTCGAGCAGGGAGACTTTCGCCCCGTCATCCAGCGTCAGCAGGACCGCGTGGGCGACCGAGGGCCCGCCGCGGACGTTGACCCGGTTCCCGGTCACGGTACCGTCCCGGAGAAAATCCCGGGAGATCCACCCGCCCGTCCCCTCCGGCGGGATGATCGCCGACCATTCGCCGTCGGTCAGGATGATCCGCACCTCGGTATCCCGCGGCAGCTGGCCGATGATCTCGGCCTGGCGGGAGGGACCGGTTCTCAGGTTGACACTGTCTCCGGTGACCCGGGCCGGGATGGTGTCGATCTCTCCGAAAGCGGGGTGGACAAGCAGACAGATCAGGACACAGAAGACGAGGGATTTCATCTGTCGGTCGGGGACGCGAAACCTATTCCTTGACGGTGGTCTTGGGGAGCCCGAGGACCGGTTTCTCCGGATCCCACTTCCCCTTCTCCTCCAGGTATCGGACCCGCTCGTAGCGCTTGAGGACGTTGCGCTTGGCCTTGATCTTGCCTTTCCCTCCGAAACTGGGATGCTGGGACATAGCTATTCCTCCAGGGTGTTTAGTATTCCGACAGCCGCAAACAACAGAATATCTTCTGATCTCTCGCAGATAGAATTCAGAATACAGGAGACAGAATTCAGGAGGGCTTGCATTCCAGGGAGAAGAAAAGAGCCCCACAGTCACCCTGAAGCATTCTGTATTCTGGATTCTGAATCCTGACTTTCGCGGGTACTATATACCGGGAACGGCAAAAGGAAAAGAAAAGATTTCCCGGGCTACCGCGGGGGATTCGTCTTTACCCCCGGGCCGTCGAGGCCGGAGAGGATATCCCCGGCGGCCCCGGCCAGGCTGCCGTCCGGGTAGTCCTGGCGGAGCAATTCCAGCAGTTCCCGGCCGCGGGAGGTTTCCCCGGACCGGATATGAGCCAGGCCGCCGCAGTAAAGGGCCTCCGCCCGGTCGCCGAAGACCGGGAACCGGGCCAGCAGGGCGTCAATCTCCCGGGCGGACCGGCCGTAATCGCCCCGCTTCCCCTCCAGGTACGCCCGGGCGAAGAGGGCGTTGTCGAGGAGGCTGGAGAGGTTGTCCGGGTCCCCCTGGATGATCCGGCCCAGCATCTGGGCCGCCCCTTCCCACATCCCCCCCTCCAGGTAGATCGCGGCCAGCTGCCAGGCGGTCTCCAGGTCGCCGGGCGACTTCTGCAGCCGGGAGCGGAGCCGGACCGCGCTCTTTTCAGTCTCCAGGACGGCGAGCATCCGGTCGAGGAGAACCTCTGGCCGGACGGTCCCGTCGATCCGTTCCCGGAGGGAACCGTCGGGGGCGGCGATGACGGCGGCCGGGACCCGGATCACCCGGTAGGCGGAGAAAGCCTCCGGGGCGGAAGCGTGATCGAGCCAGACCGGCACCATTCTCTGGGCGGCGTCGATGATCTTTTCGTCGGTGAAGACCTCCCGCTCGAACCGGCGGCAGAGGTCGCTGGCGGCGCTGCGGAAGTAAATCAGGAGCGGCCGGCCGGAACGCCGGGCCAGGCCACCCGCCCCTTCCAGTTCGGTCCGCCATCCGATCACCGAGTTCAATCTCCCGATCGCCTTTTCCGCCGCCTCCCGGACGGGGTAGGAACCCGATGCGGGGTCGCGGTAGGGATCGGTCCGGGCCAGGTTGCCCAGCACCGGCAGGTCGCGGCGGTCCCCCGACCGGCCGAGCACGTAAGCCGCCGACCAGCGGACCTCCCAGTTCCTATCTTCGAGCAGCGGGGCGATCCCCTCCCGGTCAGCCTTGCCCAGCATCCCCAGCCCGAGGACGGAGATCCTCCGCCGGTCGTCCCCGGGGGCGGCGAGTCCCTCCCGGAAGATCTTCTCGGCTTCGGGGCCACCGATCCGGGCCAGGGCGTAGGCCGCGGTGTGCCGGACCAGGAGGGAGGAGTCCCCCAGCAGCGGGGCGATCAGCCCGACCGCCGGCGGCCCTTCCGCGATCAGGGCCAGGCAGCCGTCGGAGCGGAGTTCCGGGTCGGCGGACTTGAGATCCTCCCGGGCCCGGTTGAGATCCGGTCCGGGGAAAGCCGCGGCGGCGAAAAACAATATTAAAACCGGTATCGGCAGGAGGAGCTTCATAAATTTTTTCCCTTGGGTTGGATTCCGATCAGATCATCCAGCCGGCAACATCCTCGGCCCGGGCCGTGACCACGGTCGCCCCGGATTCCCCCGGGCACCGGCAGCCGACGGCCAGGCGGGAGACGTTTTTCTCCTTGCTGTAGCGGAGGCAGATGGCGGCGGCCAGTTCCCGGTCCCGGGCGGTGGCCGCGCCCAGCGTTCTCAGCAGGACCAGGCTCCCCGGACGCTCCACCGCCTGGAAGAGCAGGTCACCCGGACGGGCCAGCCGCTCCAGTTCCTCGTTCTCCGCCCGGTCCCTCCCCGAGACCGCCCGGCCGCCGGAGGGGAGCCGGAAGTGGCGCCCCAGCCGGAGGAGATGGAGTTCATCCTCCTTCCACCCCTCGTGCTCCTTCAGTTCCCTCAGCTTCCGGCAGTACCCGGCCTCGGTCAGGAGACAGCCTCCGCCCGGCGAGCCGTAGCCGCTCAGGCCGTATCTCTCCGCCAGCTCGAGCTGGACCTTCCGGGAGCGGCCGGAGAGCCCGAGCAGGCGGGATCGGTCAACCCACCCTTCCCGTTCCGGGACCGTCTCCTCGAGCAGGCGCGCGGAGAGGGGGCGGAGCAGCAGGCCCCGCCCGGCGCCCTTGGCCACCGCGTTCAGGGCGTCCCGGGTCTGCGACTTCGGCCGCTGGCCGAGCACCTCCCCGCTGATAATGAAAGACGCCCCCAGTTCATCGAGCAGGCCGGCGGCGGCCGCCACCATCAACCGGTGGCAGTCGGTGCAGGGGTTGAGGTTCCTCCCGTAACCGTAAACCGGGCGCTCGAGGGCCCCGATCATCCCGGTGGTGATATCCCGGGAGTGAAACTGGATCCCCAGGGCCCGGGCCGCTTCCCGGCCCCGCCCGCTCCCGAAGAAGGGACTGGTGAAACCGATCCCCTCGACCTCGATCTCCTGGTCGAGGATCAGCCGGGCGGCCAGCATACTATCGAGGCCGCCGGAGAGGAGAGAGAGAGCTTTCAAGAGAAAGTGACTAAAGTTAAAAGTGACTAAAGTGACTAAAGTTTGAACAGAAACCTGATCACGTCGCCTTCCCGGACCGGGTAATCCCGGCCCTCGAGCCGGAGTTCGCCCCGCTGCTTGACTCCCGCCAGGCCCCCGGCGGAGTCGAGCTCAACGAAGGAGACCACCTCGGCCCGGATGAAACCCTCCTCCATATCGGAGTGGACCAGGCCGGCGGCGCGCCGGGCGGCGGTCCCGGAGGGGACCATCCAGGCTCGGACCTCGACCCCTTCCTTGGTGAAGAAGGTCACCAGGCCGAGGGTCCGGCGGGCGGCGGTCACCAGCCGGTCGAGACCGGAATCCACGATCCCCAGTTCCTCCCGGAAAGCCTTCCGGTCGGAGTCATCCAGAATGGCGATCTCCGCCTCCAGGCGACCGCAGACCTGGATCATCTCAACGCCGTCATCCCGGGCTTTCTCCCGGAGAATTCCCAGAACGGCCTCCTGGCCGGGGGTATTCTCTTCTCCGGTGTTGGCGATATAGATAACCGGCTTGAAAGCGAAAAGACCGAGGTCGGGGATGACCTCCCGGACCCGGCCGGCCAAGCCGTCGGAGCAACAGTCGGCCCCAGCGGCCAGACGCTCCCGGAGAAGATCGAGGAGTTCTCTCTCCTCCTCTCCGGCCCGGGGATCGGAAGTCCGGCCCCGGTGGAGCTTCTCCAGCCGGCGTTCGACCGTCTCCAAATCGGACAGGAGAAGTTCCGTCCGGACGATCTCGATATCCCGGACCGGATCGGCCTTCCCCATCACGTGGGCCACCGCATCGTCAACGAAGCAGCGGACGGTCTGGACCAGGGCGTCGGTCTGGCGGATCGCGGCCAGGAACTGGTTGCCCATCCCCTCCCCCCGGCTCGCCCCCTCGACCAGGCCGGCGATATCGACGAACTGGATCGTGGCCGGGACCAGCCGCTCGGGGGCGAAGATCTCCGCCAGGCGGTCCAGGCGGGGATCGGGTACCGGCACCATCCCCACGTTGGGTTCGATGGTGGTGAAGGGGTGGGGCTTCACCTCCGCCCCGGCCCGGGAGAGGGCGTTGAAGATGGTGGATTTCCCGGCGTTGGGGAGCCCGATGATCCCGATCTTCATCTCAAACCCTCGCTCCGCTCGGGCTAAGTTTAAAGTGCCTAAAGTTCAAAGTGCCTAAAGTTAAAGCCAGCAAACTTGGACGGAGATTCTCAACTTGCCCCGGGCGGGACGATTACGGATATCTCCGATCCTCTCGCCCGAAATCATACCGGACCCGAGAGGAGGATCAGTTCCCGGACCAGGCGGGCGGCGTTGATCAGCTCCCGCCGGGGAAGGCTCTCTGCGGGGGAGTGGGGTTTGAGGTAGCCGACGGAGACCACCAGGGCGGTGATCCCCAGGCCCTTGATGATATTGGCGTCGCTGGCCCCGCAGGAGGCTTCCGGTTCCATCCCGAGGCCGAGTCTATCCAGGGCCCTCCGGAAGAGCTTCAGGGGCGGACTGTCCGGAGGATAGAAGTAACCGGGGTAATCGGACCGGCAGGAGAAGACAATCTCGCCGCCGGCCGCCGCCGCGGCGGCGCGAAAACACCCCTCCCTATGGGCAACCTGGCGATGGAGACTATCCTCCCGCAGGCTCCGCACCTCTCCGATAACATCGACCAGTTCCGGGACGATATTCTGGGCCTGACCGCCGGCGATCGTCCCGATGTTGGCGGTGGTCTCCGCGTCGATCCGGCCCAGTTTCATCGCGGCGATCGCCTGCGCAGCGATCACCACCGCGTTCACCCCGGATTCCGGGTCGATCCCGGCGTGGGCGGCCTTCCCCTGGACGGTGACAGCGATCTTGACCCCGAAGGGGGCCCCGTTGACGATCTTGCCCACCGGCCCGTCGGAGTCGAGCACATAGAGCAGGCTCCCCTTCAGCCAGCCCCGCTGGAGCGCCTTGGCGCCGAAAAGCCCCTTCTCCTCCGCCACCGTGAAGAGCAACTCCAGGGGCACCGGGCTTCCCCCGCCCTCCGCCAGCGCGCGGGCAATCTCCAGCATCACCGCCACCCCCGCCCGGTTGTCCGCCCCCAGGATCGTATCACCCTTCGAGTAGAAGACACCCTCCCTCTCCACGATCTCCAGCCGGTCGGTGGGAAGGATGGTGTCGAGGTGGGAGGCGATGATCAAGCGGGGGGCAACGGCGGCGGTTCCGGGGATCCGGACCAGGAGGTTGCCGCAGTCGCCGCCGATCTCGGCGGCGGCCCCGTCCTCCTCGACCGCCAGGCCGATCCGGGAGAAGGCGCCCCGAAGGTAATCGGCCACCGGGCGCTCGGCAAAGCTCGGCCCGTTGATCTTGACCAGCTCCCGGAAGGTCGCCACCAACCGCTCTTCGTCTATCCTGAAGTTCACGCCGGGGAATATAACGCGGGAGGAGGCGGGAGTCCACCGGGATTATCGTACGGATTACCGCACAGACAGGAATGTCTGTGCTACCTATTCCACGGGGGGAAGGTCGGCGAGGTCGGGGTAGTCCCGGATGACGGATTCCCGCACTTCTTCCAGCCCGGCGAGAGCTCTCTGGTGCCGCTCCTCGGCGATCTCCAGGGACCGGATGGTGAAGGCCACCTTCTTCCGGGCCAGTTCCAACCTCAGCTCCGCCTGCCGGCGGCGGAGGGAGGCCAGCCGTTCTTCGAGACCGTCCTTCCGCGGACCCGGTTCCAGGGTCGAAAGCTCCTCTTCCAACGCCCGAATCTGCTCCACGTTGCCCCGGATCTCCTCCCCCATCTCCCTGACCTCCCGGCGGAACTGCCGGAAGATGTTGTCCCCCGGGCGGTGGCGGGAAGCCCGCGGAGAGGACGGCAGATCCCGCTCGGGGGAAGACGATTCCGGAGGAACGGGAGAGACCGCCACTGCTTCCCCGTGGCATTCCCGGGGAGAAAAGTTCCGCTCCGCCCGCAGTTCCGGTCCGCCGGCGGAGAGCAGCAGTCCGAAAACGGCAATGATCAATCTCATCATTATTCTCCTCAAATTTTATCTTCTTCCGGCGCGAACCGGCCCGGACAGCGGATCAGGCCCGGCCGGACCGATCCCCTCCGCTCTCCTCGCCCCCGGAACCGGTCACCGGATCCTGCGAGAATATGGCTTCGATCTCCTCGATCTCCACCCAAACGTCGGCGAGGAGGCGGGACTCTTCTTCCACTTCCTCGGAGAACGCGGCCAGGGCGGCGGCTTCCGGGGACTCGCTGGCCGGCGAATCCGGTTCCCGGAAAAGAACCAGGAGGATCACGGCGGCGGCCAGGGCGGCGGGAAGCAAGAACGGACGCGGGAGAATCCGCAGGGCAAACCGGCGAGGCAGGATCTCCGGCGCGGGAACTCCGGACCGGACCGCTTCCTGCACCCGCTCCCGCAGCCGCTCCTTTTCCCGCCGGGAGAAGATCGGACCGCGAACGGCGGCCAGACGGGAGACCGTCTCTTCCATCTCTTCCCTGATTCGCCGGCAGTCCGGGCAGGTATCGGAGTGGCGGTTAAACCTTAACCGCTCCCCGGGGGCGAGTTCGCCGTAAAGATATCCCGGCAGCAGTCGCTTGAATCTTCGACAGTTCATCGCATATCCTCGAGTTCCCGGCGCAGCTTGCGCAGGGCCTGGAAGAGATTGGCCTTGACCGCCCCCAGCGAACGGCCGCGGACGGAGGCGATCTCCTGCAACGGCATCCCCGCGTAATGCCTCAGCACAAAGACGTCCCGCTGGCTTTCCGGAAGCCCGGCGACCGCCGCCGCGATCCGTTCCCCGATCTCCTTCCCCTCCAGGGAAGAGCGGGGATTCTGCCGACGCCGGGGATCAGCCGGCGAAGGCAGATTTTCCAGGGTCACTTCACCCGCCCGGGCGCGGGCCCGAAAGCGGTCCAGGGCCAGGTTGACAATCACCCGGTAGAGCCAGGTAAAGAGCGAAGCCTTCGGCTGCCACTCCGGAAGCACCGCGTGAAGGCGGATAAACGCCTCCTGGACGATATCGAGCGCGTCATCCTTGTGCCCGGTGCGGAAATACGCCAGCGCCAGCGCCTTTTCCTGGAAGAGCGTCATCAGAGCTGCAAAAGCTTCCTCCTCCCCGGATTGAAACCTGCGGATCAGTTCTTTTTCGCCGGACGGCATCAGTCGCCCTTCTCTCCGTGTATTTAACGGGAAAACGACTCAAGGGTTTAGCCGAAATCCGATTATACCCACTATTCGCTTGAAATCGGAGGGAATAATCGCCAGTATGTGCCCGCCCAGGCCGGCGCCACCCCCGGCCGCGGCCAACCAATGATCGAAGCGACCCAGGAAAACCGGGACCATCTGCTGGCCGGGATCGTCCAAACCATCCGGACGAACCAGACCTTCGCCGTCTTCTCCCACGAGGAGCCGGACGGGGACGCGATCGGCTCCCAGATCGCCGTCACCGCCGGCCTGAAGGAACTGGGCAGGGAAGTTATCTCGCTGCGGGTCGATGCCGCCCCGCCGGCGCTGGAATTTCTCAACCGGGGTGATCTGATCCGGACCTACGAACCCGGCCGGGACGATCCCGCCATCCGCGCCGCCCGGGTGATCATCCTCGTTGACTGCTGCGATTATTTCCGCCTCGGCCGGCTGGCCGGACCGGTGGAAAAGGCGCCGGGGACCGTCATCAACATCGATCATCACCGGGACAACGCCTTCTTCGGCGATTTCAATTACGTCCGGTTCGAGGCCGGCGGGGCCGCCGAACTGGTCTTCGAGGTCTTAAGGGCCCTCTCCGTCCCGGTGACCGGGACGATCGCCGACGCTCTCTACATCGGCCTCTCCACCGATACGGTGGGCTTCCGCTACATCGACCCGGAGGGGAATCTGCTGGGCGTGGTCCGGGAGCTGATCCGGGGCGGGATCGACGTCGAGGACCTCCAGGAGAGGATATACTGCCACCGTCCGGACAGCTACCTCGATGACCTCGCCTCCCTGCTGCGGACGGTGCGTTACGAGGAAAACGGGGCCCTGGCCTGGTTCACGATGTTCGACAGCGAGTACCTCTCATTCTACCAGCGGGAACTGGCTTCGGAGGCCCTCAAACAGCTGCTCTCGATCAAAAGGATCCGGGCGGCGGTGATGCTCCACCGGGAAGCCGCCGGGGTCGAGGTCTGGCTGAGATCGAAGAAGGACGTCGACGTCGGCCGGGCCGCCGGGAAAGCGGGGGGCGGCGGCCACCATACCGCCTCGGGGGCCCTGATCCGGGGGAAAACCCTTGAAGAAGCAATCGCCCTGGTGCTGGCGGCCGTCCGGGAGGAGATGAAGTGAAATATTCGGAAGCCAAGACCGGCCGGACCTTCGTCATCCGCCTCGAGGACGGGGAGATCATCCACGAGGTGGTGGAAAGGTTCGCCGCCGAGAATGGGGTCGAGCGGGCTTACCTGATCGCGGTCGGCGGGGCCGGGTCCGGCAGCACCCTGGTGGTCGGGCCGAAAGATCCCGATGCCCGGCCGGTGCCGCCCCTGACCCGGGTCCTCGACAACGTCCACGAGATCGCCGGCGTGGGTACCCTCTTCCCCGACGAGGACGGAAACCCGCTGCTTCACGTCCACCTGGCCTGCGGACGGGACGGGGAGACCGTGACTGGCTGCGGCCGAACCGGGGTGAGAGTCTGGGAGGTGGCCGAGGTGATCCTGGTTGAACTGACCGGGACGGAGGCCTGCCGGAAGCTGGATCCCGGGACCGGATTTGAACTTCTCCAGCCGGAGGGGTAGAGGTGAGGGTGATCGGTAAGCAGTGAGCAGTGAGCAGTGAGCAAGTGGGAGGGAATCGATGGACTATCGGAGAATCATACCCTGTCTCGACACTAAAAACGGCCGGCTGGTCAAGGGGATCAACTTCGTTGACCTCAAGGAACTGGGCGACCCGGCCGAGGCCGGGGCGGCCTACAGCGAGGCGGGGGCCGACGAACTGGTATTTCTCGACATCACCGCCACCCTGGAAGGGCGGAAGACCTTCCTCGAGGCGGTGAAGCGGACGGTGGAGGCGATCTCGATCCCCCTCACCGTGGGCGGGGGGATCGGCTCGCTCGACGACATCCGGAGGCTTCTCGAGCTGGGCGTCGCCGGGGTCTCCCTCAACTCGGCCCCGGTCAGGGACCCGGAGCTGGTCAGCCGGGCGGCGGAAGAGTTCGGATCCGAACGGATTGTCATCGCCATCGACACCCGCTCCAACCCCAAGCTCCCGTCGGGTTTCGAGGTGGTGGTGAGCGGGGGGACGAAACCGACCGGCCTCGATGCGGTGGAGTGGGCGAAGGAGGCGGCCCGGCGCGGCGCCGGGGCGCTGCTCCCGACCAGTATGGACGCCGACGGGACGCTGGCCGGTTACGACCTTCCGATGACCCGGGCGATCGCCGATGCGGTCCCCGTGCCCGTGATCGCCTCCGGGGGGGCGGGGACCCTGGAACACCTCTACCAGGCGATTGTTGACGGGCACGCCGACGCCGTCCTGGTAGCCTCGATCGCCCACTACGGGACCTACAGCATCCGGGAGATGAAAGAATATCTCAAAGATCGCGGGGTGAAAGTGAGGCTGGGGGACCGGGAAAGGGCCTAAAGGACTTAAAGGACGAAAAGGACGCATATGACCAAACAGGCTGAAAACACCGGAACCGAGCTCTCGCGGCGGGGGGATCCGGCGGCGTTCCGGCAGGCGCTGCTCGACCACCTCTACTTCTCCCACGGACAGGGTCTGCAGTCGGCCACACTCCACGACGGCTATATGAGCCTGGCTTACACCGTCCGCGACTACCTGATGCGCCGCTGGCGGGATACCACCAACACCCACTACCGGCACAACCCCCGCTTCGTCTATTACCTCTCCGCCGAGTACCTGCTGGGGCCGCAGCTCAGGCAGAACCTCCTTTACACCGGCACCGACGGTCTCGCCCGCCGGGCGCTCGACGAGGTCGGCTTCAACTTCGAGGCCTTTCTCGCCGAGGACCGGGAACCCGGGCTCGGCAACGGGGGGCTAGGGAGGCTGGCCGCCTGCTACCTCGATTCCCTGGCCACCCTCGACATCCCGGCCGTCGGCTACGGGATCCGCTACGAGTACGGGATCTTCCGCCAGTCGTTCCAGGGCGGGTTCCAGGTCGAGTCGCCCGATAACTGGCTGGCCGGCGGCTGGCCCTGGGAGTACGGGCACCCCGACGATATGGTCGAGGTCGGATTCGGAGGGAGGACGGAGTGGGTCAACGGCCCGGGAGGCAGGGCCGGGAAGGCCTGGATCCCCGGGGAGAAGATCCTGGGCGAACCATACCACCTGATGGTCCCCGGCTTCAGCACCCGGACGGTGAATATGCTCCGCCTCTGGCGGGCCCGGGCCACCGAGGAGTTCGACTTCCAGCTTTTTGACGAGGGCGATTATGTCAAAGCCGTCCACCGGAAGGTCCTGAGCGAGAACATCACCAAGGTCCTCTACCCCAACGACAACACCCCCCAGGGCCGGGAACTCCGCCTGCGGCAACAGTACTTCTTCGTCGCCTGCTCCCTGCGGGATATCATCCGCCGGTTCAAGATCCGCAACCGCGACTGGAAGAGGTTCCCGGCCAAGGTGGTGATCCAGCTCAACGACACCCACCCGGTACTGGCGATCCCGGAACTGATGCGGATCCTGGTTGACGAGGAAGGGCTGGGGTGGGAGCAGGGCTGGGCGATCGCGGAGAAGGTCTTCGCCTACACCTGCCACACCCTCCTGCCGGAAGCCCTGGAGAAGTGGCCGACCGACCTCTTCGGCCGGCTCCTCCCCCGCCACCTGGAGATCATCGAGGAGATCGACCGCCGGTTCGGGCGGCAGGTGGCCCGCCGGTTTCCCGGAGACGGCGACCGGGCCGCCCGGATGGCGATCATCGGGCGGGGGGAGAGACCGGTCGTGCGGATGGCCCACCTGGCCTGCGCCGGGTGTTTCTCGGTCAACGGGGTGGCCGAACTCCACTCCCGGCTCCTGCGGCAGCGGACCCTGGCCGACTTCGCCGCCCTCGATCCGGAGAAGTTCAACAACAAGACCAACGGGGTCAGTCCCCGAAGATTCATCCGCCTGGCCAATCCCCGCCTCTCCGGGCTGATCACCGGCCGGATCGGGGAGGAATGGCTGACCGACCTGGAGCGGCTGGAGGGGCTGGAGGGGGCGGAGGAGGAGAGCGCTTTCCGGGAACAGTGGCGGGAAGTGAAAGCGGCCAACAAGCGGGAGCTGGCCCTGCTCATCCGGGAACTGGCCGGAACGGAGGCGGACGAAAACGCGATCTTCGACGTGATGGCGAAACGCCTCCACGAGTACAAGCGGCAGCACCTGATGGTCCTCCATATCATCACCCTCTACCAGCGGCTCCTCGACGACCCGGGGGCGGAGATCCAACCCCGGGTCTTCGTCTTCGCGGCCAAGGCCGCCCCGGGTTACCGGATGGCCAAGCTGATCATCCGGCTGATCAACGGGGTGGGAGAGAGGATCAACCGCGACCCGGCGGCGAAGGACCGGCTGAAGGTCGCCTTCCTGCCCGACTTCAACGTCGGCCTGGCCGAGCGGATCTACCCCGGGGCCGACATCTCGGAGCAGATCTCCCTGGCCGGGATGGAGGCATCGGGGACGGGAAATATGAAGTTCGCCCTCAACGGCGCCGTCACCGTCGGCACCCTGGACGGAGCCAACATCGAGATCCGCGAGGCGGTGGGGCCGGAGAACTTCTTCCTCTTCGGCCTGGCCGCCGAGGAGGTCTTCGCCTTCCGGGAGCGGGGGTATTCCCCGAGACGTTACTACGAGAGGAACCCCGAGCTGAAGAGAGCGATCGACGCCGTCGCCGCCGGGTTCTTTTCCGGCGGAGACCGGGAACTCTTCCGGCCCCTGATCGGGGAACTGCTGAACCGGGACCGCTACCTGGTCCTGGCCGACTACGCCTCCTACCTGGAGGCCCAGGGCGAGGCCGAGAAGGCCTACCGGGACCGGGAGCGGTGGACGAGGATGTCGATCCTCAACACCGCCCGCTGCGGTTTCTTCTCCTCCGACCGGGCGGTGAGGGAGTATTGCGACGAGATCTGGAAAGTCTCCCCCCTCCCCGTGGAAACAGAGAGTGAACAGGGATAAAATATTCACCGCGGAGGCGCGGAGAACGCAGAGGATAATTAGTTGATCTGCCGGCCGGAATTGGGGTTGGGAAGTATCTACATTATCGAACCGGCAGATAATTCCTGAATTTGAACTCTTGAGTTTTTCTCTGCGTCCTCTGTGCCTCCGCGGTTCAATAAAAAATCGCGCCGGAGGCGCCGGTTGGTTATGCTGACAGAAGAGATTGAGCGGCTGCTGGAGGAAGGGGTGCCGGCGGTCCGGGTCCGGGCGGCCTCGGTGCGGGCGGCGGCCCCGGCCGAGGCGATCGGGGGGATGCTGGTGACCGCCGAGGGGAAGACCGCGGGGGGGATCGGCGGCGAGGAACTGGAGCGTCGGGTGATCGCGGCGGCGCAGAAGACGCTGGGAACCAAGGAGAGCTGCCGGATCGAGGTCGGGGTCCCGCCGGAGGAGGAGAAAGCCCGGATGATGAAGCCGGGGGGGACGCTGAAGTTCTTCCTCGAGCCGCTGGAAGCCATCCCCGTCCTCTGCGTCTTCGGGGCGGGGGCGCTGGCCGTCTCCCTGGTCCGGATCGGACAGGCCGCCGGTTTCCGGACGATGGTGGTGGACGACGACCCCGCCTTCGCCCGGCCGGAGCGGTTCCCCGGGGCGAAAGTGATACTGACCGACGTCTTCCAGGACCTAACCTCGGTCCTCGACCCCGGCCGGAACTGGTGCCTGGTGGTGGCGACCCGGAACCACCGCCGGGACCAGCGGGTGATCAAGCAGGCGGCCCGCTGGGAGACCGCCTACCTGGGGGTGCTCTGCGGGAAAGACAAGAAAGATGTCTTCCTCGATCGGCTGGAGACGGCGGGGGTCCACCGGGAGAAGCTGGCGCGGATGAGGATCACCGCCGGTCTTCCGATCGGGGCTTCCGCCCTGGAAGAGATCGCCGTCAGCATCATCGCCGAGATCATCCAGTCCTGCCGGATGGGGAATGGAGAATAGGGAATGGGGAATAGTAAGCAGTTAGCAGTTAGAACTGCCCACTGCTTACTGCTCACTGCTTACTGATTATTCAATTCCACTCAACCAAGGAGAAGCATAATGCTGGCGAAGAGAACCAAGCTAATCGACGCCTCGGGGATCCGGAAGGTCTTCGAGCTCGGACAGTCGGTGGAAGACCCGATCAACCTCAGCATCGGGCAGCCTCACTTCGACGTCCCGGAAGAGATCCAGGAGGCGGCGATCTCGGCGATCCGCTCGGGGAGGAACGCCTACACCCTGACCCAGGGACTGCCCGCCCTCAACGCCCGCGTGATGAAAGCGGCGCAGGAGATAACGGGGAGAAAGTTCGAGGGGTCGATGATTACCTGCGGGGTCTCGGGGGGCCTGGTCCTGGCCTTTATGGCCCTGGTGGAGGCCGGCGACGAGATCCTCTGCCCCGACCCCTACTTCGTGATGTACAAGCACCTGATCAACCTCTTCGGCGGGAAGCCGGTCTATTACGACACCTACCCCGACTTCATCATCCGGAGGGAGAAGATCGAACCGTTGATCACCGAACGGACCAAGCTGATCATCGTCAGCTCCCCGGCCAACCCCACGGGGGCGGTCCACTCCGGGGAGGAACTGGAGGTGATCGCCCGGTTCGCCCGGGAGCGGGAGATCTTCATCATCTCCGACGAGATCTACTCCCTTTACAGCTACGACGGCCCCCACCTCTCGATGGCGGCCTACGCCGACAACTGCCTGCTTCTGGGCGGGTTCTCCAAGTCCCACTCCCTGACCGGCTGGCGGCTCGGCTACGCCCTCGGGCCTCGGGAACTGATCGGCGAGATGACCAAGCTCCAGCAGTACACCTTCGTCTGCGCCCCCTCCTTCGCCCAGGAGGCGGCCCTGGCGGCGATGGACATCGATACCTCGCACTGGCGGGAGGACTACCGGAAGAAGCGGGACCTGGTCTACAACAGCCTCCAGGAGTACGGATACCGGGTGGAGAAACCGGGAGGGGCCTTCTACATCTTCCCCGAGTGTCCCTGGGGAACCGACGAAGAGTTCGTTGCCGAGGCCATCCGGAACAAGCTCCTGGTCATCCCCGGCTCGGTCTTCTCGGAGCGGCACACCCACTTCCGCCTCTCCTACGCCGCCGAGGAGAAGACGATCCGGCGGGGGCTGGCAGTGCTGAAGAAACTGCGGCGCTGACCCGGTTTCCGGAGTGTCGACCGGTCGGACGCGGCCGGCACCGGGACGCCCCCGCTCAGACCATCCGGTAGTCGGCGGGGACGGGGTCGGATCCTTCCCAGACCACCTGCCGGAAGTGAAAGGGGTCGGTGTTGCCCTCGGTATTGAGGAGCAGGATCTGGGAGTCCGGTCCCAGCCCCATCTCCTCTTTCAGCGACCGGTACTCGGGGTTCTGCATAATAAACATCAGGACCCCGAGAGTGACCGCCCCCGACTCCCCGGAGAGGATAAAGGGATCGCCCTTCAGGGGGGTGGCATAGACCCGCATCCCCTTGGCCGCCACGTAGTCGGGAGAGGCGATGAAGTACTCGGCGCAGTCCCTCAGGATATCCCAGGCGATCGGGTTGGGATCCCCGCAGGAGAGACCGGCCATAATGGTATTCAAATCGCCCGGGAAGGAGTGGGGTTGGCCGTCCCCGATCCGGGCCGATTCGAAGATGCAGGCCGCTTTCTCCGGCTCGACCACCGCCGCCAGCGGCGCCTCGGTGTCGAAGAGCATCCGGTAATACCCGATGGTGGCAGCGGCCAGGGAACCGACCCCGGCCTGGACGAAGATATGGGTCGGCTTGATGAACCCCTGGCCGGAGAGCTGTTCCTGGATCTCCACGAACATCGTGGTGTAGCCCTGCATCACCCGGATCGGGATCTCCTCGTAACCCTCCCAGGCGGTGTCCTCGATCACCTGCCAGCCGTGTTTCTCCGCGTCGGCCTTGATCCGGCGGACGGCGTCGTCGTAGGTCCCCTCGATGATGCTGACTTTGGCCCCGTAACTCTCGATCGCCCGGATCCGGGCCGGCGAGGTCCCCTCGTGGACATAGATTACCGAGGGGCAGCCGAGCTTGGAGGCGGCCCAGGCGACCCCGCGGCCGTGGTTGCCGTCGGTGGCGGCGGCAAAGGTGATACCTTGCAGGCGGTCGGCCGTGGCCGGGTCCGCCAGGGCGGCAAAGAACTCGTCCTGGTCCTCGATCCCCAGCTTCTCCTTGAGCAGGCTGTAGATGGCGTAGGAACCACCTAGGACCTTGAAGGAGTTGAGCGTGAGCCGCTGCGACTCGTCCTTGACCCAGATATTCCCCAGGCCGAGGAAGGTGGAGAGGTTGTCGAGGGATTTCAGCGGGCTCATCCGCCCGCCGAGAATCGCCCGGTGGAGCTTCCGGACCCTCCTCCCGACGCCGGGCTGGATCACCCTCCGCAGGGAATCCATCGAACTCCCCTTCCGAATCCGGGGATTTTTCAGATAGTTGATCGGCCTGAGCGCCGTCATTTTTCCCTCCTTGACCTGCATAAATCGGGCTAACCGGTTTTTCGATTTGAATCCTGGAATTATCCCAGCAAAAATAATATTTTCAACCCTTATCCGGCCGGGCCGGAAGCGAGGCGCAGCCGGGCCGGAAGCGAGAGATAATAGCTCCCTTCCTCCTCCCTCCCGCGCTTCCGGGCGCCCCGGCCGTAGATCCGGCATTTCCTCTCCATCTCCCCGAGCGCGGCTTCTCTCTGTTCCGGGGCCAGCCGCTCCCGGAGCAGGAGGTTGACCAGGGAGCGGATCCGAAAGCGGTCCATCCCCTCCCGGAAGACCGCGGAGACCTGGTCCGCCCTTCCCCCCTCCTTCCGGGTCAGGGGCCGGTCGACGAGCAGGAACCGGGTGCGGAGGGAGGCCCTCAGCCAGAAATCGTAATCCTCGCAGCAGGGCAGCTCCTCGTCGAAATATCCGGCCCGGTCAAAGAGTTCCCGCCGGACCATCACCGTGGACATACCGACCAGGCAAATCTCCAGCGATCGGGCGAAGATGTCCCCGGAAGGTTTCCGGTGCCGCGTCTTCTGGGGCAGGAGTTTGTCCCCGCGGTACCAGGTCTCCTGAGTGTGGGAGATCAGGCACTCCGGCTCCCCCGCCATCGCCGCCGACTGGATCTCCAGTTTCTCCGGGTGCCAGCGGTCGTCGGAGTCGAGAAAGGCGACCAGTCCGGCCCGACCGGCCCGGATACCCCGGTTCCGGGCGGCCGCGGGACCCCGGTTTTCCTGCCGAACATAGGTAACCGCCTCGCCATACTTTTCCACCAGTTCGCCCGTCCCGTCCTCGGAGCCGTCGTCGACCACCAGGCAGCTGCAATTCCGGAAACTCTGGGCGAGGACCGATTCGATCGCCCCGGCCAACAGATCGCGGCGGTTGCAGGCCGGGATCACCACGTCGATTTCAGCCGTTGTTTTCAAGGCTCCGCTTTCCTCATCCAGAAAGGCGGAGGCAGTTTCAGCGCCTCCCAGGTTTCCCGGTTTTCCATACAGAGATAGAGGGGCAGGTCGCGGCGACGGGCCAGGATCCGATCGATCAGAAAACGGTAGATTCTCGTCCGGATAAAACCGGGGTAGCGGAGCTTGCCGTCGAAACCGGGGACCAGCTCGGCATCGAGGATGGCACTGCCGGGGAAGCGGATCTCGATCACCTTCTTCAGGGCCGGGGGGAAGCGAAGCGTCCCCAGGCTGATCCAGGCAATTTTCTCCGGCCCGACCGCCGCGAACATCCGCTCCACCGTCTCCCCGTACTCCCTCTCCCAGCCCGGGAAGAAGAAGACCGGGTCGAAATGGAAGGCGATCCGGTAACCGGCCGCGGCCGCCCGGGCGGCCGCGGCCAGGCGTGCTTCCAGGGCGGCGGTGTAATGCTCATTTTCGGAAACCATCCGGCCGGTGTTGAGCGACCAGGCGGCCACGATGTTGCCCCGAGGATCGACCCGGAGGAGATTATCGATCCGGTCGCTCTTGGTCTTGAACTCGAAGATGACATCCTTCCGGTCCCGGAAGAACTCGACCAGGGGGATCGAGTATCCGGTGAGGTCGTCAAGGTGGAGGGAGTCGGTGAACTCCCCGGTCCCCAGGCGGATCGGCCGGTCTCCGGACCGGGGAGGGGAAGAAGTGAACTGCTCGAAGAAGCGGTCGATGTTGGCGGGGAGGATGATCCCCGCGGAGTTGACATATCCGGGAAGGAAACAGTATCGGCACTCGAAGAGGCAGCCGAAACCGAGGTTGCAGACCTGGTACCCGCAGCGAACCGCGCCCTTGGTGCAGGGACAGCGTTTGAAGAAATCCCACTCCTCGGCGATGATGAAGAGAGTCTCGCCCCGCCGGTTGTAATCCGCCCGGGCGAACCCGGACCGGGAAAAGGAATACTCCTTCAGCGAGGAAATCTCCTCCAAGTCGGCCCCGGGAAAGCGCTCCCGGCAGGCAGCGGCCAGGTCTGAGACAGCGGCGGCGGACTCGCAGCAAATCTTTTTCGGAGAGAAGTTGAATGGTCTCGGGCGGAAGACTTCCTCTTCCGGCAATTCCAACCGCGGGAGATAGGGCCGAACCGGCAGCCCGGTCTCCGCGGAAAGCGGGTACCGACGCCGGAGCAGGTAATCTTTCAGGGCGGGAAATGAAGCGGGGCGGCCGGGGGGAAGAACCGCTTCCGGGGGGATCCCCTCCCGAAGGGAGATCTCGTAGAGCAGCCGGACCGTCTCGCGGCGCTTGTTGACTCCGAAGCGGGGGCAGACCTTCCCGACCAGGTTTTCGGCGGCGGTCAGGCGTTCGTTTTCGCGCCGATATAGCAACATACGCTCTCCACCGCCCGGTCCAGGGCGCGGCCGAGACGGGATTCCTCTTCCGGGGCGAGGGGTTGGTGATAGGGCCGGAGGCCGACGATGTCCCCGACCGCCAGCAGGGCGGCGGCCTTCCGCCCGGTCCGGGCCGCCGCCGCCAGCACCGCCGCCGACTCCAGGTCGACCGCCTCCACCCCCCTCCCCCGCCAGGCCGGGAGGAGTTCCGGCTGGAGCCGGAGCGAGCCGAAACTGACCCCGGCCGGGCCGTCCTCCGCTTCCAGGCCGGCGGACCGGAGAAGCGCCCGGCGGAGATCCGGATCGGGGAAGAACCGGGGCCCGGGGGAGAGATCCCCCGCGGCCAGCCGGCTGAAACTCTCCTGCCCGTACCAGGGAGAGGGGCAGACCAGGGAACCGATCCCCCTCTCCCCGGCGGGAGGGACGAGACCGCAGGTCCCGAGAAAGATGATCTCCTTGCAGGGGGTATCGGCGAGGTGAAGAACGGCGTCACCGGCGAAAACGGCGCCGACCCGGGTCAGGATCACCGTGCAGAGATCGCCGGGGGCGGCGGAATAAAGGAACCCGCGGTTCAGTCTCCCCACCCCAAGCGATTTGAGAAGGCGCTTACGGCTGAAGGGCAACAGAACGCAGGTCTCCCCGACCGCGGAGGCATCGAGGCCGAATAACTGCCGGAAAGGTTCCACCGCCGGGTCCCTTATCTCGACACCGGAAGATCATCCCCGGACCCGAAATAGACCCGGGTCGTCCCTTTCACCGCCCATAAGCCCGTGACCGGGCGAAAGACGGCGAACTGGTCCCGCAAGACTCCGGCGTAATCTCCCGGCCGCGGTTGATCCGCCGGGGAGCCGAAGTAGGTCCGGGTCACCCCCTTTACCGTCCATAAGCCCGTAGCCGGGCGGAAGACGGCCGACGACCATCTCCTCGCCGCTCCGCCGAAGTCACCGGGGACCGGTTCGTCGGACGATGAACCGAAGTAGGTCCGGGTCACCCCCTTCACCGCCCATAAGCCCGTGGCCGGACGGAAGATCCCGATCTTCCGGGCGGCCCAGTCGCCGTAATAACCGGGGACGGGGAGGTCGGAGGAGGAACCGAAGTAGGTCCGGGTCACCCCCTTCACCGTCCACAAGCCCGTGGAGGGCCGGTAGATTCCGATCCGCTCCGTTCCGTCCCCGCTGTAGTCGCCGGGGACCGGCTCATCGGAGGAGGAGCCGAAGTAGGTCCGGGTCACTCCCCTCACCGCCCACAAACCCGTGGAAGGCCGGTAGACCGCGATGTCGGTCCGGCCGTCGCCGTTATAGTCCCCGGGGGCGGGGGTGTCGGACCAGGTACCGAAATAGGCGCGGGTCACCCCCCGGATCGCCCAGAGACCGGAGGATCGCCGGAAGATCCCGATATCGGAGACCCCATCCCCGTCGTAGTCGTGGATCCAGGGCAGCGCAGTGGGAATGGGACTTGGAGTCAGGGAGGGAGCAGGAGTCGCGGTCGGCAGCGGCGTGAGCGTGGGGATGGGAGTGGGGGGCGGGGTACAGGTGGCCACGGGAGTAAGTGTCGGAATCGGGGTCGGGCCGGGTGTCGGTGTGGGGACGATACCGACCAGTGACGCGTCAGTCAGTTTCCAGTTAGCATAGGTATTACCCAGTTCGTCCGGGTACCACACCTTCGCCGCACCGGTACCGACAGTCGGGGGCAGGTAGACCAGGATGTTCTGTCCGCCGTCATAGGTCAGGGTCAAATAATCCCCGGTGTGGATATTCCAATCCTCATTCCCTCTCGGCATCCAGATCCGGAGCTGATAATCAGCGTTGAAACCGGTCTCGGAAGAGTAACTGTTCTCATTGTCCCGGATGAAGCCCCAGCGGTCGTAGTAACCGTAATCGCATTCGTAATCGCTGCAGTTATCCGTCCGGGCCTGGAAATAGTAAGTCCATCCATTCGCCAGGCTCGAGCGGGTGAACTGGATAGACGCGTTTTCCAGGTCGCGGAGGTAAAGAGGGGGATTTTGCGCTTCCTCCCAGGGGGTCGGAGTAATCGTGGGCGTGGGGGTGGTCGAGGGCGTTGGGGTCACGGAGGGAGTAACCGAGGGGGTCGGGGTCACGGAGGGGGTGGGGCTGATCCACTTCAGCCGGGAGAGAAAGGCGTCTTCAAGACCATCCCGAACGGCCTGGAAGGGGTCGGCGGTCGGAAAATCGTCGGAAATGGTGAACCCCGCCAGGTACGCCCAGAGTTGAGCATCGGCCGCCGCGGCGAAGGCGGTATCCGTTCCGCTCCCCCCGATATAGGTGGAGAGAAAGAGAGCGGAGCCGGAAGGTTCGAAGACGGTGAGAAAGGTATCCTGAACACCGCCTAATGATGCCTGATAGGAGTTTTTCGTGGGAAAATCGGCGGAAAGGGTATAACCGGCCAGGTAGACCCGCCCCCAATCGTCGAGCGCGATCCCCTTCCCCACCGCTCCGCTGCCCAGTTCACCCCCCGCGTAGTCTTGGCCGGTCCCCCCCAGGTAGGTGGAGGAGATCAGGGGTTTCCCGGGGGCGGAGAAACGGGTCAGAAAGGCGTCGTAACTCGCCCCCGACCGGGCGGCCTGGAAGGGGTTGACGGTCGGGAAGTTATCCGAAAAGGTATTCCCGGCCAAGTAAACCGAGCCATCCTCGCCCAGGGCCACACCCACGGCGTAATCGTTGCCGCTCCCGCCGAGAAAGGTGGAGGAGATCAGCGAGGATCCGGTGGAAGAGAAGCGGGTCAGAAAAGCCGCGGCCGAGCCCGGCCGAACAGCCTGATACGCATTGAGGGTGGGAAAGTTAAGCGACTTGGTGTAGCCCGCCAGGTAAACCGAGCCGTCGGGCCCGACCGCCCGGTGGTTGGGCCGGTCTTCGCTGTTCCCCCCCAGGTAAGTGGAGAAGACCAGAGACGTTCCAGAGGAGTCGAAACGGGTGAGGAAGGCGGCCAGGCTGACGCTCGGCTGGATCTGGAAAGGGTTCACGGTCGGGAAATCCGCCGAAAGAGTGGAACCGGTCACGTAGAAGTCGCCGGCCCGGACCGCGATCCCCGTCCCGACATCGGCGCCGCTCCCCCCGAGATAGGTGGAATAGATCAGATTTCCGGCGGAGTCAAGACCGGCGGCGAAGACATCGTCGCCGCCGCCGGAGGCGGACTGGTAAGGGCCGCTGGTGGGAAAATCGGCGGAGTTGGTGACCCCGCAGAGGTAATAAACACCATTCTCCCCGTCAATGGCGAGGCCGTAGGCCCGGTCGTTACCGCTTCCCCCGAGGTAGGTGGAGAAGAGCAAGGCGGAACCGTCGGCGGAAAAGGCGGCGAGGAAGGCGTCCTCACCGCCGGCCGAACCGGGCTGCTGGGCGCCGGCGGTGGGGAAATCGGCGGAGAGGGTGCCGCCCGCCAGGTAGGCCCGGCGGGTCGAATCGACTTCGACGGCATAGGCCCGGTCGTTTCCGCCTCCCCCGAGGTAGGTGGAGTAATCGAGATGAAAAGTCCCCGCCGGGGCGGTGAGGCCGCCGGAGAAGAAGAGAACCGGGATCAAGATCAGGAGGGAGATTGTTCCTTTAAAACTCATAACCAGGAATTAAGGAATACGGTCACGGTCAGGGTTACGTAACCTTGACCTATCTTAATAATACACCTACCGCAAGGTGGCGTCAACCGGGAGCGGAGCGGGAAGAGACGGGGGGACTTGTCACTGCAAGAACCGCCCCATCCTTTCCAGGGCGGGGAGGAGGTGGCGATCCTTCTCCCGGCGGATCAGATCGCTGTCCTCCAGCGGCCGGTAGAGGTTGTCCACCGCTTCCGATTCCAATATGTTGTAGGCCTCGACCGAGAAGCGCAGGCGTACTTCGGGGGTCATCAGGCAGCAGTC
This sequence comes from PVC group bacterium, assembly GCA_040773245.1. Lineage (GTDB taxonomy): Bacteria > Auribacterota > Erginobacteria > Erginobacterales > Erginobacteraceae > Erginobacter. The sequence continues at coordinate 52,094 of JAXGWO010000002.1, forward strand.
GTCCCAGCCGGCCAGCACCAGGGCCCGCTCCCCGGGAGGATCGAAGAGATCGGCGCCCAGGGTGTAGAGGGCGGGATCGTTCCCGTCGCCGAGGATCTTCAGGATCGTTCCCGGGAGATCGAGGTGGCAGGTCCGGGCGGTGATCCGGCGCGGCATCTCCTCCCCCGGGACCCAGAGGACCAGGGGAACCCGGACCTGGTAATCGGTGTAGGCCGCGTTGTGGCCGTAGTAGCCGTGTTCCCAGAACTCCTGGCCGTGGTCGCCGGTGATCACGATCACGGTATTCTCCAGCCAGCCTCCTTCCTCCAGGCCGCGGAGGATCCGGCCCAGGCTGTGATCAACGTAATGGATGGCGTTGCGGTAGCGGTTGAAGATCCCCTCCCGGTCATCCTCGAGATCGGTCCGCAGGAAGCTGATCGACTCGATACAGGGCTCGAATTTCTTGAATTCCGCCGGAAAGTTGTAAGGCGAATGGGGCGCGTCGAGGAAGATAAAACTGAAGAAAGGCTGCCCGGGCGGGACCTGGCCCAGCCATTCCAGCCAGCGGTCAACCAGAACCTCGTCCCGCTCGCCGGAGTTCCCCCCGGGAAACCGGTCGTCGAGTTCGGTCTTCAGGTCGGCGAAGACCGTCCGGTTGAATTCGGGGAAGGAGAGCGAGGTGCTGGACATCACCTTGAAGAGGTAATCGTTGTGCAGCAGCTGCCCGATCAATACCGGCCCCGTCCGGGAGGAAAGGAGCCGGTGCCAGTAGGTCCCGTAGAGACCGTAAAAGAGGCCGAAGGTCCCGAACCGGGAGGTGCAGCCCGAGGAATAGTGATCGAGAGCGGTGATGGCCCTTTCGCTGAAGGCGGCCAGATGAGGAGCCGTCTCCTCGTTCAGCATATCGAAGCGGAGGCTCTCGATCAGGAGGATCACCACGTTATAGGGCCGGGAGAGACGATGGTACCGGAAGCCGGGGAGCGGGTACTGCAGACGGGATGCTTCCGGGAGGCGAGGGAAGTTGCCGTCGAATTCCGTGACGAACCCGAGGCGGGACAGGAAACGTTCAAAGGTGATCGGCCGGTAAAGGGGGAGGACTTTTTCGTAACGGGTGACCGGGGTGTAGCTGTAAAAATCGGCCACCCCGAAGGAGACCTTCTCAACCAGGGTCAGCAGGACGATCACCCCGCCCGCCGCCGCCAGCCGGCGGGGGCGGACCGCCCGCCAGAACCGCCCCCCCTTCTCCAGTCGGCGGATGAGCAGGGCGAAGAGCAGGGATTGCCCCGCCAGCAGCCCGGCCAGGGCCAGGGAGGAGATTACCCAGTCAAAAGCCGAAAAACGGACCGAGTCCCAGTACCCGGGCGTGGTCATCGCGCCGAGCACGATCCCGCTGAGGTGGAACTTGAAGTGGGCGTAAACCCGGATGTCAACGAAGATCAGAAGCTGGGCCAGGGTGAAGATAACGGGGGCCAGGATCCTGATCAGCACCGCGGCCCGGAAGACGAGAAAGAGGAGGCCGAGCAGGAGGGAGAGGATCAGTCCCAGCAGGAAAAAATGGGCGAGGTAGGCGGCATAGCGAAAGAGCGCCTCCCATCCGCCGACCGCCGGGAAGGAGAGGTAATGCCGGCCGTTGAACAGGAAGAGCAGGGAGTTGATCCCGGCGAAGAGAAATATGGCCCGGTACACCGCTCCCCTCGGGGAAGGTCCCGCCGGACCGTTGACTTGTCCCATCTTCATCTTTTTTCTCCAGGCCGGGTCAGGAAACGGAATAATATACCACAATCGGCGACCCCGAAACTTCAGCCGGAGAAAATTCCGGCGGCCGTCGGTAATGATCCCGGGGTTCTTGACAGAAAACAACCCTTCCCGTTAGAATGGCGTTTTTGGGCGGGAGGGGTGAGTTCCCCCGCCCCCGGATACCCCCTGAATTATCCTGACCCTGGGGTCGAATCCGCTGACCAACAACCGTCTTCTCCGGGAGGCTGCCGATGAGACCGTATGAAATCATAATGAAAAAGCGCAACGGGGAAAAGCTCTCCCCGGAAGAGATCATCTTCTTCATCGAGAATTTCACCCGGGGGACGATCCCCGACTACCAGATGGCGGCCCTGATGATGGCCATCTTCATCCGGGGGATGGCCCCGGAAGAGTCGGCCGCCCTGACCCGGGCGATGCTCGACTCCGGGGACAAGATCGACCTCTCCGAAATCAAGGCGGTCAAGGTGGACAAGCACAGCACGGGGGGGGTCGGCGACAAGGTCAGCCTGGTCCTGGCCCCGCTGGTCGCCGCCCTCGGGATACCGGTGCCGATGATGAGCGGCCGGGGACTCGGGCATACGGGGGGGACCCTGGACAAACTGGAGTCGATCCCCGGATTCCGCGTCGACCTCACGGAAGAGGAGTACATCGAGCAGGTGAAGCGGATCGGGGTGGCGATCATCGGCCAGACCAAGTCGCTGGCCCCGGCCGACAAGAAGATGTACGCCCTGCGCGACGTCACGGCCACGGTGGACAGCATCCCCCTGATCGCCGGCTCGATTATGTCCAAGAAACTGGCGGCCGGGCCGGATGCTTTCGTCTTCGACGTCAAGACCGGGAGGGGCGCCTTTATGGCCACCCTGGAGATGGCCGAGGAGATGGCCCGGACCCTGGTTGATATCGCGGTCCTGAGCGGGAAGCAGGCTCAGGCCTTGATCACCGATATGAACCAGCCGCTGGGTTATTACGCCGGAAACGCCCTGGAGATCGTCGAGACCGTCGCCTGCCTGAAGGGCGAGGGACCCCAGGACCTGATGACCGTGGTGATGGAGATCGCCGGGATGATGGTGGAGATGGGCGGTAAGGCGAAGAGCGTGGCCGAGGGGAAGAAGCTGGCCGAGGCGGCCATCGCCGACGGGCGGGGGCGGGCCAAGTTCAGGGAGATGGTCGCCGCCCAGGGGGGGGACACCGCCTACATCGACGACCCCGGACTCTTCCCGAAGGCCGGAAAGGAGATCCCGATCCGGGCGGACCAGGACGGCTACGTCCACTCGATCGACACCCTGGAGATGGGGATGATCGGCGTCGCCCTGGGCGCGGGCCGGGAGAAGACCGAGGACCGGATCGATATGTCCGCCGGGATCGTCTTCTCGGCCAAGGTCTCCGAGCGGGTGACGGCCGGCCAGACCATCCTCACCCTCTTCACCAACCGCCGGGAGGGCGTGGAGGAGATCGCCCGGCGGGCCCGGCGGGCGATCACCGTGAAAGATTCACCCTGCCGTCCTTACCCGATCATTCACAAGGTGGTTGACAGGGACGGAGTTCGCGACTATTCTTAAACACACTTCCCGGCCGTCCCGCGCGGCCCGGGCCGATCACAATGCTGATCCGGACCCGCCCATTTGAATATTATCGCCTCAACCACCGTCAGAGTTAATTCGCCGGAAACCTGATAGGCAAAGGAGTCCGCTATGGGGAGCGCGAAGGGATTGTTTTACCTCCTGCTGGCCGCCGCCCTGCTCGGCGCCGCCGTCCTGGTCCTCGATCGGAATTACCGCCGGGACTATAACCTGGTCTCCAACCGCAATTTCTATTCCGCCCTGGCCAAGAACTGAACCCATAAATCACCCCGGGGGGTGGCGCTATGCATACTTACATCAATTCTTTCGCCTCGTTTCTGGCGATCGGGATCACGATGCAGCTGATTCATTCCGGGTCCCAGCAGCTTCACGTCCCGGCCCTGGTCGCGGCCGGGTTCATCCTGGTCGGCGCGCTGATCTCCTATCTCTACCGTTCCCGGGTCCCGGCTTTCCTGCTTCTCTGCGCCGCCATCTGCGTGGTAATGCTGGCGCTTCCTCACGACCCGGCGCTGAATATGATCCTGATGGGAGTCTTCGCCGGGTTCTTCCTGCTCTCCATCATCCTCGGTTTCATCAAGCAGAACGCCCTCCCGGCCTGGATCATCTCGGCCCTGGTGCTCGGTTACGCCCTGACCCGGATCCACCTCGACACCTCCTCCCCCTACCACCTGACGCACTGGGCCGGCGACGATCGCAACACCCAGAGCGTGGTTTACGGGATCATCGTCAAGGAGCCGGAAGTGCGGCCGGAGAGAAACGACACCCGGCTGACCATCGAGCCTTCGCTGGTGGTCAAGGTCGACAAGCGCGAGCGGGGCCGGCAGACGCTGGCGGCGATCATCGCCGAACTGAACGTCCTCGGCCGGGAGTGGGAGAGCGAGGAGGAGGCCCTCCTCACCCTGATCCGGGTCCGGGACCGGATGGCCCGGGACCCAGAGGCGGATTCGGGCGACCTGATCGTCAACGCCTTCGCCCAGGGGGATTACACCCCCTCCGCCGAAGACGTCGAGAGGATCCGGATGGCCCTGGAAGAGGCCGGCCCCCCCGATCCGAAGGAGGGCTGGATCGGCCGGGTCACCAAGGGCTGGATCCTGACCACCGTGATGGACGCCGAGGTGAACAAGGAAGAGATCTATCCCGCAGTCTCCGATTTCCGGGCTTACGGCAACACGGTCAAAATCACCGCCCCCCTCCAGAGCCCGCCGCCGGCCCAGAACCCGGGCGGTTTCAACTACCGGGCCTACCTGGAGTCGGTCAACACTTTCGCCACCAGCCGGATCAGCGGCCGGGAGAACTACGCCACCAAGGAGATGGACACCATCGAGATCGTCCGGGAGAGCAAGGGCAACCCGCTGATCTACATCTGCCTGTCGATCAAGTACGACCTGCTGGAGATCATCCGCCAGACCACCCCCTTCCCGGAGTCCGGCTTCCTCTCCGGGATCTTCATCGGACTGCGACGGGGAGTGCCGGAGAAGGTCATCACCGACTCTCAGGCTTCCGGGACCGCCCACGTCTTCGCCGTTTCCGGACTCCACGTGACGATCATCACCGGGCTGCTGCTGCTGATCTTCAACCAGACCCCGATCCCGAAGTCGATCTGGGCCCCGCTGGTCGTGGTCTTCCTGGTCATCTTCACCATCATCACCGGGGCCCGGCCCTCGACCCTCCGGGCCGCCACGATGAACAGTTTCGCCCTGATCTTCTTCACCTACTTCGGAAAGAACATCGCCCGGTCGCTGGTGATGGCGATCTGCTTCTCCGCCATCGTGATCATCTGTTTTATGCCCGCCGGCTACGGCGGGCCCCTGATCCTGGACTCGGCCTCCTTCCTGATGTCCTTCTCCGCCGTCCTCTTCCTCGGCCTGGTCAGCGGCCCGGCGGAGGAATTCTTCAACTACAAGCTGAACAATCTCCACAGCCTGGTGACCGCCGCCGCGGTGGTGGTCTGGATCGGCCTGCTCTTCATGAACCTGGGCAACCCCTGGGGGATATTCCGGGCCAAGCTCTTCTGGGGCTTTCTCCTCGCCATCCCGGTGGCCTTCCTGATCCAGCAGGTCATCCCCTTCCGGCCCGCCTTCCGGAAGATCCCCGGACGGTGGCTGAGAACCTTCATCGCCGCCCAGGCGGCCATCCAGTGCAGCATCATCCCGCTCTCGATGGTGATCTTTCACCGGATGTCCCTGGCGGCCCCCTTCGCCAACTTCATCGCCATCCCCCTGGTCGGGATCGTCCTCCCCCTGGGGATGCTCGCCACCCTGATCGGCTTCATCCCGGTGATCGGGATCCATATCGCCCTGCTGATCACCGCCGCCAACTGGCTGGGGATGCATTTCTTCATCGTGATGGACGACTTCTTCGCCCGCGTCTTTCCCTACCCCCAGATGCCCAAGCCCTCGGCCGGCCCGCTGGTGGCCTTCTACCTGATCATCGCCTTCTTTATGTTCCGGGAGAAGATCGTCCTCAACCTGAAGATCGCCTTCGTCCGGGTGAAGAATTCCCTGGCCGACCGGAACAGCCGCCTGCGGGCCTTCGCCGCCCTGGCCGCCCTGGCGGTCGCCGTCTTCGCCTTCACCACCGGTTTCATCGCCTCCCGCACGCCGGAGCTGAAGGCGATCGTCTTCTCGCTGGGCTGGAAGGACGGGATGGCCTCGGTGATCCGGACGCCGGACGGCCAGAGTATCCTGGTCGATGGGGGCCTGGAGGAATGGGACTTCTACCGGGAGCGCTACTCCTACCTCAACCAGGGCCAGAGAACGGTGGAAGAGGTCCTGCTCGGGGAGAGGATAGTCGGCTTCGAGGCGGTCGTCTCCACCAACCCCGACCCGAAGGTCCTCGGCGGGCTCAATTACATCGTGGGCTCCGACGATTATTACATCAAGCGGATCTACACCTCGCTCCCTCCCGCGGAGTTCGGGCCCGAGGATATCAGCCTGGAAAGGTTCTCCCTCGCCCTCAGCCCCCGGCACCGGAACCGGGCGGAGCAGTGGTACCGGATCCTGTTGCTGAACCTGATCGACCCCCTGGAAGCGACGAATTTTATGGAATACTACCGGCGGGTCCCGAAGGAGAAGATCTCCGCCGCCCTCGCCCAGCTTCCGCCCGGCTCCTCCCCTCGTTACGATCCGCGGACCATCGCCGAAAAAGCCATCGAAACCCTGGCCGGGAAGGAAGCGGCGGCGCACGAGGAGCTGATCGAGTCGATCATCTCCACGCGGAAATGGCTCTATCCGGACCGGGAGATCACGGTCGCCGAAGCCGAAGCCCTGGCCGAGAAGTGGAACCTGCCCCTGATGCCGGCGGAGGCGTATTACGGCTTCGTCGTCAACCTTCCCCAGTCGGTCCAGTGGCTGGTTTACCAGGAAGCCGGGGTGCTGGAGGACCCGGTGGAGCTGCTCGCCTACCGGGAGGAGCTGTACGACAAGTTCGTGGCCGTGATGAGGTTCGAGAGCAGCAACCCCGCCGACACGCTCTTCCGGGGAGAGGAGACGTTCCTCCAGTACCACCGGTTGATTTACGCCGCCAAGAGGAAGAATATCCCGCTCCTGGCGGCCAGCCAGGGGATCAACATCATCGACCCGGTGGAGGTGAGGGGGAAAGAGTTCGAGGTCAAGGTCCTCAACCCCGGCCGGGAACTGGTCGGCGGGAAGTACATCAGCAACGTCAACTCGGTCGTTCTCCGGGTCCGGTTCGGGGACGTCTCCCTGCTCCTGACCAGCCTGCTGGATAACGACGGCTTCACCAATATGGCCCGGAACGTGAGAGACCTGGAAAGCACCATCTACCTCGCTCCCCAGTTCGGCAAGGGCGGGAGGTACTTCGACCCCATCTCCCCGATCCAGCTGGTCAAGCCGGAGACGGCGGTCTTCCAGTACCCGGGCGGGGCCTTCGGGCGGGAAGACAAGAATTTTCAGTCCGCCTGGGAATTCTGCCAGGCGCAGGGGATCAAGGCCTACAACACCAGGGATATGGGCGCCGTGATCGTGTACAGCGACGGCGAGAGCTACCGGATCGAAACGGCCCTGAAACAGGTCGGGGCCGATGGCGAATCGGTCGTCCAGACCGACGAGGTGGTCGGCGGGATGTGATTTGCGCCGGCGGCTTAGGGCATCTTCAGGCAGCCGACAATGAAGAGAAGACTGCACTTGATCCTGGCGGCGGCGCTGGTTCTGAGCTTGCTGGGCGCCTCCATTATGCCGATCTTCGGGCAGAACCGGGTCAATATCAACACCGCCGGCAGCGAGGAGTTGCAGACCCTGGACGGCGTCGGGCCCCGGGTGGCGATGAAGTTCATCGCCGAGCGGCAGGCCAACGGACCCTACAGTACACTGGAAGACCTGCAGCGGAGGGTCCTCGGGGTGGATGACCGGATGCTCGCTTCCCTCCGCCGCCAGGGACTCTACGCGGGGAGACCGGGGGAGAACTGAAGAAAAAACATCTGGCTTGAGCCGGAGATAATGGTATAGTTGTAAATCACTTTGTTTTCATCGCCAATCCTGATCCCTGGCATTTTGTCCCTTCGCGGCGCCGCGGCGGCGCCGCGAGGTAAAACAACCCCCCGACAAGGGGAAAAAGAAAGGAGAAACAGCATGAGAGCATTTATCGCGTGCACGATGGCGGTGCTCTTCGCCCTGGCCATCGCCGCCCCTCTGCTGGCGGAGATCGACGTCAACACCGCCACCGCCGAGCAACTGGAGACGATCAAGGGGATCGGCCCCAAAACCGCGGCCAAGATCATCGAGTTCCGCGAACAGAACGGGCCGTTCAGCTCGATTCAGGACGTGGTCAAGGTCAAGGGAATCGGGGAGAAGACCCTGCAGAAAATGATCGAAGCCGGCCTGGTCTGCAACCCGGTGGCGGCGCAGTAACCTGTTTTGACGCGCGGGCGCCCCAGGGGCGCCCGCGCGTCAGAATATCCTGCCCTCATTATCCGTCCGGAAGCAGGTAATGAAGTTTCCCGTTCCCATCCGCAAGATCGCCCCGGGCGCGGTCTGGGCCGTCATATTTTTTCTCCTCTCCCGGCCCGGGTTTGCCCTGGAAGGGAACGATATCCTGAAGGTGACCTTCCTCAACGTCCGCCAGGGGGATTCCACCGTGATCCAGACCCCCGACGGCAAGGTGATCCTGATTGACGGCGGCCAGTCGGCCACCAGTTACTCCCCCTTCGACGCCGGGAAAGAAGTCGTCCTCCCCTACCTGGAAAAAGAGGGGATCAAGAAGATCGATATGGTGGTCATCACCCACCCGGACTACGACCACGTCGGCGGCCTGGTCTCCGTCGTCAACAGCGGAATCCCCATCGGCGCGGTCTACGACACCGGGATCCCCCACACCACCAACGTCTACAACCAGCTGCTCGACTCCATCAAGGCCCGGAAGATCCCGCTGAAGGTCCCCGAGAAAGGGGAACTTCTCGACTGGGGAAACGCGGTGACGGCCCGAGTCCTCGCCCCCCAGGTCCCGCCGGAGAAACGGATGCACGAGAGCAACCTCAACGAGCATTCAATCGTGATCCGGATGGAATACGGCGACGTCTCCTTCCTCCTGACCGGCGACTGCGAGCACGGTTGCGAGAATATCATCATCAACAGCGGCGCCCGGCTGAAATCCACTTTCCTCAAGGCCGGGCATCACGGTTCCAAGACCGCCTGTGATTGTCTCTTCTATTACCTGGTTGACCCGGAGGTAGTGGCCATCTCCTGCGGGAAACGGAATAAATTCGACCACCCCCACTGGGGACCGATCAAGCTCTTCCGGGAGTCCGGGTCCCAGGTCTACCGGACCGATTTCCACGGCCACATCACGGTCACGACCGACGGGGAAAACTACGAAGTAATCACCGGATACGCGGCCGATTCCGATGAATAAATCGGGTTAAGGGGGACGCTTATGGATCCTCGCGTTTATTTCATAATCGGGGGAGTGGCTTTTATCATTTTTCTTCTGGCCGTTCTCGACCTGACCCGCCTGATCCGGAAACAAAGCGGAGACTGGAAGGAGCTGGAGGCGGCCGCCGGAGAGGAGGAAGCCCCCCTGATGGAGGTGGAAAATGTCGCCGACGAAGGCGAAACCGCGGCGGCCCCGGCCCGGAGAACACCGGGCGGCGAATTGGCCAGGCTCGACCTGCCCCGGAAACCGGAGATATTGGATCATATCCTGACCCACACCGACTGGGACGGGGTCGTCTCCGGAGCTCTCCTCAAGCATTTCTCCCCCCTGGCCCGGATCGAGACCACCACCCCGAGACGCATCCCCTGGACCCTGAGGGACCTGGCTAAGAACCCGGACAAGCCCCACCGGCTCTTCATCACCGATGTCGGGGTCGAAAGCGAGAGCCTGGCCACCATCGAGGACGCCCTGATCGACCTGCAGAAGGCCGGGGTCAGGATCTACTGGTACGATCACCACCCCTGGTCTCCCCTCTCCATCGAGACCGTGGAACGGGACTGCCGGGACCTGATCGTTGATCCCCATTTCCAGAACGCCGCCGAGATCGTCTTCAGGAGACTGCTCGGCGAGGAGGACCCCTACGCCGCCCAGTTGATGCGGTTGCTCACCAACCGGCTGCAGCCGGAAGAGCAGGAGTGGGGAAAACGGTGGGGCCTGCTGATCCTCTCCGTCACCAGCGCCCCCTCGCCGGGAGAACTGGCCGAACTGATCACCAAGCTCGCCGGCAACATTGACTTCTCCGTGGCGGACAAGTTCAAGATCAGGCGGATGGAGGAGGAGCAGAATGCTTACCGGAAGTTCGCGGAAGGCAAACATCGGGAGGAGATCACCCGGTCGGGGATGAAGTTCCTGGTGGTCGATCTCCGGGTCTTCCGGGAAGAATACGACGAAGCCGGCAACCTGAAGCGGAAGTTCTCCCGGCACAACCCTCCGGCCTCCATCGGGTACGATATAGTCCAATACCACAACCCGGATTTCTACATTTTGGTTCTGCAGAACGACCGGCTCAGCATCCGGGGAGGGAGGGAGAGGAAGTTCAAGGTTGACGCCCTCAAGGGAGTAAGAACCATCAAGGGCAAACCCTGCCGGATCGCCGGCCACAGTTACGCGGCCGGGGTCTACCTGACCGTCGGCCTGGCCAGCAAGCTGAGATATATCTTCAACTGGGCCCTCCCCCGGGAAGTGGAAGACTTCATCGAGGAAGTCAAAACGAGGGTCTGAACGAAGTCCCTCCAGGTGCCTGAAGTTTGCCGAAACGCACCCTTCCGTTCGCCGTCGGGAAGTTTCGCCGCGCTTGGGGCATTCCGGCGACTGGAGCACCGGTAATGAAAAGAGGAATAATTATCGTCCTGGACAGCGCCGGGATCGGGGAGATGCCGGACGCGGCCGACTGGGGCGACCGGGGAGCCGATACCCTGGGCCATATCGCCGCGGCGATCCGGGGGTTCAAGCTTCCCCACCTGGCGAAGATGGGGTTGGGCAACATCGCCCCGCTGAAGGGTATCCCCCCCTCCCCCGCTCCCTCCGGGGCGTTCGGGAAAGCGGCCGAACTCTCCGCCGGGAAGGACACCACCGTCGGCCACTGGGAGATCGCCGGGGTGGTCTCGGAGAAGCCCTTCCCGGTCTACCCGGACGGATTTCCCCGGGAACTGATCAGGGCCTTCGAGAAGAAGATCGAGAGGAAGACCATCGGCAACCGGGCGGCCTCCGGGACCGAGATCATCCAGACCCTGGGCGAGGAACACCTGGAGACCGGCTGCCCGATCATCTACACCTCCGCCGACAGCGTCTTTCAGATCGCCGCCCACGAGGAGATCATCCCCCTGGAGGAGCTGTACGGCTTCTGCCGCCAGGCCAGGGAACTCCTGCAGGGGGAACACGCGGTGGCGCGGGTGATCGCACGGCCCTTCATCGGGAAACCCGGGGCCTTCGAACGGACGGCCCACCGGCACGATTTCTCCCTCGCCCCCCCGGAGGACACCATCCTCGATCTGGTGGTCCGCCGCGGCCTGAAGACTTACGGGGTGGGGAAGATCCACGACATCTTCGCCGGCAAGGGGGTCAGCGAGACGATCGGCATCCGGGACAATATGGACGGGGTCGACCGGACCCTGGAGGTGATGGGGCGGGAGGGCTACAGCCTGATCTTCACCAACCTGGTCGATTTCGATATGAAGTTCGGCCACCGCCGCGACGTGGCCGCCTACGGCCGGGCCCTCCGGGAGTTCGACGGACGGGTCCCGGAGATCCTGGCCGCGCTCAAGCCGGAGGATATCCTCTTCATTACCGCCGATCACGGCTGCGATCCCACCTTCGCCGCACATACCGACCACACCCGGGAGTACATCCCGCTCCTGGTCGGCGGCCCGCCGGTCCGGCCCGGGGTGGATCTCGGGATCCGGGGAAGTTTCGCCGACATCGCCCAGACGATCAGCGAGTACCTGGGGTTGGCCGGGATGAAGTACGGCCGGAGCTTTCTCGACCTGATCAGCAAAAACTGAATATTCACCGCGGAGGCGCGGAGGGCGCAGAGGGAGATTAAAGTTCAGAATCGATAATTCTCTAACTATTCAGGATTCTGAATTATGCCGGATCAAAATTCCCATTTCGGGCAAATGAAGTCAGAAATCTCTGCGTTCTCCGCGCCGCCGCGGTGAATCAATTCCCGGGGAACAGCAAAAAGGAAGAAGCGTTATGATCGTTGAGAAGCGGAAGATCCAGGAGACGGTTGACTTCCTGAACACCCGGACCGGGATCAAGCCGGAGGTGGGGGTGATCCTCGGCTCCGGGCTGGGTACGGTGGTGGATATGCTCGAGGATGCGGTTCACATCCCCTACGGGGAGATCCCCAACTTCCCGGTCTCCTCGGTCAAGGGCCACGGCGGGAAGCTCGCCTTCGGAAACTGCGCCGGGAAGGGCGTGGTGGTCCAGGAAGGACGGGTTCATTTCTACGAGGGCCTGGCGGCCGCGAAGGTCCTCTACCCTCTCTTCGTGATGAAGGCCCTGGGCGTGAAGACGGTCATCAATACCAACGCCGCCGGGGGGATCAACCCCGCCTTCCGGGGCGGGGATTTGATGCTCGTCCGGGACCATATCAACTTTATGGCCCTCAACCCTCTGACCGGGCCGAATGACGACTCGGTCGGACCCCGGTTCCCGGATATGGCCCGGGCCCACCACCCCGGCTTGCGCGATCTCGCCCGCCGGGGCGCGCAGGAGCTGGGGATCGATCTGCACGACGGGATCCTGATCGCCTTCTCCGGGCCCAGTTACGAGACCCTGGCCGAGATCGCAATGGCGCAGCAGCTCGGCGCCGACGCGGTCGGGATGTCCACCGTCCCCGAGGCGATCGTCTCCAGCTACCTGGGACTGCGCTTCCTCGCCATCACCTTCATCTCCAACCTCGTCAGCGCGGACCGGACGGACCAGCTGACCCACGAGGAAGTGACGGCCGCGGCCGGCGCCGCCAGCAAGAAACTGGCTTCCCTGATCGAGTACGTCATCACCGGGATGGCAAAAGGGGAGGGCGAAACGGCCGGGCAATGACCGGGGGCGATCAGATCCTGGAGGAGATCTTCCCGCAGGGGAAGATCCCGGAAGGACTGAGACCCCTCCTCCCGGCGGGCCGGTTCTCCCGCCGCGATCTCCTGGCGGCTTCCCCCTCCCGGCTGGCCGACCCGTTTTCCCTCCCCGGCCTGGAGGAGACGCTCCGGCGGCTGGAGGGGGATCTCTCCGCCGGCCGGACCCTGAACCTCTCCCTGGACGGCTCCGGTGACGCGGTGGCCGCCGCATCCCTGCTCCGGGCCGTCTTCCGGCCTCACCGGCGGAGGATTCGTTCGGAGGGAGAACCGGACTCCGAGGATACCCCTACCCTGGAACTCGCCGGACCGGCCGGACTCAGGTACCGCGGGAACGGCCGGACCATCCTCCTCTCCCCCGCCGCCCCGGACGGGACCCGGTACTCGGCGGCCGGGCTGGTCTTCAAGCTGGGAGAGGGACGGCAGCGGACGGCGGAGAAAGGGTTCGGGCAGGAATACGTCGCCTTCGACCTGGAAACCACCGGAAGGGACCCCCGGCGGGACGAGATCATCGAGATCGGGGCGGTCCGGATCTCCGGGGGGAGATTGGGAGAAGAGTCCAGCGCCCTGGTCAAGCCCACCCGCCCGCTGCCTAAGCTGATCACCGAGATCACCGGAATCACCGACCGGGACCTGGAGCACGCCCCGCCAATCAGCGAGGTCCTGCCTAAATTCCTCGACTTCATCGGGGCTTCCACCCTGATCGCGCACAACGTCGAGTTCGACTTCGCCTTCCTCCGGCGGGCCGCCCGCCGACATCTCCAGCGGAAGCTTACCAACCGGACCTTCTGCACCCTGATGGCCGCCCGGGCCCGGATGCCGGGACAGGGCCACCGTCTGGGCGAGGTGGCACGGGCCCTGGGGATCGAACTGAAGGACTGGCACCGGGCGACGGCCGACGCCCGGGCGGCGGCGGAGATCTTCCTGCGCTTCCGGGAAGAGGACAACGCCCCGAAGCGGTACGGCTACTTCCGGAAGGCGCTGGGCCGGGCCTGCCTGGGGACCCTCCTGGCCGGCTGGCCGGTTGCCGGCGACAACGCCGTCTTTCTCCGGCACGGGCTGGGAAACCTCCTGGCCGAATACTCCGCCGGGGAGAGTTACTTCCGCCGGCACCCGGAGCGGGCGGCGGTGACCGACCGCGACCTGATTTCCTGGTTGGGCTCCCGGTGGAAAAGAAAACGCGGGCGGGCGGTTTACCGCCTGGTGGAAAGAACCCGGGGAAATCTTCCCGGGGGAATACCCGAATAACTTAACCTGTCACCATTCAGGAGGCGGAGCGGATGAAAGTTCGGGTGGTCATCGACCGGATCGAAGACGGAAGGCTGGCGGTCCTGGAGATCGGGGGGGAGATGGGCGACTTCGTCTGGCCGGTGGAGTTCCTGCCGCAGAACGTTCACGACGGGAGCATCCTCGAGTTCACGATCGAGGAAAACCCGGAGGCCGAAGCCGCCCAGCGGGAGAAGGTGCGGAAGCTCCAGGAAGAACTCCTCCGCCGGACCCGGGAACGGGAGAAATAATTCCGGACCCGGATGGCGGGCCGGGCCTAACCGGCGGCGGGCGGGTAAACGATGCCGGCGTAGCCGACGAAGGACTGGTCGGGGTAGATGTCGTAACTGGTCAGGTACTCGACCAGCTTCCCCCGCTTCACCCCCGAAGCCCGGGCGAAGGAGAGGGCGGCCACGGCGCCGCCCGCCGAGCAGGCGGATTGATCCTCCCCGGCCCGGCGCAGGGCCTCCGGGCCGTCCAGCTTCAGCAGGCTCTCGATGAATCCGCGGTCATTGACTTCCTTCACCCATTTCACGGCCCGCTCCCCCTTCCCGGCCGGGCTGAACCCGTAGTTGGGCCCGTAGTGGGTCAGGTCGGTGGAGCCGAGGACGGCGACGTTCCGGCGCAGCTCCCCGGCCGACTTGTGGATCGCCCGGCCCAGTTCCTCCGCCGCCGCGGAAGGCGCCGCCCGCAGGGCCAGGGCCCGGGCTTCGGGGAAGAGATACTTCAGGAAAGGCAGCTGGATCTCGACGGTGTTGTCCGGGGAACGGTCTTCCCGGATCCGGCCGGTGACGGACCCGGAGATCCCTTCCAGCAATTCCAGGTCCGCCGCCAGAACGCCCAGCGGGGTTTCGTACCCGTCCTCGAAGGCGGCCAGGACCCCGGCCGAAGCGGGGAGATGCCCTCCCACCACCACCGCCGTCTCCACCGGACGGCGGAATGACCGGATAACCCGGAGGGCGATCCGCCCGGAGAAAGCCCAGCCGGCGTGGGGAGCCACCCCGGCCGCCGCCGCCTCTTCCGGGGCCGGCGCGTCCGCGATATAGTCCCGGATCGTCCGGATGGTCTCTTCCGCGCTCCCCGGATACCAGCCGGGAGGCAAAACCCTCTCCCGGATGCTCATCTTTCCCCGTCTCCCTCTTTCCGGCCGGGGCCGCCCAGAAGCCGGATTATCTCCTTCTGGCCATCCTCGAGAGCCCGGTGATGGAGATGGGCGGCCTCGATAAAATCCACCGCTTTCATCCCCACCTTGACCGCGACCGTCGCCATCACCGCCATCGCCAGGAGAAACACCACCAGCACCAGTTCGATCATCGGGTTGCCTCCTTGAGCCTGCCCGGGAAGGAAAAAATTCTGTCCATACCTCCGGTTTTACCTTAGTATCGGGCGATAATCCACCGAACGTCCGCCGGGATATCTTAATGAAGATCGCCTTCGTCTTCAACCCTTTTAAATACAAGCTCCACGAGGAGAATCTCCGGATCGTCCAGAAGTACTTCGGGCTCTTCCCTCCCCTGAGCCTGGCCTGGGCCGCCGCCATCGCCGAGGAAGCCGGGCACCAGGCCCTGATCGTCGACGCCCGGACCCTCCGGCTGACCCCGGAGGAGACCCTGGCCCGGCTGCAGGAGTTCCGGCCGGACATCCTCGGCTTCCTGATGACCACCTATATGTTCCGGGAGACCCTGGAGTGGATCCGCTACCTGAAAGAACGACTGAAAATCCCGGTGGTGGTCGGGGGCTACAACCTCCGGGTCTACCCCCGGCAGTCCCTGGCCCCGGAGGAGATCGACTTCGGGGTGGTCGAGCAGGCTTACTTCACCCTCCCCGGGCTGTTGCGGGAACTGGAGGGGGCCGGGAAATTCGAGAATGTCCCGGGGTTGGTTTACAAGGAGAAAGGCGAGATCATCGTCACCCCGCATCCCCAGAAGATCGTCTTCGACCGCTTCCCCAACCCCGCCCGCCACCTCCTCCCCAACCACCTTTACGCCGAGTTCCCCACCGAACGGAAGAACTTCACGGTGATGGTGACCAGCCTCGGCTGCCCGATGCGCTGCACCTTCTGCGAGGCCGGGCGGACCGAGTACAACCCCCGCTCCCCGCTGACCGTGGTCAACGAGATGCAGGAGTGCCACGACCGCTTCGGGGTCCGGGAGATCGACATCTTCGACTACGAGTTCCCGATGGTCCGGGAGCGGACGGAAGCCATCTGCCGGGAACTGCAGCAGAGGGACCTCGACCTGACCTGGGCCTGCCGCTCCCGGGTGGACACGGTGGACGAGGAACTGCTGGCGGAGATGTACCGGGCCGGCTGCCGCCGGATCTATTACGGGATCGAGTCCGGTTCCCAGGAGACGCTCGACCGGATCCAGAAGGGGATCACCCTGAAGCAGGTCGAGCAGACGATCGCCGCCAGCAAGAAGATCGGGATCCGGCCGCTCGGGTTCTTCCTGGTCGGCGTCCCCGGGGAGACCCGGAAGTCGGTGAAGGAGACCGTCCGTTTCGCCCGGAAGCTCGACCTTGATTACGTCCAGTTCTCCAAGCTGACCGCCAAGCCGCTGACCGGGATGTGGAAGGAGATGGTCAGGGAGACCGGCAAGGATTACTGGGAGGATTACATCCTGGGCCGGACGGAAGAGAAGATCCTTCCCCGCCCCTGGACGGAGCTGAGCAACGAGGAGATCGACCGCCTGACCCGCTGGGCCTACGTGGCCTACCACTCCCGGCCGGGCTTTCTCCTCCGGATGGTCCGCCAGGTGAAGTCGTTCGACGAGTTCAAGCGGAAATTTCTCGCCTTTCTGGATATGGTCTTCCGGCAGGAGGACACCTCCCGGCCCGATCACGGCTTCCTGGCCTACGACGAGAACGCCCCCGTCTTCAGCTCGCGCTACCAGAAGTCCCCGCGGCTGCCTCACTGATCCGGGGAGAGGGACCACCGTGAAGAAGAACCTGATGTGGGCCGTCAGCCTGGCGGTGACCGGCCTCCTCCTGCTGCTGGTCTTCCGGAAGATCGAGCCGGAGAAAGTCTTCTCCTCGGTCGCGCAAGCCCGGCCGGTTCCCCTGCTGGCGGCCCTGGCCGTCTCCTTTCTCACCAACTGCTGGCTGGCGGCGGTCAAGTGGCGGCGGATCCTGATCCCGCTGGGACTGGACATCTCCCTCCGGGAATCCTTCCTGGTCAAGATGGGGAGCACCCCGGTGAAGAGCATCCTCCCCCTCCGGAGCGGCGAGGCCTCCCGGGTGATCTACCTCAAGCGCCGGCACGGCTTCTCCGCCGCCCGGGCGGCCGGCTCGATCGCGCTGGAACTGTTCCTGAACATCTTCGTCTTTCTGCTCTTCATCATCGCCGGGGGGCTGGCCTGTTCCCGCACGCCGCCGGACGTGATCACGGCCGCCGCCCTGGTCCTGGCCGCGGGTATGGCGGTTTTCCTGGCCTCCGGACGAGCCGCGCCCCGACGCCTGGTCCGGGGCCTCCTGGACCGCATCCCCCAACCGCGCCTCCGGGGCGGCCTGGAGACGCTGCTCACCTTCCACCGTTTCTTCTCCCGGAGGGAGATCCTGGTCCCGCTTCTCCACTCGGCGGCAATCCAGGGGGGAAAACTGCTCAGCTTCTTCCTGATCGCCGACGCCTTCGGGATCACCTTCCCCCCCGTGGTTTACCTGGTCATCCTCCCCTTCTCGATCCTGGTCTCCACGGTCCCGGTCACCCTGCTGGGGATCGGGCTGCGGGAGGGAAGCCTGGTCGAGTTGATACCCCTTTACTCTTCCATCCCGGCGGAGGCGGTCCTCGGACCGGCCCTGGTCTTCTCGGCGGTGGAGTATCTCTTCCCCGCCCTGCTCGGACTCTTCTGGACCGGGAAGTTCACCCGGCGGATCCTGGGAAAAGCCGGGGAGAAGGAAACAACCGCCCGGGGGCTGGGCGACTCCCGATAGCGATCCCGACAGCGATACGGTGAAGGGCGGATCGGCAGGGGTTTACTCCACCACCGGAAGGTCGGCGGAGGAACCGAAATAGAGACGGGTCACCCCCCGGGCGACCCAGAGGCCGGAGAGAGGGCGGAAGACGGCGATCCCGTCCCGTCCCTCGCCGGCGAAATCGGCCGGGACCGGGGTGTCGGAACCGCCGCCGAAGTAAACCCGGGTCACCCCCCGCAGGGCCCAGAGCCCGGATGCCGGACGGAAGATCCCGGCGCTCACGGTCCCAACCCCCGAGAAATCACCGGTCAGGGGGTCGTCGCTCGATCCGCCGAAGTAAAACCGGGTCACGGACCGGAGCGCCCAGAGACCGGTGGCGGGGCGGAAGATCCCGGGGGTGTCGGTGCCCGTGCCGGCGAAGTCCCCGGCCAGCGGCCAGTCGGCGCCGCCGCCGAAATAAAGGCGGGTCACGCCCCGGACCACCCAGAGACCCGAGGCCGGGCGGAAGATCCCGATCCGGGCCCCGCCGGAACCGGCGTAATACCCCGGGACCGGGTCGTCCGCGCTCCCGCCGAAATACAGTCGGGTCACGCCCCGGACCACCCAGAGCCCGGAGGAGGATCGGAAGATCGCCAGGTCGGCGGTCCCGTCCCCGCTGTAATCGCGGGGAACCGGGAGGTCGGCGCCGCCCCCGAAGTAAGCCCGGGTCACCCCCCGCACCGCCCAGAGCCCGGTGGCCGGGCGGTAGACCGCCGGATCCGAGGTCCCGTCGCCGTCATAGTCCCCCCGGACCCGGCGGCCGGAAGGAGGGGTGACGGTGGCGGTCGGGGCGAGGCTCGGGCTGACGGTCGGCGGCGCGGAGGGCGTGGGGGTGGCGGTCGGGGGCGGGGTGGAACTCGGGGTGGCGGTCGGCTTCGCGGACGGCGTGGGGGTGGCGGAGGGGGTGACGGTAGGCGGCGCGGTCGGGGTTAAGCTCGGCGAAGGGGTAGCGGTGGGCGGCGGGGTCGGGGACGCTGTCGGAGGAGGCGTGGGCGGCACCGTCGGAGGAGGAGTGGGCGGCACCGTCGGAGTCACCGAGGGGGAAGGCGAAGGGGTCGCGGTCGGCGGGGGGGTTTTGAACCCGTCCGGGGTCGGGGTGGCGGTGGGGGTCGGCGTCCGGGACGGCGGGGCCGAGGGGGTCGGCGAGGGGGTCGAGGTCGGCGGGGGGGTCTTGTACCCCACCGGGGTCGGGGTGGGGGTCGCCCCCGAGAAGATCAGGATCCGGTTGTTGTTGCAGTCCGAGACCAGGAGGTCGGAGCCGTTGAGGGCGACGCTGTGCGGCCAGTACAGGGTCCGTGCGGTCGGGGAGGGCGGCAGGCGCGGATCGAGAAGGTCGGGGTCGAGGCCGTTGATCAGCCGGGAGGTCATATCCTCCTGGCCGAGGACGATGTCCGCCGCCGCCCCGTCGGCGGTGGGGATGGAGTTGTAGATCAAGACCCGATGGTTCTCGGAGTCGGGGATGAAGATGCGGGTGCCGTCGGAGCAGACGTTTCCGAACGGACCATAGAGCGTGTCCGCGCCCGGCACCCCCATCCCCCGGTTGGACTGGCAGCTCCACATATCCCCCTGCCCGATCACCACGTCCGCCTCCGCGCCGTCGGCGGCGGGTATGGTATCGTAGATCAGCACCCGGTGATTGCCGGTGTCGGTGATGAACATCTTGCTCCCCACGACGAACACCCCGGTCGGCTCGTTCAGGGTGTCGGCCGCCGGGGAACCGAACCCCTGGTTGGTCAGATTGCTCCACATATCCTCCTGCCCCACGACCAGGTCGGCGGAGACATCGAAGTCCTCGGGGATCTGGTTGAAGATCAGGACGCGGTTGTTGAACCGGTCGGCCAGGAAGAATTTTCCCCCGGCGACACAGACATTCCGCGGCTCGTAGCTGGTGTTGGAGGCCACGCCGGTCAGGCGGTTGGGATGGTAGTCGTCGACCAGGGAGAGCTGGCCGATGGGGATGTCGGCGGCGGCGTTGTTCTCCGTCGGCAGGGAGTTGAAGACCAGGGCCCGGTTGTTGTAGGTGTCGGCGATCAGGAGTTTCGAGCCGATCACCTCAACCCCGTCCGGCCAGTGCAGGGTGTTGGCCATCGGAAACCAGGGCGGCTGGTCGGGCGGGTACTGGTTCCGGTAGTAGCTGAACATATCCGGCTGGCCGATGACCACGGCCGCGCTCTGGTTGTCGAACGCGGGGACGGAAGAGAAGATAAGAACCCGGTTGTTGTGGTAATCGGCGACGTAGAGCTTGCCGTCGGCGACCCGGATCTGGGAGGGCCAGTAGAGGGTGCGGGCGGTGGGAAAGGCGGGGTCCGTCCAGTCCTCGACCTGATTGGGGCCGTGGTGCGTCATATCCGGCTGGCCGATGACCACGGCGGCGGCCTGGTTGTTCTCGAACGGGAAGGCCGGCGAAGGGGGCGCCGAGGCGGCGACAATGATCGCCGTCATAACTGTATGGATACAAGCTGATTTCATTATATCCGAACCTTCTCCCCGAGTATTTAAGTATATAACGAGATTGCCGTTATGTCAAGTTGTTCCGGGGAGAACAAGACCCGGGCGAGGGCGGTCAATCCCTTGACAATGACCCTCTCCCGGATTATATTCAAATGGAGGGTCAAATGGAATGAAAAGCAAGACGGGGTTCACTCTCGTCGAGCTGGTGATCGTCATTTTGGTGATCGGCATCATCGCCGCCGTGACAATACCGAAGATGATCTCCCAGGGCGGCGTCGCCACCTCGCTGGCCGCCGATATGGCGGCGGCGGACATCCGCGCCGTGCGGCACGCCGCCATCTCCAGCGGGACGGCGAAGACGATCACTTTCAACGGCGCCTGGTATACCGCCCAGGGACTGTACCCCCCCGGCCGGGCGCTGCCGGGAGATGCCGTTGCCTCCGCCTTCTCGGTCACCTTCAATTCCCTGGGCGAACCGAACCAGGGCGGCAGCTTCACCGTCGGCGCCGGGGCGGCCTCGAGCACGATCACGGTCGAGGAAGTGACCGGAAAGGTCACGGCGAATTAAAGACGAGAGACCGGAGTAATGGAGTACTGGAGTGATGGGTTGCTGGAGAGCGGGCGAATGACGATCAACAGGACATTCTCCACCGGTTTCACGCTGATCGAGATCGTGGTGATGCTGATCGTGGCGGCGATCGTCCTGCCGGCCCTGATCATCCCCTTCACCGAGAGCGTGCGCGAACTGGACCAGCCGATGATCGCGGGCAACCTGGCCCTGCTGGCGCAGGAAGCGATGGAGACCAGGGTGGTCTGCGTCGAGAGCTTCTCGGAGGTGACCGGCTGGCCCGACACCGCCTTCCCCTCCCCCTTCGAGGCTTACAGCAGTCAGGGAACGGTGGATCCGGACGTCTCCTTCGCCACCCTCACGGAGGGGTTGAAGAAGATCACCGTCACGGCGACCCACAGCGGGGGGCAGTCGCTCTCCCTGGTCACGGTCAAGTCCAACTGGAGGAGGGATGCCGAGTGAACCGCCGCCGGAAATCCCGGGGCTACACCCTGATCGAGATGGTGATGGTGATTGTCCTGCTGGCGATCCTGTCCGCTTTCTCGCTCCAGGCGATCGGACTCTCCGTCTCGGCCTACACCCTCACCGTGAGGGAGTACCTGGAGCTGTTCCGGGAGGGCTATTTGGCGATGGACCGGATGACCCGCGAGCTCCGGGAGACCTCTCCTCATATGGTTGCCATAACCACGGGGTCGGTTACCTTCACCAAGCCGTCCGGCCACGGGACGCCCGAGGACTCCAGCCTGGTGGTCACCTTCTTCCAGAGCGGGGACGTCATCCGGCGGCAGACCGCGGCCGGGACTTTCCCGTTGACGGGGAACGTCGTCTCCGGTTCCTTCGCCGCCAGTATGACCGAACAGAGCGCGGTGGTCCTGAGCTTCACCCTG
Organism: PVC group bacterium; assembly: GCA_040773245.1. Taxonomy (GTDB): domain Bacteria; phylum Auribacterota; class Erginobacteria; order Erginobacterales; family Erginobacteraceae; genus Erginobacter. Next base: position 74,058 of record JAXGWO010000002.1, read on the forward strand.
AGCGGGGAGGGCGGCGAGATCCCCTTCCGCTCGGCGGCATTCCCCCGGCTGAAACCGACCCCGACCCCGGCCCCAACCCCGACCCCGGCGCCCTGAATGAAGACCGCCAGCGACAGACAGTTCAAGCGGGAGGCGGGTTTCCTCCTCCTGGCCCTGATCTTCATCATCCTGATCCTCGGGGTGGTCGCCTACGCCTTCGTCAACATCACCTCATCGCACCGGATGGCCATCTCCGACGCCGGGCGGTCGATCAAGACCCTCTACATCAGGGAAGCGGCGCTGGAGATCGGCCAGGAGTACGTCGCCACCTACTACTGGACGGCTTACTGGGCCGATCACACGGACCCAATCCAACCCTGGCAGCCGATCTGCATCAACCAGGCCCTGGGTGACGGGCAGTTCAGCGTCTCCTTCGCGATGACCAATCTCTTTGAGCCCAGCCCGGCGGTGGATTTTCTCTACGAAGCCCGCGTGGACGAGTGAACCCGGGCGCAGAGGCAAGATCGGGATCCGGCGGAGGGATAGTCAGCTCCCTTTAATTCGGGATCAAGCAGTTGACAAACGGGCAATCCTGGCATATATTAAAGGCAAAAGCCGGGTTTACAGGTGTTTTGCTCTGGGCAAACCGGAAGAAGAGGAGGTCTGTTATGAAACGCTTGATCCGTGCAAGCGGCACGATATCCTTGGCCGGACTGTTTCTGGCCTTTGGCGGCCTGTCTCTTCTGGCGGAAGGGACCACCCAGGGTGAGCCGGCCCGGAGTTCCATCCGTTCGGGCACGGCGCGGATGGTGCCCAAGGAGAAGATCGTCAAGACCGAGGGGATCGCTCCTCCCGGGCCCCTGGGGGACCATTACGTCCATATCCAGGAAGTCTCCGGTTTTGACAGTTACGACTCCCGGATCGGGCCCTATCTCGAATCCAAGTCCGGGGACGTCACGGTTGGTTCCAACTGCAACCCCAACGACTCCGAGGCGGGGATCTCGGCCGACAACAACTCCGTCATCGAAGGGAACCTCTCGGTCACCACACCCACCGAGGAGGGCGATATCAAGCTCCTCTCCGGGGCCAACCTGACCGGGGAGAAACTCTACAGCCAGCCGCGGTGGTTGCTGCTGCCCATCAACGCCCCCGCGTGGTACACGGTGGCGGGGGGAGGCCCCGAAGGACAGATCGACGGGGAATACGGCTCGATGCCGGGCAAATACGAGATCACCAGCAACAATCTCATCGCCTACAACAACGCCATCATCACCTTCCACGCCGGCCGGTACCACTTCAGCAACTTCGAGCTGCGGGCCAACGTGCAGTTCATCGTCGACCCCGCCATCGGGGCGAACGAGCTCATCGAGATCTACGTCGACAACAGCATCATCTTCGAGAACAACAACGAACTGCTCCCCGCCATCGCGATCACCGGCGACTCCACCAAGATCCGCTTTTACTTCAACGGAACCACCACGGTCGACCTCTCCAACAACGTAAAGTTCTTCGGGTTCATTTACGCGCCAAAGGCCATAATCGAGATCCGGAACAACGATCAGATCTACGGCAACCTGGTGGGGAAAGCGCTGTACCTGTGGAACAATGCCGGCGTCCACTTCGACAAGGCCCTCCTCGACCAGGACTTCAGCGGGGTCATCAAAGGCGGGCAGCCCGCCGTCCCCTGGAAGAGGGTGGACTGGAAGGAGCAGATCAGCACCGGCCCGACTCCAATCGCGACTCCCGGTTCCAACTAACGGAAGAAAACGGATTGGAAGGGAAAACCAGCACCCGGCTGTTGCCGGCAGCAGATTAGAGCGCCCGAAAGGGCGCTCTTTTGCTGTCAACTCTCGACACCGTGAAGCGACGCGACCGCATACCGGTAAAATGCCTCCAGCCCGCCGCGGTGCTCCTGCTCTGGCTGGGGGTGATGGGGATCTTCCTGAAGCAGGAGGTCCTCCCTTCCCTGGAGCGCCCTGAAGGCGCCTCCCGGCTCTTCCCGGCCGGGCCGGCGGAAACGGCCGGGGAGGAGTGGCTGGGTATATTCTTCCGGGAAAACCAGGTCGGTTACATCCATTACTCCTTTTACCCCCGGCAGGGGGAAGGCGGCGCGGGTTCGGCGCTCGAGATCACGGCCTGGCTGAGACTCTTCTCCGGAGGCCGGGAGAACCGGGTCAGGCTCCGCGGCTCCATCCTGGCCGACACCCGGGGCGGGGTGAACCGGCTGGAACTCTCCGCCTCCTCGACCGAACCCCCAATCTCCCTCCAGGCCCGGGGGGAGAGCGGCGTTCTGGCGGCGCGGATAACCGCCGGGGGGGAGACCCGGGAACTGAAGTTCCCCCTGCCGGCAATGCCGCTTCCCCATCCCCTGACCGCTCTTCCGATCTCCGGCGATCTCCGGCCGGGTGATACCTTCACCATACCCGGTCTCGCCCTTCCGGCCGCCCTGGCCGCCGGACAGACGGCGGAGGGGACGGCGCGGTTCGAAGTGGCCGGAAGGACAGCGGACGGCTGGCAGCTGAGGGCGAACCTCGCCGGGATCGAGGGGGAGCTGACGCTCGACCGGGACGGGAATTTGCTCGAGGCATCCACCCTTTCTGGCTGGGCCCTGCGCCGGCAGGACGAGGAGGAGGCGATGGCGTTCCTGGAAGAGCACGCTAACTGACCGGCGCGCGGGGCCGGCGAGGCAAAAATCCAGGGAGGACGGAACTTTGATCAGGACCGAGAAGTTGACCAAGACCTTCGGGGGGAAGACCGCGGTCCGGGACCTCGACCTCTCCATCCCGGCCGGCGAACTCTTCGCCTTCATCGGGCCCAACGGGGCGGGCAAGACCACCACCATCAAGCTCCTGGCCGGGCTCCTCTTCCCAACCCGGGGCCGGGCGCTGATCGGGGGGCACGACGTCCGGGAGAACCCGGTCGCCGCCAAGCGGTTGATCGGCTACATCCCCGACTTCCCCTACCTCTACGACCGGCTGACCGCCGCCGAGTTTATGGAGTTCATCGCCGGGATCTACCGCCTCGACCGGGCCCGGGCGGCGGAGGCGATCGCCGGACGGCTCGACCTGCTCGGGCTGGCCGGAGCGGCCGGGGAACTGATCCGGAACCTCTCCCACGGCTACCGGCAGCGGCTGGTCTTCGCCGCCACCCTCCTCCACGAGCCGAAAGTCCTGATCATCGACGAGACGATGGTGGGACTCGACCCGCGCACGGGGAGGCTGATCAAGAACCTCCTCCGGGAACACTGCCGGGGGGGCGGCACGGTCTTCATCTCCACCCACACCCTCCCGGTGGCCGAGGAGATCGCCGACCGGGTCGGGATCATCGACGAGGGGAGGCTGGTCGCCGCCGGGAGCCTGGCTGAACTCCGGGAAAAGAGCGGGGCGGCCGGCCGGCTCGAGGAGATCTTCTTCAAGCTGACGGAGGAGACCGCCGAAAGCGGGCCGGATCCGGCTTGACGGCTCAAGCCGGATTGATTCCACCGATGAAATCATTGCTCATTCTCCGCTGGCGGCAGGCCCGCAACGGGCTGCACGGGCTTTCCGGATCCGGACGGGGGCGGGTCCTGACCGGTCTCCTGGTCCTCCTGGCGACCGGGGCGGGGATCTTCTGGGGTTTCTACCGGGCTTTCTTCTTCCTCCAGGCCTTTCCCGGGATGGGGCAGGTCCTGATCGAGCGGCTGCTCTTTCTCTTCACCTTCTCCCTCTTCGCCCTGCTGGTCTTCAGCAACGCGGCCCTCTCCTTCCAGCTGCATTTCCGGTCCCGCGAGACCGGCTACCTCCATTCCCTCCCCCTCCCCCCGCGCGTCATCTACCGGTTTCTCCTGGCGGAGAGTTCCGTCCTGAGCACCGCCGCCTCCTTCTTCTTCACCTTCCCGGTGGTCCTGGCCTACGGGCTGACCCACCCTCTCCCCGGACCGACCTTCCTCCTCCTCCCCGGCTTCGCCGCCGGCCTGGCCGCCCTCGCCACCCTGGCCGGAACCCTGGCCGCCTCCCTGATCACTTACCCCCTGACCCGGGGAATCTCCCGGAAGATCATCGCGGCCGGGCTGATCATAATCGCCCTGGCCATACCCTTGCAGCGGCTCCTCACCCCTCCGCCCCGCCCGGAGACGGGCCGCCCGGCCCTGATGATCGACGGCCTGCTGGAGCATAGCCGGATCACCCTGAGCCCGGTCCTCCCCGGTTTCTGGGCGGCCGAGGGTTTCCTCGCGGCGGGCCGGGGGGAGTTCCGGCGAGGCCTGGGTTTCCTGGCGGTGCTGGCGGTCAATGTCCTGCTGGCCGCGGAGATCGTGAGACTGACCGGGGAACGGAGCTACCCGGGAACCTGGGCGGCCTACCAGTCCCGCCGGCCGCGGAGGCGGAGGAAGGCCGGATCCGGGATGATCCCCCGCACGCCGCGCCGGCCGGCGATCCTCGGCCCCTCCCCCGCCCGGGCGATCCTGGTCAGGGACTGGAAATTGTTCGTCCGGGACCCGGCGCAGTGGCTGCAGGCCTCGATCCTCGGCGGACTGCTGGCGCTCTACATCCTCAACATCCGGAATATGCCCGGGGACGTCCGGCAGCCCTTCTGGAAGAACCTGATCACCTTCTTCAACCTGGGGGCGACCTCCCTGATCCTGGCCACCCTGACCACCCGGTTCCTCTACCCCGCTTTCAGCCTCGAGGGCAGGGCGTTCTGGATCCTGGGGCCGGCGCCGATCCGGCGGGAAACCCTCTTCCGGGTCCGGTTCTGGGGGGGCTGGGCGGCGGCGGCGGCCTTCGCCGGGCCGCTGATCCTGCTCTCCAGCCGGATCCTGGAGATTTCCGCGGGGATGACCGTCCTCACCGCGGCGGCGGCGCTCCTGATCTCCGGGGTGCTGGTCAGCCTGGCGACCGGCCTGGGGGCGGTCTTCCCCGATTACGACGAGGAGAGCCCGGCCCGGATCGCCTCCGGCTTCGGGGGGAACCTCAACCTGGTGCTGAGCCTGATCTACGTCGGGGTGACGGTTGGCGGCCTGGCGCTGATCGGCCACCTCCGGAACTTCCCGGGCCTTCCCGGGGCCGCCGCGGCGTCCGGGAAATCGGCCGCGCTGATCGCCCTGGTCTCTCTGGCCGGGCTCTTCCTCCCCTATCGGCTGGGGGTGCGGGCCCTGAGGAGGAGGGAGTTCTGATCAGGCCCCCCCGACCCGGGAGAAGTAGTAGGCCATAAAGAGGAAGAAGACCCCCAGGACGATGAAGATCAGGCCCGCGCCGATCCGGTACTTCATCGTCTTGTGATCCGTGGAGATGACCCGGTTGAGGAAAGCGCTGATCCGGACCAGCACTTCCGGGGCCACCAGGTAGAGCACCCCCGCCGCCAGGCAGAGGATACCGACCAGAATGAATGCCGTCATCTTCGACTCCTTTTCATCGCCTTGGTGATCACCCTGCCCTGGAAATTCCCCTGGTTCCCCTCCTCCACCCCGCTGTCTTGAGCCGGTTTGGTGTCCGCCGGCGGGGAAGTCTCCCCCTCCGCCGGGGCAGATTCGGCGGGGGGACGGTAAAGGTAGGGCCGGACCCGGCTGTCCTCCAGGTACCGGACATCCCCGAGCGATTCGGGGGTCGCCTTCTCCAGCATCACCTTTTCGTAAGCCGAGAACTGCGTCTCCTCAGTTACCAACCGGGCGGTAATGAAGATCATTAGATTGCGTTTCTCGACCTTAGAGTATTCTTCCTTAAATAAATAACCGAGGATTGGGATATCACCCAACAGGGGGATCTTTGATTCCTTATCCTCCGTGTAGCTGGAGATCAAGCCTCCGATTACGATGGTATCGCCGTCGTTGATGGTTACGTTGGTGTCCGCCTCGCGGATGTCGATGACCGGATAACTGCTGTAGGCCAGCTGGCCGGACTCCGAGCGGTATTCTGCATACTGGCCTGTCCGTTTACTTACCGCGGGATGAATAATCATATTAATGCCCATCCCCCCCGACAGCAAGGTCCGGACCTGGGGGATAACCTTCAGGGTGATACCGATCTCCCTCCACTCGTCCACCGAGGTTCCCCCGACTGCCCCCCCACCATCTCCGCCGACCTCGGTGGAGAGAATCGGATACCGCTCCCCAACGAATATCTTCGCCGCGTAGTTCTCGTGGACTATAATCCGGGGGTTCGAGAGGATGACTATGTTGTCATCGGTCTGCATTGCCGAGAGCATCAATTTAAAGTCTGCAGCTGTAAGGACCGCACCATAACCCTGGCCAGCGGTAGCAAGGCTGTATATATTCCGCTGAATATTATTGACATACGTATCAAGTATCTTTTCGGACTGACTATCGTCCCAGCCACGTTCCCTTGAGACTTCTCGAATATTCTGCCCCAAATTCTCGCTTATTGAGTAGCGGGAAACCTCTTTTAATTGGGAGGGAATCCCGTTTTCCGATGCCTGTTGAGCAAGATTACTAGATTGCTGCCTAGAACTGATTGAATATCCCTGATAGTCCGTATAATTTAGCTTATCATAAGTTTTGTAATTCTCTTCCTGTGTGCTTTCCAATTTATTCTGGGTTTCGTTAATTCGCCAATCTTCTGATTCGTATGTTTTCCCAAATGCAGCTTTTAGCTCTGTAAAGGTCACATTCCAGCCGTTGAGAGCCTCTGTCCAGTTAATGCCCAGCCGGAACTCCTGGTTGACGGGGACCTCGATGATCTTGGCGTCGATCAGGATCTGGGGGGGCCTCCGGTCGATGCTTTTGATCACCTCCGCAACCCGGTCCAGGACCGCCCGGATATCCTGCACGATCAGCACCCGGGACCGGACAAACTCCGAGACTTCTTTCTTCTCGCCTTCAACGGCGAAGGACTCGGTCGCCTCGAACTCGAACCCCCGGTACTGCCTGGTCTTCAGCACCGTCGCCTTGCCCCGTCCCGCGGTCAGCAGGGGCTCGATCGCCGCCCGGGCGTCATCGGCGTCGATGTACTTGAGATCGAAGATCTCCACCACCAGGGGTTCGACCACCTCCTCGGCGGTGCGCTTCTCGGCTTCCGCGGTCGCCTTCTGGGCGGCAACGGTCTCCCGGGCGGCGGAGGCGGCGGTCTCCTGCTGGATCTTCTCCCGGGTGGTGACCCGGATGATTTCCCCGGAGACCTGGTAGCCGTACCCCCGGTCGATCAGGATCGCCTCGAGTATGTCTTTGATCCGGACATCGATGAAATCGACGGTCACCTTCCCCTGGACCTCGGGGGCCAGGGTGATGTTGAAGGCATAGGCCCGGGCCAGGCTGCGCAGGACCACGCGGATGTCGGTGTCCACGTACTTCAGGGTGACCCGGCGCTCGAGGCTCTCCTTGAGGATGGGGACCGGGGCCGGCGCCGTCTCCGCGGCCAGGGCCGCCCCGCTCTCCGCGGCCTCCTTCTCCGGCCCGGCCGCCGGCACCACCTCGGTCTCCACAACCATTTCCCCCGGGCCGGCCTCCGTAACCTCCACGACCGCTTCCCCCGGGGCGGGCTCCGGCACTTCTTCGGTGTCCGCGGCCAACTCGCCCGCGGCGGGCTCCGATATCACCTCAGCCTCCGCGATCGGTTCCTCCCGGTCCGCCGGGAGGGTCGGTTCGGAGATCTGCACCGGCCCCTCCGGGTCGGAACCGGGCGCAACCGGATCAACCGTTCCCTCGCCGGCCGGGGGGACGACCTCCGCGGGCGGGATGATACCCGGAAAAGGCGGCGGCTCGACGGGGGTACGTTCGGTCAGTTCCCCGTTCTCCTTCATCTCCTTCACCACCTCCTCGGTGGCCAGGACCAGCTGGACGTCCATCGAAGCGGCGGGCGGCGGGCAGAACCCGATTCCCAGCGCCGAAACGAGGGCGAAGACAAGGAGGACGATCTCAGGCCTGATGGAACCGGATAGCTTTTTCATAATCATTCCTCGGCAAGAGTCAGTATAACGGTTTCACCGTCCTTTTCCAGGGTAATCCGGGACTGCTCCACCGCCCGCAGGCGGTAACCCCGGTATTCTTCCCCCAGGGCGACCGGCTCGCCGTTGATGACGGCCATCCGCCCCGATATCACCCCGGAGAGCAGGAAATTCTTCCAGTCCCCGCCACTCCCCGGCTCGCTCTCCCGGACCGGCGGGGGGCTGAACGGGTCCCTCTCCCAGGGCCCCCCGGCCACCGCCGCCTGCCGTGCCAGCACCCCGGCATCGGCTACCGCGGCGGCGCCGGAGACGGAACCGGGGGCCGGAGGAACGGCGGCAGCCGGGACCGCGGGGACCCCAGCGGCCGCGGCGGGCGGCTGACCCTCGGCCGGGCCGGAGGGGGCCGGCGGCGGGGTCGCCTTGCGGCTCGAGGAGGTGCTGAAGCTGCTGTAGATCACGAAAATGAACACCGGCAGCAGGACGGCCACCAGGATCAGCTCTTTCTTTTTCTTGTCCAAGGTATTGTTCCCTCCGGGAAAAATAGTTTCATATTTTTCTTCCGGCGATTTTCCGCTATCGCAGCAGATGAGCAATTACGCTCCATTGGTTTTTCCGAGATAGGTGGTCAGCCGCATATCCACCCGGAGTTCGGCCTCGCCCGAAAGATTAGGCGGGCCCGGGTTATCCGCGGTGACGGTCAGGGAACTGACGAAGACAAGAATCGGCGAGGAAATGATCCGGTCCAGGAATTCCCCCAGCTCCCGGTAGGAACATAACGCCACGATATCAATCTCATACCGGCGCAGGGCGCCCTCGCCGGACGGGTTCTCGGAAGTTTCTCTCCGGGAGATCTTCAGGCCAGTCTCCCGGGCGGCGTCGGTGATGGTCTGGTAAACCGCCTCGATCGAAGGGGGATACTGCATTTCCATCTGGTCCAGGGTCCGACGGACCCCGGCGATTTCTCTCTCCACTTCCCCCAGACCGGCCACCTTTATTGCCGCCGCGGAAATCTGCTGCTCCAGGCTCTCCGACTCTTTCTTCAGCTGCTCCAGCTGCCGGGAGACCCGGCCGTAGAAAAGGAACCGGAACATCACCAGGAGCAGGATCACCCCGATCAGGATACCGACGGCTTTTTGGGTGTGGCTCATTACCAAGTGACTAAAGTTAAGAGTGACTAAAGTGACTAAAGTTACCAGCCAATGCTTTGATTATCGCTATCGCCTTGATTCGCGGCAGAACATCTTTCACACTGATTTACTAACTCCCCGCCTTTGGCGGGGAGTTAGTAAATTAACGTGCAGCTGAAGCTGAAGGTCCCCCGGTCGATATCCTCGGATATCTTCCTCACCTCCTGGAAGAAGGGGGAGTTCTCCACCCGGACGATAAACTGGGTCACCCCGGCCGGGGCCGCGTCGCCGGAATTGATCACCCGGCCGTTGCAGATGATGCGCTGCGCCCCGTCTCCCTGCAGGGTCATAATCCCGGTGATGATCACATTGGGGGGGGTGATCCGGCTGAGCTCTTTCAGGATGCCTTTCCAGTTCGGCCGGCGCGTCGTGCCCGCCTGCCCGGCCGGCCGGCCGGAGGCCAGATGCTGCCGGAGATCGTTCAGCTCCTGGTAGGGGGCAAGCCGAACCCGGATCTCCGCCAGTTCCCTGGTCTGCTGTTCGACCAGGCGCCGCTGGATCGGGATGAGGCTCGCCTTGGAGCGGTAGAAAAGGTAATTGATCAGGAAGAGGGACAGCACGGGAACGATGAGCAGCATCTTGCGGCGCAGGACATTCTGGAGGATCTTGTCCAGGGGCGGGACGAAGTTGACCTCCCATCTCCGGCTCAAGGAGAGCGCGGCCGCCCGGGCCAGGCGGGGGAAGAGCGGCTTCAGTTCCTCGGCGGAGCCGAGCGAGTCGTGGATCCTGACCCGGTCCGGGAGGGAGAAGGGTTCAACCGGCTGGCGCACCAGCTCCCGGAAGAAAGCCAGCAACCCGGGCGGCAGCGAGCCGCCGCCGCAGAGATACACCCGCCCCACCTCTTCCTGCCGGTATAACTGGCGGTAATAATCAAAGGAACGTTTGCTCTCCTGGACGATCTTCTCCAGGACCGGGCGGACAATTCCTCCGATCTGGGAGGCCGTCAGGCCGCCTTTGAGCTGGCGGCCGCCCGGGGCCGAGAACAGATCGACGGTCCGCTGGATCTCTTCGGCCTCCTCCCAGGAAAAGACGTTGGGAACGCCGAATGCCTCGCCGGCCCGGAAGATCGCCTCGGTGATATGCTGGCCGCCGCCCTCGAACTCCCGGTTGAAGCGGAGCTGCGAGCCCTTGTAGATCGCCACCACGGTCCGGGTGGAGCCGACGTCAACCACGGCCGAGGAGGTTTCGCCGTCGGGCAGAAACGCGGCGAAATATCCCTTCCAGGCGAAGGGGAGCGGCAGAAGGGCGGCGGCCTGGAGACCGGCCTCCCTCAGAACCCCGAGCCAGCGGTTTACCGTCTCCCGGCTGGCGGCGGCCACGATATGGTTGACCTTGCCTCCCGGGCGGGCATCCTCCTTGTTCACCATCACCGATTGGAAGATCGCCTTCTCCACGTTGAAGTTGGCCCATCGGCCGGCCTCCAGCCGGCAGGCGCCCTCCAGTTCGTTCTTGGGCATCCGGGCCAGCTGCACCAGGTTGATCAGGACTTCGCCGCCGCTCAAGCCGCAGACCACCCCCTGGCGAGGGGCTCCCGTCTCGGCGAAGATCTTCTTCAGCCTCCGGGCGAGATTCTCGATTTCGAAGGGACTAGTCCCCCCCGCCGGCTGGCCCAGTTCCTGGATGGCGTAACCTCCGATCTCCCACCCCCCGGAGACCGGGTAGACCTGCACCAGCTTGATGGAAGAGAGCCCGATATCGAGACCGACGAAGGCATTTCTCTTCGCCGGGAACGCCCCCCTGGCGACCAGGGGAACCGGGGCAGACGCAACCGCCCCCCGCGGAGGATATTCGGTCCGCTCCCCACCGGACGGAGCCGGACCCGCGACCGGCGCCGGCAGCCGGAAGGGCGGCGCGGCGGCCGCAGGGAGGCGGCCGTTGGCCGCATCCTCCATCCCGGCGAAGACGGAGGAGTTAACCTTCGGCAGCCCGAGTTGTGTCTTGTCTTCCGTCATCTCTGTAAATTTTTCCGAAACCCGAATGATTTCAGATCGCCCGGGAATGACAGGCCGGTCCTCGATCCGGCATCAACCCACCGTCATTCCTCCTTGAACTCCTCCGGGATATCCTTGAAACTGTCGGCGTTCTTGACGTGGACCAGGGCATCGGCGTAGCGGACCTTCCCGCTCAAAACCAGTTCCTTCAGCGACTGGTCCATCGTATGCATCCCGTGCTGGACCCCGGTCTGGATCTGGGTGGGGATCTGGTGGGTCTTGTGCTCCCGGATGACGTTGCGCACCCCGGGGGTCCCGATCATCACCTCGGTCGCCACCGCCCTCCCCTTCCCGTCCTTGAGGGGCAGGAGGATCTGGGCCAGCACCCCCTGGAGGCATCCGGCCAGCTGCACCATCACCTGCTTCTGCTGGGAGGGCGGGAAGACGTCGATCAGGCGGTCGATGGTCTGGGCGGCGTCGGGGGTGTGAAGGCTGGAGATCACCAGGTGGCCGGTCTCGGCCGCGGTCATAGTGGTGGAGATGGTCTCCAGGTCCCGCATCTCCCCGACCAGGAGCACGTCCGGGTCCTGCCGGAGGGCGTGCTTGAGGGCGGAGGCGAAGGAATGGGTGTCCGAACCCACCTCCCGCTGCTTGACGACGCTCTCCTTGTTGTGGTGCAGGTACTCGATCGGGTCCTCGGCGCTGATGATCAGGCAGCGCCGCTCCCGGTTGATCAGGTCCACCATCGCCGCCATCGTGGTGCTCTTCCCGGTCCCGGTCGGGCCGGTGAGCAGGACCAGGCCGTTGGGCTTCCGGGCCAGTTTCCAGGCGGCCTCGGGAAGACCCAGGGTGTCGATGTGGGGCACCTCCATCGGGATGGACCGGAAGGCGGCCTCCACCGCCCCTTTCTGCATATGGACGTTGACCCGGAAACGGCTGATGTTGGGGATGTAGAGGGAGATGTCGAGTTCCAGGTCCTGCTCGAAACGGACCTTCTGGCTGTCGTTGAGGATCCCGTAGATCAGGGTCTTGGTGTCGTCCGGGGAGAGGCGGGGGAAGTCGGTGTGGACCAGCTCCCCGTCGATCCGGATGATCGGCGGCTCCCCCGAGGTGATGTGGAGATCGGACGCCTTCCTGCTGACCACCAGTTCGAGGATTTCCTTGAGGTGCATAGTGGGAGAATAGTTAAAAGTTAAAAGTTAAAAGTTAAAAGTTAAAAGTTCAAAGTTCGAAGTTCAAAGTTGCCTGGGGCCTTCGCCCTTACAGGATTTTCTGATTGACGTGAAGATCGCCAGTAACTCACTGACTTCGCTATACTCGAGTTCGATTCCTTCCCGGGGCAATAAACCTGCTTCGGCGGCTACTTGAAGCCAGTACTGCGTCTCGCTCGCCTCGCTCTCACAGATCTTGATCTTGTTGATAAAGTCCGCTTTGCTCCGTGCTCTATTAGCCTCCCGGTAGTTGGCCCCTATGGATGTTCCCGACTTGGTTATTTGGTTTCTGATAACCCAACCTTCGGAATTGTTCGGCAGCTTGGACGACAATTTAATGATTGTTACCGCAAAAGATCGAGTCCTCTCTTCCAGTTGCCGGGAAAACTCCCTGTTATCCATAGCCATTCCTGCCGCCGGCCATAACTTTGAACTTCGAACTTTGAACTTTGAACTTTCAACTCTGAACTTTGAAGGTTTCCGCCCCGGTGTAAATGCCCTTGATCGCCAGCTCGAGCAGCTCGGGGTTGTCGGCGTTCTCCATCGCCTCGGCGTAGCCGATCTTCCCGGACTGGTAGAGCTGGAGGATCGACTGGTTGAAGGTCTGCATCCCCACGATCTTCCCGGACTCGATCGTCTTCAGCAGTTCCTCGGTCTTCCCATCCATTATCTGCTTCCGGACGGTCGGGGTGGTGATCATCACCTCGCAGGCGGGCACCCGTCCCGCCCCGTCCTTTCGGGCGATCAGCCTCTGGGCGATGATCCCCTTGAGGACGAAGGCGATCTGCATCCGGACCTGGGTGTGCTGGAAGGCGGGGAAGAAGTTGATGATCCGCTCCAGGGTCTGGCTGACGTTGATGGTGTGCAGGGAGCTGATCACCAGGTGCCCGACCTCGGCCGCCATCACCGCGCTGGTCATCGTCTCCAGGTCCCGCATCTCCCCGATCACGATCACGTCCGGGGCCTGGCGGATCACCTGGCGGAGCGCCCGCTGGAAACTCCGGGTGTCGGACCCCACCTCCCGCTGGTTGATGATCGACTTGTCCTCGAGGTAGGTGAACTCGATCGGGTCCTCGATGGTGATGATGTGCTTCTTCTTCTGCCGGTTGATGAAGTTGATCATCGCCGCCAGGGTGGTGGACTTCCCGCTCCCGGCGGCCCCCGCGATCAGGATCAGCCCCCGGGGCTCGAGGGAGAGCTTCTCCAGGACCTTTTCCGGCAGACCGAGGTCGGCGAAGGTCTGGACCTCCCGCTTGATCCGCCGGCAGACGATCCCCAGGACGCCCTGCTGGTAGAAGATGTTGGTCCGGAACCGGAGATCCCCCCGCAGGGTGTAGGCGACGTCCATCTCCCGGTCGGTCTCCAGCAGCCGCAGCTGCTTCTCGTCGAGGACGTGCCGGACGATGTCCAGCATACCTTCCTCGTCGAGCGGCGGCTGCTCGGCAAGGGGGGAGAGCTCCCCGCTCACCCGTATTATGGGCGGCTGACCCGGCTTCAGGTAGAGGTCGGAAGCCTGCCGGTCCTCCATCACCTGCAGCATCTCGTCGAATCTCATTGACTCACCACAAGGAATTATTCACCGCGGAGGCGCGGAGGACGCGGAGGTACATTTTGAGTTGATGGATCCGCATTGATTGGGAATCCGCAGAATAAAATTCGTTAAAGGCTGAGGGCGATTCTCTTAATTCCTTGCCGGAGAACTTCAACATTGAAGTTCAATATTAATCCCAATTTCAGATCAAGCAGCTTTAGGTAAGTCAGAACCTGGGCGTGATGAATCGGCAGGATTTTCTCCGCGGATTTCAACTCCACTATCACCAGTCCTTCAACGAGAAAATCCAGCCGATAACCGCAATCAAGCTTGGTCCCCTTGTATTCAAGGGGCAGGGATTTTTCTCTCTCAAACGCTATATTTCTTAACTCAAATTCCCGGGCCAAACTCGCCTGGTAGGCGGACTCCATCAGCCCCGGTCCCAGCGTCTTATGAACCTCGATCGCCGCGCCGATAATCTCCGTGGCGAGCTCATTTTCTCTCAATTCACTAATCCTCTCCTCCCCTCCGCGTCCTCTGCGCCTCCGCGGTGCATTCTTTATCTGGCCACGGGAAGGTCGCCCGGTTGGCCGTGATAAGCCCGGGTCACCCCCCGGATCGCCCAGAGGCCGGAGGCCGGGCGGAAGAGCCCGGGATAATCGGTCCAGTCGCCGCTGAAATCGGCCCCGACCGGGTAGTCGCCGGTTCCCCCGAAGTAGAACCGGGTCAACCCCCGGATCACCCAGAGGCCGGTAGCCGGGCGGAAGATCCCGGCGAGAGCGGTCCCGTCACCGAAGAAGTCCCGCCCCAGGGGGATATCCCCCGTCACGCCGAAGTAGAACCGGGTCGTTCCCCGGATCGCCCAGAGGCCGGAAGAGTTGCGGAAGACGGCGTAATCGGCCGAGCCGTCCCCGGTGTAGTCGCCGGGGACCGGGATGTCCCCCGACGCCCCGAAGTAGATCCGCGGCCGGCCCCGGACCGCCCAGAGCCCGGAGGCACCCCGGAAGATCCCGATGTCGGCCAGGCCGTCGCCGGTGTAATCCCCGGGGATGGAGGTGTCGCCGCTCTTCCCGTAATAGGTCCTGGTCACCCCGTAAACCGCCCAGAGGCCGGAAGACGGCCGGAAGACGGAGATATCGGCCGTCCCGTCCCCGTCGTAATCCCCCGAAGCCGGCACGTCCCCCGCCTCCCCGAAGAACGAGGTCCCCACCCCCAGCACCGACCACCGGCCGAGGGAAGGGCGGAAGATTCCGATGTCGCTCGTTCCATCCCCGTCGTAATCGCCTGATTCAAGGACAAGAATCCCAGCCGACAAAGGAGTAGGCGAGGTCAAGGGGGTCGGCGGCGGCGTGGGTGTGCGCATAGCCCCGGAGGCATAACAGATTTTGAGGTCCCATCCGGTGACGTAGCCGTCGTTTGAATCCGCGTCGTTGTAAACCACCAGCTGCCAGTCGCCGTTTATCTGCACCCCGCTGAGGTTTCCCAGGTTGCCCGTGGGGCGGAAAGAGCCGATGTAGGGCGCGATGCCGCTGGTGATGGTCCGGGTGGCGTCATTACGGAAGGTGGTGAGATAGAGCTGATGTTCCTCGAGCTGGTGCTTTTCGAACATCTGCACGATGGTCGCATCCTCTCCGCCGGGTGAGATCAAATACATCCCGATGTGGTCGAGGCTGGTCGCGCAGTACAGCTCGTCGATGTTGAGCCACACCTCCTCAATCAGGCCGATCTCCCCGATGGTCACGGTCCCGATGGCGACCTCGACGTCGGACCATTCTATGAACGATCCGGAGAAATTCTCACAGACAACCTCGATCGGCGTCACGGTGGGCACCGGGGTCTTGTACCCGGCGGGGGTAAGGGTCGGGGTGTAGATCGCCGTCGGGCGCGGGGTGGCGGTCGGGGATGGCGTAAGATCGGGGCGATTGAGGCAGAGGCTGAAGTGCTCGATGAATCCCAGATCCTCGGAACAGTCGTTGTACCAGGAGAGGGTCCAGGTCCCCCGGGTCCAAGTTCCTTCCTGGCGGAACTTGTCGAGCAAGCCCACCGGCTGATGGGGTCCGTAGTAGGGGGCGATGTCGTTGAGGACGGAGATCTCAGCCTCGTCGTCGAAGTAGGTAAGGTAGAGCCCCTGCTCCTCCAGGTCGTGCTTGCCGAAGAGCTTGACGATGACGTTGTTGGGGGCGGTGATGTAAAGAGCCTTGAAATCGAGAGTACCGCAGGAAGACGCCTCCGGGTTGTTGACCCAGGCGCTGACCTCGACGTCGACATCCTCGATCGGGACGTTGTACGGGACGTAGACCTCCGCCTCGGTGATGCCGACGCCGACAAAATAGATCGGCGGGTCGGGAGGGATGACCTCAAAACAGGCGTTCGGCGTCGGGGGCGGAGTATGGTAACCAACCGGAGTCGGCGAGGGCGTCTTGTAACCTGCCGGGGTTGGCGTTCTTGGGGGCGCCGGCGTTTGGGTGGGCAACGGGGTGGACGTCGGGGTGGGTGCGCTGTTTATCAGACAGAGGCGAAGCTCCCAATCTGATACTTCGCCCATATTCCCGGTACCACTGTTGTAAACCAACAACCCCCAGGTACCAGCTGCGGGATCACCATTAACCCAATTTAAACTTTCTATCGGCCTGTACTTTCCCACGTAAGGGGCTATCCCCTGGGTTATCTGCTCAGTGGCGGAATCATCGAAAACCGTCTTGTACATCACGTGCCCGTCCAGGTAGCCGACCTCGAACAAACCAATGTAATCCTCGTCAGGGCTGATCAGATAGACTCCAAGCTGCTCCAAACTGACCGCGCAGTTGACAGATAATGTAACTTCTGCCTTGGCGACATCTCCACTGTGCCCGACAAAGATTTCCGACACAGCAGAAGTTACCCCTGACCAAGAGATCGGAGAACCGGAATAATCCCGGCAAAAAACTATCGGGGTGACCGTGGGAGTTGGAGTTACCGGCGGCGGTGACGGGGTCGGCGCAGCTTCGCAAATCTGTAGAGCCCATTCATTCATATAGCATGAAGCTAGGACTCCGTCGTTGAAGACCAACAACTTCCATTCCCCCTGGATCGGCTCGCCGGCGAATTCGGATAATTCTCCGGTCGGACGGAAACGGCCTACATAAGGAGCAATCCCATCTCTGATATCGGCAGGAGCGCTGTCATCAAACCAGGTCCCGGCTATAGCGTGCTCTTCGAGCATATGTTTCTCGAAGAGGGCAACCACCGTCTCCTGAGGAGAGATCAGATACATCCCCACCAGATCGAGGCCTTGATCTATCAGGGCGGAAAAGTTCTCTATATTGACCACGACCTTGTCCACCCTTTTGGGATTGTTAATCGATATTATTTCCGTGTGAACAGACCTTTCCTCAACCGTGAATTCTTGTCCCGGATATATCTGGCAATAGCCGACAGGAGTAGCTGTCGGTATGGGACTGGGAGTGGTAGTAACTGTCGGCGTCGGTGAGAGAGTGGGAGTGGGAGAAGTTACGAAATCTTTGATTCCGATAATCAGGCTCCAGGCCGTCACCGTACCATTGTTTCCGACGTCATCGTTGAAGGCCACCAGGGTCCAGTCGCCAGTGACCGTCTGGTTGTTTAAAAGCGCCAGGCTCGCCACCGGACGGTAAAGGCCGATGTAGGGTGCGATCCCGGTTAAGATCGAGCGATCGGCCTGATCGTCGAAGGTGGTCAGGTACATCGTGGTCTCTTCCAGGTCGTGCTTGTTGAACAGACTGACGATGCTTCCCAGCGGAGAGATTAAGTACATTCCCAAGGGGTCGAGACTGGCGGAGCAACTGACGTTCATCTTCACGTTGACATCGGTAATGAAACCCTGATTGCCGATGGAAATAATGCTGGAGGTGGTGCTGACCCCGGTCCAGGAGAACCAGTTTCCGTGATATTCCCGGTAATCGACCAAGACCGGAGTCGGGGTGGGGACGGCGGGCGTGAGGGTAGGAACAGGAGTGGCCTGGTTGATAATCAACGACCAATCAGTGACAGCGCCCTGATTGGCAGTTCCGGCTCGGTGGTTGTAAACGGCCAGGGTCCAGGAGCCAGTCATCAACTCCCCATTAAAGTCAGAAAAACTCTCGCCGGGACGGAACGAACCAGCATAAGGAGAGACACCGTCGGTGATAATAATCGGGGCAGTGTCAATGAATCGGGTCAGGTAGAGCGAGGTCCCGCTGATCTTGTTGAGAGAGACGTCGAAGAAGGCGATGGTGGTGCCGGCCGGCGAGGTTAAAAGCATCGTGTTCCAGTCGAACCCGAGCTGAGTCTGCGCGTTGCGGATGATGACGCTGACATCTGTAACCGTCCCGGCGGCGGGGACGTTGACGGTGGTGGTGAAAGTGCCGTAGTCGTTCCAGACCAGGGCTCCGCCGGGATATTCGGTCGCCAGGGCCGGAAAAGACACGACGGCCGAAAGCAGGAGCGCAAGGGAGACGATCAGACGCCGGGATGCTTTCATATCGAATTCTCCTGTTTGATCCGGGGAATTTGTTGATTTTCCCCGATCAAAAATAGCGGAACTTTCTCCCCGGCCGGACCAGCCGGCCGGGAGCAGCACAATTGTTTCCGGGTATCGGTTTAGCCTTTGAACTTCGCCTATTATCTCTCCGCGTCCTCCGCGCCTCCGCGGTGAATATCGTTACCTGGTGACCGGGATGTCGTAGCTCTGCCCGAAGTAAGCCCTGGTCAGGCCCCGCACCGCCCAGAGCCCGGTATCGGGGCGGAAGACGGCCGGGGGAGCGATGCCGTTTCCGGCGTAGTCGGCCGGGATCGGGGTGTCGCCGGTCCCGCCGAAATAGTACCGTTTGAAGTCGTAGACCGCCCAGAGGCCGGCTTCGGGGCGGAAGACGGCGATGTCGTCCCCGGGGAGGTTATCGAACTTGGCCAGGAGGGGCGTGTCCCCGGAAGCGCCGAAGTAGATACGCTCGAGGCCCCGGATCGCCCAGAGGCCGGAAGACGGCCGGAAGACGGCCGCCTCGGTCCGACCGGCGTGCAAACTGTCGTAGTCGGCCGGGACGGGCTGGTCCCCCTCCTGCCCGAAGTAGAAACGGGTGACCCCCCGGACGGCCCAGAGCCCGGCGTCCTCCTGGAAAACCGCGATGTCGCAGATCCCGTCGCCGTCGTAATCGCCCGGCACGGAATAATCTCCGCTCCCGCCGAAGTACGCCCGGGTCATACCCCTCACCGCCCATAAACCCGCGGCGGGGCGGAAGACGGCGATCTCGGCCGCTCCGTCGCCATTGTAGTCGCCGGAGGCCGGGACGTCGCCCATCCCGCCGAAGTACGCCCGGGTCATACCCCTCACCGCCCAGAGGCCCGTGGCGGGGCGGAAGACGGCGATATCGGAGGTCCCGTCGCCGTTGTAATCACCCGAGGCGATCACCGCCCGCTCCGGATATATCAGCCCTCGGTCGGGCCGGGAGACGACCAGGGCGTAGGGCTGGGGGCCGTAAGGAACGTTGTACCCGCTTACGGTAACGGTGTAGTTCCCGGGAACGGGATACTCGATATCGATGCCGACGGTGTTGTTGGTGCGGTCGTGAAGGGCCGGGGTGGAGACCACCGCCCGGAAGAGGTAATCGTGGGTGATCTGCTGATCCCAGCCGATCATCGACATATATTGCCAGCTCCGGCCGGAGATGGGCGCGGAGGAGGAGACGCCCCAGCTCAGGTCGGTGTCGGGGAGGACGACGGCGAGATATAAATCGCCGCTGTTGATGGAGATGTTGTGGGCCGAGAGGTCGATGATGTGCCAGCCCCCCCGCCTCAGAGTGCTGGAGCCGGAGGCGAGAAGAGTCTTGGGGGCGGATCCGCTGCCCCGGTAAACCCGGTAGGTGAAGGTCTTGGAATAGCTGCCGGAGGAGGAGAGAAGGTAGAACATCCCCCTCTCCAGCCGGGCCGGGTAACTGGTCGGCGTGAAGCGAACCGCCTCGACCATACCAGCAAAGCCGCTCAGGGCGTCTGTGGCCAGACCATCTTCGTAGTAAAGAGGCCCGGCCACCAGGGCGTTGTTCGGGTAGTAAACCGTCCCGCCGGGGCCGGTCATCGTCAGGTCGAGGTCGTTGACCAGGGCCCCCGCCGCCGGGGTGGAGCCGGGGTGGTCGGTCCAGCAGAGGGTGACGCTCAAGGGGGAGAGAGAATACGAGACCGGGACGCTGTAATTATGGACCCCGCCGGTGGAGAGGCCGGGGCTGACCTCGAAATAGTAAAATTCGGGCGAATCCCCGGAGAAGACGGTCGAGGAGAGGTCCACCCTCCCCCACCCCTCCACGTTGTTGGGGCGGGGCGGGGCGGGGATCTCCCGGTACTGCCCGGTCCCGTACTGGCCGGGGGAGATGTCCTTCGCCCCGTTGACCAGGGTGGCCTTGACCAGGGCGGCGCTGGGATTGGCCAGCCCCCGCCGAACGTAGTACTCCCGGACCAGGGCCGCCACGCCGGTGACCAGCGGGGCCGACATACTGGTTCCCCCGGAGAAGACGTAGTACTTGGCCGCGTCACCGGCCAGGCCTCCCGTCCCCCAGAGAACGGGCTCGGATACCCCGGACGCCTGGGTCCGGCAGGAGACGACGTTGGTCCCGGGGGCGACCACTTCCGGCTTCCAGCGGGCGGAGAGCTGGCAGCCCCGGGAGCTGAAAGCCGCCATACCGTCCTCGTTGTCGGAAAGGTAGTCACCGCTGATCGGCTGGGCCGGGAAATCCCAGGGCCAGTAATACCCCCAGGTCAAGGGCAGGCCGGGGGAAGGACTGGAGCCGGGCGGGCGGGCGTTCTCGGTCGCCCCGACCGCAAGACAGTTCTTGGCGGTGGCAGGAGCTCCCACGGAGTAGAGATCGATCACGCCGTCAGCGTCGGAATCGATCCCTTCATTCCCGGCCGCGAAAACCGCCAAGAAATCCTTGTTGTCCCAGCTGAACTCGTCCACGTCCTCGCTCGACGCAGTGTACTGTCCGGCGGCGGGCGCCCCCCAGCTGTTGTTATGAATCCGGGCTCCGCCTCCGTAGGCCTGGGCGAAGAGTTCGTTGAGATCGTCCGGCAGCAGGGTGAGATCACCCAACGCCTGAAAGACCAGCGTGGCCTCCGGGGCGAGACCGGCGTAGCAGGTCGCGGGGTAGGAATGCCCCACCGGGTTGGCGCCGGAAAGCTTGCCGCTGCCCAGAATGCTCCCGGAGACGTGAGTGCCGTGGCCGTGGGTGTCGGCACCGGAACTCTGATCATTGAATGTATTGGAGATGGCGAGCACCCGGCCCTGGAAGTCGCCGTGAATGTCCGTGGTCGAACCTTCGTCGAGACCGGTGTCGGCGACGCCGACGACCTGGCCGGAGCCGAAGTAGCTGGAGCGGGTCCAGGCGGCCTCCGCGGCCATAACCTCCCGGGCCTTATCGTTGAAGAGCTGCCACCGGGGCGGCTCCTCCACCCACTTGACTCCGGGGATGGCGGCAAGATCCTCCAGGCGGCCGGGGGGGACGGAGACCCGGAGCCGGATCTTCCGGGGGCTATCGGTCCTGAGCAGGACTTCACCTCCGGCCGAACGGATCCCCTCGAGCACGCCCTCCACGTCGGCCCCGGGGAAAACGGTCACAACGTATTCCCCGCTCGGACCCTCTTTCTTGGGCGAAAGTTCCTTCAGGCGGGCCGGGAGACGGTACTCCGGCTCGTAGTCCCCGACCCAGCGAACCGATGACAGCGCCGTGACCTCTTCAAGAGTCTTCCCGTCCATCCGGACGATGAAGGCGAAGTCGGGGACGTAATCGAGGAACTCGACCCCCCGGGCTTCGCATAACTCCTTCCACTCCTCCCGGACCGGCCCGGCAAACTGCAGGATATAGTAACCGGGTCCGGAAGCGATGCGGAAGGACCGTTGAGGGAAGGGGGTGGCGGCCAGGGGGTCGAAGGCGTAATCGGCCAGCTTGATCAGGGGAGGCGGTTCGGACCGGACCGGGAAGGCGGCGAAAACCAGGCTCGCCAGGAGAAAATAAACCGCGGGCAGGGCGATTTTCATATCACAACCATATTATATCCGTCGGCTTCTGTCAAGCCGGCGGGGGACGATCGGGGCCAGGGACGGGATTCAGGGCTGCCGCGGCGACCGCAATTTGTCCAGGGCGGATTCGATCATCCCCCGGGTCATTTCGTCCCCCGCCAGCTCCAGGGCCCGGCGGAGGCCGGCCTCGGCCAGGCCGGGATCGCCTTCCCGCCAGGCGAGCATCCCCAGGTTGTAGTTGAGGACCAGGGAGTCCGGGCTGATCTCCGCCCCCCGGGAGTAGATCTCCAGCGCCCGGCCCCCCTCCCCCCGCCGCTGGTAGAGCCGGCCGAGATAGTCGTAGGCCAGGGGATAATCGGGGTTCAGTTCCACGGCCCGGTTGAACTCCCCGATGGCGGCATCGTCCTCCCCCAGCTCGAAGAGGCTGACCCCGAGCCAGTAGCGGGCGAGGGAGAGATCGGGGTATCGCGAGGCCGTCTCCCGGAGAACCTCGCGGGCGGCGGCGAACTCCTTCCCCTTCAGCAGGGCCATCCCCAGGTTGATCCCGGCCCGGTTATCGCCGGGGAAGAGTTCACCGTGGCGCCGGGCGGCGGCTTCGGCGGCGGGGAGGTCGCCCTGGTTGAAGTAAGCCGCCCAGAGGTTGTGGTAGGCGTTGAGGCGGGGGTTGATCTCCATCGCCCGCAGGGCGCTTTGGGCCCCCTCCTCGTAACGACCCTCCCCGACCAGCGCCCCGGCCAGCGCGTTGTGGACGTTGGGGGAATCGGGGGCGGAGCGGAGCGCGTCCGCCCAGAGCCGGTAGGTGCTCCCCCAGACCTGGTTGCGGCGGATGGTGAGGAAGGCAAGGGTGAAGACCAGCAGCCAGCCCAGGAGCTTCGCCCGGGCTCTCCCCGCCCCCTCCCCCAATCCCCCGAGGAGGACCCCCAGGGCGAGGGCCCAGCTGAAGAGCGGCAGGTAGAGATGGTGCTCGGAGACGAAGGGCCAGACCACCGCCACCGAGGAGGTGGGGAGGAGATTGATGAAGAACCAGAGGATGGCCAGGGAGACCAGGGGCTGGCGGCGGAGGGAGCGGAGGGCGGCGAGCAAAAGCGCGGAGACCGCCAGGAGGGCAGGGTAGGTCCCCGGGGAGAAGACCGAACGGGAGACCGGCAGGTCGTAGTAGATCGACTGCCGCACCGGGAAGAGACAGAGCCGGAAGTAAACCAGAAGGGCGTGGAATTGGGTGAGGAGGTACTGGACCCGGGACTCGACGAAGGCGTCCTGGGCGACCACGTACATCCGCCCCCCGTCCCCGACGTTCATCCGGTAATAAAACGGATTCGTGCCCCGGCCGGAGGCCATATAGAGGGAGAGCGCCGGGACCACCAGGACGGTCAAACCGTAGGGAAGAAAATAGCAAATCCTTCTCCCTAAGGCGACATCCCGGCGGGGACGGAGCAGTTCCAGGCTCAGGATGAGGACGGGGATGACCACGGCCGACTCCTTCGAGTTCATCGCCAGCAGGGCCAGGAGCAGGCCGAGGAGGTAGGGCAGCAGGTGCCGGCGCGAACGGAAATCCCCCCCCCGGTCGACCACCGATCGCGCGGAGAGATAACAGAGGATGGAGCCCAGGGTGAGGACCCCGGCCAGGGAGGCGAACCGCTGGACGATGTAGGTCACCGCCTGGACCTGGACCGGGTGGCAGACGAAAACCAGCGCCGTCCAGAGGGCGATCCGGCGGGCGGGCTCCTCATCCCGGCCGAAGAGTTCGGCCAGCCGGCGGGCGAGAAAGTAAGCCAGGACGCCCCCGGCCAGGTGGATGGCGATGTTCAGGGCCCGGTAGCCTTCCGGGCGGAGACGGCCGATCGAGTAGTTGAGGGCGAAGGTGAAAAAGCCGAAGAACCGGCTCGGCCAGTGGTTCCAAACCGCGGCGGGATCGGCGAGATTCTTGATGTGGGGGTTGTCGACCAGGTGGGGGAAGTCGTCGAGGTGGAAGGGGGCGGGCAGGGAATGGAGATAGATGACGATTCCCAGGAGAATGACCGCCGCGATGTCGGCCGAAGCGCGTTTGCTCATCGGAAAAGACCGGCCTGGACTTGGACTCCTGTCATTTATATGACCCGCATTCCCACCGGCGAGGGTAGATATTACACGGGTCCGCGATCTCCCGAACAGAAAAAAAGTCCCGCCTCTCCAAGAGAGGCGGGACTTTTCGGCCGGTACCATCAAAGATTAGGGAACGTTGTTGCTGACAACCCCGGTGCCCGCGTCGTACTCCCAGGTGTAAGCGCCGGAAGCCGAAGCGGGGATCGTGTTGTCGGCGAACATATCCGCGGCGATCGCGGCCGGGAAGCCGTCGGCGATGGCCGGATCGGTCAGTGAATTCGCGTAGTAGAGATTCACCGCCGCCTGCACCGCCTTGGTGTTGGCCTGGATGTTGGCCGCGTTGGCGGCGTCGGCCAGATCGAGGTACTTCGGAACCGCGATCGCGGCCAGAATGCCGATGATCACGATCACGATAATCAGTTCAATCAACGTAAAACCTTTCATTCCGCACCTCCCTTTCCGGTTGCCCTTTACGGTTGCCACCCCGCCACACCACGCGGCGGGATGTCCTGACCTTCAGCAGTAATATAAGCAATTACCGTGCCAGGAAGACGGAATGCGGGAATGAATATCTATAAGTATTTATCTGGCAATATATAACAACACCAGCCCCGGAATTCACCGGCGAAGGGGAATCACCCCCGGGCGTTAAATATGTTTACACCGGGGCCGGACTGAGACCTTCCGGTGTAATATTTTTATACGTCCGGCGGGGTTACTTCTTGACCAGCGAGATCATATTCCACATCGGGAGGAAGATCGCCAGGGCGAAACCGAGAACCCCGACGGCGATAATCACCGTGAGGATCGGTTCGATCAGGTCAGTCAGGGTGGCCACCGTATACTTGATGTCCTGGTCGTAATAATAGGCGATCGACTCCGCCATCTCGTCCAGCCGCCCGGTCTCCTCCCCCACGCTGAGCATACTCCCGACCATCGGGGGGAAGAGGGGGCGCTGGAGCAGGGAACTGGATATCCCCTTGCCGTCCTTGACCTCGTCGCGGATCTCGATCAGCTGCTCGGCGAAGAGGTCGTTGCCGACCGTGAAGGAGACGATCTCGAGGATCTTGAGGATGGGGACCCCCGACCGCTCCAGGGAGGCCAGCATCTTGGTGAACCGGAACATTGCCAGTTTGGTGAAGAGCGGTCCGAAGATGGGGAGCTTGAGCTTGAGCTTGTCCACCTGGTAGTGGCCGTACTTGGTGCGGTTGAACCGGATGAAGGCGACGACGACGGCGGCCAATCCCCCGAGGACCAGGTAATAATAATTATTGATTAACGCGCTGCTGGCCATCATCACCTTGGTGGGAAGCGGGAGGTCGACCTGGATCCGGCCGTAGATCTTGGCGAACTGGGGGACGACCATCACGTTGAGGATGAAGAAGGCCGCCGTCATCACCACCAGGGCGATGATCGGATAGCGGACCGCGGACTTGACCGCCTTGCGGGTCTCCTCCTCCGACTCCATCAGAGACGCCAGCCGGTCCAGCACTTCGGGGAGGGACCCCCCCGTCTCCCCGGCCAGGACGGTGTTGATGTAGAGATCGGAGAAGACCCGCGGGAATTTCCGCAGCGCGTCGGAGAAGCTGGCCCCCCCGGTGATCTGGTCGGCGATGGCGGAGAGGACTTTCTTCAGCGGGAGGCTCTCGCTCTGCCTCTCCAGGATATTCAGCGAGGAGAGGATCGGGATCCCGGCCTGGATCAGGGAGTGAAGCTGGCGGGTCATCATCACCAGGTCCTTCGCTTTCACCTTCTCGAAGCGGGAGAAGAGTCCTCCCCCCTCCCGGGAGGAGCCGGTCGTCTCCTCGGCGACCGAGACCGGGGTGTATCCCGTCTCCTCGAGGTGGCTCATCACCATATCTCGGGAGGGAGCTTCCAGGGTGCCGGAGACCAGTTTTCCCGATTCGCTGCGGGCTTTGTAGCGGAAAGAAGGCATTGGAAAAGAAAGAATACAGAATTCAGAATTCAGAATTCAGAATCATTAATTCAAAGTACTTGCTCAGGATACAGAATTGAGGATGGATCGGCAATAGCTCTCCATAAGTCTGCTTACTTCTTCAATCAACTCGGTTAAACGCGAAACGTCACCATATCCAAGATCGTTTGCCAGTATAAGATAGTAACGTGATTCCTCGATAGACCCTTGAGCAATGTTAAAGAAACGGAGTTTATCTGACTTGCCCCGCTTCTTGAATCCTTCGGCGATATTGGCGGCAATCGAAACCGCGGCACGCCGAAACTGAGAACTTAACCCATAAGTTTCAGCCTTGGGGAAATTTCTCGAGAGACGGTAAACCCCGAGGACAAACTGATGGGCCTTCTGCCATACCACCAACTCACTAAATGACGAAGCTGGAGACCTCATCCTTCTGAATTCTGTATTCCGAATTCTATCCTTTATCACCTTTCAATTTCTATTCCGTAACTCTTCGCTTTTTTATACAGCGTGGGGCGGGTTATTCCCAGGGCTTCGGCGGCGCGGGTGATGTTCATCTGCGTCGCCTGGAGGGCGGCCTCGATCGCCTCTTTCTCCACCTCGGCCAGGGAACGGATACGGGGGCAGGCGGGGGGAAGCGGCGGAGTCTCTTCGCCGGGAGGCGCCGCCCGGAGGCCTTCGGGGTGGACGTGATCGGCCTCGATCACCCCGCCGGAAGCGAGGATGGCGGCCCGCTTGATCACGTTCTCCAGCTGGCGGACGTTGCCGGGCCAGCGGCAGCCGAGCAGCCGGGCGGAGGCCCCGGGAGCCACGGCGGTGATCTTCCGCCCGGCGCCGCGGTTGTGCTCCCGGAGGACGTGGGCCGCGATCAGGGGGAGATCCTCCATCCTCTCCTCCAGGGAGGGGAGGGCCAGGGGGTAGGCGCTCAGGCGGTAGAAGAGGTCCTCCCGGAAGGTCCCCCCGGCAACCTGTTCTTCCAGGTCGCGGTTGGTGGCGGCGAGGATCCGGACGTCGACGGTGATCTTCTCCCTCCCCCCCACCCTCTCGAAGCTGTGGCCCTCGAAGATCCGCAGCACCTTGGCCTGGGTGGCAGGGGACATATCCCCGATCTCGTCCATAAAGATGCAGCCCCGGTCGGCCTGCTCGAAGCGCCCGATCACCCGGGAGGCGGCCCCGGTGAAGGACCCCTTCTCGTGGCCGAAGAGCTCGCTCTCCAGCAGGCTTTCCGGGAGAGCGGCGCAGTTGATGGAGACGAAAGGCTCCCCGGCCCGGCGGCTGTGGCGGTGGAGGGCCCGGGCGACCAGTTCCTTGCCGGTCCCGGACTCGCCCTGGATCAGGACGGTCACGTCCTGGTCCCGGACCTTCCGGACCAGGGCGAAGACCTCCCGCATCCGTGGGGAGAGGCCGACGATCTCCTCGAAACCTTCCGGGCCGGGGAAGAGGGTCTCCCCCTTCTTCGCTTCCCGGAGGAGCGAGCCGTCGGCGAGGAGGACCGAGCCCATCAGTTTCTGGAATTCGCTCCCCGCCAGGCGGACCGGGCCGAAATCCCAGCTTCTATCCCCGACCGGTCCGGGGGGCGAGGACGGACTGCCCGGTGGAGCCGCCAAGGCGATGATCAGGCCGGGCGATTCCTTCTTCAGCCTCCGGGACAGGTCATAGCCGGAGACCAGGGGGAGATCAACCCGGAAGACGGCGGCCGTGATCTTCTTCACCTCGACCGCCTGCAGGGCGGTGAGACCCTCCCGGGCGGCCTGGAAGGGCACCCTCCATTCCTTGAGCGCGGCCTGCCAGTCTTTCAATTCAGACCGGTCGTGGTTGACCAGAAGAAGCATAACCTTACAATTTTTGCGGAGCGAAAATCGTACTGCCGAAGATCTTGCCCGATTCCCGGAAGGTCTCCTCGTCGATGATCCCTTTCTTCCGGGCGAAGCCGGTCATCAGGCAGGCGTCGCAGATGTGGTTGATCCTTCTCGGGATGCCCCCGGTCGCCCGGTGGATCAGGTCGAGGACCTGATCCGTAAAGACCGGCTCTTTCCTCCCGGCGACTTCCAGGCGGCGGGTGACATAGTCCCGGGTCTCCTCCCCGGTCAAAGCCTCCAGGTGGCACTTGACGGCGACCCGCTGATCCAGCTGCCGGAGGTTGGCCACCTTGCCGGCCAGTTCCGGCTGGCCGACCAGGATCAGGGCCAGGAGGAAGCGGGACTCGGACTGGAAATTGAGGAGCAGGCGGATCTTCTCGAAGATCCGATCGTCCTCGATCGAGTGGGCCTCGTCGATCACGATCACCGCCTCCTTCCCCTCCCGGGCGTCATCGAGCAGGAGGGCCTGGAGAGACTCAAGGAGGGCGTCCTCCAGGAGTTCCGTCTTCTTGTCCGGCAGCTCGCTGTACTTCAGGGTCCGGACCACCGCCCGGAGGAACTCCGCCCCGGAGGCCGGGGGGTAATCGAGGTAGGCGGAGGTGTAACGGTTCTTGGACAGGGACGAGAGGAGGGTCCGGGCGATGAAGGTCTTGCCGCAGCCGAAGACCCCGGTCAGCATCGCCGCCCCCATATTCTCCCTCACCGCGTAGGTGAGCTTCATCAGGGCGTCGGAGTGCTGGGGGAAGGAGCAGAGAAACCGGGGGTCGGCGGTGTTCTTGAACGGCTTCTCCTGCAGTTTCCAGTAGGCTTCGTACATATCCTAATCTCTATCGCTATCTGTATCGCTATCGCTATCGGGATCGATTTCCCTTGAATAGTCGATGAAACCTTCTTCAACTCGGTTGCCTCTGCCACCCAACCGGGTAAGCATTGCCGCCATCCTGTCCAGCTGGTTTTTCTTCGATTGCGATCCCGATAGCGATACCGATTACTTCGACAGCCAGTGGGTGATCTTCTCCTGGTACGCCTCGACGTCCTTGTCGGCGAGCACGGACCGGTCCTCCGGGGGAGCTTCCTCGAATCCGGTCGGGACCAGGGCCGGCTCGGCCGCCTCCGCCGGTTCCGTCGGCTCCGGACGGTCGAGGTCGACCTTGATCCCGGTGAGCCGGCTCATCTCCTCGATCGTGGTTACCCCGGCCAGGACCTTGGCCAGGGCGTCCTCTTCCATAAAGACCGCGCCCTCGGCCTTGGCCTGGTCCCGGATCTCGTCCGACGGCGCCTTGGCCAGCGCGAGGCGGCGGAGGGCCGGGGACATATCGATCAGTTCAATCACCGCGACCCTCCCCTTGTATCCGGTCCCCCGGCAGTGCTCGCAGCCCCGCCCCCGGGAGAACCTGATCCTGGAGCCGGGGTCGAGATTGAACTTCTCCAGGAGCAGCGGTTCGGGTTCGTAGCTCTCCCGGCACTCGGGACAGATCTTCCGGGCCAGCCGCTGGGCCATTATCCCCTCCAGGGAGGAAGCGACCAGGAACGGCTCCACCCCCATATGGATCAGGCGGGGGATGGCCCCGGCAGCGTCGTTGGTATGGAGGGTGGAGAAGACGAAGTGCCCGGTCAGGGCGGCCTGGACGGCGATCTCGGCGGTCTCCACGTCGCGGATCTCCCCGATCATTATGATGTCGGGGTCCTGGCGGAGGATAGCCCGCAGCCCGTTGGCGAAGGTGACCCCGATCCGGGGGTTGACCTGCATCTGCCGGATCAGCCGCAGCCGGTACTCGACCGGGTCCTCAACGGTGATGATGTTCTTCTCCACGGTGTTGACGGTCTGCAGCGCCGCGTAGAGGGTGGTGGTCTTCCCGCTCCCGGTCGGGCCGGTATTGAGGAGAACCCCGTTGGGGCGGAAGATGATCTCCCGGAATTTTTCCAGGGTCTTGGGGGGGAACCCCAGTTCCTCCAGGCCGATGGCGATCGCCTGGGGGTTGAGGATTCGCAGGACCACGTTCTCGCCGAAGACGGTGGGCAGGATCGAGACCCGGACGTCGATGTCGTTCCCCTCCACCCGCATCCGGATATGGCCGTCCTGGGGCTTGCGGGTCTCGGCGATGTTGAGGTTGCTCATCACCTTGAGCCGGGAGGTGATGGCCGCCTTGAGGCGCTTGGGGGGCGAAGGAACCTCGTAGAGCACGCCGTCGATCCGGAACCGGACCCGGAGGACCTTCTCGTCCGGTTCGATGTGGACGTCGCTGGCCCCGTCCCGGACCGCCTGGGCCAGGATCAGGTTGACCAGGCGGGTGATCGGGGCCTCGTCGGAGAGGTCCTTGAGCTGGGGGATCTCCTCCTCCTCGTCCCGCAGCCGGGTCACCTCCAGGTCCTCGATCATATCCTCGACCGATCCGAGGCTGCGGAAGCGGCGGTCGATGACCTTGATGATGTCCTCTTCCGCCGCCAGGAAAGGGTCGACCGCAAGACCGGTGCGGTGGGAAACCTGGTCGACGGCTTCGACATTGCGGGGATCGGCCATCGCCAGGCCCAGGCTGCCTTCCAGGGCGAAGACGGGGACCACGCAGTACTTCCGGGCCACCTCCTCCGGGATCAGGGAGACCTGATCGTCGTCGATCATAAAGTTATCAAGATCGACGTAGGCCACCCCGAACTCGTCCGCCAGCGCCTCGTAAACCTGTTCCTTGGTCAGGATGCCCTGGTCGATCAGGGCCTGATGGATGGAAGGGCTGCCGGATTTTTCGGCCGCCTGCAGCTGCTCCCGGGTAACCAGGCCCCGGGCCATAAAGACGCTGCTGAATCTCTCCTGGTCGGATTCGAACATATGCTTATCTCCCGGGAAAGCCGGATTATGCTGCGGCACTTTTTCCAGGTGCCGCTGAGCACGCGGGCGGAAGCCCGCGGCTACGAGTTATCAAACACGCGCTCCGATAGGCCGCGACGGCCGAGAACAGGTTTCACCGATAGTCCGGTCAGGGCAGCAGTTTCTCGATCCGGGCGAGCAGGTCGGCCGAGCTGAAGGGTTTGACCAGGTAATCGTCGGCCCCGGCGCTGACGGCCAGCTCCTTGTCCAGGTCCTGGCCCCGGGCGGAGAGGATGAGGATCGGGATCCGGGAATACCGCTGGTCGAACTTCAGCAGCCGGGCCACCTTGTAGCCGTCCATCCGGGGGAGCATCACGTCGAGGAGAATGAGGTCGGGGGACAGGAGACGGGCTGTCTTCAGGGCTTCCAGGCCGTCGGAGGCGGTCACCACCCGGTAGCCGCTGGCCTTGAGCCGGATGGCCAGGCTCTCCCGCAGATCGGGCTCGTCATCCACCAGCAGCAGGGTTTTGGCTTCGCCGGTCATTTTCGATCATCCTCCCCGTTGTCCAGACTGTAAGCCTGGGCGTCTTTTTCCAGAACCGAGGTCACCGCCGAGACGAACTCGGTCATACTGATCGGCTTGCGCAGGGCGGGGAGGATGTCCCTCCCCAGGTTCCCGATCCGGTGGCGGTCGAGACCGTAACCGGTCAGGATAATGATCGGGATATTGCAGGTCAACTGGTTCTGCTTCAGGCGGCCCAGGACCTCGTAGCCGTTCATCCGGGGCATCACGATATCGAGAACGATCAGGTCCGGGTTCTCTTCCAGGGCCAGCCTCACCGCGTCGGCCCCGTTGTTGGCGACCGAGATCCGGTAGTGGAACTGGTCGAGGAAATCCTTGTACATCTCGATCAGGTCGGGATCGTCGTCAACCAGGAGGACCCGGGGGGCGAGAGTCTTGGGGAGGGAAACGGAAAAGACGCTCCCCTGCCCGACCTCGCTCTCCACCCGGATCGAGCCCCGGTGAAGGAAGACGATCTCCCGGGAGATGGCCAGCCCGAGGCCGGCCCCCCCCCCGCCGAAGGTACCCCGCTGCCGGATCTGCTGGAACCGGTCGAAGATCCTTTCCTGGTCCTGGGGGCTGATCCCGATCCCGGTGTCGCGGACCTGGAGTTCCACGCTGGAGCCGCGATCCCGGGCGGCGACGGTGACCCGCCCCTTTTCCCCGGTGAACTTGATCGCGTTGGCGACCAGGTTGGTGATCACCTGGGAGATCCGGCCCGGATCGGCGTAGATCCGGGGGAGGGACGGCTCGATTTCGGCCTCCAGGACGATCCCCTTCCGGGCGGCGGTGGGGGCCAGCGTGTCCCTGACCTGGCCGACCAGTTCACCCAAGTCGACCAGCTCCTTTTCCAGGGCGATCCGGCCTTCGTCGACCAGGGAGAGAAGGAGCAGGTTCTCGATGATCCGGGTCAGGCGGTCGATGTTGAAGCCGACCCGCTTGCAGTATTCCTTCTGGGCCCCGTTCAGCTCCCCCGCCACCCCGTCGACCAGGAGGGAGATGAACTCCCTCATCGCGGTCAGGGGGGTCCGGAGCTCGTGGGAGACGTGGGAGACGAACTTGTTCTGGAGTTCCTCCAGCTTCTTGCTCTCCGAGATGTCCCGGGCGATCCCCATCACGCCGGTGATCTCACCCTCGGCGTTCCGGACCGGGGAGTTGGCCAGGGCCAGGCTGATGACCCGGCCGTCCCCGCGGATGGTATCGAGCTCGAAGCGGGGGTGACCGCCTTTCAGGGTCTCCCAGCAGTACTTGATCGCCTCGTCGCGGAAGCTGCCGGGGACCAGGTCGTAAAAGGAACGCCCGAGCCAGTCGCCCCGGGGATAACCGAGGATCTCCTCGAACTTGCAGTTCATCTCCACGAAACAGCTCTTGTCGTCGAGGATGAAGATGAGGTCGTTGGCCCGGTCGAGGAGGTTCTTGTACCTTTCCTCGGTGCTGAGCAGCTTCTTCTCGCTCCGGCGGAGGGTGACGCTCATCCTCTCCCCGAAAACCTTGAACCGCCGCTGGCTCTGGCGGGCGAAGCCGCTGAAGAGGCCGATCAGCAGGCCGACCAGGAGGAAGATCGCCCAGTCCATCTGGACCCGGTAGAGGTAGCCGAGATAGCCCCGCAGGCCGATCCCGACCAGGGCGCCCATCAGGGTCCCGACCAGGACATTCTCCAGGACCAGCCGGCCCAGGGATATCTGGGCGGTCAAGAGTTTGCGGAGCTTGACCATCGGGCGGGGCCGGACTCAGGCCCGGGGATCGATCTGGATATCTTTCGACTTCAGGAAGTCGATCAGCCGGTTGAGCTCGTCTTCTTCCCCCTCCAGCTTGACGTAGGCCCAGCCGACGTCGGTGGAGAAGGAAGCCTCGATGATCGTGGGGATCACCTTGAACCCGGTGATCATCTGGTAGAAGATCGGCTCGTCCTTGTGCTCCCTGGGGATGGTCAGTTCCACCATCTTGCGCATCACGCGTCTCCTTGTTGCGATTGGTTCCCCGTGGAAACAAAACTCAAACCAATCAGTTCACTCCCCCCATAGATAATATCATCCCGGGGAGGAAATAACATCGATTTTTCGGCGGGAAACCGGCAGGGCGGGCCGGGGCGGCGACGGTATTCCGCCCCGGACTCCAGGCCCGCACAGACAAGAATGTCTGTGCTACCTCTCCGCCTCTTCTTTCAGGGAGCGGAGCCGCTGCATCGCCTCGAAAGGGGTGAGGTGGTCGAGGTTGATGTTCTTCAGTTCGTCGAACACCGGATGGGAGGCGAGGCTCTCGAAGAGATAGAGCTGGCGCCCGGGGACAGATTCCGGCCTGCCAACGTCCCCGGCCAGCCGCGGCCGTCCATCGGCCGAGACCGCTTCCTCTTCCAGCCGTTCGAGAATGAGGCCGGCCCGCTCGATCACCGAACGGGGGAGCCCGGCCAGGCGGGCGACCTGGATCCCGTAGCTCTTGTCCGTCCCCCCCCGCAGCACCTTGCGGAGAAAGATCACCCGGTCGTTCCACTCCCTCACCGCCACGTTGTAGTTCTTCACCCCGTTCAGGGTCAGCTCCAGCTCGGTCAGCTCGTGGTAGTGGGTGGCGAAGAGGGTCCGGGCCTTCGCGGAGGGGTGGTTGTGGAGGTACTCGGCCACCGCCCAGGCGATGCTGATCCCGTCGAAGGTGCTGGTCCCCCGGCCGATCTCGTCGAGGATGACCAGGGAACGGGGGGTGGCGTGGTGGAGGATGTTGGCGGTCTCGATCATCTCGACCATAAAGGTGGACTGGCCCCGGGCCAGCTGGTCGGAAGCCCCCACCCGGGTGAAGATCCGGTCGGCCACCCCGATTTGGGCCGAATCGGCGGGGACGAAACTCCCCGCCTGGGCCATCAGGACGATCAGCGCCACCTGGCGGATGTAGGTTGACTTCCCGGCCATATTCGGCCCAGTGATGATGGCGATCTGGTTCTCCCCGCCGTCCAGCACCGTGTCGTTGCCGACGAACCGCTCCCCGACCAGGATCCGCTCCACCACCGGGTGACGGCCGTTGACGATCTCCAGCCGATCGGAAGAGTCGACGGCCGGACGGACGTAACCGTACTCGAGCGCCGCCGCGGCCAGGCCGGCCAGGGCGTCGAGGGCGCCGATCGCGCGGCCGCAACGCCCGATCGGGTGGGCTTCCTTCATCACCGCTTCCCGGACCTCCTCGAAGAGACGATACTCCAGCGCCGCCGCCTTCTCCTCCGCCCCGATCACCTTCCGCTCGTAATCCTTCAGCTCCTCGGTGATGAACCGTCCGGCGTTGACCAGGGTCTGCTTGGGCAGGTAGTGGGCGGGGACCTGGGGGAGATTGGGCCGGGTGACCTCGAGGTAATAGCCGAGGACCTTGTTGTAGCGGACCTTGAGGGACTTGATCCCGGTCCGTTCGATCTCTTCCTTCTGGAATTGGCTGATCCAGCTCTTCCCGTCCCGGGCCAGGGCCCGAAGCCGGTCGAGTTCCCCGCTGTACCCGGGCCGGATCATCCCGCCTTCCTTCAGGGTCAGCGGCGGGGAATCCTCCAGGGCCCGGTCGAGGAAGCCGACCAGTTCGGGGGAGACCCGGAGATCCCCGAACTTCTCCCGCAGCAGCTCCGGAGAGAGCGGGGAGATAATTTCGGCCAGGGCGGGGACGGCGGCCAGGGACTGGCGGAGGTTGACCAGCTCCCGGGCGTTGGTCCGGCCGCAGGCGACCCGGCCGATGATCCGCCCGATATCCCGCGTTTCCTTGAGTTTTTCCCGGAGGGCGGAAAGGACGGACCGGTTACCGGCCAGTTCCCCGACCGCGTCAAGGCGGCGGGCGATCTCTTCCGGGCGGCGGAACGGGTGGAGGAGCCAGTCCCTCAGCGTCCGGCCGCCGGCGGCGGTCACGGTCCGGTCGAGGACCCCGAGCAGGGTGGCGGCGCGGTCGCCGCCCCGGAGCGGCTCGACCACCTCCAGGTTGCCCTGGGAAACGGCGTCCATCACCAGGTAGTCCCCGGGGGAATATACGGAGAGGGATTCGATGTGGGAGAGCGGGGTCTTGAGATTGCCGCTGGCGTACTCGACGACCGCCCCCGCCGCCCCGACCCCGGGGACCAGGTGCCGGCAGCCGAAACCGTCCAGGGTGGCGGTCCCGAAGAGCCGGTTGAGGGCGGCGGCGGCCAGGTCGTAGTCGAAATACCAGTCCTCCAGGGGGGTGACGGCGGTGACCGGCAGCCGGGAGAAGGTTTCTCCCAGTTCCCCCGCCAGGCGTCCGGGAACCAGGCACTCGCTGGGCTGGAGCCGCTCCAGCTCGTTCCGGAGATCTTCCGCAGCGGAAAGCTCGGCGACCCGGAACTCTCCGGTGGAGAGCTCGACATAGGCCAGGGCATATACCTTCCCCAGCTGGTGGACCGCCGCCAGGTAATTGGAGGCGTCGGACTTCAGCAGCTCATCTTCCAGGGCCGTGCCCGGGGTAATGATCCGGGTGACCTCGCGGCGGACGATCCCCTTCGCCGCCTTCGGGTCCTCGACCTGATCGCAGATCGCCACCTTCTTCCCGGCCCCGAGCAGCTTCTCGATGTACCCGGACGCGGCGTGGTGGGGGATCCCGCACATCGGCATCGTCTGCCGGGCGGTGAGGGCGATCCCGAGGATCGGGGCCGCGGACCGGGCGTCCTCGCCGAACATCTCGTAGAAATCTCCCAGGCGGAAGAGGAGGATGGCGTCGCCGACCGAGGTCTTCAACGCCCGGTACTGCTTCATCATCGGGGTGGAGGATTCCGATTTCACAGTCATTCGGTTCGGAAGAGATCGGGGTTCGATACAACAATTATCGGTTGAGATATCCGGGGGTGGTGGAGTGGTGGAGTGATGGAGTGATGGAGTGATGGGAACTTGTACTTATCCCAGTACTCCAATACTCCATTATTCCTTCCCTCCCTCGATTCAACAAAATATTTCTTATCCCGCCTCAACAATCCGTCCGTAGAGGCTGAGGTCGGTGGACCGCTCGATCCGGACCGGGATCAGCCGACCGATTATCCCTTCCTCCCAGGGGAAGAATACCATCTTCCCGGTCCGGGTCCTCCCCTCCCCCCGGCCGGGAAACCGGGGGTTCCTCCCTTCAACCAGGATCTCCACCACCTGCCCGACCATACCACGGTTCCTGGCCTCCCCCAGGCATTTCTGCCGGGATAAGAGCTCCCGCAGGCGGTCCGCCTTGACCGGTGGGGGGACATCGTCTTTCCGGCCCGCGGCGGCCGTCCCCGGACGGGGGGAGTAGGCAAAGGCGAAGACCTGGTCGAAACCGACCTCCTCGACCAGATCCAGGGTCCGGGCGAAATCCCGGTCGGTCTCGCCCGGGAAACCGACGATGAAGTCGGAGGCCAGGGCGATCCCGGGGACCGCCGCTCTCAGTCTCCGGACCTTCTCCAGGTACTCGTCCCGGGTATAGCCCCGCCGCATCCGGGCCAGGACCGCGTCGGAGCCGGACTGAGCGGGGAAATGAAGAAATTCGCAGACTTTCTCCAGTTCCCCCATCGCCGCCGCCAGCCCGGGGGAGATATCCTTGGGGTGCGAGGTCAGAAACCGGATCCGCTCGATCCCCGCCGCCGGGTCGAGCAGACGGAGCAACCCGGGGAAATCAACCGATTCACCGCCCGTCCCCGTTCCCCGGTAGGAGTTGACGTTCTGACCGAGCAGGGTGACCTCGCGGTATCCCTGCCTTCCCAGTTCCCGGACCTCGGCCAGGATCTCGCCGGGCGGGCGGGAGATCTCCCTTCCCCGGGCAGAGGGGACCACGCAGTAGGAGCAGAAATTGTCGCAACCCCGGGTAACGGTGATCCAGGCCGAGATCGCGCTTTCCCGGTCGGCCGGTCCCCGGAAGAAACTTTCCGGGTCGTCCGCCGGGGGAAGATATCCGCTCCGGGAAGCGATCGCTCCGTCCAGGCGGTAAAGGGTCTCCGGCCCGAGAATGATCTCCACTTCCGGGAAGCGTTTCCGGATCTCATCCGACCGGAGCCGGGCCATACAGCCGAGCACCCCCAGGATCAGCTCCGGGCGGGTCTCCTTCAGCCGCCGGCAGCGGGCCAGGCGCCCCCAGACCTTGGCTTCCGGGCGGCGGCGGACGCTGCAGGTATTGAGAAGAACCAGATCGGCCGCGGCTTCATCGTCGACCCGGCGCCAGCCCCGGGCCCGGAGCAGCCCGGAGATCCTCTCCGAGTCGTGCCGGTTCATCTGGCAGCCGAAGGTAAGGAGATAGAACAGGCCGGGGCTGATCGCCGCCGGCGCCTGGTCGCGGTTGCTCAAGAGACCCCTATTCCCCTTCCCCCTCCCGGCGGCTTTCATAAACCTCCCGACCCTTCTCCACCACCCTCTGCCCGGCTTCCCCCACCGCCTGCCCGGCTTTCTTCACGGTCCGGGCCACCCCCTCCTGGATCTCCGCTTTCTCCTCCGGTGATTTCCCCTGGTAGAGCAGCCAGAGCCCGTAGATCAGGGCCACCACCACCAGGAGGAGGATCAATTTGAAGAGGAAACGGATCATCTCAGTTGGATTTCACCAGATCGCCCCGTTGCATATCCGAACCGGAGACAATCTCGGCGATGGAGAACTTCTCCTTGACGTCGCCGACTCGAACCCGGCCGATCTTTTCGGTCTCCGCACCCAGGTTTAATCCGGTATCGGGATCGAGCAGGGCCTCGCCGGAGCGGTAGACGTCGAACTCCATCCCGCTGGAGACCCCGCCCTCGCTGCCGGCGTTGATATAAACCTGGGAGGGGGAGGCCTTGATGAGCTTGCCCTGCCAGGGAACGCCTTTCAGGCGGGAGGCGATCTTCTTCACCGCCTCGTCGATCGCCTGCTGGGTCGCCTGGCCGAGAGGGGTCTTGCGGAATCCGCCCAGGTCACCCCCGAAATCGGCGTTGCTGTAGCCGATCTTCAAGCCGCCGGCGTCGGCCGATCCAGCCACCCGGAGAGAGTCAAGGACCTCGCCGGTGGTGGTGTCGTAAATCCGAACGTTGATGGCCACGTGGGCCTGCTCGTGGCTGCCGCCGATCCGGAACCCCTTGAAACCGATCCCGGCCCCCTCGCCTCCCTTCTTCTCCTCGAACTCGGTCACCGCGCCGGAGATCAGAATCTGGGCTCGGGCGAGCTGCCCGACCGCGGCCGACGATCCGGAGGCGGCTCTTCCGCTCGCACCCAAATCCTGTTCGGCCATCACGGAAGATAGGTCCTGCCTTTCCAGGACCGTGAACTGGCCGGTGTCGATCAGGGCGGTAGCCATCATCTCCTGCATCCCCCAGCCGATCTTCCAAGTTCCCCGCCAGCCGGATTTGTTATCAAATTCGGAAACGGCGATCGTCTTCTTCGGCGCGCCAAGCGTATCCGCCGCGATGATGCTCCAACCCAGAGCTATCAGACAGCTCAGGGCGCTGATTACCATCAACTTCTTCATCGGCACCTCCTCTGATTGCGATTTTCGGGGAGATAATACCATATCGGGCCATCGCCGGGGAAGACTCTAAGCAGGCAAAGGACGAAAAGGACTTAAAGGACCTCAAGGACGCCCGAAACTTAACCGGACTTGCTCTTGTACACGGTTTCCCCGGCGATGATCGTCCGGCGGACGTTGCCGCGGCGGTCCAGGAGGACCAGGTCGGCATCCATCCCCGGCCGGAGGTCGCCTTTCTGCTCCGCCGCTCCCAGCAACCGGGCCGGGTTGACGGTCACCAGGCGGAGGGCGGAGGAAAGGGGAAGTCCGGTAAAATCGACGAAATTCCGCAGGGCCCGGTTCATCGGCATCATACTCCCGACCAGGGTCCCGTCGGGGAGCCGGGCTCCGTCCCCGTCCACCGTCACTTCCCTCCCCCCCATCGTGAACGTCCTGATCCTTCTCCCCAGAACCGCCACCCCGTCCGTCACCAGGAGAAGGTCATCCAGGGACTTCAGCCGGCAGACGAGCCGGATGATCACCGGGGAGAGATGAATCCCGTCGCAGATCAGCTCCACCCGGACCCGGGAAGACTCGAGGATCGCCCCGACCGCTCCCGGCTGGCGGTGATGGAGAGAGGGGTAGCTGTTGAAGAGATGGGTGGCATAGGAAAGCCC
This sequence comes from PVC group bacterium, assembly GCA_040773245.1. GTDB lineage: Bacteria > Auribacterota > Erginobacteria > Erginobacterales > Erginobacteraceae > Erginobacter. The sequence continues at coordinate 113,077 of JAXGWO010000002.1, forward strand.
GGCCCGGATGGCCAGCCGGGTTGTCTCATAGTCGGCGGTGGTATGGCCGATGGCGGGGATGACCCCGGAACGCTTCAGCAACTTGATCAGGGGAAGGGCCCCCTCCAGCTCCGGCGACAGGGTCATAATCTTGATCGCCCCCCCGGCCGCCCGGATCATCTCCCCGGCCTCGTCCCGGGAGGGCATCCGGATAAAGCGCAGCGGCTGGGCTCCCCGCTTGCCGATACTGAGATAGGGCCCCTCCAGGTTGATGCCCAGGACCCGGGTTCCCCTCGGACGGCTCCGGCTGTAAATCCGGAGGAGCTCGATCAGGCCGAACAGGTGGTCGCGGTCGGCGGTGGCGATGGTGGGGAGGACGGAGGTGACGCCGAAGCGGGGGAGAAAGTTGAGGATCCGGTCCAGGTTCCGGCTTCCCCCGTCGAGGAAATCATCTCCTCCCCCGCCGTGGACGTGGAGATCGATAAAACCGGGGGCGAGATAGGCTCCCGCCCCGTCGATGACCGCGGCGCCGGCCGGGGGTTCTTCCCCCGCCTCCAGAAACCGGACGATCCGTCCCTGCCGGAACAGCAGGCCGCCCCGGGTTTCCGGTTCGCCCGGCCGCAGGAGGACGGCGTTGACTATCGCTGTGGCTTCCGCGGAGTCCATTATTCCACCCCTACCCCCGGCGGGATTGCCCGAGGGGAGGATGGGACCTGTTTTCGTTGCCCCGGACCGAAAGCAATCTCCGGGCCGGGCCGATCAGCCGGAGCGAACCGGCGACGCAGATAACCGGGGGGCCGCCCGCCGCCTCCCGGACGGAAGATTGAACACGGTAGCAGTATCTCAATCCGGACTCAAGCGATTTGCGGACCAGGACCGGGATTTTTCTCTCCCCGGTCTCGGCGCGGATGATCCGGGCCAGCCGGGAAGCCGGGAGAGCGCGCGTGCTCGGGGGGGAGACGGCCACCACCTTCCGAACCAGGGGAAGGAGAGAGCGGCAGATCCCGGCGGCGTCCTTGTCGCTCAGAACCCCGAGGATCAACAGCAGCGGGCGGCCGGGGAGCAGGGAGCGCAGGGCCCGGGCCAGAACCCGGGCCCCGGCCCGGTTGTGGGCCCCGTCCAGGATCACCTCCGGCGGGCCGGGGAAATACTCGAAACGGCCGGGCCAGGAGACGGACGCCACGGCTCTCTTCACCCGGGCCCGACCGACCGCCGCCGCCCGGCGCTCGCCCCTCTCCCAGGCGGCCAGCGCCGTCAGGAGGTTGTCCACCTGGTGATCGCCGGGAAGGGGAAGAAAGAGCTCCGGATGATCGGACCGGGGACCGGTGACGGCCATCACCTGGCCGTCGAGGCGGCGGGAGAGGACCCGGGCTTGGTAGAGCCGGGAGACCTCGAGCAGGGGGGAACGGCGGCTCCGGCAGATCCGGCGGAGCCGGTTCAGCGCGGTTCCCGGCCCGACGGCGGTCACCAGGGGGATCCCGGCCTTGATAATCCCCCCCTTCTCCCGGGCGATCAGATCAAGCGTGGAGCCGAGGTAAGCCTGATGCTCGAGCCCGATCGAGGTGATGACCGAGACCGCCGGCGTGACCGCGTTGGTGGCGTCGAGCCTCCCCCCCAGCCCGACCTCCCAGACCACCGCCTCCGTCCGGTTCCAGGCGAAGTACCGGCAAGCCAAGGCGGTCACCGCCTCGAAGTAAGTGGGGTGCGAGCAGCCGGGGGATCGGGCGACCCGGTCGAGAAGAGGAAAGATCGCTCTCAAACCGTCCGCCGCCGCCCGGGGGGAGATCAGGCGATCATTGATCCGGATCCGTTCCCGGAAATCATCGAGGTGAGGAGAGGTGAAGAGCCCCACCCGGCGGCGGGTGGTCATCAACAACCGCTGAAGGATGGCGGCCGTCGATCCCTTCCCGTTGGTCCCGGCGATGTGGTAAAAACTCAGTCCCCGTTCCGGCCGGCCCAGCAGTTCGAGCAAACGCCGGATATTATTCAGCCCGAGCTTGGTCCCGAAGAGCCGGAGCCGGTAAAGCTCGGCCAGCGCCGCCCGGTACTCCGCCATCGCCTTCCCGGAGTATTCCTTCCCCTCCCCCCTGCTCATATTCGTACTCGTTCTCGTTCTCGTTCCCGCCTTTGTCACTCCGCCCCCAGGACGGAAACGATCCGGCGGGCCAGGAGGCTAAGTTTCGGATCCCGGGCGCCCATCACCAGAAAGACCCCGCGCGCCGGCCCGAGGCGCTCGAGGACGGCCTGGTGATCGGGGAGGAACTCCGCTCTCATCGGGCCGCCGATCCCGGCGGCGAATTCTCCGGAACCGTAACCGGCCTCGACCGTCCCCCCGGCGTAATACACCGGGAGGAGGAAGAGCCGGTCCCCGGCCCGGAGACCGGAAGAGAAAGCCGCCGCCAGCTCCCGGCGGAACCTCTTCAGGGGCCCGTAGCCGTGGGGCTGGTAGACCACGGTCAGGGGGGACCCGAAGCCGCGGGCGGCGGCCAGGGCGGCGGCGACCTTGGCCGGGTTGTGCGAGTAGTCGTCGATCACGGCCAGCCCCGGCGAGGAGTGGACCAGCTCCAGCCGCCGTTTCAGGCCGGGAAAATCTCCGGCCGCCGCCGCCGCCTGATCGAGGGAGAGACCAACCGCGGCGGCCAGGGCGGCGGCGGCCAGCAGGTTGTAGAGGTTATGGACCCCGGGGAGGGGAAGGTAGAAGTCAACCCCGGAAAGCCGGAAGGAGAGGGAGTCCCGCTCCAGCCGCAGATCCCGGGCCCGGTAATCGGCGGGGAAATCGACGGCGAAAGTGACCTTCCGGGACTTCCCCCCCGGGAGACGGCGGCATTCGGGGCAGTCGTTATTGACCGCCAGCACCCGGCGGCAGCCGAGGGCGAAAAGGGAGAAGATCTCCCGCAGCCTCTCCGGGGCGAAATGATCGGGGGAGATATTGGTTACTACGCCGAACTCGGGCCGGTAGCGTTCGAGAATACCGTCACTCTCGTCGGCCTCGAAGCAGAAGAGATCCGAACTCCCGCGGCGGGCGTTCCCCCATCCGCTCCAGCCCTGGATCAGCGGCGCCCCCATCACGCAGCCGGGGTCGAGGCCTCCCTTCTCCAGGACCCAGGCCAGGAGCGCGGTGGTGGTCGACTTGCCGTTGGTCCCCGCCACCGCCAGCGATTCTTTCCCTTCCGCCAGGCGGAGGAGGAACTCCCCCCGGACGAGGACGGGGACGCCCCCGGCCGCCGCCGCCTTCAGGTCGGGGATGTCCGCCTCCACCGCCGCCGAGCTGACCGCGGTGTGAGCCGAGGGGACCCCGGACCCGTCCTGGGGGAAGATCGCGATCCCCTCCCCCTCCAGGCAGGACCTGAGTTCGGGGGCCTGGCCCCGGTCGAAGAGACGGTCGGAACCGGAGACGGGCCGGCCCTCCCAGCGGGCGTACTGGGCCAGGGCCGACATCCCGCTCCCGGCGATCCCGACGAAATGGAGGTTCTTCACTTCTCCCCGGACCTCCCACCGGCGGCCAGAATTCCGGCCAGGGCCCGCAGCGAGTAAGATCCGTAACCCCGGGTGACGATAAGCCGGGCGGCCCCGGGGAAGAGCTCCGCGTCCCGGGGGTCGCGGAGAACCGCCAGCACCGCTTCCGGGCGGGCGGTTAAGATTTCTTCGATCAGGGCGCGCTGGCCGGGGAAGCGGTAGGCGTCGCAGGCGGTGACCAGGACCGACGAGTGACCGGCGAGGGACTGCAGAACAGCGGACCGGTCCGCCCCGCCGGGTTCGAGGGGGAGAGTGGATACTTCCGGCACGAAACCGGCCGGCCGGAAGAAGCTCCCCGGACCGGCGTCCTCCCCGTCCGTGCTCTCGACCTCGACCATCCGCTCGGGCCGGAACCAGACCAGGAGGAAACGCCGGTCCAGGGCCGGTCCCCGGCCGGGAAAGACCGGGGAGGTTATCGCCGACCGGGCGACCCGTCCCGCCAGACGGTCTCCCGTCTCTCCGGCCGGTTCGAGGGGGGGGGAGGCGCTCAGGCCGGCTTTCAGGGCGGCGATCCTCTCCCCGCTCTCCCGCCGGCGCTCTTCCGAACCCGGTTCTCCGGCGAGCTTCTCCAGCTCCCGGCAGGCCGACTCGCGCTCCCGGGGAGAATGGCAGGCCAGGAAGATATCCAACCCCGCCGCCAGGCCCTTCCGGACCGCCTCGGCGATCGGGCAAAACTTCCCGATCGCCCCCATCCCCAGGTCGTCGCTGATCAACACCCCCCGGAAACCCAGCTCTCCCCGCAGGAGGCCGGTCATCAGTTCCGGGGAGAGGGTGCCCGGCCGGAGAAGGCCGCCGTCGAGGGCGGGATAGGCGGCGTGCGAGGTCATCACCGCCTTCACCCCCGCCGCCACGGCCCGCCGGAAGGGCAGGAGGTCCCGCTCGCGGAGGGCGGCCGGAGAGGCCTCGATCACCGGCAGTTCCCGGTGGGAATCCCGCCGGGCGAGTCCCTTGCCGGGAAAGTGCTTGGCGGTGGCGATCACCGCCTCCTCCTGCAGCCCCCCGATCAGGGCCGTTCCCAGTTCCGCCACCCGCTCCGGGTCGGGGCCGAGGGAGCGGAGGCCGAGGCTGGAGCTGGAGCGGGGGTGGTAGAGATCGAGCACCGGAGCCAGGTTCATATTGATCCCCAGCTCCCTCAGTTCCCGGCCGGTAATCCGCCCCTGAAGGTAAGCGTCCCCGGCCGGTGACGAAACTCCCAGGGCCAGGTTGCCGGGGAAGACGGTCGCCCCCCTTCTCACCCGGGCCACCGTACCCCCTTCCTGATCGACCGCGATCAGGAGGGGACTGTCGGCCACCCGGCGGCGGAGTTCCTGCATCCGGGAACAGAGCCGGGAGAGCTGGTCCGGATCGCGGATATTCCGGTCGAAGAGGATCACCCCCCCCACCCGCCAGTCCAGAATATAGCGGCGAAGGAGTTCGTCGATCTCCGGCCCCTCGAAGCCGACCATCAGTAGTTCGCCGGGGGGGACTGGGCTTTTCTTGAACATTGATGCGACCTCTGGGACCGATCGGAGTTATATGCTGAGGCCAGATTGCAAACTGCCAAAATCCTGTTGCCAAATTATCACCGCGCGACTATATTTTCCATCGATCATTTTGCGGCCGGGAGGGGATCGGCCCGGGAGTTATGGATTCGGGAGCGGAATTCTGTTTCAGTCCGGCGGAGTGGGGAGCGGTCCACGTCCACAAGTATTACCTCTCCCGGCAGGCCGGGCACGAAGTCGGGATCAGGGAAGCGGTCATTGACTGGCTGGACCGCTATTCCCGGCAGTGGCGGGAGCAGCACTGGAAGTTGAAGAGAGAGGACGAAAAAAGCTGTCCCCACGAGCCGCGCTTCAGCCCGGCGGAATGGAAGGCGATCCGGGTCCACCGCTATTTTCTCTCCCAGCGCTACGGGCGCTACGTTTCCATCGAAGAGGCGGTCGAGGACTGGCAGAAGAACTACGCCCTGGTCTGGCGGGCCAAACGGACCGTGCTCTCCTCCCGGAACCAGATGGAGGAGATCCTGAAACATAAATGGATCGAGTCGGAGAAAGCCGGCCACGACCTCGGCTCGGAAGCGGTCGCCGATTGGATCGACAGGTACGCCGACAAGTGGCGGCAGTGGTGGGAGACGGAATAGGCAGTAGGCAGTAGGCAGGAAATACCCGCCGTTTGACGGGTCGGACTCGTCGGACTGCTACCGCTCACCGATTACTGATTACCGATCACTCCTCCTTCCCCTTCGCCTTCCCGCCCTTCGCTTTCTTAAAGACTATCCGATCCTCCCCCGAATCGTAGTCGGCCGCGATCCGGTCGCCGTCGGCGAACTCCCCTTCCAGGATCTTCAGGGCCAGGGGATTCTCGATCTCCTTCTGGATCAGGCGCTTGAGGGGACGGGCGCCGAAGGCGGGGTCGTAGCCGGTCCGCGCCAGGTGCTCCCGGGCCGCTTCGCTCAGGTCCAGGGACATCTTCCGGCCGGCCAGCCGCCGGGCCAGGTAGGCGACCTGGAGATCGACGATTTTCTTGATCTCTTCCCGGTTGAGGCTGGTGAAGATGATGATGTCATCCACCCGGTTGAGAAACTCCGGCCGGAAGCGGCTCCGCAACTCCGCCAGCACCCGCTCCTTCATCTCCTCCGGCTGCTTTCCCTGTTCCGAGCACTCCTGGATGACCGGGGAGCCGATGTTGGAGGTCATAATCACCACGGTGTTCTTGAAGTTGACCTTCCGCCCCTGGCCGTCGGTCAGCTGGCCCTCGTCGAGGATCTGGAGCAGGGTGTTGAAGACGTCGGGGTGGGCCTTCTCGATCTCGTCGAAGAGGACCACCGAGTAGGGGCGGCGGCGGACCGCCTCGGTCAGCTGGCCGCCTTCCCCGTAGCCGACGTAGCCGGGGGGGGCGCCGATCAGCCTCGAGACGGTGTGCCGCTCTTGGTACTCGGACATATCCAGCCGGACCATCGACTTCTCGTCGTCGAAGAGGTACTCGGCCAGCGCCTTGCCCAGCTCGGTCTTCCCCACCCCGGTCGGTCCCATAAAGATGAAGGAGCCGAGCGGGCGGTTGGGGTCGGACATCCCCACCCTTCCGCGCCGGATGGCGTTGGCCACGGCGGAGATCGCCTCCTCCTGCCCGATCACCCGCTGGTGGAGCCGCTCCTCGACCCGGACCAGCTTCTCCATCTCCCCCTCCAGCAGCCGGCTGACCGGGATCCCGGTCCAGCTTCCCACCACCTCGGCGATGTCGTCCTCGTCCACCTCCTCCTTGAGCATCCTCCGGTCCTTCTGGAGCTCGGCCAGCTTCCGGTTGGCCTCCTCGAGCTTCTTCTGGAGCTCGATCTTCTCCCCGTACCGGAGCTGGGCGGCCCGTTCCAGGTTGCCGGCCCGCTCGGCCGCTCCTTCCTCCACCTTCAGCTCGTCGAGGCGTTCCAGGAGCTTCCGGATGACCGAGATCGCCTCCTTCTCGTTCTGCCAGTGGGCGTTGAGGGACCGGCTCTCCTCCTTGAGGTTGTTCAGGTCCTTCTCCAGGCGGGCCAGCCTTTCCTTGCTGGTGGCGTCCTTTTCCTTCTTCAGGGCCTGCCGCTCGATCTCCAGCTGCATTATCTTCCGCTCCACCTCGTCCACCTCGACCGGGCGGGAGTCGATCTCGATCTTCAGCCGGGAGGCGGCCTCGTCGATCAGGTCGATCGCCTTGTCGGGGAGGAAGCGGTCGGAGATATAGCGGTCGGAGAGGACGGCGGCGGCGACCAGGGCGGGGTCGGTGATCCGGACCCCGTGATGGGCCTCGTACCTTGCCTTCAGCCCCCTGAGGATGGCGATCGTCGCCTCGACCGAGGGCTCCCCGACGAGGACCGGCTGGAATCGCCGCTCCAGGGCGGCGTCCTTCTCGATGTGCTGGCGGTACTCGTCGAGGGTGGTCGAACCGACGCACCGCAGTTCCCCCCGGGCCAGGGCGGGCTTGAGCATATTCGAGGCGTCCACCGCCCCCTCGGCGGCCCCCGCCCCGACGATGGTATGGAGCTCGTCGATGAAGAGGATGATCTTGCCTTCGGCCTTTTCCACCTCGCTTAAGACCGCCTTCAGCCGGTCCTCGAACTCCCCGCGGTACTTGGCCCCGGCGACCCGGGCCCCGATGTCCAGGGCGAGCAGACGCTTGTTCTTCAGCCCCTCGGGGACGTCGCCGGTCATTATCCGGGTGGCCAGCCCCTCGGCGATCGCGGTCTTCCCCACCCCGGGCTCCCCGATCAGGACCGGGTTGTTCTTGGTCCGCCGGGAGAGGACCTGGATCACCCGCCGGATCTCGTCGTCGCGGCCGATCACCGGGTCGAGCTTCCCCTGCCGGGCCAGCTCGGTCAGGTCGCGGGCGAAGCGGGTCAGGGCCTCGTACTTCTCCTCCGGGTTGGGGTCGACCACCCGCTGGCTGCCGCGGATCTCGACCAGGGCCTGGAGGATCCCGTCCCGGGTCACCCCGAGTTCCCGGAGAACCTTCCCGGCCGGGGAGTCGGACTCGGCCAGGGCGAGCAGGAGATGCTCCACGGAGAGGTACTCGTCCTTGAGGCTTTTGGCTTCCTTCCAGGCGGTGTTGAGCACCTGGTTCAGCAGGGGCGAAAGGTAGGGGGTCTGCGGTCCAGCCCCCTGAACCCGGGGGATCCGTTCGAGGTTTTCCCGGGCCTGTTCTTTCACCCGATCGGGGCGGGCCGCCAGTTTCTGGAGGATGGGGCGGGTCAGCCCCTCCTCCTGATCGATCAGGGCCAGGAGGAGATGGGAGGGAGCGATCTCCTGGTGATTATGTTCCCCGGCCAGGTCCTGGGCGTCCTTCAGGGCCTGCTGGGTTTTCAAGGTGAACTTGCTGACGTCCATATTAAGCCTCCTTTATCTTGTCGATAGCGATAGCGATCCCGATACCGATAGAGATCACCTCTCAACTCCCGCTCAATTCGCTGTCGCTATCGGGATCGGTTTGTTAGCCGATAAAAAGAGCAACTTCCTCGGCTGTTAACCTTCTCCACTTCCCCTTCCCCAGGTCCCCCAGGGACAGGGGCCCGACGGCGGTCCGCTTCAGGTAAACCACCCGGTTTCCCACCGCCTCCAGCATCCGCTTCACCTGGCGCTTCTTCCCTTCCCGAATGGTTACCTCCGCCGCCCGGCGGTCGGGGGCGAGGATCCGGACCCCGGCCGGGCCGGCCCGAAACCCGTCTTCCAGGGTGACGCCGCTCCGGAGCTTCTCCTCCCCGTTCGGGGAGAGGGGATCGCGCAGGCGGATCTCATAGGTCTTCTCGATCCGGTGCCGAGGATGAGTCAGTTTCAGGGCGAAATCGCCGTCATTGGTCAGAAGCAGCAGTCCTTCGGAGTCGAGGTCGAGGCGGCCGACCGGGTAGACCCGCTCGGCTATTTCCGGGAGCAGGCCGGTGACCAGCGGGCGGCGGAAGCGGTCCTCCAGCGAACAGAGATAACCGGCCGGCTTGTGGAGGAGAATGTAGACCTTCGCCTCCGGCTGGACCGGGCGGCCGTCCACCTCCACCGTGTCGCCGTCCGGGTCGATGATCGTCCCCGGCCGGGTCACCGCCAGTTTGTTGACCCGGACGCGGCCGGCGGCGATCAAGTCCTCCGCCTTTCTCCGGGAGGTCGTCCCGGCGCGGGAGAGGTATTTATGCAGTCTCATTTCCCCTTCTCCACGGCCCGGGCCACGGTCAGGACATCGACGGTCTCCGCTCCCGCCGCCCGCAGGGCCGCCGCGCACTCGCCCACGGTGGCCCCGGTGGTATAGACATCGTCAACCAGCAGGATGGAAGCTCCCCGGACCCGCTCCGCCCCCCGGACCCGGAAAGCGCCCCGGATGTTCTCCCGGCGGGCCCGGCGGCTCAGGCGGGTCTGGGTGCCGGTATAGCGGATGCGGACCAGGGACTTCCGGTCGCCGGGGATTCCGGTCCGCCGGCTCAGGCCGGCGGCCAGGATGGCCGACTGGTCGAACCCCCGCTCCCGGACCTTGCGGGGATGAAGCGGAACCGGGACGATCCGGTGATATTCCGTTTCCCCGTACCATCTCTCCCAACCGGCCGCGAGCAGCTCCAGGACCGGACCGGAGAGATAGGGGTTGGCGCTGTACTTGTAAGCCTTGACCAGGGACTGCCCGGCGCCGGAAAACAGCACCGCCGAACGGGCCCGGCGGAAGGCCGGCGGGTTCTTCCGGCAGGCCGGACAGGTCGGTCGGAGACGGGCCGGCCCCGCCAGGGACCGGCCGCAGCAATCGCAGACCGGTTCGCCGACCGTCTCCAGCTGTTCCCGGCAGCCGGGGCAGAGATAATCCCGGTTCCGGTAATCGAGCAGAACCCCGCAGTGAACGCACTCCCGGGGAAAGAAGAGATGCCCCAGCCAGAGAATCGCGCTCAGGTTCATCTTGATAGACGGAACAAACCGGGTTTCCCCCATCCTTGATATACGAGATGTGACACCCCGTTCAGCCGCCGCAGCTACGCTGCGATGACGAAGGAGGCTTGGGGTGCAGGCAGAGACGGGTTACGAGTTGCCTTTTTCAAACCCGGGGTTGCCCGTCACAAACCGGATCTTCGACACCCCGGGCTGGAGTGTGGGACGCCCTTGGCGTCCTTCGCTTGCCTTAACTTTGAACTTCGAACTTTGAACTTATACTACCATAAGGTCACGGGTTAAAAATCAAAAAGCGTCCCTCCGGCGAATGCCGAAGGGACGCTTTTTGCTCTAATTTAAATCCCCGCCGGGGATTTAAATTACATCATACCGCCCATACCGCCCATACCGCCGCCGCCCATCGGAGGCATCTTCTCCTCCTCCGGGACCTCGGCGATCAGGCACTCGGTGGTGATCATCAGCCCCGAGATGCTGGAGGCGTTCTGGAGCGCGGTCCGGGTCACCTTGGTCGGGTCGATGATCCCTTCCTTGAACATCGCGACGTACTTGTCGCTGCTCACGTTGTACCCGTAGTCGCCCTTGCCTTGCAGCACGTCCCGGACGACGATCGCGCCCTCGACGCCGGCGTTGTCGGCCAGCTGGCGGGCGGGGGCCTCGAGGGCTTTCTTGATGATCCGGACGCCGATCTTCTCGTCGCCGGAGGCCTTTACCTTCTCCAGCCCCTCGATGCAGCGCAGCAGGGCCACGCCGCCGCCGGGGACGATCCCCTCTTCCACCGCGGCCCGGGTGGCGTGGAGGGCGTCCTCGACCCGGGCTTTCTTCTCCTTCATCTCGGTTTCGGTGGCGGCCCCGACGTTGATCACGGCCACTCCCCCGGCCAGCTTGGCCAGCCGTTCCTGGAGTTTCTCGCGGTCGTAGTCGGAGTCGGTGTCCTCGATCTGCTTCTTGATCTGGGCGATCCGGCCCTGGATGTCGGCCGTGGAACCCTTGCCCTCGACGATCGTGGTGTTCTCCTTCTCGACCGTGACCCGCTTGGCCTGGCCGAGGTCATCGAGGCCGACGCTCTCCAGCTTGATCCCCAGATCCTCGGAGATCAACCTCCCTCCGCTGAGAACGGCGATATCCTCCATCATCGCCTTGCGGCGGTCGCCGAACCCGGGCGCCTTGACGGCGCAGGCCTTCAGGGTGCCCCGGATCTTGTTGACCACCAGGGCGGCCAGGGCCTCGCCCTCGACATCTTCCGCGATCACCAGCAGGGCGCGGCCGGTCTTGGCGATCTCCTCCAGCAGGGGCAGGAGATCCTTGAGGTTGGAGATCTTCTTCTCGAAGAGCAGGATGTAGGGATCCTCGAGGACCGCGTCCATATTCTCGGCGTCGGTGATGAAGTAAGGGGAGAGGTAGCCCTTGTCGAACTGCATCCCGTCCACCACCTTCAGGTAGGTGGAGATCCCCTTGGCCTCCTCGACCGTGATCACCCCGTCCTTGCCGACCTTGTCCATCGCCTCGGCGATCCGCTGGCCGATGGTGGTGTCGTTGTTGGCCGAGATGGTGGCGACGGCGGTGATGTCCGACCGGTCGCCGACCTTCTTGCTGATCCCCTCGAGTTCCTTGACCACGGCCTCGACCGCCTTGTCGATGCCCCGCTTCACGGCCATCGGGTTGGCCCCGGCGGTCACGCTCTTCAGGCCCTCGCGGTAGATGGCTTCAGCCAGGATGGTGGCGGTGGTGGTGCCGTCTCCGGCGTCGTCGCTGGTGCGGGAAGCGACTTCCCGGACCAGCTGGGCCCCCATATTCTCGAAGGGGTCTTCCA
>JAXGWO010000003.1:0-104975 GCA_040773245.1 PVC group bacterium
ATACGAGGCGGCCAAGTGGCTCACTATGCGCCGATGGCTTGAAGCCAACCCCGGCGACGAGTTAGCGAAAGAGGTTCGGGCCAAACTGACCTCGGAACCCGAGCGCTACGCCGCTTACTCGCGTGAATACCTGGGCTGGGGCGTGTTCGCGCTGATGCCGCGGTGACGAGGGTGGGGCGGGATTGCTCACCACCAGTCCGGGTAGGGGGGGACGAGGAAGAGGCGGAGGTGGAGATCGCGGACGACCCGGAGGAGGAACTTGACCGACCTCCAGTTTAAGGCTACCAAGTTCTTGCGGAGGAAATAGAGAACGGTGCCGGGATCTCGCTGGATCGTTCTGACGATCCGGCGGGCGGCGGCGGTTAGGTCGGAGTAAGACTCGATCCAGGGGAGCTTGATCCTGGACCAGGGATCAGCCCGGCCAACCATCGATCAAAGTCGGAATCAAGAGGGGAAGAGATGGAAATCAGGGAGATTGAGATTTCCCGGATTGGGGGGAGCCTCTGTCGGATGAGGCTGGAGAAGGATTACGAGCGGGACGAGCTTCTGGCCTCGATCCGGGAGTGCGGGGTGATGGAGCCGATCAAGGTGAAGAAGGTCGGGGATGGGTACCTCAACTTCACCGGGCACCGGCGGCTCGATTGCGCGAAGGAACTGGGGCTGACCCGGATCCGGGCGGAGGTCTGGGAAGACATCTCCGACGGGGAGGCGGTCCTGATGGGGTTCGTGGAGAACATCAACCGGAAGGATTTCACCATCCTCGAAGAGGGACACGCCTACCGCAAACTGGTGGAGGAATACGGCCACTCGCCGGAGGACCTGGTCGCGCCCTGCGGGAAGTCCCGGACCCGGATCTTCGCGCTCTTGCACCTGGTGAGAAACCTCACCCCGGAGATGGAGCGGGCGATCCGGGAGGGGGAGATGACCTCGGGGCACGGGGAGTGGCTGCTCCGGATCGAGGACCCCGACCTCCGGGAGAGGTACTTCCGGCAAATCCTGGCGGGGGAGATGACCCTGGAAGAACTCAAGTACAGTATCTACCGCCTGAAACCGGATGCGGAGAAGACGAAGAAGGAGCTGCTGCTCGACATCGTCGAGGACGAGTACGAGAAGGACCCGGGGGTCCGGCTGCTCTGGAAGAAGGCCGTGGCCATCCGCCGGAGCCGGGGCGGCGACAAGATCACGATCGAGTTCTCCGGCCCGCTCGACCTCCTGGGCAAGCTGAACACCCTCGCCAAACCGCTGAAGACGGCAAAAAACCGTTTTCGTACGGTCGTGGGCCGAAATGCAAAAATCCCCTGATTTTTGCTCCGTTCCCTATTCAGAACCCCCCAGTCCCGCGACCGGACTGCCCCGGAGCAGCCGGTTTATTGCCTGACAAACACGCTCCAGGAGAGCAGATCCGAGTGGGTGTGTGCCCAGCGTCTCGAACCCGGGCTCGGTTGCCGGTAAGCCGTAGCGCAGTAGAAAGATGCAAACCGCTTTAGAAAATTTCGGTTTTTCCGGTGTTTTCCTTGACCATTCCCAAAAAGATCTGTAAAATACCCCCGCCTTTCCAATTACTATAACCTCGTGAGATTTCCCGATGAGTCAGCCACACCAGGGGGTTGAAGAAAGCCCAGGCCACCGGTCCAGTATAGATGGATTCGGTGGCCTTTTTCGTGCGGGGAAGGATAATTCAGAAAATATTCTATTGTTTATAATACACAATCTGTCGCTCCAACAGACTTCTGTCCGCCATACTATGGCAATAGCGGATGAATTCTACGATAGGCAGGTAGAGACGCCGTACTTGAGGGAATGCCTAATTGATGCTGGGCGGGTTCAGTAGTTGCCTATATGTTTGAGATCACTCTCAGTGATCCCAAACGAAAAGGAGAATTATGGCAACGGATATCGCGAGAGGAGAGCTGCTGCCCCCAGAGCACGAGTCCATCTCCCGTGTATTCGAGTTGCGCGGCTATCTCGTTATGCTCGCTGCAACAGTTGCGGAGGTCTTCAACGTCCAGACACGTGAGATCGTTCAGAACATAACGCGCAATAACAATGGCCCTCGCCCGCTCTTCCCCGAACGTTACGCCTTTCAGATCACGAAGGAGGAACTGACGCGATTGAGATCACTGGGAGTGATCTCAAAACTTGGACGCGGCGGAAGCCGAGCTTTGCCTTGGGTTATAACACGCAAAGGCGCAATCCGACTTACCACCATTATGAAAGCCCCTATGGCAATGGATGCCGCTGACGTATTCATCGATGTTTTCGACGAGGTCCTTTTTCAAGTTGCTCAGGGACAGAAGAGAATTCAGGTGTCAAACCCGTCCCGAATTGCACCGGACGAAGAACATATCGGTCAGATTCGAAAACTGAGGAAACGAATCATCAAAGCTGTCGATGACTTGCTCAACACCATAGTCGATCCAGAGCAGAAGATAACCGTCAGGGACGAACTTACTGACACGGCACGGGGAGCCGTTGACCACATCAAGGAATGGCTACGCAGCCGGAAGGTTGGGAACGAGAAGATTGAGGCAGAGACCTGTCTTTTACTTGAGCAGGTGCGTGATATGTACGAGAGGCGCCAATCGGACCTGGCGACCGCCGCAGTTGATCGCGAGAACAAATACCTGGCAAACTTCGAGAAGAAGATCGCCATAGTAGAGAAACTCCTGGTGATGTACGACAAACTTGAACCCAACGCAGTGATCGATCTAGTGGGACAATACATAGAGCACTCATTATTATTGCCGAAGTCCAAGGGCAAATTGCTGCCGACCAAGCGGGATGCAGGCGACGCCAAATGGCGCGCCTGATCCGCAACGTTAAATGGCAGAGTTTGTGATCGTAAAATGGAATGAACAAAATCTTCTCAATCCACGAGCCCCTGCAAACCTTCGCGGCGGACGTTAAGGCCAAGATGACCCAGCTTACCGCCGGCGAGCCGGAGGACCAGCTGCGGGGCCCCTTCGAGAACTTCAAAACCGCCGTGGCTGAGGCGATGGGGTGGGATATCGTCTGCACCGGGGAAACTCCGCTCCCCGACCGCCGGGGTCGCCCTGATTACGCCGTCCATCTGGGCAATCTTCTCGTCGGCTACGTCGAGATTAAAGCCCCCGGGACCGGGGCGACCGCCTCCCGCTTTCGGGGCCACAACCGGGAACAGTTCAAACGATTCTCGGCCATCCCCAACCTCCTCTATACCGATGGCAACGAATGGGCGCTTTATCGCAGCGGCAAACTTGTCGGCGAGGTAGTCCGTCTCTCCGGAGATATCTCCACAGAGGGGAAAAAAGCCGCCACTTCCCGGGACGCGGCTGCCCTCGAACCGCTTCTGCGCGATTTCTTCCTCTGGGAACCGATCATCCCCCGCGATCGCCGGGGCAAAATCGACCTGAAAGGGCTTGCCGCCTTGCTGGCGCCGCTCTGCCGGATGCTGCGCGATGACGTGATCGATGCCCTCCGTGATCCTTCGTCACCCTTGGTTCAGCTGGCCGGGAACTGGCGGCAGCTGCTCTTCCCGGACGCCCCGGACGAGCAGTTCGCCGACGCCTACGCCCAGACCGTCACCTTCGCCCTGCTCCTGGGGCGCAGCGAAGGCGCCGAGCCGCTCACCCTGGACAACGCCGTCGCCGCCCTTTCCGCTCAACACAACCTGCTCTCCCGCGCTCTCCAGGTCCTGACCGATTCCGAAGTGCGGGCGGAGATGCCCGCCTCGCTCGGGCTGCTCCTCCGCGTGATCGCGGTCGTGCCGCCGTCGGCGCTCTCCGGCCCCCAAGACCCCTGGCTCTATTTCTACGAGGACTTTCTGGCCGCCTACGACCCCAAGCTCCGTAAAAATGCCGGGGCTTACTATACCCCGGTCGAAGTGGTCCGCTGCCAGGTGCGCCTGATTGATAATCTCCTTGTCCACCGCCTCGGCAAGCCGCTGGGTTTTGCCGATCCCGGAGTTATCACCCTCGATCCCGCCGCCGGCACCGGGACTTACCTGCTGGGAGTAATCGAACACGCCCTCGGCCGGGTCGAGGCCGAACAGGGGCCGGGGGCTGTCGCCGGCCAGGCCGCCGCCCTGGCCGCCAACCTATACGGATTTGAACTGATGGTCGGCCCCTACGCCGTCACCGAGCTCCGGGTCAGTCGGGCCCTGAGCGATCGTGGCGCCCGCCTCCCCGAGGACGGTACCCACGTTTACCTGACCGACACCCTGGAAAGCCCCCACGCCGAACCGCCCCAGGCGGTAATGGGCTTTGCCCAGAAGGCCTTTGCCGAGCAGCACAAACGAGCCGCCCGGGTCAAAGCCGAAGTCCCGGTCATCGTCTGCCTCGGCAACCCGCCCTACGACCGGCACGAGGCCGCCACCGATGATAACAAGTCCCGCACCGGCGGTTGGGTCCGCTGGGGCGACACGGAAACCGGCGCCGATGCCATCTTCCGCGACTTCCTCGATCCTGCCGTGGCATCCGGCCACGGGGTCCACGTCAAGAACTTATACAACCTCTATGTTTATTTCTGGCGGTGGGCGCTCTGGAAAGTCTTCGAACACGAGACCGCTCCCGACCCGGGGGTGGTCAGTTTCATCAGCGCGTCGAGCTATATCGATGGGGACGCCTTTTGCGGGATGCGGGAACATATGCGCCGGATCTGCGAAGAGATCTGGATCCTCGACCTCGGCGGCGAGGGCCGGGGCACCAGGAAGAGCGACAATGTCTTTGCCATCCAGACCCCGGTGGCCATCGCCGTCGCCCTCCGTTCGAAAAAAGCCAAGCTCGATCGCCCGGCCCGGGTAAGATACGCCCGTCTTGAAGGCGATCGCGCCGCCAAGCTCGCCGCGCTGGACAAGATCGATAATTTCCGGAAAATGAAGTGGCAGGACTGTCCCGAAGACTGGCAGTCCCCCTTCCGCCCCGCCGGAAAAGGCGAATACTTCACCTGGCCCCTCCTGACCGACCTGATGCCCTGGCAGCAATCAGGGGTCAAGGCCGGAAGGACGTGGGTAATTTCTCCGGAAGATGAAACCCTCAGGAGATGCTGGAGAACATTGCTAAATGCGGACCGAGTTGACCGGTCAAATTTATTCAAAGATTCGCCAACCGGCCGCAAAGTATCTGAATCGGCGACTCAGCTTCCCCCCTCCGAAGAAAGACTGGCACCGATTAGTGAATTGCCAAAAGATTGCAAGCCGCCAAGTATTATCAGATATGCTTATCGATCTTTTGACCGGCAGTTTATCTTTGCCGATTCGCGCCTTATTGATAGACCTGGACCTAGTCTCTGGCGGGCCCACAGTGAACGGCAGGTATATTTCGCCAGTCTACTTAAGCATCCTCTTGGGCAGGGCCCTGCTGTGACAGCCTGTGCAATAATTCCAGACCTTGACCACTTTCGTGGTTCT
The DNA here is from genome assembly GCA_040773245.1 of PVC group bacterium. Taxonomy (GTDB): domain Bacteria; phylum Auribacterota; class Erginobacteria; order Erginobacterales; family Erginobacteraceae; genus Erginobacter. The sequence continues at coordinate 5,387 of JAXGWO010000003.1, forward strand.
TATGGGGCAAAAGCAGCGATTCCTCTATATCGTAACGCCGCCGCTTCGGAGGCAAATATACTGCCGGGGTTGCTGGAGCTGCTTGGGAAGACTTACCGGCGGGAAGTAAAGGCGGATGATCTCGCGGCTTATTTTTTTGGCCTTTTGGCCCAGCCGGCATTTACTGAGCAATTCCAAGGGGAACTGGAATCTCGGGAACTGCGCGTGCCAATCACTAAGAAGGCAGGGTTATTCGAGAAAGCTCGCACGGCGGGAGCACGGCTGCTCTGGTTACATACCTACGGCGAGCGCTTTATCCCCTCGGGCAAGCGCCGGGGCCGAATCCCGCCCGGCCGGGCCAGGTGTCGGAAGGCCGTACCCGGAGACCCGGAAGGCTACCCGGAGAAATTCGAATACGACGAAAAGACCCAAACTCTCCGAGTAGGGGAGGGAGAGTTCGCGCCGGTCGCTCCGGAGGTTTACGGATTCGAGGTCTCCGGATTGAAGGTGGTTCAATCCTGGCTGAAATACCGGATGAAGAAAGGCGCCGGAAAAAAGTCCTCCCCCCTGGACGAGATCCGCCCCGAGACCTGGACCGGCCAATTTACCACGGAACTTCTCGAACTCCTCTGGGTACTGGAAGCGACAAACGAAAGCTACCCCGAGCAAGAAAAAATTCTCAACGCCGTAATTAAGGGCCCTTGCTTCCAGGCCGGCGAACTTCCACCCGTCCCCGACAATATGCGCAAACCACCCCCCGCCCGCCCCACCAGCGGCCAACTAACTTTCGAGAGTATTGAAGCGCAGTAGAAAGATGAAAAACCGCTTTACTCAAATATCGGTGTTTTCCTTGCCTATCCCCGAAAAGGTCTGTAAAATACTTCCGCCTTTCCAATAATTATAACCTCGGTAGATTTCCCGATGAGTCAGCCACACCAGGGGGTTGACGAGAGCCCAGGCCACCACTCCAGTCCAGATGGAGTCGGTGGCCTTTATTATTGACCGGGAGGGATAACGAAGATACAGACTATAAAAGTTAAAATTTCTCCGGAGTTATATACAAAATCTTTATAATACGGTTATTCCGGTGTTATGTTAATCAGCTAAGTAATTTTCGCGCCCAGACAAGGTGTCGGGATAATCATAATAGGCTTAATCGAGCCCCAAAAACCAAAACCCCTGCACAATTTCCCTCAAAAGGAGATTGTGTAGAATCATAAGTTCGCGTGCATGAAACAGAGGAGATGGCAACAAGGATGGGGATGTAGATGACCGAAGCTGCAAATGGGATTCCGCTGCCTCCATCGGACATTCGCAAACTGCGAGAGTGCCAACGACTGGCACTGCAGAAGATCGCATCTTGGCATGGACCGAAGGCGCACGAGACCTTTCTTGCTTGTATGCCGACGGGGACCGGTAAAACGGGCGTCATTGCCCTTAGCGGGTTGTATTTCGCCAAGAAGGATGTGCTGATTGTCACGCCTTGGGACAACCTTCGAACCCAGATGGTAGATGCTCTCGAAGCAAAATTCTGGGAGAACTCAGGAATCACCAAGCCCGAAGGATTCCGAGCAAAGGCCTTCTCCGGCAAAGACCTCGCTGACGAGTTCAAGAAGATAAAACCAGACACGCCGCGAACGTTCTGGGTTACGACGTTCCAAGGCCTCTGGACGACCAGCAAAAGCAAGGAAACCTTCTCTGAACTGCGATCACGTCTCGACCTGGTCGTAATCGATGAAGGACACTACGAACCCGCTATGTGGTGGGGGCACGCCGCCAAAGAGCTCAAGACTCCTACAATCCTGTTTACCGCGACGCCCTACCGCAATGATCTGAAGTACTTCCGCATTCGGGAAAAGGATGTGTCGCACTATAAATACAAGGATGCCGTAACTGAAGATGTCATTCGGCGCGTTGCGCCGACGCCACTCGGAGAAGCTGGAGGGTCCACTGAAGAAATTGCGGCTGCCATCGCCGAGAAATGGAGTAGCGCCAAGAAGCGCACCTTGGCGAACCCGCATCCCAAGATGATTGTTTGCTGCCGCAATTTCCAAGCGGTAAAGGCGTACACCCTCCAACTGGCGAAGCTTGACCTTCCGGTTATCGGCATTCACATCCGCGCGACTAAGAAGCATCTGTCGGCCAAGCAGCTGAAGCTCTTCAGAAGCAAAGTACCGAAAGACCCTTCGGATGAGTCAGCAGAGATATGGGTTCACGAGAAGATGCTCACCGAGGGACTCGACCATCCGCCCTTCTGTTCGCTCGCAATCACCTACAATATGAGAAATGACCGCAAGTTGATTCAGCAAATCGGCAGGGTTGTGCGGCGAGCTAATGATGATCGGCATAACAACGCCGTTGTTTACTCGGTTGGCGACGCCTGCGTCGATGCCAGTTGGGAATCGTTTCAGGATTTCGAGGATGACTTTCGTGTGGTCACCACCGAGTACTACAGAGACTTCATTGACAACCACCTGAGCAATCAACCTGCGGTGGAGTACTTCGGCAAGCGATTCAGGCGACAACTTGTACCCAAAGAGCTTTCCGCAGAGGTGGCGGGGCGCGAACTGCTTTCTCTTCCGAGCGTCATAGCGCGTCGCATTGGTGACAACTTTGATATCGACAAGTTCGTCTACGACGTAACCGATAATATCCAACTGCAAGAGGATTTCGTTGCTCTCGGCCCGATCAGGGACTCGCCGGTGTTATCGCCAGAGGACACTGCGCCCGTGAAGGGAGCGGTGTGGTTATATTGTAGGTTTTCCAACTCGCGTGCGTTACTTGCGCATTCTGCTTATGAGGTGAAGCTCTCGGCTCTTTGTGTTGTCCTGATCAATCCCTTTCTGTTTGTTTCCGATACGGATGCGTTTGTGCCCGCGGAATCTCTTGAGAAACACACCTTCCCATTGCGTCTATCTGACCTGCGCCGAGCGTTCGCAAGTGGGTACCTGCCCACGCAAGTGCAACTGAAGAACTCCCTACCACACCAAAGCGTGGTACGTGGGACGACACGGTCAGGCAAGAACCTTGCGGAGGTACCCAACTCGCTCACCGAATCAAAGTACATCTGTAGTTCGATTCGCGGGAGAAACCCGACCGAAGGGCGTAGGTATGTAGGCTTCACTACTGGACGTCTAAGCGATGATCGAAATGGTATGCGGCGCTACGAAATGTGCTTCACTGACTTAATCAGGTGGTGTGAAGAGGTTGCTAGGGTGCTGCGGACCTCTGCTGCCACTCACACCTTCTTCCTGCGATTCGCACGCCTTGTAGACCCACCTGCGGCGATTGAGCCACACTATGGTTTCTTGGACTTCTGGTCTGGTGCCTTCACGCTCGTGGATCAGGACGGCAACACCAGGGAACCGATGGATGCCGTGTTTCAGTTTATTCCTGAGGATGCCGATGGAGACGATAAGACGACCAAGGCTTACAGGTTCCACATCCGCGGTGAACTCGACGGCAAGGAGGAAACAGCGGAGTTGAGAACCTTCTGGCGGGATGGACGATTTCACTTCAAAGCGGTCGAAACCAACGGCCTGGTCATCCGAGAGGCCATAACAAGCTCTAGCGGTGAGCAAGAATCTACCAGGGACGTTGAGATTGCCTCCTTCTGCAGCCGGAAGCAAGGCGACCTGTTCATTTCACTTGCCTCAAGTAACGTGATCTTCAATAGCGGAAGCTTCTTCGAGGTCGATCCTACGAGCAATTATTCAGACCTTGGCGGCATGTTCATCGGTTGCGATGAACTCAATCGGGAAGGACTTTCCGAGAAGAACCCCAAAGGCAAGAAAAGGATGAAGAGCTGGTGCAAGCAGTCAATCTTCGGAATTGCCAGTTCAGACTCCTTTTTAGCCCGAGAGTTCGGTGGCAAGCCGGATCTGATTGTGTGTGACGACGGCTCCGACGAGATTGCCGACTTCGTCCTCGTCCAGTTCGATCCACCGAAGTTCGTGCTCGTCCACTGCAAGTCTAAACCGCGTAAGGACGACGACAAGGAGCTGCGCGCTGTCTGCGAGCTCCAAGAGGTGGTGTCACAGGCATCAAAGAACCTGGTGTATATGTCTGGGCGAAGTCAGATTCCGCCCCACATTGACGAGTGGACGAAGACCAAGAACGTGTACGGTTTCCAGGTGCCGCGGCTACTGCGCAAGGTTGGCACGAAGCTCTCGGGAACAGCTCTCTGGAATCATATCAGCGACAATGTCCTGCTCAGCAGAAACACAGAGAAGGAAGTGTGGATCATAGTCGGGGGCGCACTCACAAAGTCATGGATCGACCGCGAACTTGCGAAGTGCAAACGAGCGCAGTCGAACCTGGCGTGTCTGTTTCATATGGTTGACGGCCTGAGCGCCTCTTGTACGGAAGCCAACGCCAGGCTTAAGGTATTCTGCAACTCCGGAGATAGCTGATGGCTCGATCGAGCAAACTAAGGGTGATGATCTCGAGCAGATGTAATGACGTGTTTCCTCACGGCAGCGGCTCAGGAAGGACACTCTCGGATATCCGCCGTGATCTGAAGAAAGACATCGAAGCCGAGAAGGTACTTGGTAAGAAGACCTTTGATGTGTGGATCAATGAGGAGTCTCCGCCAAAGGGTGGCACCTGGGATAGCTGGGACACGTGCATTAAGGCTGCAAAAGATTGCGACATACTCCTGGTTCTGACGAATGGCAATGCTGGATGGGCTGGCGCGGCAGGAGATATCGGAATATGCCACGCGGAATTGTCGACAGGGCTTTCGTCCGCTCCTGGGAAGGTGTGGCTGATTTCTTTGGGGGACATCCCGTGTCCAGCCACTGCGGAAGGGAATCGCAACAAACGATTCCAAAATTTCGTGAACACCCAGAGCCTCTTCCGTGGAGGAGTCGTCAAGACAGAGGCTGACCTCAAGAATCGTGTAAAGGAGGCCCTGCAAAATGCTGTCGTTGACCTCGTGCAGAAGGGCGTTGCCGAGGCGAGCCGCGGGAAGTTCCACAGCGGCGCAGCGCTCGACTGGGATCGCCTAGATTTCGAAAATCGGCGGAGCAAGATGAAGTCGATAGTCCGCGATACCCTTCAGGGGCGATTAGGCACTAAGTCAGATGGGGATCATGAGGTTGTGAGTATTGGAGGAAAGGAAATCCTGCTTGTTTCCGATGCTATCCCTGCCGCCATGTCGATATCGGCAGCGCGGGAAAAGGTTGGACAGCCATTTCTTCATGACCACCTGTTAGTCGCTTCACTCAAGGGGGCTCGCGGAGGACCTGTTCACATCATTGCCTGTCACAAGGGCGTGACTGAGGCGCAAGCGCTTCGAATGCTTGGCTTCCCAGATGCAACCGTTGTGAACACGCCATTTGGAATCTATCTTGCGGACGGCATACAGCGCATCCAGCTTGTGTTGATCTCCGGGTGCAGAGATGAGTCGACCACACGACATGGCATCCAAAGGTTCTTCGATTGGCTCCAGCAGACAGGCGAGGATAGACTGCTTGCACAAAGAGCTGTGTCACGAGCGAAGATTGTGGCCGTCATCTCAAAGGAGTTAGCGGTCGCCAAATGAGGGCGGCGTATGAAACACCTCACTCAAACAGACCACGTATGGTCGCAGTTGGGTGACAATGCACTACTAAAGAATGCTTGGCCCCGGCTTTTTGTCGAAGAAATGGAATATGCAGGAGCAATTGCGCGAACAACAGCATACAGCGGACGGCGCTTCGCGCCGCCGCTGATGCTGAGCGTTCGGCAAAAAGAAATAGGAATCACCTATCGCAAATCGTCAATAGGAGATTAGGATGACTGACATCGTATCGAATCTGGCCGGAAGGTTAAGCGAACCGGAGTTGAGCGAGCCCCTGCAAGCGGCCAGCCGGGCGCTGACAGCCCTAGTTGAGGACACCGCCTACGTCGGCGAAGTCTACTCGCTCGGATACGACGAAGCCCTTGTCCAGATACACGACTTCCACCGCCAACGGGTCGGCGGCATTCCTGCGCTCTCCTTCTTGATCGCTACCCGTGTCGGCACTGGCGCCTTGGCAGACGTGCGACAGGAGGACGCCTCCATCGTGCTCCTACGTGTTCTTGATAAAGCCGACCTACCCAATGCGGACGAAGCCCTGCGCGTCCGAGTCGAAACGGCACAGCGGGTAAGCGGTGAAGTAACTCGGCACTGGGACGACCGGACCGTTATGGACCCGACGACGCACAATCTGCTCAGCTACGCTGGCGTCCGATGCCGAGTGCTGGGAACCTATTATATGGTCAACGCCGGCTCCGACAACGCCCCCGTGTTCCGCCTCTTCTTCGGCTCGGACCTCAGTAACTACTACCCCAACCGTGGCCTGAAGGTCTTCAAGCCGCGCGGCAGCGTGCTGGAGGACATCGTCAACTTCCGTGACCCCCGGCTGCCTGTTGCCGCACACGACGGCGATGTCTCCATCGGACAGGTTCGCTACGCTTCGAGCCACCGGCCCTTCCAAGGCATCGACGGTGTGCCAGTGCAGATCACGCCGACGGACCTTCTCGGCCAGAAGACCGCACTCTTCGGGATGACACGTACCGGCAAGTCGAACACTACGAAGATCATTCTCAAGTCCATCTTCGCCCTCAGGTGGGGCCACAACCCGATTCGTATCGGCCAGATCGTCTTCGACCCGAACGGCGAGTATGCAAACGAGAACGAGCAGGACTCCGGAGGCAAAGGACTCAACGCCGAAGCAATTAAGAACGTCTGGAAGTGCGGCCCGGCCGCTCAGCACCAGCGATTGCAGGCGGATGTCATTACCTACGGCATCATGGCACACCCAAACGATCCCCACCGGAGGCTGATGCTGCTGAACTTCTACCTCGACGCCAATCTCCAGATCGGCAAGGAGATCATCAACGATGCGCTGTCGGACCAGACCTCCACCTACCTAAGCAACTTCCGGAACGTCACGTTTGACCCGCCCGACGCGAATGATCGTTCGGCCGTGACCAGATACAACCGTCGCGTTCTCGCCTACCGAGCGTTGCTATTCAAAGCCGGGCTGCAAGTGCCAAGCAGCCTGAGGCCAAACACCCGCAACCTGTTCAATGCGAATCTGTTGGCGACCCTGCATACGGACGCACAGAATGGTACTGGCAAGTCGCCCGCCGACTACGGCGTCTGCGCAACCATTCTCGCCAAGCAAACGCCGACGTGGGCTGAGCTTGCCCAAGCGTTTGAGATACTCCGCGACTACATCGCCGATAGTGGCTCCGGCTGGGGTGCGTTCAACGCGGCTTACGTTCAGACAAGCAGTTCTGGCTCATGGGCAGACGACGACCTCAAGAAGATTCTGGAGATGTTCGCCTATCCCAACGGCTCCCGCCTGATCGGGCGAGTGAAGGAGCAGCACACACCGGACACAAGCTCCGACTATGCCGCTGACATCTACGAACACCTCAAGCAAGGCCGGCTGGTAATTGTCGATCAGTCGAGCGGCAATCCCGAAATCAACAAGGCGGCGGCGGATCGGGTGATGCGGCTAATCTTCGAAGGGCATCAGCAGCAGTTCCGCACGGCACAGACACCGCCCGAGGTGCTGGTGTATGTCGAGGAGGCCCACAATATCCTACCGTCCTCGCGGGAGCTTGACTTCCAGGACATCTGGGTCCGCTCCGCGAAGGAAGGGGCGAAGTATCACATCGGCTTAGTCTACGCGACGCAGGAGGTGAGTTCGATCCAGCAGAACATCCTGCGAAACACGGTCAACTGGTTCATCGGCCATCTAAATAACACCGACGAGACACGCGAAATCCGCAAGTTCTACGACTTCGCCGACTTCGAGGGTAGCATTCTCCGTGCCCAGGACAAGGGCTTCGTCCGTGTGAAGACACTATCAAACCCGTATGTCATCCCGGTGCAGGTGGACCGCTTCCTTATCGAAGACACCTCGAACCCTCAGGGGGCGTGACGTGCCATACGACGGTGAATACGCGACATACCGCCCTCTGCATCGGATCTCCGAGTGCCAAAGGGTGACGAGCCTTCTTGCCCGATCCAAGCTCTTGGAGGTAGCACGGGCCACCTACGCCCCGAAGCCCGTCGAAGCTCCTCCGCAGGCGCCAGCCTTGCCGCGGTTCATACTCGCGATAGACGGCAGCTACGCTGAAGTGGACGTGAAGAACGGCTATCCGGGCGCCAAGGTCGGCTACTGCACTGCGGCGAGTGTGCTCCTTGACCTACACCTCATCGGCGAACTGGATGAAGAGCGTCCGGTTGATCCCGTCGAGTTCCGCAAGACAGAGCAAGCCGCAAGCGTCGACGCCGCGCTGCCGGGCAGCAACGTGGTCACGCGAAGGCAGAACTCCGCGCGGGCGTCGTTCCGCGAGGAACTCTACGACCTCTTCACCGACATCGTCGTTGACGAAGACGACCGTATGAACTTGCTCTCGACCTACGAAGCACTGCTGGTGCTGAAACCGACGGCCAATCCTCAGAGTTGCCCATACAAGGAGTCGCACGGTTGCACGGCGGCATTCGCGGTTGGCTCCGGTTGCACGATGTGTCCGACCTGCGGTCGTCCCGTATACTCCACCGACGCCCTTCGCATCCATGAGCGGTTCAGGGACATCGGAACAAACGGCGAGGCGTTCGGCCTGGTAATGCAGGTTATGGAACGGCTGCTCGCAATCCATTTCCTCCGATGCTTTGAGCGCCGCAATCTGCTGCAACGTCTCCCGTCGCTCGCATTCTTCATCGACGGTCCATTGGCGGCGTTCGGCCCGCCGGCTTGGCTGAGCGCCGCTATCAGCCGGGAACTCAAACGACTCAATCAGAAGGTGCAGGCCGCAACCGGCCAGGACCTCTTGATCTTAGGCATCGAAAAGACCGGGGTTTTCGTGCAGCACTTCGAAGAAATCGACCAAACGGAAACGCCGGGACAGCAGCTTTTCTCCGCGCGGCAATACATACTCCTGACGGACGGCTATATCAAGGATCGTATCCTGCACTCCGACAGCCACAAGCGGTACGGGGAAGATACCTATTTCGGCCGAAAGTTCTTCTACAAGGCGCAGAGTGGGGCTCGGATCGTCGCCAGCATTCCGTTTCTATCCGATGCTCAAGACACCATAGCCAATGACGACATCTCTCTCTATCCACAGTTCGCTGCCGTCTGCACGCTCCTGGATCGCGTGGTGTCGTCACGTTACGCGAACTCGGTGTCGCCGTTGATTGCGGCCAATGCCCAGGCCGCTATCCCGCTGCAACTCGGATCGAAGGTGTTGACGCAACTGGCGAGGGCGCTTCTAGGAACTGCTGAGAATGGCAGGAAATAGCAAAACCTTCGGCACCGCGGCGAAGAGGTGGGAGGGAATCGGCCCATACTACGCCATGTTCCCGATTCGATTTGCCGACGCGGTTATCAAAGAGCATACGGCAGCGGGTGACACAGTGCTTGACCCGTTCGCCGGCCGCGGGACCGCGATCTTCAGCGCATCGGCACTGGGGAGGCGCGGGTTCGGCGTTGAGATAAGTCCTGTCGGATGGGTCTACGCGAAGGCCAAGCTGGGCCCCGCGCCTCCGGAGCAAGTCGAGCAACGGCTACAGGAGATTGCTAATGCGGGCAGAGTCTATGCCGAGCAAGCCCGGTCTCTGCCGGAGTTCTTCAAGAAGTGCTTCTCTCCGTCTGTTCGGCGCTTCCTGCTCGCCGCGCGAGATGGACTCGACTGGCGTAGATGCACTTGCGACAGGACACTTATGGCGATCCTACTCGTCTACCTGCACGGGAAGGAAGGCCAGGCACTATCGAACCAGATGAGGCAAACAAAGGCTATGTCACCGCAGTACGCCATCCAATGGTGGATTGAACACGGATCGAATCCGCCTGACTTAGATGCGGTGGAGTTTCTGCAGCAGCGAATCCGCTGGCGATACGCGAAGGGCGTGATTGAGGCGGATGACAGCCGGATTTTCCTGGGCAACAGCATCACCGTCCTTCCGCAATTGGCGAAGCGAATGCGCGAAGAGAAAGCCCCAAAAGCGAAGCTCTTGCTCACATCACCGCCGTACTTTGGCGTTACGAATTACCATTACGACCAGTGGCTTAGGCTCTGGTTGCTAGGATTTGAGACCGACGCCTACGTGGCCCGAGGGCCATACCAAGGCCGGTTCACCCATCCTGTCCGCTATCGAAGCTTGCTCAATAAGGTCTTCTGCCGCGCGGCGAAACTGATCGCGGACAACGCAGTGGTCTACGTCCGCACTAGCAAGGACCCGTTTACCAAGAAGGCGACGCTTGATACCATGCTCAAAGCCTTCCCGAAGAAGCGGCTGATCGAGCGATGCCAGCCATTCCGAAAACCGACGCAGACATTCCTTTTCGGCGACAACACGCCGAAGGCTGGCGAGGTAGACTTAATCTTGTTGCCATCATGAGAAACGAAACACAGTATGGGTTCCTAATGGAAGCAGCGCAATAGCCGATTGTGGCGGGCGATCCACTTTGCGGTCAGCCTCTGAAACGGGCTAGGAGGAAATGACTATGCCGAACTTGGAAATCGCGGCTAGAAATTTCATAGGAACCTACACCTCACTAAACGGCACCACTATTCAGCCTATCAGTCGATTCGCCCTTCTCCGGTCCATGATCACTGTCGGGTATAAGTGCGAGGCCGACGCGATCGGGTATGGCTGGCGGAGTATCGGTTGGCATCTTTCGACCTGCTTTCTCACCATCGCTACGACCGTATCGCGGAACGGCAACTTGGTCGTATCTAAGCTTTTCCACTCCCTGGATTCATCCGAAAAGAATATGGTCAGCTACCGCTTGGGGATGGGTCTAACCAAGTACACTGCGGAAGTCAAACTCAACGTCCCGTGGCTCGTACACCTGGACAAGATATTCAATGCTGGTGGACTAACCTTGCAGGACGGGACTCTCGAACGTGGAGACCTTGCTGGGCAAGACGGCGCTGGGGTATGGCATGTGGTAGAGGCAAAGGGCAGATCCAATCCGCCATCCGGCAAGCTCCTCACCAAAGCCAAGAATCAGGTCTCGCGCGTTACCTCCATTAATGGACAGCCCCCGGCCACCAAGTCGGCGTCTATCATCCATTTGTACAGAGACCCCATCAGAGCCGAATTGGTTGACCCACAGAAGCCGGAGAAGAAGCCACTCAAGATCCAGATATCGCTCGGTAAGTATTTCCCAACATACTATGCCATTCTCCTTCAACTCCTCGATCTCTCCGAAATACAGTCTCACGTGGTTGGCGATGTACCCTTTAGCCTGACTCCCTTTGATTTTGGTGGCAATGTGATCGGAATCGGCCTTGCTGACGCTGTTCGGAGGAATCCCACGGAAGCCCAGAGATTAACAAAGGAAATTCTGGCGATGGACCTGCGGCAGCGGGAGAATCCAAAGAAAAGCATTGGCCTTGATGGGGTGATTGTGGCGCAAATGTGACGGCAGCCCCAACAAGAGCATCCAGCCCTACAAACGGGCCGCGCGGATGCGGCTCTTTTTAAGGCTGAAGCTCGCCGTTGATCTGAATAATAAGATGCGGCACCAAAAGAATATCATTGCCTTTAATGGCAAAGCACGCGGTCCGTCCGAAGAGAAGGCGCGAGTGGCGTTTATCAATAAAGCCTCGGGGTTATTATTCATCGCAGCAAAGGAGGCCGCAAAACGTGCACTAAGAGCATCAGGCACACTCGGGGAGCAAAATGAGGCAATGACCGCTGTGGTTCTGTGCGGAGTAGTCGCAGAGGCCAGCATCAATGAAATCAGCGCGTGGTATGAATCTCATCATCTTCATCCCCAGTTCAGCGTTTCGCATAATCTTCCATATGGCTTTGACCGCTTGGAACTCCGTGTCAAGTGGTCATTGTTCCCGATGATTGTCAGGCAACGTAGTTTCAACACTGGTGCCGAACTATGGCAGAGCTTCAATGCTCTAGTTGAACTCCGCAACTTCATTGTTCACCTTCGAGATCGCCCCCTATCAAAGTCAGTCAATGGATTACTAAGATCAAAAAAACTGATAGAGGAGCACCATAGTTTTCTTGGCTTTCCGGTTGCACAGTGGGCCTGCGAAACCGTTGCTTCAATGTTCGAAGAGCTTACCAAGTTGGTGGCACCACCTCAGGAATGGATACCAATCGTCTGGCATTGGACCCCAACTCATTCGTTCCCTTATGGCTTGTCGACACCAGGTGATTCGTTTGTTGAAACAGAAAGCAAGAAGCTACCAACAAGACGATCTAGGGGAAGGATCACTCGCAGTGGGTTCGCCACCCGTGAATGATAGCGTTGGCCAACCAGAACAGGAGGCAAACTATAGGAAAAGCAAATGACAAGAAGGTTGTTCGCAATGCACTATACATCCTTAGAACGAACAGTTATTGGCCGAGGCAGAAAACATAAATCGAAAACTGGGGGCGAAGACGTTACTGAATCGCTTACCACCAGCCCGGATAGGGAGGGACAAGGAAGAGGCGGAGGTGGAGGTCGCGGACTACTCTCAGGAGGAACTTGATAGCCCGCCAGTTTAGGGCCTTGAGGTTTCGGCGGAGGAAATAGAGGATGGTTGCGGGGTCGCGCTGGATTATCCGCACTATCTTTTTGGAGGCGGCGGTTAGGTCGGAGTAGAAACTGGTCCAGGGGAGCTTGATCCAGGGCCAGGGGCCCTGCAGGTTCCAGTCGCCCTGCAGGGTTCCGTTCTTTTTGGCCTCCTCGTAGACCTCGGTTCCGGGGAGGGGATAGAGGACGGGGACGAAGCCTACTATCGGTTTGGCCTGGCGGAGGAAGGCGATGGTTTCTTCGACGGTCTCGGGGGTCTCGCCCGGGAAGCCGACCATTATCTCGCCGTAGCAGCCAATTCCGGCTTCCTTGGTCAACCGCGCGGCTTCCAGGTTTTGAGCCACCGTGGTCCCCTTCCCCATCGCCTCCAGCACCCGGTCCGACCCGGACTCGAAGCCATAGACGATCTGCTCCACCCCTGCCCTCTTCAATTTCTCCAGCAGTTCCCGATCGACGGCGTCAACCCGGGAGCGGATCTTAAGCCGAAAATGGTATCCGCCACGGACCAGTCCATCGGCGATCTCCAGGCAGCGGGAACGGGCGGCGGTGAAGGCGTCGTCCTGGATGTGGACCGACCTCACCCCGCGACGCCGCAGTTCCTCGAACTCCACCATCAGGTTCTCGACGGACCGGACGCGGCACTTCTTCTCCACCTGGAAACAGAATCGGCAGTTATAAGGACAGCCCCGGGAGCTGATCATCATATCCAGTTTTCCCCGGGCGGCCAGGTTCCAGTACAGGCCAGCTTGGTAGTAGCGGTCGAGGTAGCTTCGGTCGAGCGGGGGCAGGAGGTCGAGGTCCTCGATCCGGTCGGGGGGGTTGGAGGCGATCCCGCCTTCCGTCCGGTGAACCAGGCCGGGGACTTCCCGGGCGGGGATCTTTCCTTCCAGCATCTTGACCAGGGCGGGGAAGGAGCGGTCGGCCTCCCCCCGGATGGCGTAGTCGAGCTGGGTAATCTTCTCCAGGGTCCACTCCGGCCGGGCGGTGGGGTGGGGACCGCCGACGACCATCGCCGCGTCGGGGAGGTAGGTCTTCATCCGCCGGGTGATCCGGTCGAAGGGGATCAGGTAGGGGGTGTAGCAGGTCAGTCCGACCAAGTCCGGGCGGTAGTCCCGGATCTCGGCGAAGAAGGGGTCCATCCGGCGGAACTCGCCGGAGTAGTCGAAGATCCTCGCCTCCTCCCCCGTTTCCCCGAGCTGGGTGGCCAGCCGGCAGAGGTGGAGGGGGGGGTAGTAGCCGGTGGACCTACCCTGGAAGGCGTCGTAAGCAACAAGGGCGATCTTCATTGCGCTGGCAGACTTTCTGATGCCCCTCCCCCTCCCTCGACAGGCTCGGGACAGGTTGCCCCCTCCCCACGGGGAGGGGGTGCTTTTTTTTAGGGGCGGGATTTAGCTTGTGAACTTTCGCTCCCCGGGGATAAACCCCGGGGGGGCGGCCGGGTCAATTTTGGCTGGACGGCGGGCGGGTCGGGCGAAGAAGAGGCCGAGGAGGGCGACCGCGCCGGCCAGGAAATAAATCAGCCGGTAGCCGCCGAACTGGGCGGCGGCGCCCCAGATCAGGGACCCGGCCCCGATCCCGATATCGAAACTGCTGGTGAAGATCCCGGTCGCCGTCCCCCGGGAACAGGAGTGGACCCGCTCGATCACCAGGGCGTTGAGGACCGGGTAGAGGAAGCAGTGCCCCAGCCCGCAGAGAAAGGCGGAGAGGATGAAGACCGGCCAGGAGCCGCTGAACGCGATCAGGGCGATCCCGGCCCCGAAGACGACCAGGGCGGGGCCGAGCACCCGGACCCGGCCCAGCCGGTCGGGGAGGTGCCCGGCGGTGAAGCGGAAGAAGATGGTGGTCCCGGAGTAGACGGCCGAGAAGATCCCGATCGAGACAATCGCCTGAAGCCGGGAGTACTCGGCGAAGAAGGAGACGAAGGAAGCCCGGCTGACCGAGAAGAGGAGCGTCACCAGGAGGACGGCCGCCACCCCGTTCCCCATCAGGTCGCGGTAGGAGGGGAAGAGGGGTCCGCATTCGGCGACCGGCCGGCTCTCCCGAAGCCGGAAGGAGAGGGCGAGCGACAGGAACGAGAGGAGGGCGGCGAGTATGAAGACCCCCTGGAAACCGGCCCGGATCCCGGCAAAGAGTCTCATAATCATCTCCCCGGACCCGGGTCCGACGGCAAGGGCGACCATCCCGGCGGTCCCGAAGATGCCCAGAGACTGGGCGAGCCGGGCCGGGGGGCTGATGTCGGCGGTGATGGTCCAGACCGCGGTGATGTTCCCCCCGAGGGCGACCCCCTGGAGAAACCGCAGGAAGACCAGCCAGGGTCCGGCGGTCTTCACGGTCAGGAAAGCGAGGATGGCGGCGGTATTGAGCAGGGAAGAGAAGATCAGCACCTTCCTTCGCCCGCCGCGGTCGAGGGAACGGCCCCAGAAGAACCGGCTGAGCACCGAACCGATCGGGGCCGCCCCCATCGCCAGGCCGATCTGCAGCGCCCCCCCGCCCAGTTCGTCGATCAGGATCGGGAGGACCAGGAAGATGGTCTGGGTGGTCATCACCAGAAAGAAGATCAGGGTGACCAGGAAGAAGGCCGGGGTGAAGAGCGGCGGGTTGGAAGTTCGGGCGGACATATCGGTTCAACCGGGAATTTCGCCGGCTAAAGCCCGCGGCGGCGGCCGGAGTGCCGGAGAAAGAGGTCCCGGGCGGTGGCGCCGGTAACCCGGACGACCTCGTCCTCCGGGACCTTCTTCAGTTCGGCCAGGGCCCGGAGGGAGATGCGGACGTCGGCCGGCTCGGTGGGGATCCGCTCCTCCCCGACCTTGCGGGGAACGGGACAGTCGGTCTCGAGGAGGATCCGCTCCAGGGGGGCGGCGACGAGCACTTCCCTCAGCTGGGGGCTGGCGGCGGCGGCCGGGGTGGCCGAGACGTAATGGCCGCCGGCCAGGATCCCTTCCAGGACCTCGAGCGGTCCGGTGTACCAGTGAAAGACCGCCCTCTTTACCCCCTCCTCCTCAACCAGCCTCAGGGAGTCGGCCCAGGCCCCCCGAGTATGGATGACCGGGACCAGTGAGTATTCTTTGGCTTTTCTCAATTGCAGACGAAAGGCCTCCTGCTGAAGCGCCTTCACCAGCTCCCGGCCGGGGGTCTTCTTGCGCAATTCCGGGACCCAGTAATCGAGACCGATCTCGCCCAGCGCGGCAAGTTCGGAGTGAACCTCGTCGATCAGGGACAGAATGGCGGGTATCTCCTCTTCGGTCACCTCGGTGGGGTGAAGCCCGACGGCGGGGTAGACCGGGGGCGAATTGTCGCCGCGGGCGAGCTCGAGGATCCGGCGGCTGGTGCGTGTATCCATCCCGACGCCGAGGATCCCCTCCACGGAGGCCGCCGCCGCCCGCTCCAGGACCGGACCGGGATCGGCAAACTCGTCAAGATGAGCGTGACAGTCGATCAGAGGCATATTATCAAGTGCCTAAAGTTGGAAGTTATTACCGGGCGCCGGCTGACAGATCAAGTGCCTAAAGTTGGAAGTGACTAAAGTTGAAAGTTATTCCCTGGCGCCGGTGGAACGACTTTAAGTTTAACATCTGCCCGGCGCCTGAAGCATCCCGAAGATTTAGTTCAGGACAGGCTGGCCTTCCCGGGCAAAAATATATCACACTTCCGCAATTTCCGGCCCGCAACGCGGACCGGAAATTGCGGAATGGAAGTCTTCCAGGATCAGCTGGATCCTCCGGCGGTTGCGGAAGGTATCGGCTTCCAGCCGGAAGGCGAGGTCGATCGGCCCGGCGGACAGCTCACCCGCCCGTCCGGCCATCCCCCAGCCGACACAGTCACACTCTCCCGGTGAACCCGGCAGGCTGAACTTGAGGTGGCTGTCCGTCTTCCCCATCACCCGGGGCGGCGAGGTAAGCCGATCGACCGTGGTCGAAAAGACCGGAAGGGGGTTCCCCTCCCCGCAGGGTTCGAGACGGTCGAGCTCCTCCAGCAGCTGGAGGCTGATCTCGGCCGGGTCGAGGGTGCCGTTCACCTCCAGGCAGGGGACCAGGTCTTCTTCCCGCAGTCCATCGGCGGCGGCGGCGAAGGCCCGCCGGAAGTCGCCGATCCGGGAGGTCTCGATCCGCAGCCCGGCGGCGGCCCGGTGGCCGCCGAAGGTGATCAGGTGCTCCCGGCAGCGCGAGATCGCCCCGAAGAGGTTGAAGCCGGGGATCGAGCGGCCGGAACCGGAGCCCAACTCGCCTTCCCGGGCGATCACCACCGTCGGCCGCCAGTACTTCTCCAGGATCTTGGAGGCAACAAGCCCCACGACCCCCTTGTTCCAGCCCTCCCCGTCGACCACGATCCCCTTCCCCAGGTATTTCCCGCGGTCGGACTCGATCATCTCCTCGGCCTGGCTGACGATCGCCCGCTGCTCGGCTTGCCGCTCCCGGTTTAACCGGTCGAGGAGGCCGGCCAGACCGGCGATCTCCGCCCGGTCGGAGGAGGTGAGCAGCCTGAGGGCCAGCTCAGCCCGCCCCAGCCGACCGGCGGCGTTGAGGCGGGGAGCGATCTGGAAGGAGAGGTTGACAGCGGTCACCGGCCCGGCCTTGACCCCGGCGGCGTCGAGGAGGGCCCGCAGGCCGGGGTGGGGCCGCCGGGCGAGAAACGAGAGCCCGGCGGCGGCCAGGACCCGGTTCTCGTCGACCAGGGGGGTGACGTCGGCCACCGTCCCCAATCCGGCCAGCTGGTAGAGCCTCTCCCAGTCCAGCCTCACACCCCACCGGTCCTTCCCACCGTGGAGGAACTTGAAGACCACCCCGGCCGCGGCCAAGCCCTTGAACGGGTAAGGACAGTCCTCCCGGCTGGGGTTGAGGATAGCGAGGGCTTCCGGGAGCGGACCGGAGGGACGGTGGTGGTCGATCACGATCACGTCCAGTCCCCGACTCCGGGCCAGTTCGATCGGTTCGACGGCCTCGGTTCCGCAGTCGAGAACCAGCATCAGGCCGGCGCCGAAATCGAGCGCCCGCTCCACCCCCTTCCGGCTCAGGCCGTACCCTTCTTTCAGCCGGTTGGGCTGGTAGAGCTGGCGGTCCAGGCCGGCCGCCTCCAGAAGGTGGTCGATCTGGGCGATCGAGGTCAGGCCGTCGACATCGTAATCGCCGAAGACGAAGATCCTCTCCCCCCCGGAGATCGCCCGGCCCATCCGCTCCACCGCCCGGTCCATATCCTGGAGGAGAAAGGGATCGTGGAAATGGGAGGGGCGGGGGTTGAGGAACCGCGCGGCCGACTCCGAGTCCGGATATCCCCGGCTCACCAGAAGGCGGGCCAGGGGGAGCGAGATCTTGAGGGCGGAAGCCAGCGGCCCGGCCGCCCGTTCATCCGGGCTTGCGTATCGCCAGATCATACCGCCGGCCGCCTCAAACCAGGAACCCGATCTGGATCCGGAGCACCGCCTGCCGCACCGCGAAGGTGGGAGAGAAAAGGAGGGAGAAGAGGCCGCCCGGGATGGGAAGGAGGTCGCCGAGCAGGATAACCCCGATCAGGACCATAAAACCGTAGCGGGAGAGGCTCAGGTAAGCGCGCTTGGCCTCGCCCTTGAGAAAGAAAGCCAGGATGTGGGAGCCGTCGAGCGGGGGGATGGGGAGGAGGTTGAAGTTGGCCAGGAGCAGGTTGATGAAGATCGCCAGGTTGAGCAGTTCCAGCAGCCGGACCGCCGCCGCTGTTCCGGTCGCCCGGTAGATCCCGATCATCACCAGGGAGAGGAGGAAGGCGGCCAGGGCCAGGAGGAGATTGGCCCCGGCGCCGGCGGCGGAGACCAGGACGTTGTCCCGTTCCCCCCTCCGGAAGAGGTAGGGGTTGACCGGGACCGGTTTCGCCCCCCCGATCACGATCCCGGCGCGGGTGACGATCAAGAGCAGGGGAAGCATAATGGTCATAAAGGGGTCGATATGGGGGATCGGGTTGAGGGTCAGCCTCCCGGCATCCCGGGCGGTGGGGTCGCCGCATTTGAGCGCGATCCAGCCGTGAGCGATCTCGTGAACGATCACCGAGAAGAGGAGAATCGGCAGGACAATAATGATCTGGGAGAGGTCCATCAGAAAGTCTGGTCGGGCTTGCCGATGGTCAGGACCCGGATGACGTTGGTGTGTCCGGGGTGGTTGATCGGGACCCCGGCGGTGACCACCACCCGGTCGCCCTTCTTCAGCCGGCCGGATTTCAGCCCGGCGGCGGTGGCGCGGGATATCATCTCCTCGAAGTTCTTCGGGGGTGCGATCATAATCGCCTCCGCCCCCCAGGTCAGGGCCAGCGAGCGGCAGGTCTCCTCGCTCGAGGTCACGGCCAGGACCGGAACCGCCGGGCGGTACTTGGCCACCCTCCGGGCCGCCGAACCGCTGGCGGTGTGGACGATGATCCTCTCGGCCCCGATCCCGCCGGCCAGGAAACAGGCCGAACGGGCCACCGACTCCTCGACCGGGAGCCGCTCCTCTTCCTCGATCATCCGGGCGATCCAGTCCCGGATCGACTTCCGGTAGACCGGGTCGTTCTCCACCTGGCGGGCGACCGCGGCCATCGCCTCCACCGCCCGGACCGGGTACTTCCCGGCGGCGGTCTCCTCGGAGAGCATCACGGCGTCGGTCCCGTCGAAGATCGCCCCGGCCACGTCGGAGACCTCGGCCCGGGTCGGGCGGGGACTGGAGACCATCGACTCCATCATCTGGGTGGCGGTGATCACCGGCTTTCCCGCCCGGTGGGCGAGGTAGATGATCTTCTTCTGGATGATCGGGACCTCGGCGAAGGGGATCTCCACCCCCAGGTCGCCCCGGGCCACCATAATCCCGTCGGCGGCGGCGACGATCTCCCCGATGTTCTCCACGGCCTGGGGCTTCTCGATCTTGGCGATCAGGGGGGTCGAACAGCGGCGGCGCTGGAGCCAGGTGCGGACCTTCTCCACCTCGGCCCCGGTCCGGACGAAGGAAAGACCGATGAAGTCCAGCCCCCGGCAGGCGATGAAACTCAGATCTCTCTTGTCCTTGGCCGTCAGGATCGGGATGCCCGACGACCGGGTGGGGAGGTTGATCCCCTTGCGGGAACTGAGCGTCCCCCCGATGGTCACCCGGCAGGTGATGTCGCGGCCCGAGGATGAGACGACCTCCAGTTCCAGCGAGCCGTCGCTGAGGAGGATGATGTCGCCCTTCTTCACCAGCCGGGGGAGCCCGGGGTAGCTGACCGAGACCTCTCCCGCGTCGCCGGGGACCTTCCGGTCGGTGAGGACAAAGGTCTGCCCGGTGGCCAGTTCCGCCGTCCCGGCGGCGATCTCACCGATCCGGATCTTGGGGCCGGCGATGTCGGCCAGGATCCCGACCGGCTTCGAGAGCTTCTTCGAGACCGCCCGGACCAGGCGGATCCGCTCGTTATGTTCCTCCTCGCTGCCGTGGGAGAAGTTGAGCCGGGCGACATCCATCCCGGCAAGCACCAGCCGCTCGATGACTTCCCGGGAGCTGGAGGCGGGGCCGAGCGTGCAGACAATCCTGGTCTTCTTCATAATTTAATCGCTATCCGCCTTGGCCCGCCGGAGCGGGCTACGGCGGAGAAAGTCGGGATCGGGATCGGGATCGGCTTTTCCGGGCTTCGATACCGATAGCGATCCCGATAGCGATAGCGAGCAGCTGACAATTATCTGGAATTCCCGTTATGATAGCGGTATATCTGATAAATCAAAGGAAAAAACGATGAACCAGAATACCGCCAAGACCCGGTCCTACCTCGAACTCCTGGTTGTTCTCCTGGCGGTGATGCTGATCCTTCCCGTCATTGAAGTCAAAAACGATCTCCTCAACAACATCATCCTCTCCCTCTTCTTCCTCCTCTTCCTCCTGGCCGGGCTGAAGGTGGCGATCACCAAGGGGGTGGCGCCCCACCGTCCCCTCTACAAGTGGACGATCAAGGGAACCATCCTGGTCTCCTTCTCCGCGGATGTCGCCCAGTCCGTGATCTACACCCTGAGGGGACAGAGAAAGGACTTCGCCTTCGACCTGGAGCCTCTCTCCCAGCTCACCGGGGGGACCTTCTGGCTCCAGCTGCTCAACCTGGCCGCCGTCGTCGGCTACGCCTTTCTCACCGTCTTCCTGATCATTATGATCATCCGGGACCTCTTCTCCGGGACCCGGGTCCGGATCAACAACATCTTCGGGGCGATCGTGGCTTACCTCCTCCTGGGGATCTTCTGGTCTTTTCTTTACGCCTCCCTGGAGCTGGTCGAACCCGGGGCGATCATCCGCGCGGACGGGACCGCCATCCTCAGTTACGCCGAAGCCAGCTACTACAGTTTTGTCACCCTCTGCACGGTCGGCTACGGCGACATCGTTCCCCGATCGCACCTGGCGATGGTCTTCTCCAACCTGGAGTCGGTCACCGGCCAGCTCTACCTGGCGATCCTGGTCGCCCGCCTGGTCTCGCTCTACACCGCCGCCGGCACCGGGAAGAACCCGGAAGTCGAAGCGGGTGAAGAGCACGCCGATGGGGAAGAAGCCTGATTACGGCCCGGCCCGATCGATTCCGATCCCGATCCCGATAGCGATAGCGATTAACCCCACCGTTGTTTAATCCATAAATTCTTGAAAAAAAGTTTGCCCCCGGCGGGGAGAAGTGGTATACCTACCGGTAGGTATATTAAATGAAGGACTCCGATACCAAGCAGAAACTGCTCGAGGCGGCCCTGGAACTCTTTACCGAGAAGGGCTTTGCCGGCGCCTCCACCCGGGAGATCGTGGAACGGGCCGGGGTGACCAAGCCCGCCCTCTACTACCACTTCTCCTCCAAGGAGAACCTCTACCGGGTGTTGATCGAGGAAAATTTCGCCGGCTTTAATCGGAATCTGGAACGGATCGCCGGGGAGAAGATTCCTTCCCGAAAGAAACTGCTGTGGATAGCGGATTACCATCTCGAGCACTGCCGCCAGAACCCCGAGGAGGTCAAGCTGGCCCTGATGGCATTTTACCGGGGCGACACCTTCGCCCCCGAGGTGGATATCGTCAACCTGGCCCGGAAGAGCATTGAGATCATCTCGGATATCTTCCGGAAAGGCACCGCTGCCGGAGAGTTCCGGCCCGTGGATCCCCTCAAGCTGAGTCTGATCCTGTTGAGCATCCTCCACGGCCAGACCCTGGTGATCCTGAAAAGTTCGGGATGGATGCCGCTGGCCACGCCGGAAGAGATAATCGAAATCTTTCTCAAGGGAATATCGGTTCAAGGAGCAGAGAACAATGAGTAATTCTTCTGATCCGGCAGCCGGGCGCGCGGACCGGGGGGCGCCGGAGGAAGTCACGCGGACAAGAAAGCTGAAACCGGCCGTCATCCTGTTGCTGGGGGCGGGGCTGCTCGCCGCCTGCGCCAGTCAGAGGTCGATGTACCGGGGGATCGAGGAGAACCGGACCCGGGCCTACGATGCCTGGCTGGAGGCGCACCGGGGGGAGGAGGCCACCCGGCCCCGAGCCGAGGGGGCGCTCTCCCTCGCCGATGCCCTGAAGCTGGCCCTCACCTACAACAAGTCGCTCCAGGCGGTCAGCCGCGAACGGGAGATCGCCCGGGGCGGGGTGATCGAGGCCTACTCCGGCATACTCCCCGCCGTCACCGGGGAGGCGGAGTACGTCCGCCTGGACGAAGCGTCGGCCTTCGACGTCGGCGGGCAGATGATCTCGATGGGCGATGAGAACAACTACTCGGCGGGCCTCCAGGTCACCCAGCCGCTCTTCCGCGGCGGGGAGAGCGCGGCCAACTGGCGGGCGGCCCGCTGGAGCGCCCTGCTGGCGGACGACCGGATCCGGGAAGCCGTCCAGGACACCATCCATCAGACGGCCGTGGCCTACTACGATACCCTCCTGGCCGGGCATCTCTTCGAGGTGAACCGGGCGGCGGTTGATTCGGCCCGGGATTACTTAAACGACGTCCGGATCAAGTACGACCAGGGGATCGCCTCCAAGTTTGACATCCTCCGGGCCGAGGTCGATGTCTCGCTCTTCGAGGCCCAGATGATCCAGCAGCAGAACCAGGTCAACATCTCCCGGACCAAGCTGCTGCTGGCGATGGGGGCCTCCCAGGAGAGCGAGATCACGCTCAGCGATCGCCTGGAATTCATCCCCCTGGAACCGGAGATCGAGGAAGCGGTCCGGATCGCCTACCTCAACCGGCCCGATCTCCACCAGGCCGAGCTGAACCTGAAATTGCAGGAGGAGTCCTGGCGGGCCGCCCGGAGCGGATACTGGCCGGACATCAGCGCCTTCTTCGAGCAGGTCTGGGCCAACCCCGATCCCCACTCATCGACCAGGGTCGAGTGGGGCGACGCCTGGACGGCCGGGCTGGCCGCCCAATGGCCCCTCTTCGACGGGCTCGGACGCGAGGGCCGGGTGGCCCGGGAGAAGGCCCGAATCCGCCAGAGGGAACTCCAGCTGGCCTCGGCCGAGGAACGGGCCCTGCTCGAAGTCAAACAGGTCATCCTGAGTCTCCGCGACGCCGCGGAGTTCGTCGAGTCGCAGTCGCTCAACCTGGAACGGGCGAGAGAAGCGCTGCGGCTGGCCGAGATCGAGTACCGCGAGGGCATCCAGGACGCGGTGACGGTGACGGAGTCGAGGTCCGCCCTGACCCGGGCCGAGGGTCTCTACTACGAAGCCGTCTACTACCATACCGTGGCCCGGCTGGAGCTGCAGCGGGCGCTGGGCGTCCTCGGCCCGCGGGCCGGCCCTTCCGACTCCCCCACCCCGCCTCCCGCGCAGCCGGGGGTGATTGAAGAGTTCGTGGGAACTATCCCGGATTCGTCCGGGTCCCCTGAAGGAGATAAGCGATGAATAGGAAGAAGAAATATCTCATCGGCCTGGGGATTCTGGTTATCCTCGGCTTGCTGGTCCTGCTCCGCGGATCGGGCGGCAAGAATCAGCCGGAATCGGCGGAGGCCGCCGGCCCGCTCAAGGCAATGGCGGCAACGGTCCAAAAGGGATCGATCAGCGAGAGCGTCTGGGTGACCGGGGAGGTGAACGCGCTCCAATCGGTGGACATCACCCCGAAGATCAGCGGGAGACTGCGGCAGATGCGCCGGCCGGACGGCGCTCCGATCGAGGAGGGGGTCGAAGTGGAAGAAGGACAGACCGTGGCCTGGATTGAGGACGACCAGTACCAGGCGGCGGTCCGTTCCGCCGAAGCGGCGCTGGCGGTCGCCCGAGCCGGGCGGGGACTGGCCGAGGTCAACCTCGCCGAGGCCATCCGGGAGAAGGAACGCTGGGATAAATTGCGCCAGGGGGGATCGGGCTCGGAGCAGCAACTCGACCGGGCCGTGACCGACCTGGAAAGGGCCCGGGCGGAACTGACGGCGGCCGAGGCCCGGATCGTCCAGGCCGAGGCCGCCCTCGCCCAGGCCCGGGTGGATCTGGCCGAGACCGTGATCCGGGCTCCCTTCTCCGGGGTGGTCAGCATCAAGCACGTGGACGAGGGCTCCTTCGTCGGTCCGGCCACCCCCCTCTTCCAGCTCTCCGACATCAGCCGGGTCGAGATTACCGGGGGGGTCGCCGACCGGCATTACCCGTTACTGCAAATCGGCCGGACCCGGGCCGCGATCGAGGTTGACGCCTACCCGGAAGAGGTGTTTTCCGGGGAGATCAGCCGGGTGCGCCCGGAACTGGACCGGGTGACCCGGACCGTCGCCGTGACCATCCTGGCGGATAACCCCGACCGGAAGCTGAAGCCGGGGATGTACGCCCGGATCCGGCTGGTGCTGCGGGAGAAGAACGATATCCCGGTGATTGCCGACGAGGCCGTCCTTACCGGCGGCGGGGAAACCCGCGTCTACGTGGTCGAGGAGGGGATCGCCCGGTCCCGGAAGATCCGGATCGGCCTGGAGGAAGGCAACCTCAACGAGGTGCTGGATGGACTTGAAGACGGCGAGAAGGTGGTCGTCCGGGGCCACCGGCGGCTGCGGGACGGGATGGCCGTGAAGGTTGAGGATTCGGAGGGACGATGAGACTGTCGAAGACTTCCGTCAACAAACCCGTCACCACCCTGATGATCTTCCTCGGGGTGATTATGGTGGGGCTGTTCTGCATCCGGCAGATGCCGATCGACCTCTACCCGGAGATGGACATCCCCGCCGTCACGGTCATCACCGCCTACGAGGGGGCCGGGCCGGAGGAGATCGAGGAGAAGGTCACCCAGGTCCTGGAGGAGCGGCTGGCCACGGTGGAGGACCTGAAGCACATCTACTCGTCTTCCCGGGAGGGACTCTCCACCATCCGGATGATGTTCGACTGGGGGACCAACCTGGAGAGCCGGGCCAACGACGTGAGGGACGCCATCGACCTGGCCCAGCGGGACATCCCCGACGAGGCCGACCGTTCCTGGATCTTCAAGCTCGACGTCAACCAGTTCCCGATTATGGTCTTCGGCGTGCGGGCCCGGGAGTCTTACGAGCAACTGGAGGAGATGCTGGAGGACGAGGTGGCCGACGGCCTGGAGACCATCCCGGGGGTGGGTTCGGTGCGGATTATCGTCCCCCTCCAGCGGCAGGTGAACATCGACCTCGACCGGGAGCGGATGGCCTCCTACCACCTGACCCCCCAGGACGTGGCCCGGGCGGTGATCGGCGAGAACCAGGAGGTCTCCGCCGGCAGCATCAAGATGGGCGAGACCGACTACCTCCCCCGGGTCCCGGCCCAGTACCGGACCGTGGAACCGATGAACGAGATCGTGGTCCGCACCCGCGAGGGGACGATCGTCCGCCTGAAGGATCTGGGGAAGGCCACCGACGGCTTCAAGGACATCAGCCTCGACGTCAAGATCAACGGGGAGCCGGGGGGGATCATCCTGGTCCAGAAGCAGTCCGACGCCAACACGGTCGAGGTCGCCCGGCGAGTCCGGGCGACCCTCCCCCGGCTGATGGAGAGGCTGCCGGAAGACGTCAGCCTGATCAACGTGATGGACTCCTCGGAGGACATCGAGCGGATGGTCCGCGACCTCTTCCAGACCCTGGTCATCGGGGGAGCCCTGGCGATGCTCGTGGTCCTGGTCTTCCTGCGACAGTGGCGGGGGACGGTGGTGATCGGGCTGGCCATCCCCTTCTCCCTGATCGCGGCCGGGATCGTGATGTACTTCCTCGACTACTCGATCAATATGATCACCCTCTTCGCCCTGATCGTGGCCATCGGGATGGTGGTCGACAACGCGGTGGTCGTCCTGGAGAACATCGCCCGCCACCGCGAGGACGGCGAGGGCCCCTTCCAGGGGGCGGTCTTCGGCGCCGGGGAGGTGGGGATGGCGGTGGTCGCCTCGACCCTGACCACGCTCTGCATCTTTTTCCCCCTCTTCTTCATCCAGGGGATCGCCCGCATCCTCTTCACCCCCTTCGCCGTGGTGGCGGCCGCGATTATGCTCGCTTCCCTCTTCACCGCGCTGACGATGACCCCGATGCTCTCCTCCCGCCTCCTGGCCCGGGCCTACGGCTCCGGCCCGGCCCCCGGCCGATTCTTCCGGACCACGGAAAAGTGGTTTGACGGGCTCGCTGACGCCTACTCCAACCTGCTCGGCTGGTGTCTCGGCCACCGGAAACTGGTACTGATCGGCGTGACCCTCTTCTCCCTGCTCAGCCTCCTCTGGATCCCCCGGATCGGGTCGGAGTTTATGCCCAAGCAGGACCGGGCGATGATCAGCGGGACGCTGGAACTGCCGATCGGCACCCGGGTGGAACGGACGGCCGAGGTGGCGGAGGAGTTTATCCGGATCATCGCCGAGGAGATCCCGCCCGGAGACGCCGTCTCCTCCTTCGTCCGGGCCGGGGTCACCGACCGGGGGTTCGGCGGAGACGAGGGGAGCCACATCGCCGCCTTCGGTTTCAAGCTGGTTCCCCAGGACGACCGCGGTTATCACGTCACCGAGGTCGCCGACCGGATCCGGAAGCGGATCGGGAAGATCGCCAGCGTCCGCGACATCGAGACCTTCCGGATCGACCTCCAGGACCCGATGTCCAGTATGATGACGGGGGGCGAGATGCCGCTCTCCGTTAATATCCTGAGCAAGGACCTGGACGCCGCCGACGGCTTCGCCGACCGGGTCCGGGCCGTGATGGCGGAGATCCCCGGGACGGTGGACATCGCCAAGTCGCTGAAGAAGGGAGCCCCGGAGGTCTGGGTCGACGTGGACCGGCAGAAGGCCGCGGCGCTGGGGATTAACGTCTCCGACGTGGCCGGGACCGTCCGTGCCGCCATCTACGGTTACCCGGCCGGCAAGTTCCGGCCGGCGGGGGACGAGTACGACATTATGGTCCGCTTCCGGGAGGAAGACCGCGACGACCTCGACGCCCTCCGGCACGTCCCGGTGCGGCTGCCTTCCGGCGAGCTGATCCGGACCGGGGACGTGGCGGAAATCTCCCGCAAATTCGGCCCCCTGGAGATCCAGCGCAAGGACCAGCAACGGGTGGTCCGGGTGGAGGGCGACGTCTCCGGACGGTCGCTGGGCGAGGTCACCTCCGAGGTGGAGAGAACCATCGCCGGGATCGGGATTCCGGAGGGGGTGACCGTCGACCTGGGCGGCCAGACCGAGGATATGCGCGAGGCCTTCCTCTGGCTGACCGTCTCCCTGGTGATCGGGATCATCCTGGTCTATATGGTGATGGCCTCCCAGTTCGAGTCCCTCCTCGACCCCTTCGTGGTGATGTTCTCGGTGCCGGTGGCCTTTGTCGGTGTGCTCTGGTCCCTCGGCCTGGGCGGCCATACCCTGAACATCGTGGTCTTCCTCGGGATGCTGCTCCTGATCGGGATCGTGGTCAACAACGCCATCGTCCTGGTCGACTACATCAACATCCTGCGGGCGCGGGGGAAGAAGATGGAGGAGGCGGTCCGGGAGGCGGGACGGACCCGGCTGCGGCCGGTGCTGATGACCGCGATCACCACCATCGTGGCCCTGCTCCCGATGGCCTTCCGGGGGGGGCAGGGAGCGGAGACCTGGAACCCGCTGGGGCTGACGATCCTGGGCGGGCTGCTGGTCTCCACCCTGGTCACCCTGGTCCTGGTCCCGACCATCTACAGCGTCTTCGAGAGCCACATCAGGCGGAGAAGGGATTGAGCGAGGAACGTTCGATGAAAATGGTGATAATCGTCTACAACGGGGCCCTGGACCGGGAAGTCGGGGAGATCACCAGCTCCGCCGGGGTCGAAGGCTACACCAAGTGGGTCGAGGTTTACGGCCGGGGCCGGACCAGCGACCCCCACCTGGGGACCCACGTCTGGCCGCAGGTGAACTACCTGATGCTGATCGGCGCCGGGGACGAGCAGGCGAAGCAGCTGCTGGACGGGGTCCGCGAGCTGAGAAAACGGCTGGGGAAGGAGGGGGTGAAAGCCTTCCTGCTCCCCTGCGAGGATGTGACCTGAACCACTCGGGTACTCCCGGCGGATCTACCGGGGAGGAGAATTCAGGACCGCTTCCATCTCGTCCAGGGCCTGGCGGATGACGGGGTCACCGCCGTACTCCTCTTCGATCCTTCGCCAGGCGGCAATGAATCCCGGGGTGGCCTCCTCAATCCGCTCGAGGGCGGCCCGCACGTCTTCGGGGAGGCCATCCTTTTCCAGGCGGGGCAGGCCGGGATGTTCCCCGGCCAGCTTCGCCATCAACTCCCGGCCCGCCACTGCCTCGTTCCGGAATTTCTCCAGGGCGCCGGAGATCTCTTCCGGGCCGGAAGCCCCGGCCACCGCGACCGTGAACTCGTCCATCATCCGGTGCTGGTGGCGGAGGGCCTTCCGGAAATCGCCGTACTCGTCCCCGCCGCAGGAGAGCAGGGACAGGGATAGAACCGCCGACAGGAACAGATAGTATCTCTTCATAATTTTGTTCCTCTCCATCCAGAGCAGGTCAGGCCCGGGGATGGGTCTGATCGTAGACCTTCTTCAGCCGCTCCTTGGAGACGTGGGTGTAGATCTGGGTGGTGCTGAGCGATTCGTGGCCGAGCAGTTCCTGGACGGCGCGGAGGTCGGCGCCGGCGTTGAGGAGATGGGTGGCGAAGGAGTGCCGCAGCGCGTGGGGGGTGATCTTCTTCCCGATCGCCGCCTGCTTGATGTACTTATCCAGGAGTTTGCGGACCGAAGCGGCGCCGAGGCGCCGGCCCGAGCGGTTGACGAAGAACGGGTCGCCGGAACCGCCCTCCGGGAAGGCCTTCAGGTAATCCCGCAGCGCCCGGACCGCCCAGGAACCCAGGGGGCAGAGACGCTCTTTCTTCCCCTTCTCCCGGACCCGGACCAGGTCGCCGATCAGGTCGACGTCTCCCCGGTTCATCGCCACCAGCGCCCCGACCCGGATCCCGGTGGAGTAGAGAGTCTCGAGGATGGCCCGGTCCCGCAGCCCGAGCAGGGTCGAGGAGGAGGGGGCGGCCAGGAGGGACTCGACCTCCTCCCGGGTCAGGAAAGACGGCAGCCGCTTCTCCACCCGGGGGAGCCAGACCTGGCGGGCCGGGTTGTCGTCGAGCAGGCCTTCCCGCCGCAGGAACCGGAAGAAGGAACGGAGCGCCGAGATCTTCCGGGAGAGCGAGCGCTTGCCCACCCCCCGCTCCTGGAGCGCGGCCATATAACCCCGGATGACCAGCCGGTCGATCCCCTTCAGCCGGGCCGGCGACCCGCTGGCGGGGTCGCGGAGAAAACCGAGAAACTGGACCAGGTCCGACCGGTAGTTGCGCAGGGTGTGGGGCGAGGCGTTCCGCTCCAGGCGGAGGTAGCGGATATAGGCGTCGAT
Source organism: PVC group bacterium (assembly GCA_040773245.1). Taxonomy (GTDB): domain Bacteria; phylum Auribacterota; class Erginobacteria; order Erginobacterales; family Erginobacteraceae; genus Erginobacter. Next base: position 34,615 of record JAXGWO010000003.1, read on the forward strand.
GTACTGTTCGAATTTCTCGACCACTGCCTCTAACCTCTTGGACGGGATTTACGGGATGATTTTTTAGACAGGATAACAGGATCTACAGGATAGTGTTTGGGGAATGGGGAATGGAGAATGGGGAATGGGACAATTCATTAGTTATCATCTCCGGCGGCGAAGCGGGCGGTGTAATCGCGGAAGAGCTCCATTAATTTTTTCGTCCGCTCGCCGGGGAGACCGGAGGAGATCGGGGTCCCGTCGATCTGGACCACCGGGACCACCTCCTTGTTGGTGGCGGTCAGGAAAACCTCGGAGGCGGCGAGCATTTCCTCGAGGGTGAACTCCCGGACCTCGACCGGGAAGACGTCAGCCGCCAGTTTCAGGACCAGGGACCGGGTCACGCCGGGAAGGACCCCCTCCCGGTTAGTCACCAGCCGGTCCCCGATCCAGGCGAAGACCGTCACCGTCTGCCCCTCGCGGACCCGGCCGGCGCGGTCAACCAGGATCGCCTCCACCGCCTCTCTCTCGGCGGCCTGCTGGAGGGCGACGATCGTCGCGAGGTAGTTGAGGGTCTTGGCGGCGGGGATCGGCCTCCGGCCCCGGTTGGTGATCACCTTCACCCCGCGGTCGTACCACCAGCCGGGGAAGGGCTTCAGGGGGGTAACCAGGACCAGGAGCCGGGGCCGGCCGGCCGGCATCAGGGAATCCGGGCTGGGACCCCCGGTCACGATCACCCGGATATTCGATTCCACCCGGGGGTTCTGCTCCAGGGTCCGGCGGACGATGGCGGCTATCTCCAGATCCGGCCAGGGGCAGGGAAGCCGGATCAGGCGGGCCGACTCCCGGAGCCGGGCCAGATGGTCTTCCAGCAGGAAGGGTCTCCCCCCGTAAGTCCGGATGAAGTCGAAGACGCCGTAGCCCCGCAGGAGGGCGAGATCGTCTACCGGGATCGCCGCCCGGTCAGCCGGAAGATACCGGCCGTCGATATAATAGATGTTGGCTCCCTTCACGCCGACAGCATAACAATCCGGATGGGGAAGGACAATCATATTGCCGTACCGGGCGGGCGGGAACACTTTCCCTTGTACCCCGCCCGGAATTCTGCTATAAGGGAAGTCTAACGATCAACCCAATCATACCTGGGGGAAGAAGATGGTCAGAATCCGAGAGTTCAAGGCCCTCCGGCCGCGGGAGGACGAGGCCGCCGCGGTCGCCTCGCCGCCCTACGACGTGCTCGATTCCCGGGAGGCGCGAGTGCTCGCCCGGGGAAAGCCCTACAGTTTCCTCCACGTGGTCAAGCCGGAGATCGACCTGCCGGAGGAGACCGACCCCTACGACGAAACGGTCTACCTCAAGGGCCGGGAGAACCTGGACCGGCTGGCCGCCGACGGGGTATTGATCGATGATGAAGAACCGGCCCTTTACTTCTACCGCCAGGTAATGGGGAAGCACTCCCAGACCGGGCTGGTGGTCTGCGCCTCGATCGAGGATTACGAGAACGACCGGATCAAGAAGCACGAGCATACCCGGGCCGAGAAGGAAGCCGACCGGATCCGCCACGTCGAGACCCTGAACGCCAACACCGGCCCCGTCTTTCTCACCTACCGCGCTGACCGGGAGATGGACCGGCTGGCGGGCGAACTTACCTCCGCCGAACCGCTCTATGACTTCACCGCCGGTGACGGGGTCAGGCACACGGTCTGGAAGGTAACCGGCGCGGAGACGGTGAGGAAGATCAAGGGATTCTTCAGCCGCCTCGACAGTCTCTACGTGGCCGACGGCCACCACCGCTCGGCTTCCGCCGTCCGGGTCGGCCAGAAACGGCGGGAGGCCAACCCGGCCCATACCGGGGAGGAAGAGTACAACTTCTTTCTCGCCGTCCTCTTCCCCCACGATCAGCTCCAGATTATGGACTACAACCGGGTGGTGAAGGACCTGAACGGTTTCTCCCCGGAGGAGTTCCTCGGGAGGGTGGCCGAAAAGTTCGAAGTTGAAGCCTCCCGGAACAACCGGCCCGGCCGGCCCGCCGGCCTCCACGAGTTCGGGATGTACCTGGGCGGGCACTGGTACCGGCTGCGGGCCCGGCCGGGAAGTTTCCCGGCCCAGGACCCGGTTAAGTCCCTCGACGTCTCCATCCTCCAGGATAACCTCCTCGCCCCGATCCTGAAGATCGGCGACCCCCGAAAGGACAAGAGGATCGACTTCGTGGGGGGGATCCGGGGACTGGAGGAGCTGGCCCGGCGGGTGGACGGCGGGGAGGCGGTGGCCTTCGCCCTCCACCCCACCTCGATCGAGCAGCTGATGGCGATCGCCGACCGCGGCCTGGTTATGCCCCCGAAGTCGACCTGGTTCGAGCCCAAGCTCCGTTCCGGCCTCCTCGTCCACCGCCTGGACTGAAAAAAATGAAGAAAGCTTTCATCCTGCTCCTCCTGGTTACTTTCATCTTCGTCTTTGTCGACAGCGGGACGCTCGAAGTCCGGATGGTGACCACGCCTCGAATCCAAGGCGGGGTCCAGATCGCGGAGGATCATCACCGGGAATACACACTCCACTGGGACCGGTTCTTCAACTACCTGAAAAACATCCCGCACCGTCTGGGATGGCGATGAAGATCCGCTTGCTGGTGGTTGATTTCCATCTGCCCGGCTGCCGTTCCCTGAAGGAGAAGCGTCACCGGACCCGGGGGATCCGGGACCGGTTCGGGAAGCAGTCCAACCTGGCGGTGGCCGAGTGCGATTTCCAGGACGACCACCAGCGCGCCCGCTGGGCTTTTGTCCTCCTCGCCTCCGACGCCGGGTCCCTCGACCGGGCGGCCTCCGACCTGGAGAACCGGCTGGAGCTCTCGGTGGACGGGGTGATCACCGGCATCGAGACCAACCACCTCTGAACCCCTTATTTTACAAATCAAGTCATACCTGTTTTGTAAAATAAGGATCGAGCAGGCGGGCGATCCGGGCTTCCATCGCCCGGTGGTGGGACCCGGACCAGTAGACCTTGCCGCAGGCTGTGCAGAGCCGGAAGAGGTGATGTTCCTCGCGGGTCCGGGGGGGAAGGCGGTCGAGGACTTCCTCCCGGGGGACGTCCTCGAGAAGACCGTTGCAGGTCAGGCAGCGGCTGAAGGGCCGGCTCTTATCCCGAAGCCCGAACCTCTCCAGCACTTCCCGGACCTGATCTTCCGGGTTCTGCGCCCGGACCCAGCAGCCGCGGCGGACCAGGGAGTTCTTCAGCAGCCCCTGGTCCCGGGTCAGGATAATCCGCTCCTCGCGGAGGGCGACCCGGATGATCTCCTCGTCCGGATAGTCGTTGCGGTAGAGACTGTCGAAGCCGAGCATCCTCAGCCACCGGGCCGGCTTGCCGAGGTGGACATCGAGGATGAAGGCGGACCTTTCCGGCGGGGGCGGCTGGAGACGCTTCAGGGGGGCGAGATCGAGAGCGGTAAAAGCCGGATAGACGGCGATCCGCTCCCCCGGCGAGAGCCGGTGTTCGAACCCCACCGACCGGCCGGAAGCAACAATGAGATCGACTTCCGGATGGGGAACTCCGATGGCCTCGATGGCGTCCTTGACCGCGGGCGTGCCCGAGAAATCATATCGGACCGTCCGCTGCCTTAATTCCGGGGGGAGAAAGTCGTTCAAGTTCCCGTAAAACCGAAAATCGGCACTCCCCTCCCCCACTCCGACCGGAGCCGTCTCGGGCCTCTCACCAGTGTTCATAACGGACGATCGCTTCCCTTGGCAGCCGGGCTTTCTCCGCCGGGGGGGAGTCCTTTGGATATCCGACCGGGAGGAGGGCGACCACCCGGATCTCTTCGGGGATGGCGAGAATCTCCTTCACCCGGTCCTCGAAGAAGGCCCCGATCCAGCAGGTTCCCAGACCCTCGGCCGCCGCCGCCAGGGTGATGTGGTCGACCGCGATCGCCAGATCGATCGGGTAGCAGAGCTGGCCGCAGGTCATCACGTGGTGGTCGGTCTCGGCGCAGCAGGCCAGGACCACCGGAGCCTGGCCGACGAACCGCTGGCCCCGGGCCGCCTCCGCCAGCTTCCGGCGGGTTTCGGGATCGCGGACGACGATGAACCGCCACTCCTGAAAATTCTTGGCCGAAGGCGCCAGGCGGCCGGCTTCCAGCAGGCGGTTCAACACTTCATCGGCGATCTCCCGTTCGGCAAAAGCCCGGACACTCCGGCGGCGACGAATTGCTTCGTAGATATCCATAATCTCCTCCTAACTTGATTCGAGGTATCGACGGAATAAACGGTAAAATCCTTTCCCCCCGGTCACCCCTCTCTCCCCTTCCGGTCCGGCGGCCAGGGCCGTGACATCGTACCAGTGTTTCAGCCGGAAGAACCGGAAGAGCCGGGGGGAGATCGCCCCCCGGGGACAGATATAGATACAGCGCATACAGATGATACAGCGGTCGGAGAAGACGATCTTCCCGCCGCTCTCCCGGATGTTGCCCACCGGGCAGCTCCGGGCGCAGAGGCCGCAGAGGTCGCAGGCGGAAGAGGCCTGGAGGTCGCGGCCGAAATACTTCCCGCCCCTCCGCTCCAGCCGGCTCAGGTGCCGGGTGAGAAAGCGGGCGACCCGGCCGGGATTCTCCAAGCGGGAGATTCCGGCGGCCACCTCGGCGGCGATGGTCTCCGTCCGGCTCTCCGCCGCTGCCAGCAGCCGGCGGATGAAGGCATCGGGGTAGCGGACAAAGACGTTGGAGGGCATCACCACCATACTCTCGTGGAAGACCTCCCAGCCCCGGTTCCTGAAAGCCCGGATCACCAGGTGGGAGGAGCCGCCGTTGAATAAGGGGTCGGCCGGACCCTTGACGATGAAGACCCTCCGGCCCTCCCCGTCCGGGAGGGCGGCGATGAAGTCGAAGACCGGAGCGGGGGCGTTGAGAGCGTGGATAGGATAGGCCAGACCGAGCACCCCGCCGGCCGGCGGGGCAAAGTCAGTCCGGGTGTCTTCAATCCGGACCAGGCGGACCGGCCTATCCCGGCGGGCGAATTTTTCCGCCAGCCGCCCGACCAGGTGCTCGGTATTACCGGTCCCGGAGAAATAGGCCAGCTCGATGGAATCCGGTTTAAAGCTCATACCGGGCTTATCTTACCATCTCAAGCGTTCCCGGGCGAGATTGAAGCCTCTTCTGCGAAAAAAAATGCGCGCCCCGGCGTTAGCCGGGGCGCGCGGCGGGGCGCCGGCCAGGGGGGTGGCCGGGTGTTGATTACCCCGCCTTGATCTCGATCTTCCGGGCCTTCGGCTTGGCCACCTTGCCCAGGATCAGTTCGAGAACACCGTCCTTGAGGGTGGCGTTGACCTTCTCCCGGTCGATCACGTTGCCGAGGACGAAGGTCCGGCGGAAGTCATAGGGATACCTTTCACCGTAAACCATACTGATCCCCTGGGCTTCCGGAGACCGTCTCCCGGTGATGGTCAGCCGGTCCCCGTCGATGTCGATATCGAGGTTCTCCCGGTTCACCCCGGGAAGTTCGGCCTGGAGAACGATCCGCTCCTCCTCCTCATAGATGTTAACCCGGGGCTCGATGAACCGGGATTCTCTATCTCTCTCCGTTTTCATCTTCACTCACCCCCTTTGCCCTTCTTCCCCGGTTTCTCCCCGGCCTTGATCGCGATCTTCTTCCCCTTGACCGCCTCTTTCTTGGGGAGCTTCACCTCGAGGACCCCGTCCTTGTAGGAAGCCTCGACCTTGGCCTCATCGACTTCGGAAGGCAGCGCCACCGATCTCTGGAAGAGGCCGTAACTCCTCTCCACCCGGTGGAAATTTTCCTCCTTGACCTCGGTCTCGCTCTTCTTCTCCCCCTTGATGGTCAGGGTGTTGCCGAGAATCGAGAGATCGATGTCCTCCTTCTTCAGGCCGGGAAGATCCGCCCGGACCAAAACGCTGTCCTTGTCCTCGCAGACATCGACCAGGGGGCTCCAGGCGCCTTCCAGCAGGTCGCCTTCCGAGGCCTGCCAGGGGGCGAGCTTCCTCTCAAAGAACTGGTCGAGATCGTCGCGGAACCCGCTCAGCCAGGAGAAGGGGTCCAGCTCCGCTCTCGGACGGTACCGGATCAGTTTCATCACCTTCACCTCCTTTGGTTTGAGGGTTTCCTTCTCGGGGTTAAACCTCACCCTTCGCCTTAATTAAAAGCATAACCCGTGCCATAAGAATGAGAAGATGATGTTTTTTGTTATCTTATTACTTATCAACCGATTAGATCATTAATCCCGGAAATAACAACGCCCCGCCGATGTAACATTATGTTACATCGGCGGGGCTAAAAATACAAATGTGTCAGATAGGAACACTTATCCTGATCCGGGGAATCTACTCGAGCGGGACGTAAATCTCGGTCCGGAGCTGGGCGGGCGGGGTCCGGTGGGGATCGTTAAGATAGATCTCCAAGCAGGGGTCGGAGCTGATCACCCGCCCGTTCCGGGGCGCCCACTCCCCGGAGATCCGGCCGTAGGTTTCGGCCAGCTTTTCGTAAGGACCATTATGGACCGTCATCGCGTAATCCCCGCCCTTGAGAGTCTGCACCCCGATCTCCCCTTCCGGCTCGACCGTCTCGTCGACCGTGACGCAGGCGTCATAGCGGATCTTCTCCGGGGGGGTGACCTCGGGGTCATCGTAGGAGATCCCGATGACCGTGGTCCGGGGGCCGAGCAGTCCCCGGCGGCCGGCCCAGGCGCAGAGCTTGCCCCAGGCTTCTCCGCACTCCGCGTAGGGTCCGATATGCCGGACGAAAGCGACCCGGGTCGGTTGACGTTTGACTATTTTCATCTTCATCTCCATCTCCGCACCTCCTTGGGTTAGCGGTTGGAACTTCGGGATTTCACCCCGGGGCTGGTAGTGGACCCCGGAGCGGGGGCCGTCCGCCCCCGCCGGACCGGCCCCCCGGCGCGCGCGGGAAGGAGCCAGGCCGAACTGGGAACGGAAGGCCCGGGTGAAAGATTCGTGGGTTTCGTACCCCGCCTCGAGGGCGATGTCGAGGATGGAGCGTCTGGTGGACCGGAGCCGGAGAAGCGACCGCTCCAGGCGGAGACGCCGGATATGCTCCATCACCGACTCGCCGACCAGGCCGCGAAAGATCCGGTGGAAATGAAAGGGCGAAAAGTAAGCGATCGCCGCCAGCTCGTTCAGCTCCAGGGGTTCGTCGAGGTGGCGCTGGATATGAATCAGGACCCGCAGGATCCGCTCCTGGTAAACTTGTCTGGTTTCGCTTCTCATCTGCCATCATCTCCTGCCCGACCGGGGACAACTGATTGCGGCCCACCATACCACCGCCACTGGCGGTTTGCTTGACCATTCTTGCGGATTACGTATAATGAACTTATGGACGACCTCAAGGAACAGCTCGCCTACTGCCACCGGGTTCTACCCCGGGTCAGCCGGACCTTCGCCCTCGGCATCAAACTGCTCCGCCAGCCCCTGCGGGACCGGGTCGCGGTCGCCTACCTGATCTGCCGGATTCTCGACACCATCGAGGATACCGCTTCGATCCCCGCTCCGGACCGGGCGGAACTTCTGGAACGGGCCGGGAGCGAACTGGCCGACCCCGAGCGCTGGCGGGGTTGCTGCCGGGCGATCGGCGCCGTCTTCACCGCGGAGGAATTCCCCGGCGATGAAGCCGGTCTCTGCCGGAGGGCCGGCGCGGTGCTGGAGGTCTATCACCGTTTCGATCCGGCGGTCCGGGCGGCGATCGCCGGTCCGGCGGGGGAGATGGCGTCCGGGATGGCCGGGACCGTGCGGCGGGAAGCCGCGACGGGCGGCCTGCGCCTGGAGACGGTTGCGGACCTGGAGGAGTACTGCTACTATGTCGCCGGGACGGTCGGGGCGATGCTCACCGATCTTTTCCGCCTCGACCGGCCGGCCCTCCGCACCCCGGCGGAAGCGAAACTCCGCGCGGCCGGGGTGGACTTCGGACTGGGGCTCCAGCTGACCAACATCATCAAGGGGATCACCGACGACATCTCCCGGGGGGTCAGCTACCTCCCCCGGCGGATCCTGGAAGAAATCGGGGCCACCCTGGAGGAGTTGATCAGGGAGCCCGCCGATCCCCGGGCCCGGGCAGTGGCGGAGAGTCTGGTCCGCCTCGCCCTCCCCCGCCTGGACCGGGGGCTGGAGTATACCCTGGCCATCCCCGCCGGCGAGAGCGACCTCCGGCTCTTCTGCGCCCTGCCGCTCTTCTTCGCCGTCCGCACCCTGGGCCGGGCGGCGGATGTCAGCCGGGTCTTCGGGCGGGAACCGCTGAAGATCGGCCGGGAGGAGGTGGCGGAGATCCACCGACGGCTTGAGAAGATCGCCGGCGACGACGACAACCTGCGGGAAGAATACGACCGGGAGAAGGACCGGCAGGGATTCTAAATTTGGGAGACCGGGAATGGAGAAGGATATCGACAAGATCATCAATTGCGCGGTGGTCCAGATGAACTCCGGAGAGGCGCTGGCCGAAAACCTCCGGCGGGCGGGGGAACTGGTGGCCGAGGCGTCCGCGGCCGGGGCCGAACTGGTAGCCCTGCCGGAGAACTTCGCCCGTATGCGCAAGAACGACCGGGAACCGATCGTCGGCGAACCGGAAGAAGGACCGGTCCAGGCCTGGGCGAGGAAGACGGCGGCCGCCGAGGGGATCTACCTCCTGGCGGGGAGCTTTGCGGAAGCTGCCCCGCATCGGAGCAAGGTCTACAACACCTCGCTCCTAATCGATCCTCAGGGCCGCCTGGTCGCCGCCTACCGGAAGATCCATCTCTTCGACGTCGCCGTCCCCGGCGGGGAGACCCACCGGGAATCGGACCGGGTGCTGGCGGGGAAGGAGGCGGTGACGGCGGAGATCCCCTGGGGGAAGGCGGGGTTCTCGATCTGTTACGACCTGAGGTTCCCCGAACTCTACCGGAGGCTGGCCGAGCAGGGGGCGCTGATCATCTTCGCCCCCGCCGCCTTCACCGAGCGAACCGGCCAGGCCCACTGGGAAATCCTGGTCCGGGCACGGGCGATCGAGAACCAGGTCTTTATGGTCGCCCCGGCCCAGGAAGGCGGCCACCCCGGCGGGCGGCGGACTTACGGCCACAGCCTGATCGTCGATCCCTGGGGCGAGGTCCTGGCCGAGATCCCTCAAGGCGAGGGGATCGCCCTCGCCCGGCTGGACCTGGAACGCCAGGCCGAGATCCGCCAGGCGATGCCCTGCCTGGAACACCGGGTAATTCCGGGGCCGCCCACTTAATTTCCCCGAGCCAGGTTGCCGGTCTTGACGTCTTCAGGAAGACTAAGGGGGCGGCCCCGGAATTATTTCTAACTTCAGGCGGCCTCGATCGCCTCGATGGCGGAGGCGACCAGGGCCTGGTCGAGGCAGCCGATGATCTGCTCGTCCCGCTCCGCCCCGACTTTCTCCTGGAGGAAGCCCCTCACCTTCTCCCGCCGCCAGCCCTTGTTCAGGGCCTTGGCCCAGAGAGCCCGCATCTGGGCGGCGGTGGCCTTCCCCGGGACCTCCGGGGCGTAAACCCCGTTGATCAGGCGGGAGAACTCCTTCCGGTCCGCCACCCCGACGATCTCGTCGGCCCGCGAGGTCCCCAGGTTCTTCTCCAGGTACTCCCGGACCTGCTCCTTGGACCAGCCGGCCGAGGAAGCCCGGGCGTAAAGGGCCCGGAGCTGTCCGGCCGTAACCTTGCCGGGCTCCCCCACGGCCTCGACCTCCCCCAGGAGCCGGCTGACGGCGGCGGCGACGTCCTCCGCCGGCTCCAGATCCTGTTTCAGGGTCACCATCTTCTCCCCGATCTCGAACGACAGGCTGACCGTCTTCATCATCCTCCCTCCTTGGTTCTCCGGCGGGAAGCCGGAAGTTCGCCTTTACCTGACAGTCGGTGGAGGGGAAGGATTTATTCCATTTTTTTTCATTTCCCGATGGGAATCGGGAAATGAACAAGTGAAGTCATTTCGAGGCGGGGGGATAAAGATAATCCGCGGCGAAGGCGGGTTCTCCACGGGGCAGGGCACTCCGGAGGACGGCCGGAGCCCGGCAAATTGGGCGCCGAACGAACCGGGCGGCGGTCAGACTTCCGGGGAGGCATTTTCCCCGGCCAGGAGTTTCTTCACCATCCTCGACTCCCAGGCGTAAAGCTGCTTGGCCTCCCGCAACGGGCGGGCGGGGGCGCCGAGGAGGATCTGGTCGGAAGCGACCTTCTTCTTGGCGGCCAGCCCGGACTTCCCGGCCATCATCACCCGGTCTCCGATCACGACGTGGTCGGCGATCCCGACCTGCCCGGCCATCATCACGTTCCTCCCCACCTTGACCGATCCGCTGATCCCGACCTGGGCGCAGAGCACCGAGTCCTCGCCGATCTCGTCGTTATGGGCGATCTGGACCAGGTTGTCGATCTTCACCCCCCGCCGAATGACCGTGTCGCCGAAGGTTCCCCGGTCGATGGTGGTGTTGCAGCCGATCTCGACGTCGTCCTCGATCACCACCCGGCCGACCTGGGGGATCTTCACGTTTCTCCCCTCCGGATCGGCGACATAACCGAAGCCGTCGCCCCCGATCACCGCGCCGGCGTGAATGATGCAGCGGTCGCCGATGACGTTGTTGTCGTTGACCACCGCGTGGGGGAAGAGCCGGGTATCGGCGCCGACCCGGGAGTTCATCCCGACCAAGGCTCCCGCCCCGATCACCGCCCGGTCGCCGATGACCGCCCCCTCCTCGATCACCGCCCCGGGCTGGATGGATACCCCCTCCCCGATCCGGGCCGCCGGGCTGACCACGGCGGTGGGCGCGATCCCGGGGGCGTATTTCCGCGGCGGGAAGAAGATTTGGGCCAGCCGGGCGAAGGCCAGCCGGGGATTCTTCACCCGAACCAGAGGTTTGGAGGAGGTCTCGATATCCGCCGGCACGATCACCGCGGCCGCCGGGGATTCCTCGGCCGCCTTCATAAACCTCCGTTTCTCGATCCAGGCCAGGGACCCCTCCCCCGCGTTCTCCAGGCCGGAAATGGTCCGAACGGCCACCGCCGGATCTCCGATCACTTCCCCGCCGATCCGCTCGGCGACTTCCTGCAGCGTCATTTCCATAATTTCCTCCCTCTGACTGGAATTTCCGTTTCGATGGCTCCGAGGTCAGGTTAACGCCGGACCGGGCCTGACCGCAATCACAATATCCTGCCCGCTCACCCCGTCGGGACGGCCGCTCCAGAAACCGTAATGGATCGGTTCGACGATCTCGAGCCCGGCCCGGCAGTAGAGTTCCCGGACATAGGGTTCCTCGAAGGCGATCGCCTTCTCCGGTTCCGAACGGCTGACGGCCAAGCCGTGTAAAACCGGATAGCAGAAATCAAACTGGCTGAGCCCGGCGGCCAGGCCGACCCGGGATTCCTCGTTGAGCAGGAAGAAGGTATGGAGAGACCGGCCGCCCGGCTTCAGCACCCGGCGGGTCTCCCGGAGATACTGTTCCACGACTTGCGATTGCAGGTGGGTGAAGACCGACTTGGTGAAGACCAGGTCGAACCGGTTGTCGGCATAGGGAAAACTGAACCGGCGGGCGCTTTCCCGTCCCCCGGGATGGTAGGTCGGGTTGGCCAGGTCGATATGGCGGAAGTGGAAGTTGGGATAACGGGAGGAAATATTCTCCCGGCACCATCTGATTCCATCCCGGCGGATATCGAATCCGCAGTACTCCCCGTCAGCGTTGAGGTACCGCGCCAGGGGGGTGGCGCACCGCCCGATCCCGCACCCGATGTCGAGGACACTCCCATCCGGAGGCAGCCCGCCGAAGCGGGCAAAATAACCGACAAACTCCTCTCCCACCCGGGCGAAATCCGGGTCAAAGCCGTAGACGAAGGAGAGATGACGCGGAGGCTTCTCGCCGCTGTCCCGGTGACGACGGAAGAGCCGGTAATATCCCCGTCCGAGCGCGTGATAGGCCGGGCTGGGAAGATGACGCACGGTCCACCGGTGCAGGATCCGGCCGGCCTTCTTGATGACCATAGATCTTCTCACTCCGTCCGCTCCGGTCAGGTCGGTACCATCAGGCAAACCGGGCGTAGATCCTCTCGTGTTCGGCCAGAAAACGGTCGAGCGAGAAATATCGGGCCGCTCCGGCCGGCGGGCCGCTCAGTTCCGCCAGATTATCCCTCAATTCGGCAATCGCCCCGGCGAGGCTCCCGGAACTCCAGCCGCGGACCACGACCCCGCACCGCTGCTCGCGGACGAAATCCGCCATCGCGATCCGGTCGTTGAGAATCAGGGGCCGGCCGACCTGGAGCGCCTCGATCAGGGAATGGGGATAAGACTTGACCAGGCCGGCGTCTTGGGCCAGGAGGATGGCCGCGTGACCCGCCGCCATCAACCCGCGGACGTCGACCCGGCCGGTGACCAGGCTGACTTGAGCCTCCAGCCGGCAGCGCCGGATCAGGGCGCGCAGGTCGCCGTCGCCAACGCCCCTCCCGACCAGCTGCAATCGGAGATCCGGCAGCTTCCGGACCGTCTCCAGCAGGAGAACGAACCCCTTGGTCCGCAGCTGGCGCCTGGTCCAGGGCCCGGACGCGCAGGTAATTATCAAAGGCGGCGGACCGGGGGCAGGTCCGTAATCCCGGGCGGGGGGAGGGAGGCCCGGGAGAATGCGGCTCGCGCCGATCCCCCATTTCCTTTTCACCTCGGCGACGACCCGGGGATCGGCGGAGATGACGTGCTTAAGCCACCCCGGACCTTTTCGGCCCCGGACCGTCCGGGAAGCGGAGATGGTGCAGACCACTGGCAACTCAAGCCGCCGCAAAAACGGGAAATCCAGGAAACGGGCGCAATAAAGGTGCACACAGTCATATTGTCGCCGGATCCGGGTGGCGTCTCCCGCCAGAGTACGCCCATACCAACTCCGGGGAATAAACGCGCGGGGTCTCTTTAATGGATAAGCCGTAACCAGGTCGCCCCCGAAGTTGTCCTTGAGCAGAGAGGCTTCCTGGAATACGGCGTCCGTTCCCCCGATTTCGGGAAAGGGCGCGGTCATCACATAAAGAATGTTTATGGCGCCTCCTCGGGGATGAACAACCCGTTGCGATCCCCCCATCTCCCCAGCAGGCCGTCCCGCCCGGCCAGGAGAAGGGCGCGGGCCTGGAGCCGGTTGCCGGAGAGGCCCGCCCGCCCGGCCGCCGCCGCGGTGAGCCCGGACCAGTAAACAACCATCCCCAGCGATTTCAGTCCCCGGTAATGCTTGCGGACGAACAGGAACCGGTTGCGGAACGAATAGTAGGGATAGAGATCATTGCGGCGGCCGGATTTTTCCACGTCGTGGTTGACGGCCACCTCCCGGTTGACGGCGCACTTCCAGCCCCGGTCCCGGATCCGGCGGCAGTAATCGGCCACCTCGCCGCTGAAGAAGTAATCCTCGTCGAGGAGACCGCATTGCTCGAACACCGAGCGGCGGATCACGATCAGGGTTCCCGGAACATAATCCACGATGACCGGGGGCCCCGGTTCCTCCGAGGGCGACAGGGACCTTCTCGTTTCCAGAAAACGCCCGATGTCCCGGCCCCCCGCAAACCGCCTCTCCCCCTCCCGGAGGACCGGTCCGACAGCGCCGATCTCCGGATACCGGGCCAGGGTATCGATCAGGCGGATCAGGGTCTCCTCGGCAAAGTCCGCGTCGTAATTGCAGAGGGCGACCTGTCCGACGTCCTTCTCCAGCGCCTTCTCTATCCCGCGGTTACTTCCCCCGGCGAAACCTCCATTTTCCTGGTTGAATACCAGTTCCGCTCTTCCGGCCAGCGCCCCGGCCAGCAAATCCCGATCGGCCGGTTCGGAAGCGTTGTCCACGATCAGGACATCGGGCCGGAGTTCGCGCCACCGGAGCACCCGATTGACGCAGCGGATGGTCTCCCCGGCGTGGTTCCAGTTGATGAAGACCACGGCTGTCGAATGTTCGGCGCTCCAGGAAATCCCGCCCTCGGGAGCCGGCTGATCACAATTTTCTTGCATCTGAACCGGAGTGTGATATAGCAAATCCTGCTGCGGCGGAGTAGCTCAGCTGGTTAGAGCAGCGGAATCATAATCCGCGTGTCGGGGGTTCGAGTCCCTCCTCCGCTATTCCCGATTTCCCCGGCCGCCGGCCGGGGCAATCGGGAAGTGAAGTTTTCTCTCTCCAAACGGGCTGAAGAATTCTCCGACGACGGCTCGATCGGCAGACTTCCCTCCCTTCTCCGTTCAGCTTGACCATCTTCTGCGCCCCCGGTTCAGGGGGCCGGATGGCCGACGGGGATGAGGTAGAGCGGGGTCTCCCGCTCCAGCCCCAGGACCTCCTGCACCGCCTCGTCCCGGAAAGCCCCCACGATCACCGAACCGAGGCCGAGCGCCCGGGCCTGGAGGGAGACGTTCTGGCCGGAGTGGCCGGCGTCCATCGGGACGTAGCGGTTCTCCCCCCTTTCCCCGTAGCGGGCCGCGGTCCGGGGGATATCCCCGGCGATAACGATCACGGCCGGCGCACCCCCGACACACCCCTGGCCGTACGAGGCCCGGGCCAGGGCATCCCGATGATCGCCCGGACGGAGGGGGTGAAGGGAATTTCCTTCCCAGCCGTAACGGTAGATCCCCGGGGGAAGCCCCTCGACCCCGCCGGCAGCCAGGAGGATGGAAAGGGGATAGATCCCCCCGGCCGAAGGGTAGGAACGGGTCGGTCCGGTAATCCCGTCAATTGTTTTGCCCCCCGCGGCCCAGAGAAGCTGGGAGACCTGGGTCAGGGTCAGGGGCCGGGGGGAGAAGGAGCGGACCGAGCGGCGGGTCTGGATCGCCTCCTCGAGCGTGGTCTCACCGCGGGTGGACGGGGGGGGAAGAGTGATGGCGGACGGGGGCGGGCCGGCCGGGATGCCGGGTTCATCGCCGTGACAGGCCGGAACAGCCAGCAAGCCAAAGAGAAGAAGGAGAAAACTGCGGACGGCAGCTATTTCCCGCGCCCCGATCTTCATTTTCCCGAGCTTTTCCCCGCCTGCTCCTTCGCCCGGACATCGTCGATGGCCGACTTTGCCGCCTGAATCCTCTCCATCGGGACGTCGACCGCCGCCTTCAGGTTCGGGCCGTCCACGGTCAGGTAGGCGACCAGGGGGAGGTCGAGCCGGCCCAGGGCCCGGATGACCTCGCCCGCCGGCGGCGCGGCCGGGGGCGGAGGCGGTGGGCTGGCCAGATCGATCATCGGCGCCAGGAAGTCGTTCAGGTAGCGGCTGAGGGAGAAATATATCACCCCGTTGGCGTCCGACCAGGACGCTCCCAGACGGTCGGTGTCGAAGGAACTTTTTCCGGCCGCGATCCGTTCCAGCCGGTCCTTGAGGTTGGGCTCTCCCCCCCAGGACATCTCGGTCACGGCCACGGCCAGGTCCTCGGAGGCGGCCATCTGGACCACCAGGGGAGCTTCCATCAGGGTGAAGATCTTCTTCTGATCCCCGGGGATCTCCTGCCCCTGGGAGAGCTTCTTGAAGTCGAAAGTCATCCGCAGGGTGTAGATCTCGACCTTCCCGAAGATCTCCGGTTTCTCCACCCCCGAATCATCGACGCTGATGCCCAGCCCGGCGTAGAACGGGGCCAGGATTTCCCGGTTGGAAAGTACACTCTTCCGGATGTATTCCCGAAAGGCCTTAACTGACCGGATCCTCTGGATGGTGACCCCGGTCATAAAGCATCCCGGAGAGGAGGAGACCGAGAAGGCCAGCTCGTCGCCGGCGCATTCTTTCAGGTAATCCTCCATCAGGGGAAGATAGGAGCTCCAGACCGCGGCCAGCGGCCGGGAGGCCTCCCGGCCGCCATCGTCCTCGCCGGTTTCCGGCAGAGCCTGCTGGAAGACAGCGAAGAGCCGCGCGTAAACATCCGCCAGCATCTCCGGCTCGTCGATCCGGCCGGAGAAGGCCAGCCAGGGCGAAGGCTCGAGGAAACGGGCCAGGGACAGTTTGCCCTTCTTCTGGGCGGAGAGGAACCTGGCCAGGCCGGTCCCCGGACGCGCCTGGATCATCTCCTCCAGCTTGACCCCGGAGCCGTCCAGGGTCAACCCGCCGAGGTAATTGTCAACCTGCCGGGCATAGTGGAGGTAGAGATCGAGGTAGGCCTGGGCCTGGGCCTGGAAGTTTCCCGTTGGCAGGCTGGCACCTTCCGGAGAGACCGGAATCCTGCCCAGCACCTCGCGCAGCGATTCTTCCGCGATCTCCAGAAGGGGCTCGACCCGCACCTTGGCCACCAGGGCCCCGGAGATTGGAACCGGAAAGTCGGCGGGAACCAGGGAAGCCACATCCTTCAGGAGCTCCGGCCGGGGGGAGATCCAGGCCCGCTTCTCCTGCCAGGCCACCGCCAGGATCTTCTCCCGGGTTCGATAGAAGGAATCCATATCCTTCCGCTCCTCCGGGTCGGCGGCCCCGAAGGCCTCGCTGTCCAATTCCCTGATCTCCCGGCGGTAAAGGCTGATCCCGGTCTTCTCGTCGGAGGACTGCAGTTCCCAGCTCTTGACCAGGGCCCGCCGGTAAGCTTCGGGCGAGGAGAGGGACAGGGAGACCGCCCAGGCCTCAGCCTGATCCGGCTGGAAACTGGCCAGGACGGCCGGCCCCGACAGATCGACCCCGAGCAGGTCGGGGTTCTCGATCATCCGCCCCAACTGCCGCGTCACGGAGCCGGCGACCGGAGGGGGGACTTCCAGCTTCAGAAGCCCCTGGAGAAAGCCCTCCAGCCCCTTGAGCATCCCGTCGGGGTTTTCCACCCGCAGGTAACCAAGCAGGGCGGGGGGCAATTCCGCCGCCGGCGCGGGAGCAAATGCCGCCCCCAGAAAAGCCGAAACCACGACCAGCACAGCAAAATTCATCTTCGACATCTGAGACCTCCTGTAAGGAAAAAATTGGAATTTGTTGATTCCATATTATACTATGAGAGCGAAGAAACGCTAAGGACAAATTCACCAGACCGGCACCGGCGAGGAGTTTCCTGATGAAGATACCGATCGGTAGTATCACCCTGGACGAAGAATCGAGGATCCGGCAGGATCCGGGGGATATCGCTTCCCTGGAGAACTCGATCCGCAAGGTGGGACTGTTGAACCCGATCCTGGTCGACGAGAGCAACCGGCTGGTCGCCGGCTACCGGCGGCTGGCGGCCTGCCGCAACATCGGCTGGACGGAGATCGATGTTTCCGTCGTCCGGTTCGAGGGCGACCTGTTGAAGCTGCTCGAGGCCGAGGCGGATGAAAACCTCCTGCGGAAGGACTTCACCCCGGAGGAGATCGAATCGATCGAGCAGCGCCGCGAGGAGATCCTCCGGAAACTGAGGGGCGGCATCTGGCGGAGGCTCTGGCGGTGGCTGAAGAAAATCTTCCGGCGCGGATCAGGAGAAGGTGGGAAGGATAGAAAAACCGATCGAGGCGGCGGCGAAGAGGAAAAAAACCGTCACCAGCCCGTAACCGACCGGGCGTTCCCACCGGACCGGGAAGAGAGAACTCCAGCCCAGGGGAAATAACACCCCCCAGGCAGGCGACATCAGGAAAAAATGTCTGCCCTGGGTGGTGGTGACGGACCCCTTCAGGCCCCAGAATATGTAATACGAGGCCAGTGCCGTCCCGGCCAGGAAGAGCAGGGTTACAATCGCTTCCCCCCCCCATCCGCGCGGTATCTTTCGCTTCCAGAGCCAGCGGGCCAGAAACAACCCCGTCCCCGTCAGCGCAATCACCGTGGCCATTGCCAGGATCCGGTAGGCGGCCGCCGGCAGCTCAAACTGCAGCCAGCCGTACTTGAGCCAGAAGCTTTTAAACAGTTCGCTGTTGAACCAGGACCAGTAACCGGGGGGGAAATAGGTCCGGCCCCGGATGAACGAGCCCACGATCGAACAGAGCAGACCGATCCGGACGATAAAGATACGCGCCACCTCCGGAGAGTACCAGACCAGCACGGAATAAGCCCCCGACAGAATCAACAGAAGCAGACCGGCCCCGGCCGCCAGCTTCCCCGGCGCCGGGAATCTTCGGCCCGGAGATACGAAGCGGATAATCGCCACTCCCGGCAAGGCGGCCAGGAGGATCAAGGCTTTATAATTGATCAGGAGACTCAGCCCGAGGCAGAGCAACAGCATTAGAATCCGGAAGGGAGTGAACCCCGCCTTCTGGAACCGGAGGACCAGGTAAATCACGGCCGCGCCGCAAAAATTAATCGCGGGATCCGGGCTGGCCGAGACGCCGATCACCAGAAACTGGGGAAGAAAAGCCACCGCCGCCGCCGCCGCCGGCACCAGGGGAGAAGATCTCCCGAAGACCTCGCCGGCGCAGGCGCCGACCAGGGCGATGGTCAGCAGGGTGAAAAACAGCGAAAGCAGACGGAGGCGGTAGAGCTCGGCTTCCAGCGACCGGGCGGGGGATAATCGCAAGACCAGGGAAGCCAGGAAGTAATACAGGGGTGGGTTCTTCCCGATCTGGGACGGCGCGGCGGCCAAGAAAGGCGTCTCCCGGAAAGTCACCGGGAGAGGCGACGGCCTCTCCACCCCGACATACCGCCAGTAATCGTACCGGTCGAGGGAGCTGATGATCTCCCCCTGGGCCGCAAGATCAGGGCGGGGAGCCCAGGGGGAAACCCCCCGGGCCAACACCCTGGCGTACTCCAGATGAGTCGGCTCGTCCGGCAATTGCCAGGGCGGAATGATGACCGCACAGGCCAGCCCCAGGATGGCGGCCGCCGCCAGCACCAGGATCAGCATCAGCCTGTTGCCGGGGTCGTGTCCCGGGCAGTCGGCCATCGCTCAACCTCTCTCCCGGTCTGTTTCTCGATACTCCGGTTCCCCGGACATTTTCTGCGGGATATTTTCGGAACCGGAATCGGCAATTTCCATATCGATCCGCGTCGGGATGCTGACGTAGCCCTCCATCGGGATGGAATTTTGAATCTCGATTACGGCCGCGTTATTTATCCAGTCGAGGGTGCGATAGGTTCGCCTCCCGGTAACGGCCGAAACGGCGGGGTTGATGGAATAGGAACCCGCGGCGAGGTTGGCCCGATGGTGAAAAGTCACCAGGCACTCCTGGCCTTTCTTCAAGCTCCCCGGCGGCAGGCCGAGCCAGTCCGCGTTGGTGCCGTAGACGTTGAACCCATAGCGGTTACGGAATATGTTGCCGAGGACGAACCGGTCGATGTCGGCGTTGGATTTCACCCGGAACCGAAGATGGAAATTTTCCCCGTAGTTGAAAACGTTCCGGCGCCGGCCGTTGTCATCGAGGACTTCAATCGCGATAATCTCGGCCTCCCTGGTGCCGTAACGGCTGTAATCGGCCGGAGCCCGGTCCGCCCGGGGCGACCTCTCTTGGGCGGACCGTTCCCTTTCCCGGCTGTCAATCAAGGCCAGGTACTGCGCGGCGATCGGCCCCGGTTCCCCCCGGGCCAGGAGGCGGGAATAATCCAGGATCATCGCCTGGTGGCAGATATTTCGGACCGCCTCGGCATCGTGGGTCACGTAAACCAGGGTCTTCCCCTCCTCCTGGAAGTCCCGGATCTTCCGGACGCATTTATGCTGGAAATAACTGTCACCGACCGCCAGGATCTCGTCGATCAGGAGGATATCGGGGTCGAGGGTAACGGCAACCGCGAAGGCCAGCCGTACGTACATCCCGTTGGAGTAGGTCTTTACGGGTTGGTCGATAAATTCGCCGATCTCGGCGAAAGCGATGATCTCGTCCAGCTTGCCCCGGATCTCCCCCGGGGACATACCATAGATCAATCCGCTCAAGAAAACGTTGTTCCGGCCGGTGAACTCAGGATTGAAACCGGCGCCCAGTTCCAGTATGGTCGCCACCCGGCCGCAGATCTCGATCTCTCCCCGGGTGGGCGCCATAATCCCGGCCATCAACTGGAGGAGGGTGGTCTTGCCGGAGCCGTTCTGCCCCAGGACCCCGAGGGTCGTCCCGGCCTCCAGATCGAGAGTGATATCCCGCAGGGCCCAGAACTCCCGGTGGAACTTCTTCCGCTTCCAGTGCGCCACTTCCCGCAACCGCTGCAAGGGACTGTCGTAGATCGGGAACTTCTTCGAAATATTTTTCAGGGCTAGGACGATATCGCTCATCTTGAATCAGGCTCGGACGGCTGACCCCGCCGGCGGCGCTTCAGATCAAGTCCACGAAGGTCTTCTTCGATTTCTTAAACCACTTCCAACCGGCGACAAACAACCCGATCCCCAATCCCATCAGGTAGAGAAACATCATCCAGTCGGGAGGCATCCCCAGGAGAAAGACGCGCCGGTAATTATGGAGAAGGGCGGCGGCGGGGTTAAGGGTGAGCCAGAAGTGGAACCTGCCCCCCAGGGCGGTCCGGAGGAGGTCCTCGGGATAAAAGATCGGGGTGACGAACATCCAGCAGATTGTCCCCAGGGAGACGGCCTGGCGGATATCCCGGATAAAGACGGCGATACTGGCGACCAGCCAGCCCAGCCCCGCCGTGATCAGGAACTGCGGCAGGAGGAGCAGGGGGAAGAACAGCCAGGTCCAGAAGACGCCCTTCCCCAGCAGGACCAGGCCGGCCGCCAGCACCGCCAGGCCGATCAACTGGTGGATGAGCGCGGCCAGAACCACCTGGAGGGGGAGAACCTCCACCGGGAAGATGACTTTTTTCACCATACTGACGTGCTCGATGATAACGGTCGTGCAGCGGTTGATCCCCTCGCTGATCGCCATCCAGACCACGATCCCGCAGAATACATAGAGCGCGAAAGCGCTGATGGAGGCATCGTAGGGAAGCCGCAACCGGAACAATCCCCCGAAGACCAGGGTGTAGATGCCGAGCAGGATCACCGGTTCGACCAGCGACCAGACCAGGCCGAAGACGGAACCCTTGTACTTTCCCGTCACGTCCCGCCGGACGAGGGCGAAGAGGAGATAATGATTTTTGCGCAGAAATTTCAGCGCGGAGAGACTCATAATCACAATATAGATGTTCCCCATTCCCCCGGCAAGCCTTTTGCCGGGAAGTTCGATATTGCGGGCGCGACCGAAGACCCATATATTATGAACTTGTTGTCAACTGCGGGGTTGCTGACTTTGCCGCCACCGACGTGACGGGCACCGGCGAACGCGGGCCTTTCCCGGACCCGGCGTTTGACGCAGCCGGAAATTGTTCTCCAGTAAAAATGACAAAGTTCGGATTAAAAAGGCTGGCGGCCGGTGGCCTGAGGTGGGCCAACCGCTTTCCTCCCTCCCGGCGGGTGCTGGCCACCGCCTCCCGGCACTACCGGGCTTTTTTAGGCGCTTATTACTGGGGACTGGCCGACGGGATTCTCCGATTCCGGAAGCGGCATCTTCCCGAGACGGGCAATGAGCCGGGACCGCTCTCCTTCCTGGGCGATTTAAGGTCATTAAGCGGCCGGCCGGCGCCCGAGCCTTATTCGGCCTGGGAGGAAGTGAACCGCCTCCACCCCAACAAGCGCAGCCTCCTGGCCGGCCGGCTCCAGGGGGAAGAAGCCGCTGCTGAAGACGGGCACCAGATATCCGTCCCGGCGGGAGGGGGCAGCGCCCGCCTCACCGCGGTTGACCATTTCGTCTCGCTCCTGATCGACCGGCAGGTGGAGGCGGTTTCTTTCGACCTGTTCGACACGCTGGTCGGCCGGCGGCTGGAGCGGCCCCGCGATTTATTTTTGGTCATCGACCGGAAACTGGCCGGACGCTGGCCTCTCCCGAGGCCCTACTCCAGTTACCGGATCTCCGCGGAGGAGGCGGTCCGGAAGTCCTCTCCCCGGGAGGAGGTAACGCTGGCGGAGATCTACGATGAACTGGCGCGGGCGGCCGGATTGGACGAAGGCGCCAGAACGGAGCTGCTCAACCTGGAGATCGAGACCGAGCTTAAATTCATTCGACCCCGGCCGGCCGGGGTCGAGCTCCTGAACCAGGCCCGGGAACAACGGCGCCGGATTTATCTGGTCTCCGATATGTACCTGGGGCGGGAAGAGATCGAACGGATACTGGATTCCTGCGGAATGGGAAAATTTTCCGGGATCTACCTTTCCTCGGAGGAAGGGAAGACCAAGCATTCCGGGGGACTCTTCGAGCTGTTCCTCCGGCGGGAGCAGCTGGCGGCGGGAAGGGTTCTCCACGTCGGGGACAACCGCCACAGCGACCGGGACGTCCCCTCCCGCCTGGGACTGGAGACCTTCCTCGTCCGGCCCCCCGCACCCCCGGCCGGCGGACCGGACGGGAAAGACGGCGACCGGCTGGCGGATGGTATCTTTTCCGCCCTGGAGCGGACGGTCCTCTCGGAGACCCGGCGAGTCCACGGAGAATTCGGGCCCCGGTACGGGGGAGATCCTTTCCTTCTGGGCTACTGCGCCCTCGGCCCCCTGCTGCTCGGGTTCACCTCCCGCATCTGCCAGGCGGTCAGGAACGGAGACTTCCCGCGGCTGTATTTCGTCTCCCGGGACGCCTATTATTTCCAGGCCTGTTACGAACTGATCCGGAGACACGACCCCGCCCTTCCCCCTTCAACCTATCTTTACTCCTCCCGCAAGCTGATCTACCGCGCTTCAATGGCCGACGGGGCGGCGATCGCCGAGGCCGCGGACCGCGACTATTTCCCTGCCCGGCTCCGCGACCTCTTGACCGGCCGCTTCTGCTTC
Source organism: PVC group bacterium (assembly GCA_040773245.1). Classification (GTDB taxonomy): domain Bacteria; phylum Auribacterota; class Erginobacteria; order Erginobacterales; family Erginobacteraceae; genus Erginobacter. Next base: position 57,167 of record JAXGWO010000003.1, read on the forward strand.
AGCGACGGGGAATGCTCCGCCCTCCCCGCCGGGCTGCTGGAAAAGCACGGTTTCTCATCTCTCGACGACCGGGTCGAGAAGACGGCCAACCACCGGCAGCTGCTGGGACTGGTGCTCGCCTGCCGGGAGGAGATCTGCCGGCAAGCCCGGCGATACCGCGAACGTTACGTCTCCTACCTGCGGGAGACGGTCGCGGACGGGCCGGGGCTGCTGGTGGATATCGGCTACAGCGGGACCCTGCAGAGGTTCATCCGGGACCACGCCGGCCGGGAGCTGGAGGGCCTTTACCTGATCGTCCTGGATCGCATATCCGCCCTGAAGCGGGAGGGCTCGAGATTCCAGGCCTATATCCGGCCGGGCGACCCGGAGCACCCCCGGTTTTTCCGCCACGTCCAGATGTTCGAACTGCTGTTATCCGCCCGCCATCCCTCGGTCATCGACGTGGGCCAGGACCCGGCGGGCCGGTGGGCGCCCGTGTACGACCGCCACCGGGTGCCCCCCGGGAGCGCGGACGCGCTCGAACGTCTCCACCGGGGCGCCCTGCAGGCCGCGGAAGACTTCCTGGAGCTGACCCGGGAGTCCGTCACCGCCGGGACCTGGGGGGCCGGGCGGGCGATGAGGCGCCTGCTCGACTACCTTGACGCTCCCGATTACGCCGACTGCCTTCACTGGGAAGATCTGTTCTTCGAGGACTCCTTCGCCGGGCGCAGCCGGCAATACGCCTTCTCTCGAGGCTCCGGACCCGGACCGGTCTGGAAGGAGGGGGAGGCGGCCCGCCGGACCCCGATCGAACCCCGACTGATTCCATCCGGACGAGCCGCCGGCGAGGACCGGCCGGATCACCTGCACGACCCGCTCCCCCTTCCCGGCAACGCAGATCACCTGACCCTGTGGGCTTTCTTCCGGGAAGGGGAGGAGGAAGAGCTCCGGAGGCTGCTCTTCTCGCTCCGGCACCAGATGTATTCCGCCTGGACCCTGATCATCGGACTGGAGGCGGGACTGAAAACCGCCTTCGATCGCTGGCGGGAGATCCTGCCGCCGGGAGGCGGCCGGATCCGGACCTCCTTCTTCCCGCCGGGGGAGGAATCCTTTCGGCGGTTCATCGAAATGGGCGTCGCGGGAGAAAGGTTCGGCTGGGGATTTTTCTGCCTCCCCGGGGTCAAGCTGAAGCCGGAGGCGCTGGCCGAAGTGGCAGCGGCGCTGAAAGAAAACCCGGATTCTGACGGATTTTATTGCGACGAGATCAGGGTTCCCGCCGGAGGCGAGCCGCGGACTTTTTTCAAACCCGACTGGTCGCCGGAACTCCTGCTCTCCGGCCCCTACCCCGGCCCGTTCTGGGGGGGGAGAAAAGACTTCTGGAATTTTTCCCCCGGAGGGGCTCCGTCCCGCCGGGGGTGGCTTTTCGGGCAGTTCCTGCGGTGGGCGGAAGACAACCGCCGCGTTTTCCACCTCCCCCGGGCGCTTTACGAGTACTCTCCTCCCGATCCGGACCCCGACTTCACCTCGGTTATCCAGGATTCACTGGACCGGCGGAAGATCCCGGGCCAAGCCTACAACTTTTTCTCCTCCCTCGGCCAGAAGGGCGGGGTTTACTCGGTGGAATTCCCCGATCGGGGACCGGAGGTGGCGGTGATCATTCCCACCCGGAACCAGTCGGCTATCCTGAAGAGATGCCTCGATTCCCTCCGCCTCACGACCTACCAGAACTACCGCGTTTATATAGTGGACAACGGGAGCGACGACCCGGAAACCCTGGAATTTCTCGGGACCTGCGGGCACCGCGTCTTCCGGATCGAATCCCCCCCCGGCGGGTTCAATTATTCCTACCTCAATAATCAGGCGGCCGGAAGGGTCGGGGAGGATTATCTCCTTTTCCTCAACAACGACACCGAAGTCATCAACCCGCGCTGGCTCAGCCAGCTCGTGGGGTGGCTCCAGTTCCCGGGAGTGGGGGCGGCGGGCGGCCGCCTCGTCTTTGCCGATGGACGGGTGCAGCACGCGGGTATCGTCAACCGGCTCCTCTACCGGATCCTGCCGGCGCCGGCCTTCAAGCTTCTGGCCGGGAACGATCCCGGCTACAACAACCTGGCCCTCCGCCCCCGGAACTGCTCGGCCCTGACCGCCGCCTGCCTGCTCACCCCGCGCCGGCTTTTCCTGGAGAACTCCGGCTTCGACGAAAAAAATTTCGGGGTGGCCTATAACGACTGCGATTACGGCTTCCGGCTCACCCGTTCGGGCTATCGGAACGTCTACTGCCCGGAAGCCCTGCTCTATCACCACGAGGGTTCCTCCCGGGGAACCGGGGCCGGCAACGACAACCCGGCGGAAGAAGCGGCCTGCATCCGGCGATACAGCAGCTGGGCCGACCCCTGCTACAATCCCAACCTCTCCCTGGAGAACACGGGCTTCGCGCTCTCCTCCCGCCACCCTTACGTTTACCGGAAGAAGAAGAAGCTCCGACTCCTGCTCTTCTCCCATAACTACAACCTTGAAGGCGCCCCCCTGGTCCTTTACGAAGTCGCCCGGGGCCTGAAAGGGCGGGGCCATTTCCCAGTGGTGCTTTCCCCGATGCCCGGTCCCCTCAACCGCAAATACCGGGACCTGGACATCCCCGCCGGCGTGCTGACCGGCCTGGATAGTTCCGCCGCCTTCCGGCCGAAAACCTATATCAGGGAGATGAAGCGGATCACGCAGGATATCGGCCGGCTGGGGGTGGACGCGGCCGCCGGCAATACCATCCTGACCTGGTGGGAACTGGCGGCGGCCGGACTGCTGGAAATCCCCTATCTGTGGATCATCCACGAGAGCGAACCGCCTTTTCGCCATCGCGATCTTCTACTCTACGGAACCCTGGCCCGGAAACAGGCGGAGGCGGTGTTTTACCGGTCCTACCAGAATGTCTTCGTGGCCGATTCGACCCGGGCGCTTTACCGGGCGTACAGCCGGAACCATAACCTGGCGGTTATCCATAACAGTTTCGATCCCGGAGCCGAAGGGGAGGAATGGGAAGGGACACGGCGAGAACAAGCGAGAAGACAGCTGGGCCTCCGTGATGACGAACTATGCGTCCTCACCCCGGGGACCATCTGCGAGCGGAAGTCCCAGCTCGACGTGATCTCAATGATCGACCGGTTGCCGGAAAGACTTTTAGCCAACGTCAAATTCCTTATTGTCGGCGACCGTCCTTCTCCCTACAGTGATCAACTTCATAAGGCGGTAAATATGCTTCCCGGGCGGAAAAGCGAAAAAGTCGAGATTATCCCCATAACCGAACGGATCAGCCGGTATTATCTCGCTTCGGATATCCTGGCTTTCCCCTCCCGAATGGAATCCTTCCCCCGGGTGATTATGGAAGCGATGCAAACGGCACTGGCCATAGTTACCACCCCCGTCTTCGGGATTCGGGAGATGGTCTCGGACGAAGTCAGCGCGCTTTTCTTCCCCCCGGGGGAGATCGGCGCGTTCGCCGACCGGATGCAGAGGGTGCTGGAGTCGAAACCGTTGCGGGAGAGGTTGGGGCGCAACGCGAAAATCTCCCTCGGGAAGCTGCCCACCCCGAAGGAGATGATCGATCAATACGAAGACCTGTTCCTGGAAGCCTGGCTGAGCGGGACTCCGCGAAGAATACGTTAGCCCGATTGATCGGGTCGGGCGGATCGGCCGAAGGGGGAAAAAATGAAATTATCCCGGGAAAGAATGACCTTCGATCTCCGGCAGCGCTACCGGATGACCTCGGAGCTGGTGGAAGCCGTCCGGATCCGGAAGCCGCTGCGGATTCTGGACGCCGGAAGCCGGGAGGGGTTTTTGCGGCACTACCTCCCCGAGGATGTGATCATCAACCTCGATCTGGAGTTTTTCCCCGGCGACTCATTCCTGGTTGGCAACCTGCTGCATCTCCCCTTCGCCTCCGGGGCTTTCGATCTGAGCTTATCCCTCGATGTCCTGGAGCATATCGAGCCCGGCCGGCGCCTGGACTTTCTCGACGAAATGGCCCGGGTAAGCCGGGATTACTTCATCATCGGGGCGCCTTTTCACGATGAGAAGGTGGCGGAGGCGGAAAAACTGGCCAATGACTTCTACCTCCAGGCGACCGGCCGGGAGAACCAGTTCCTGGCCGAGCATTTCCGCTTCGGGCTGCCGGCCCTGGAGGAGGTCACCTCCTGGATCGCCCGGCGGGATTACCGGGCCGTCATCCTGCCCAATAACTACCTGCCTTTCTGGCTGGTGATGATGGGACTGAGCGCTTATCTCTCCGGCATTCCCCGCTCGGGGGACCTGATGGCGACCGTGACCGATCTCTACGAACGCAATCTGGCCGATTATGACTACCGCTCCCCTTCTTATCGGAAGATTGTACTGGTGGCCAAGTCCGCTCCTCTCGACGAGGCGGCGATCCGCCGGCGGCTCGTCCCGGCTCACCAGCCGGCGGATCTCCAGGACCGGGCCTGGGATTTCGCCGAGCGGACCTTGAGCGAACTCAACCCGCATCTGGAGCGGACGATCTTTGAACTTCAGGAGGAGAACTCCCGGCTCCGGGAGGAGATCTCCCGACTCCGGGAGGAACTGGCCCTCTTGCGGGCGGGGCTCGAGGAAGAGAAGGCCCGGCACCGGGCGACGCGGGCGGAGCTGGAAGGAATCAAGAACACCGCGGCCTATCGGTTATTCAAACAGACCTGGGGCAGGCTCCGGGACGCATTAAGGTAACCCCGTCACCCTGCGGAAAATCGCCGCCGCCGAGAGTATGACCGAGGGAGTCTCCATCATCATCCCCACCCTGAACGGCGGGGCGAGATTCAAGCAGTGCCTGGAAGCGGTCAAGGCGCAGCGTTGCTCCCGGTCCCAGCAGTTGATCGTGGTCGACTCGGGCTCGTCCGACGGTACGATCGAAACTGCCCAAGGAGCGGGGGCCCTGGTCATCAGGATCGAACGGAAGGATTTTCACCATAGCCGGACCAGGAATTATGCTCTCCAGCACGCCATTCACGACCGAGTGATCTTTATGACCCAGGACGCGGTCCCGACTTCGGCGGACTGGCTGGAGATTATCTCCGGCGGACTGGAACCGGAGGGGGTCGCCGCCGCCTACGGCCGGCATCTTCCCCACGATGACGCCGATCTCTTCGCCTGGTTTGAAACCACCGCCGGCGGCGAGTTTCTGGGAGATCGGGTGCTCGTCCAGGAACTGGGCGCGAACGATGATTTCCGCCGGATGCCCTACGGCCGGGCGGTCAGGTTGGCCCGCTGCGACAATGTCTGCGCCATCTACCGGCGCGCCGGGCTGCTGAAGGTCCCCTTTCCCGATCTGGTCTTCGGTGAAGATATGGCCTGGGCCAAGGCGGCCTTGTCCCGGGGAATGAAAATCAAGTACGACCCGGCAATTCAAGTCCGCCATTCCCACAACCGGGGGCCGGATTACCGGTTCCGGCGGGCGCTGATCGCCAACTTCGTTACCGCCGAGATCCTGGGCCGGGTCAGGGAAGACCTGTCCTTTCTCACCGGCCGGGACCTGGAACGAGCGTCGGAAATACTGGAGGCCCAGCAGGCACGGATCGCCGGCGGGCTCGCGGGAAGGGAAGGCGCCGAACGGCGGCGGATCTCGCCGCTCTGGTCGATTCTCGATCGCCGGCCCGGCTTGCTGTCCGCCCTGACGCTGGCGCAGAGGCGGCTGGCCGTCCTCGGGGGGCGGAGGCGGTGGCTGCATAGTTTCCCCGGCGTGGCGGCCGCCAAGATCAACCTGGTGCTGAGCCGGGTGTCCCGGGCGTTCCCCCAGGCGGACGATCAATCATTGCTGGCCTGCGCGGAGCAGATGATCGGCTCGATTAAAGGGACCCTGTACGGGGAAGTGGCGGCCAGTCACCGGATCAAGGGCCGCCTTCCTCCCGATCTGGACAGCATCGTCCGACCGTTTTTAAACGGCGTGTAAACAATCCTTTACGCTCATAAGCCTGCCACCAGCTGCCCGGCAGTGAAGCCGGTTGGCGCATCTTATCCCCACTCTTATGCGGATCCTGCTGATAACCTCCCGGCTCCCCGCCCCCCCAGCCGGCCCCGGCGCGGGTCAATTGACCTGCCGCTGGGCGCGGGAACTCTCGGGAACCCATTCCTACTCCCTCCTCTCCTTCGCCCGGAAGGAAGAGGAATCCCGGCTGCCCGCCCTGAGGGAACAATTCTCAACAGTCCGGATCGTCCCCGCCGAACGGGGAACGTTCAGCCGGCTGACCCGGATGCCGCTGGCCCTGAACAGGCCCTGGCCCGTCGCCGCCGCCGCCTCGCGGAGGCTGCCGGCCGCCCTGGGGGAGTTGCTGGCGGAGGGCGGGTACGACTGCGTGCAGCTGGAGAATTTCCCGATGGGACAGTTTGCCCGTTCCATCCCCGGGGATATACCGCGAATCCTGGTCTATCAGGACCTGGCCTCCGATCTCCTCCGGCAGCAGGTCCGGCTGACGCGGGGCCTGAAGAAATACCACTGCTTCCGCCAGTGGAGACTGAGCCGTTACTGGGAGAAGTGGTACGCGATCTGGTCGGGGAACGTCTTCGTGATGTCGCTCAAGGACCGGCGGGAGGTCGATTCCTGGGATATCGGAGTCAAGACTTTCATTATGCCTCCCCTGCCCGACCCCGGCCTCCTCTCCCGGCCGGAAGGGGATCGCGACGGGAAGACGGTGCTCTTCACCGGCGCCCTCCAGCATCCGGGTAACATCGACGCGGTCATCCGCCTGAAAGAGGAGATTATGCCCCGGGTCCGCCGGGAGTGTCCGGAGGCGAGATGCGTCATCGCGGGGGCCGGGGCGCCGGAACGGATCCGCCGGCTGGCGGCCGCTGATTTTCTGGTGACCGGGGAGGCGGAGCGGATCGAACCCTATCTTTCCTCGGCTTCTTTGCTGGCGTTACCGCTCCGGGTGGCGGGGGGGATCAGCCTCGAGATCGTCGAGGCGATGTCCGCCGCCGGCCCGGTGGTGGCCACCCGGGCGGCCAACGCCGGGGTCGGGGCCCGGGACGGGAGGGAGATCCTGCTCGCCGACCGGACGGAGGACTTCGCCGCCGCCGTGGTCCACTTGCTCCGGTCTCCCGGGGAGCGGCGGCGGCTGGGCCGGGCCGGACGGGATTGGGTGAAGGAACGATACGACCGGGAAGAGTCCCGCCGGAAGATGGAGGAGATCTACCGGAAGATCGCCGAGGGCGGCGGACCCCCGGCCGGAGGTCGGATCCCGACCTTCCCGCCCTCCGGACAACATTAGTATTGCATCGCCGCCGCTTACCGGATATGGTGGCGGAACTCGCCGGCTCCGTTTTCACCCCGGTCGGCCGGTGATCCGGATTCAGTTCAACCCTTCAAAGACGGAAGAAATTCATAACGATGAAGATACTGGTAACCGGCGGAACGGGATTCACGGGCAAGGCCCTGGTTCTCAAGCTCCTGCGCGACGGACACGAGGTCACCGCCTTGGACTACCAGGAAGGCCTGAAGAATGAGGAGATCCGCCGGTCCGGCGGGCGGGTGGTGATCGGGTCGGTAACCGATCCGGAGGTGGTGAAGTCCTGCCTGAACGGCGTCGAGGTCGTCCACCACCTGGCGGCCGCCTTCCGCGAACTGAACGTACCCAACAGCCACTACGAGAAGGTCAACATCGAGGGAACCCGGACGGTGCTCGACGCGGCGGTCCGGGCCGGGGCCTCCCGCTTCATCTACTGCAGCACCTGCGGGGTCCACGGCAACGTCGAAAACCCCCCCGGCGACGAGAACGCCCCCATCCATCCGGCCGACTACTACCAGCGGACCAAGTACGAGGCTGAACCGCTGGTCCTGCGTTATCACTCTGAAGGCAAGATTCCGGGGGTGATTCTCCGCCCCGCCGCCATCTACGGCCCGGGCGATCCGGAGCGCTTCCTGATGATCTTCAAGCGGGTGGCCCGGGGCCGGTTCCCGATGTTCGGCAGCGGCCAGACCCTCTACCACCCACTCTACATCGACAACCTGGTGGACGCCTTCCTGCTGGCGATGGAGCCGGGCAAAGGCGACGGCAGCGCCTACCTGATCGCCGACCGCGAGTACCTCTCGATCGAGGAGCTGGTCCGGAAGACCGCCCGGGCCCTGGGGGTCGAGGTCCGGATCCCCCACTACCCGGTCTGGCCGGTGGTGGCGGCGGGACACCTCTGCGAGAAGGTCTGCCAGCCGTTCGGCCTCACCCCCCCGATCTTTCCCCGCCGGGTGGACTGGTACCGGCAGAACCGGGCCTTCGACATCGGCAAGGCCTGCCGGGAGCTGGGCTACGATCCGAAGGTCGGGATCGACGAGGGCCTGCGGAAAACGGCCGCCTGGTACCGGGAGAACGGGTACCTGTAGATATGTGCGGCATCTGCGGCATCAACTGGCGCGACCCCGGGCTGGTCGCCGCGATGACCCGGGAGATCACCCACCGCGGACCCGACCAGGACGGGCTCTTCGGCGACGATCACGTCTCCCTCGGCCACCGCCGGCTCAGCATCATCGACCTCAGCGAGAACGGCCGGCAGCCCCTGCACAACGAGGACAACACGGTCCACCTGGTCTTCAAGGGCGAGATCTATAACTTCCAGGAACTCCGCCCGCAGCTGGAGGCCCGGGGCCACCGCTTCTCCAGCCGCACCGACTCGGAAGTCATCATCCACGCCAACGAGGAGTACGGGGTCGGCTGCCTGGAGAAGCTGCGGGGGATGTTCGCCTTCGCCATCTGGGACGCCCCCCGACAGAGGCTCTTCCTGGCCCGCGACCGGATCGGGATCAAGCCCCTCTACTATCATTACTCCGGCGGCCGGCTGACCTTCGCCTCGGAGATCAAGGCCATCCTGGCCAACCCCGCCGTGCCCCGGAAGCTCAACCGGCAGGCACTCTTCGACTACCTCGGTTTCGAGTTCGTCCCCGCCCCGGAGACGATGTTCGCCGGGATCAGCAAGCTCCCGGCCGGCCACTACCTGTTGCTGGAAAACGGCAAACTGACCGTCGAACCATACTGGGACCTCCATTTCACCCCCCCCACCCAACTCACTTACCGGGAGGCCGCCGAACGGCAGATGGAGCTGCTCGACGACGCCGTCCGTTCCCACCTGATCAGCGATGTCCCCCTGGGCGTCTTCCTCTCCGGGGGGCTGGACTCCAGCTCGCTGGTGGCGATGATGCGCCGCCACATCCCCGGTTCCCTGAAGACCTTCACCATCGGATACCGGGACCGGACCTTCAGCGAACTCGAATACGCCCAGCAGGTGGCCGACTTCTTCGGCACCGAGCACACGGTGCTCTACATCGACGGGATGAAGCCGGAGTATGTCGAACGGGCGCTCTGGCACCTGGACGAGCCGATGACCGATCTCTCGGCCGTGCCGCTCTTCCTGGTCTGCCGGGAGGCGCGGAAGCACGTCACCGTCTGCCTGAGCGGCGAAGGCGGCGACGAGAGCTACGCCGGTTACGACCGCTTCAAGGCCAGCCGGCTGAACCGTTATTACTCCAGCCTGCCCGGTTTTCTTCGGCAAGGACTGATCCAGCGGCTGGCCGCCCGCTTGCCCGACCGTCCGCAGAAGAAGGGCGCGGTCAACGTCCTCAAGCGCTTCCTCGAGGGCTCCGCGCTGGACCCCGGGGGCGGGCACCTGCGCTGGCAGTATTTCCTCGGGCCGGCCCTGCGGGCCTCCCTCTTCCGGGACGCCTTCTGGGAGGGTGTCGACGACCACCCCTTCCGACAGCTCTCGGAAATGGCGGAAAAGTGCGACGCCGCCGACACCGTGAACCGGGAGATCTACCTGGATATGCGCTTTATGATGGCGGACAGCGTGTTGATGAAGGTGGACAAGATGAGTATGGCCAGCGCCCTCGAAGTCCGCGTGCCGCTGCTCGACCACGTCCTGGTCGAGTTCATCGCCTCGCTCCCCGGCAACTGGAAGCTGCGGGGATTGCAGACCAAGGCGATCCTCCGCACCGGTCTGAAGGGGGTGCTGCCGGAGAACATCGTCCACCGGGGCAAGCAGGGATACAGCCTCCCGGTCAAGCAGCTGCTCCGCAACGAACTGAAGGGCTATATGGTCGAGCTGCTCAACGATTCCCCCATCCTCCGGGAGCACCTCGATCTGGCCTACGTCAACCGGTTGATCGAGGAACACGCCGCGCTGGTCCACAACCACAACCACATCCTCTGGGCGCTGATCAACGTCGCGATCTGGCACAACCGTTTTTTCCGGTAAGGCAGGTATGAAAAAACGGCAACTCCTGCCGGTCTCGCTGGGCGTATCCCTGCTTATCTGGTCCATCTGGAGCTGGCCCCTCCCCCGCTGGGCCGGGCGCGGAATCCCCTTCACTTACTGGGGCGGACCCGGGGCCGCCATCCGGCAGATGGAGGCCGGCGACCACCTCCAGCTGCTCTATCACTTCTGGATCTTCAGCGATATGCTCTCCGGCCGCACGCCCTGGATGTCCAACCCCTACGAGTTCCACACCGGCGACGAGGCGGCGCGGCGGGAGCCCGGACCCTACTACGCCCCGTTCTCCTGGCTGTACGCCCTGCTCGCCGTCTTCGGCAGCCGGGCGCTGGCCTACAATCTCTCCGGATTGGCCGCCCTCTGGCTCACCTACCTCTTCACCTGGCTGCTGGTCCGCCGCTACGTCCCCTCGGGCTGGCTGGCCGGGATCTCGTCGGTGATCGCCATCATCCTCCCCTACCGGTGGATCAACCTGCTGGGGGGCAGCCCGACCGGGTTCGGGATGGCCGTCACCCCCTTTCTCCTCTGGGGCCTTGACCGCGCCGTCCGCGACGGTTCCCTGGCCGGCGGCCTCTGGGCCGGCCTGGCGATCGTCTTCAGCTATACCAGCGATCTCCATATCTTCCTCTTCAACGTCCTGCTCGTCCTCCCCTGGTGCGCGGTCGCCCTGGCCGCCCGCGGCGGGTTCGAGTGGCGGTCGGCGGCGGCTTACCGGCGGCTGGGAGCGGCGCTGCTGCCGGTGGCGGCCGGCCTGGCCGCCGCGGTGATCGTCAGCCTGGGGACGAGGCGCGGCCTGGCCGGGAGCGTGATGGCGGAGGGCCGCACCCTGGAGGAGGTGGGGCTCTTCTCCCCCCACCTCAGCGGCCTCCTGGGCCGGTTTGACGATCACGTCTCCGGGCATATCTTCCTGGGCTACACGCTGCCGCTCCTCTTCCTGGCCGGGGCCGCGGCCACGGGAATCCGGCTCTGGCGCGACCGGCCCCGCCCCTGGCGGGACGGCCTGATTTACCTGCTTCTGTTCGGGGGGGCGGCGGTGATCGTGATGCTGGCGACCGGGCCCTTCGGGCCGCACGGAGGCGTGTTCTGGAGGAAAGCCCGGGACTTTATCCCGCATTACAATATGATCCGTCAAACGGCCAAGGCCTACGGCATCCTGCCGCCGCTTTTGGCGCTCCTGGTTGCCCTCGCCGGCGCTTCCCTCGCCCGCCTGATCCGGTTCCCTCCGGCGGCCGGCCTCGCCGCCGGGGCGGCGGTGCTCCTGGCGGGATGGGAGTACCGGGCCCGCATCGATCCGGCCGTCTGCCTGCTGGCCGGGGAGGAACCCGTCTACGCGGCGGTCGCCGCCGACGCCGCCGGCCGGGGGATCGAACCCCATATCCTGGCGATCCCTCTCTGGCCGGGGAACTCCCACTACTCCTCACTCTACCAGTACTACTGCTCGCTCTACCGGATCCGGATGGTCAACGGCTACCGGCCGGCGGTGGACAGCGGTTACTTCAACGATATCTTCCTGGCCTACCAGGGCCTCAACCAGGGCTGCCTGACCGGCGAGCAGGCCGACAGCCTTCAGGCCCGGGGAGTGTCCCACCTGGTCCTGCACGAAGACATCTTCCCCGGCCAGGTCAGTCCCTTCCCCCACGGCTACACGTTAGCTTCCCTGCTGGCCAACCCCCGCCTGGAGTTGCTGGCCCGCGAGGGGCCGGTCTGGTCATTCCGCATCGTCGCCGGGTCCGCGGAGGACCCCCGCTACCTCCCCGGCTCCGATATCTTCCCCGCGGCCCGGCACTGGATCTTCCGGAAAGAGGAAGAGGATCCCGACCGGCCGGATGAGAGGTCCGCGATCGGTTACGACGCGGACGCCAGCAACGGAAGTTATCTCGCCCTGCTGGAGAGCGGAGCCTCAACCGAGATCCCCGGCCAACCCGCGCCGCCGGCCCCGGACCTGCGCTGGATGGTGAGGCTGCGCGGCCAGGGGGCGCTGGAAGCGGAGGTCACGATGGATGGCCGGACCGTCGCGGGGGAGGTCGTCACCGTAGAGGCGCCGGAGTGGACCTGGATCACCCTCCCTGTACCCCGGGACGAGCACGCCGGGGTGGGACTGAGGCTCACGTTGCGCTCGGGGAGAGTCGACCTCTGCTCCGCGCTGCTCACCGCCGGACGGCCCTTCTGGCCGGAGGAGGCGGAGGCCGTCGAGGTCCCCGCCGGCAACTTCTTCCACCGGGGGGCGTCGGATCCGGAGAGCCGGTCCGTCGAGTTCCGGCCCGACCGGGACCGCCGGGGCCCGGCGCTTTACGGCCCCCGGCTCCCGCTCCCGGAGGGCCGTTACGAGATCGGCCTTGACTTCGACAGCCCCGCTCCGCCCGGCACCATCCTCGGCGGCCTCCAGGCGGAGCAGCTCTTTTCCGGGGGGAAGCGTCCCGTGGTCCACGTCATCGCCGGCCGGCCGGCCGGGCTGAAGTTCAACGTCCTGGGCAACCTGCCCTTCAACATCATCTTTCACTTTGACGGTAACGCGCCGGTCACCGTTCGCGAACTGACGGTCCGGCGGCGCCCCCGGCGCGGGGAGGAGTGAACCGGTTATGAACGACGGCCAACGGTATAAATTCAAGGACACCCTCGGGGAAGTCCGGAAGTCGTCTTTCCGGAGATACCGGGATCTCTATTACGGCGATGCTTCTCTCTGGTACGTCATCAAATCCGAGCTGATCACCACCCTGACGGCCGGGGTCGCCGGGGCGCTCGGCCTGGCCTTGCGCCGGCGGCTCTATCCGGGTCTCTTCCGCTCCTGCGGACGCGGGGCGGTCTTCGGCCGGGGTCTCACCCTGCGCCACGCCCGGAAGATCTCCCTGGGGGACAACGTGATCCTCGACGACAACGCGGTGGTTGACGCCAAGGGCGGGTCCAACCGGGGGATCGAGATCGGGGACAACGTTTACGTGGGCCGCAACACCATCATCAACTGCAAGAACGGGGACGTGGCGCTGGAAACCGGGGTCAATATCTCGTCCAACTGCCAGATCTTCTCCTCCAACCGGGTCACGGTCGGCGCCGGGACCGTGATCGCCGCCTTCACCTACATCCTCAGCGGGGGACAGTACGACCCCAACGACCGGACCAGGACTTTCGCCGGGCAGGACGGGACGATCACCCGGGGACCGACGGTCGTGGGCCCCAACTGCTGGCTGGCGGCCCAGGTGGTGGTCGCCGATGGCGTGAGCATCGGCGAGCACTGCGTGATCGGGGCCGGAGCCGTGGTTCTCGACGACATCCCCCCCGACAGTCTGGCCGTCGGCACCCCCGCCCGGCCGGTGCGCTCGCTATGAGATTGAAAACAGCCCTCTTCCCCCTCCGGATCCTGGTCAGCGCCGGGCTGATCTACTTCCTCTACCGGCGGGTCGAGCCGGGGGAATTCCTGGCGGTCTTCCAGACCCTCCAGCCCGGACCCCTGCTCCTGGTCTTCATCCTCCTCTTCTTCAATACCGCCAACTCGGCCCTGAAATGGAAACTACTGCTCCGGGCCGACGGTATCCATATCCGCTGGTCGACCCTGACCGCCAGCTACCTGGTGGGGTCGTTCTTCAATATGTTCCTCCCCTCGAACATCGGCGGCGACGCCTACCGGGTCTATGACGTGGCCCGGCAGAGCCGGCGGACCGCCCACTCCTTCGCCTCCGTCCTCGGCGACCGGATCTCCGGCTACCTCGCCCTGGTCCTGATCGCCGCGGTCTTCGGCCTGGCCTGGCCCGGGCTGCTGCCGAATCCGGTCATCATCTGGGTCCCGGTGATCGGCCTGGCCGGGCTGCTGCTCGTGGCCGGGGGACTGATCCAGCAGAGATTCCTCCGCCGGTTGCTGGACAGGCCGGGCATCTCCCGGCTGAAGGGCATCTGTTCTTTCACTTCTCAGTTGCTCGACTCGGTCAACCGCTACCGCGCCGCACCCGCCCTCTTCCTCCGGGTGATGTCGATCTCCTTCGTCTTCCAGATCACCGTCATCGTCGTCATCTACCTCCTGGCCCGCGGCCTCGACTTCGACATCCCCTTCCATTACTTCTGCGTCTTCGTCCCCTTCGTCTCGATCGTGGAGTCCCTGCCGATCTCGATCTTCGGGCTGGGGATCCGCGACGCCTCCTACGCCTACTTCTTCATCCACGCCGGCCTGGGCGAGGTCCCGGCGCTGACCCTGGCCCTGACCTACGTCATCGTCACCCTGGTCTACGTCTCTTCGGGCGGCGTGATCTTCCTCCTCCGTCCCCGGGGGAGAGAGCCGATCCCCGCCCCCGGCTGAGACTTCCTTGCCTCCCGCCCCGTTCCCGTGTAGGTTGTTTGAATGGTTACTCTCCCTGGCAGACTCCCGGCGAAATTACGGGGCCGGCGACGCGGTATTATCCTGATGGCGGCGGCCGCCCTGCTGGCGGCGGGGCTCGCCCTGCCGCTGCGGCGGGATCACGCCTTTCCGGGTGCGGAATGGACCTGGGGCGACCCGGCCGAGGCCGGTTTCGACGGGGAGAGCCTCCGGACCCTCACCGACCGGATCGGCGGCAGCGGCTGCATCGTGCATAACGGGCGGATGATCCACGCCTGGGGAAACTATACCAGCCGGGGGGACATCGCCTCCGCGATGAAACCGGTGATCGCCCACTTCACCTTGAAGGCGGTGGAAGAGGGGCTGATCCCCTCTCTGGACCAGCCGGTGGCGGAGTGGGTGCCCGAGTTGAGGGAGCTGAACCCCGGCCTCGGATTCAAGGACCGCTTGATCACCTTCCGGCACCTCCTCGACCAGACCTCGGGCTACGCCCTCCAGGAGCCACCGGGGCGGGCCTTCGCCTACAACGACTTCTCCACCGGCCTGCTCCTCTGGACCCTGATCGAGCGTGTCTACGACTGCGGGTACCACGGGATCGAGCGGGAGCTGATCAGGGACCGCCTGGACCGCTGGCTCCGGTTCGAGGACTCCCCGACGATGCTGCACGAGCGTTCCTGGCCGGGACGGCTGCGGATCTCCGCCCGGGACCTGGCCCGCTTCGGCCTCCTCTACCTGAAGGAGGGGCGCTGGGCCGATCAAACCGCGCTGAGGCCCGAACTGGCGCGCCGGGCCCTGAACAGTCCGCTCCCGCCCGACTTGCCCCGGACGGGGGGGGAGGAGGCTCAGTACCTTGCGGAGATACCATCGATCGGGGGCAACTCCGATATGGCGGGGCACGGCGGCTGGCTGAGCCGGTTCTGGTGGGTCAACCGGGAGACCCCGGAGGGGGGTTACCTCTTCCCGGACGCCCCGGAGGGGACCTTCGCGGCGGTCGGCCACGGGGGCAAGAGCGCCCTGGTCGTCATCCCCGAGCACGGCCTGGTGGCCGCCTGGATGGGCGCCTTCCAGAGAAAACCATCCACCCCCTTCAAGAAGATCGGACGCTGGCGGGTCAACGAGGCGATCGAGGAACTCCTGAAAGCCCGGCGGGACCGGAGCTGACGGCGGTCATCCCCGGATTTGGTTAAGCCAGTCCACCGCCAGCCGGCGGGTAGTTGCTCGTTTCCTGAAGTTAGGAAAACTCCCGACCACTTATTCCGCATTCAGATTTTTCAAGATCTTCCTGGCCAAAGGCTCTTTGATCTCGGTATGCCGCGGAATAGCTTCTATGACTCCGGTCCTCGGATTGATCCAGAGTGAATGGGAACTCCCTTCCCGTTTCAGATAACATCCGGCTATGCGTAATTTGCGTTCCAAATCCCGCCGTTTCATCCAATCAGCACCTTATCCTGAATCGCGTCGGCGGGCAAACCGCGCAGGATATCGGCCTTACGATCCTCCAGAATCAGTTCAATAGCCTGCCGTAAGTTATTTTTAGCCTCCTCGACCGTCTCCCCCTGCCCGTTGGCCCCGGAAACTTCCGGGCAGACAGCCCAATAACCACCCTCCGGGGCAGCCTCGATAATTGCGGTGAATTCCGCCTTCATATTATCTCCTATATATTGATTAACAATCGCTTGTAGGCCCGCTCATAAAGACTACAGAGCAATTATGGATGTAAATCCCCACAAAGTCAACTGCCGGCAAAGACGCCGGGGCCGGTTCAGAGGTCTTCATACACCCGGCCCAGGCGGCGCTTGAACTCGGCAAAGTTGTAGGTCCGCCGGATCAGCTCCCGCCCCCGGGAAGCCAGCCGCTCGCGCCGGGCGGGGTCTTCGATCAGCTCCCCCAGGCCGGCGGCCAGGGATTCCGGGGCCGGCCGGAAGAAGGCAGCGTTCTCCTCGCTGAGGATCTGGCGGTTGGCGGTGTTGTCGGTAGCCAGGATGCAGCGCCCGGCCTTCAGGTAGTCGAGGAGCTTGAGGGGGGTGTTGGTCCCGGCCAGGCGGGGGGAGAGAAGGATGTGTGAGGCCGCCAGGTAGTCGGGGAGACGGTCCGGCTCGATCTTGCCGAGAAAGTCCGCCGCCTTCCCCGCCCCCGCGGCGGCGAGCTGGCTCTGGCGGGCGGCGATCTCTTCCAGGGTGCCCCCGATGATCAGAAATCGGGCCTCGGGATGCCGGGCGGCGACCTTCGGGATGGCAGCGAAGATCAGTTCGACGCCCTGGTAGACGGCGAAGGAGCCGACGTAGGTGATCAGCACCTCCCCCGGCCGCTTCCGCAGCTCCTCCCCCAGCGTCCTCACCCGGTCGGGGTCGGGGTCGACCAGCGACGAGGGGATGTCGAAGATGTGGTGGACCGGTTTGTCCGGGGCGATCGCCCGGGCCTGCTCCACCAGCCCCGGCCCGGTCCCGATCACCGCGTCGGCGAGGCGGATGACGTAAGCCTCCGCCTTTCCGTAGCCCCACATCACCAGGTTGCGCAGCAGTCGCCTCCGGTAGGAGCCGGGGTCGGAGTGCTTCTCGAAGACCAGCCTGGCCCGGCTCATCCGGGCCAGGGAGACCGCGATCAAGCCGGCGTCCTCCACCGCGTGGATCACGTCGTAGGGGTTCTCCCGGATCAGCTGCCGGGCCCGGAGCCAGAGCCGGAAGTCGAAGAGGAGCTTCCAGGGCGAGGGACCGATCGGGATGTTCTTCAGGCCGAAGAGGTTCTTCACCCGAATGACCCGGACGCCGGGTACGGGGTGATCCTCGCCGAAGGGGAGGGTCAGGAGGTCGACCGAGTAACCCAGTTCGGAGAGGGCCAGGAGGTTGAAGCCCACCCGGATCGGCGACCCGCGCCACTGGAAATACGGCTGGGGGGAGATAAAGAGGACTCTCTTGCCCCGCTCCGTCATCGCGGCCCCTGTTTTCGGCGGTGATGCCTCAACAACCGGCCGGCCGACCGCCAGGGGGTATCGCGGCGGCCGATTCGTTGGATCGGGGTGGCGGGGTCGAAGAGGAGGCGGCGGAGGGAGGTCACCGGCCGGCGGGGATCGAACTCCCCGGACAGGCGGACCCCGTATGTCCCCGCCCGGACCTCCTCTCCCGCCAGGGGGAGCGGGTCCGAGCCGGCCAGCACGCGCCGGGAGGGGTCGCGCATCGCCGACGGCGCGGGCCAGCCGAGGGGACGCAGGGAGGTGTCGCCGAGCAACAGTTGCCGCGGGCCGAACTCCCCGAGCAGGTCCCTGACCACCTTGGCCCGGCGAAACATCCACTTCCCCGGGGCCCAGGCCAGGACGGGCACTCCGCCTCCGGCGAGGACCGCGGAGACGGCCTCCGGGGCCGGCCGGCCGTCTTCCACCCCCCCGGTCAGCGTCAGGGCCAGGATCTCCACGCCCTCGGCCGCGACGATCTGCCGGCCGGCGATGATCCAGGCGCTCCCCCCCCCCTCCTCCGTCACCCGGACCGCCCCGGCCTCTTCCGTCGGCTCGACGTTGAAGCCGCGGTCCAGCCCGGAGGAGCCGTCCCGGAGGCGGGCGAAGAAGTCGAACCCCCGGCCCTCGGCGAGGAAGAGCACGCAGGCGGCGGACGGGGATCCGCCCGCCCGCCGCAGTTGCCCGACCCCCCGGCGAAAGAGGACCTCCGGGTCGTGGACCGGATAGACGTGAACGTGGGTATCGGCAAATATCTCCAAGCGACCTCCGGAGAGCCGGCGATTTGCTTGTCAGCCAGCCGGTGAATGGTCTATCCTATAGCACAATGACGACCATCCAGTCCACTCCAATCACCTCGCCCGCCGCACCGGCCACGGCCCGCGAGACGGCGGATATCGAATCGTCCTCCGACGAGTACGCCGGCCGGTTCGCCGGACCGGCCGGAAGGTGGATGCTCTCCGTCCAGGAACGGCTGACCCTCTCCCTGCTGAAGAAGTTCGGCCCGGGCCTGAACATCCTCGACGTCGGCGGAGGCCACGGGCAGCTGGCCATCCCCCTCTGCCGGGACGGCCACCGGGTGACCGTGCTCGGCAGCGCTCCCGTCTGCGCCCGGAGGCTTCGGCCGGTGCTCGACGGTGGCAGGTGCCGCTTCCTGGTCGGCGACGTGACCGGGCTCCCCTTCCCCGACCGGTCGTTCGACCTGGCGATCTCCTTCCGTCTCCTCACTCACTGCCGACGGTGGCCGGACCTGGCGGCGGAACTCTGCCGGGTGGCCAGGCTCGCCGTGATCGTCGACTACCCCACCAGCCAGTCCGTCAACCGGCTGGCCCCGGCCCTCTTCGAGGCCAAGAAAAAGGTGGAGGTCAACACCCGTCACTGGCGGCTCTTCACCCACGGGGAGGTTGACGGGGCCTTCCGGGACCGGGGATTCGAAAGGATACGGCGGCGCAAGCAGTTCTTTTTCCCGATGGTCGTCCACCGGATGCTGAAGTGCCGCCCGCTCTCCGCCGCCCTGGAGGCGGCCGCCCGCGCCGCCGGCCTCACCCGCCTGGCCGGCTCCCCGGTAATCGCCTGTTACGAACCGGAGACGGTTACCTCAACTTACCCTTCAATAGTCAAGGTTTGATCCTGATCCCATACAACTTATCCCTCCCCGGTTCTGTGGTTATATGCGCCTGACGCGCATATGTTGTTTTTGCCGGGGAAGTATCTCAATCATCCTTACTGTTGGGAAGATGGGTTCGCCGGACGCTTACGAAAGGGCGGCCCCCTGAACCGGGGAGCCGCCCTTTCCCTTCCTCTGAAAATCTGACAGGTTACCGGACCACCGGAACGTCACCGGAAGTCCCAAAGTAGGTCCTGGTAACGCCCTTGATGGCCCAGAGCCCGGAAGAGCTACGGAAGATCCCTATCGCGGCTGTTCCGTTTCCCTGATAATCGGCAGGAAGCGGCCAATCGGCCAGCTGCCCGAAATAAAGCCGGGTAAAGTCTCGAACCGCCCATAATCCTGAAGCGGGACGAAAGACGGCGCAATCCATACTGCCGTCACCGTCATAATCGGCGGGAACCGGTAGATCGTTCTCTCCTCCGTAGTAAAATCGGGTCTGACCCCGAACCGCCCAGAGACCGCTGGAAGGCCGAAAGACCCCGATCGCGGTTGTACCTGAGGGATTGTTCTCAAGAGGAAGAGGAATGTCGGAGGACGCTCCGTAGTAGACCCGGGTCATTCCCCGGACCGCCCAGAGTCCGGTGGCAGCCCGGAAGATCGCCGGATCGGTGGTTCCGTCCCCGTCATAATCGCCAGGAATAGAGTAATCTTTTTCCGCCCCAAAGTAGTATCGGGAGATATTCTTTATCGCCCAAAGGCCAATTTCTGCTCTGAAAACGCCCATATCAGCAGAATTGTCCCCATCATAATCTCCGCTGGCGATAGCGTCCCCTCTGGATCCAAAATAGCAGCGGGTGTAATCTTTAATCCTCCATAATCCTTCTGAATTCCTGAAGAGCGCTATATCTGAATGCCCGTCACCATTGTAATCTCCCTTGTTCCGCAATATAGTAGGAACTTTGGTTAAATCGAAATCAATCCGTGCTACGGACGTACAAAAAGTGAACGAGCTCTCCTGCAGATAACCGCTATAACGAGCATTTACATCTATCCAAGAAAGTTCACCATCTCCCCAAATTACCCAGTATTCCCCAGCGCCGAACGAAATATTTGATTTGCTGCCGGGCTGAGCTGGTTCCTTAACTTTCATTGTAATCTCAGCTCCTTCGATTCCCTCAAGGGTATATTTATCTTTTATATAGCCCCAGATTTGGAGAGGGGAACCGGGGGTCGGAGTCGCTATCGGACCGGGAGACGCAAGCAATGAAACTGAAACTAAATTAATTTGATTCTGTGCGTAAGTTTCAGAATTGCTAATAACTATCCAGACAATAGATAGAAGGATAAAACAAACATATCGATTAAGGGACTTTCTTTTCATCATCAAGATCCGGTTGGCGTCGTCATAGGCATAAGCGATGTATACTGCTCCCCATTAACAGAAGACTGACTCGGCGCGGTTGCCCATACTGTCTTAGGTGAAACCAGCGTCCGGATTAGTCTCGAACCCCCGATGTTTCGGGAATATAGTTATCGGAAAAACGGTTATTCGTGGTATATTTTGTTGAGGCGATTCATATGAACTTCAAGATTGTTTTAGAAAAAGGCGATGACGGTTTCGTGGTCGCCCACTGCCCGGCCTTGAAAGGCTGCTGGTCGCAGGGCCGGAACGATGAAGAAGCCGTTGCCAATATCAAGGAAGCCATCGCTCTCTACCTGGAGCCGGACCCGGACCGGGTCCGCCCCGATCCCGCCCGCAAGGTCCTCCAGATCGCGTTATGAGTTCCCGGCCACCCCTGCTCTCCGGCCGCAAGATAGTTCGGGTTTTCCTCAAGATCGGATACCGCCAGGTCAGCCAGAGAGGCAGTCATATCAAGATCCGTAACGACGCCGACGACATCACGCTGATCATCCCCGACCATAAGGAAGTCGACCGCTGGACTTTGAAGGGCATCCTGAAAGATGCCGGATTGAGCGTTGATGACTTTATGTCTCTCCTTTAGTCGTCCTTGATTTCCTTGAGCTAAAGAGGTCTCGTTTCCGGCCGTTTTGCTTTACGGGCCCCCTCCCCCTGCCCCCTCCCCGGGGGGAGGGGGTTTCTTATTGAGGGAGATTGGTTAGCTGGTGAACTTTCGCTCCCCGGGGGTGAACCCCGGGGGGGCGTTTACTGTGACTGGCTTCGCCCCCTCACCCCTGTCCCCTCTCCCCGGAGGGGGAGAAGGGGATCCGTGGGGCCCAAGTCTTTTCTCGGAGGGCGGGGTTGGAGGCCTCCCCCACTTCCCTTCAACGATCTTCCGCCTCCGAGGACGGGGCCCCTTCCGCCCGGAAGACGTAGACGGTGAAGTTGCCGTCGCGGGACCGGGGGTCGGGCCGGCGGGGGAGGCGGTCGTGCCTCCTCTCCCAGAGGGGGGAGTGGAAGACCATCTTCCCCGCCAGGCTCCAGCCGCCCCCGGCGTCCGGAGGGGCGGGGTTGTCCCGCAGCCAGTAAACTCTCCCCCCGTCCGGTTCCTCCCGGGCCGCCAGCTTCCGAAAGACCGCCTCCGGCACAGGGTAACCGGGATAAACCGGCAGAACCCGCAGGCCGTAGATCAGGTCGAGCGGGGTCGGCAGCTTGTCGACGAACTCCCCCTCTACCAACACCAAACCGGCGTCATCGAGCCGCCCAGCCAGTTCCCGGACAAAGGCGTTCGCTCCCCGGTATTCGCGGTGGAAAAAGAGAGGGGCGCTGTTGCGGATCGAGAGGGCCAGGAGCAGCAGGAAAAAAGCTCCGGCCAGAAATCGCCCCCGCGGCCCGGCCCGGGAGAGCCGGCGGAGGGCGTAAACCGCCAGGACGATCAGGCCGGGGACCACCACGTCGGCGTAGCGGCGGGCCGCCCACATATAATTGAAGTGGACCATCTGCCGCCAGGTGAAGACCACGGTCGGGACGGCGACGATCAGGAATAAGAGCCAGGCCGCCGGGGACCGCTCTTCCCGGATGAAGCTGAGAACCCCCAGAAAGGAGACGGCCAGGAGGACCGGCCCCAGCAGCCAGCCGAGCTCGACCAGGTTGGTCCGGTCGGCGTTCGGAGGCCCCAGGCCGGGCCGGATGAAGTAAGCGTAGACCCCGGCGGCAAAGACCAGGGCCAGCAGCAGCCTCCGGGGGGTCGGTCCCGCCAGCGCGCGGGCCAACGACCCGCGGAGACCTCCGGGAAGGATCCGCAGGACGGCGGCCAGGACCAGACCGGCTCCGCCCAGGGCCAGCCCGACCCTCACGGCCCCTCCCCCCGCGCGGAGGTTGGCCACGGAGTTGATGAAGTAGCGCCAGTCGCCGAAGAACTGGGGAAGGAAGGACAGCCCGGTGAAGAGCAGGAGCGGGAGGAGCAGGAAGAGATCGTCCTTGCGGAACTTCTTCCACCAGCGGCAGTAGAAGAAAGCCGCCAGGGGGGCCCAGATCAGGAGCGAACTGACCCGGCAGAGGAGGAAGAGCCCCCACCCCGCCGCGGCGGTTACCGCCCAGAACGGCTCCTCCCGTTTCAGGTACCGGAACGCCGCCGCCGCGCCGGCGAAGAAGAGGAACTGGCTGAGCATCTCGGAGGTGGGAAACCGGGCCTGCCAGATCTCGACCACGTTGAAGACCAGGAGAAGTCCGGCCGCCAGGGCGGCCCGGGTTCCCCAGATTTCTCTCACCGCCAGCCAGACGGCCGCCAAGGCGGCCAGGCCGGCCAGGGGAGTGAGGAAAAACATCCCCTGGGGACCGAACCAGGAGGAGAGGACGGCCATCCAGAGGGGAAGGAGGTGGTAGAACTCCGGGATGAGACGGCCGGGGTCCCGCGGGGTGTAGCGGAACCCGGGATACTTTTCCCGGTAACCGGAGGAGTGCCGCCAGGCCAGGCGGCGGACCTCTTCCGGCTCCAGCTCTCCGGCCGTCCGGTCAGTCGGAAAGATGGTTCCTTCCCGCGCCAGGTAGGCGGCGGTATTGGCGTAGACCCCGGGGTCCCAGCCGCCGAAGACGTAGGGCACGGGACGGAAGAAGAGGGCGGCGCCCAGGACGGCCGGCAGGAGGAAGGCCAGAGCCGCGAGCAGCCGGAGGCGGCCGCAGACGGGACCGGTCATCTTGCGCGGACGGAGAGCGAGGAGGACCAGGGAGAAGATCAGAACCAGCCCGGCCAGCCGGTGGACGGAGAAGGCTCCGGAATAGGCCAGGAGCAGTCCGGCCACGGAGGAGAAGGCGAGCGAGAGAACCCCGGCGGAGAATGCGAACTCCACCGGGTCCCGGAACCCGACCCGGTGCCGGCGGGCGGCCCAGGCGGCCAGCAGGGCGCCGGGGAGGAAGAGGAGCAGCACCGCCTGGACCGGGATCAGGAGACGGGTCAGGATCATAAGGTCATAGTAAATAAAAGGGTTACGGTGAGCAACGGGAAATTGGCCGGGCCCGACCCCGTGATTCGCGCTTGCTTTCCGGCGGATTTTCCTCCAGAATTCGGACCATCGGGCTCAACCGGTCGGGGATCCGGACCGGGGCCGCCCGGAGGCGCACAACCGCGCAAGGAGCGGCGGAGATGGACATATCGATCGTGGTACCGGTATTCAACGAAGTCGAGAGCGTGGAACCCCTCTGCCGCCGGCTTCACGAGATCCTCTCCAACCTGGGGAAGACCTACGAGATCCTGCTGATCGACGACGGCAGCACGGACGGGACCTTCGAACGGCTGGCCGAGCTGCAGCGCGACCTGCCCCATTTCCGGGTCATCCAGTTCCGGCGCAATTTCGGCCAGACGGCGGCGATGAGCGCCGGGTTCAAGCACGCCAAGGGCGACGTGGTGATCACTATGGACGCCGATCTGCAGAATGATCCCGACGATATCCCGCATCTGCTCGAGCAGATGACCGACGACACCGACGTGGTCAGCGGCTGGCGGCAGAACCGGCAGGATCACTTCTTCACCCGGCGGCTGCCGTCGATGCTGGCCAACGCCCTGATCAGCGCCATCACCGGGGTCAAGCTTCACGACTACGGCTGCACGCTCAAGGCCTACCGGCGGGAGATCACCCGCAACATCCGCCTCTACGGGGAGACCCACCGGTTCATCCCCGCCCTGGCCGCCTGGGTGGGGGGACGGGTCAAGGAGACCCCGGTCCACCACCATCCCCGCCGGTTCGGCGCTTCCAAGTACGGCCTCTCGCGGATCACGCGGGTCGTCCTGGACCTGCTGACCGTCAAGTTCCTGATGCGCTTCAGCACCCGTCCGATTCACGTCTTCGGCAAATGGGGGCTGGCCGCCGGGGCCGCCGGCCTGGCGTTGATGGCCTTTATGGTGGCCACCCACCTGCTCTTTCTGGCCTTCGGCACCACCTTCGCCGCCGGCCTGATCAAGCGGCCGTTCTGGGTTATGACCGCCTTTATGCTGGTCTTCTTCGCCCTCCAGTTCATCAGCATCGGTCTGCTGGCCGAACTCCAGATCCGCACCTACCACGAATCGCAGGACAAGCCGATCTACGTCATCCGCACCATCCTGGAATAACCGATGGGCGTCCAGGTTCCAGCAGTTCGAGTTCGGGGGCGGGCGGCGTTCCGGACATCCCTGGGCGCCGCCCTCGGCTTCCTCCTCATCCTGGCGCTGCATACCGGCGGCCATCTCTTCCTGCGGGGGGCGATGGTCTGGACGATCTGGTGGCTGCCGCCGGCCCTGCTCCTGATCCTCTACGGACGATCCGCCGGGCCCGAAACCGGACGGCGGCGGATCCCCGGCCCGATCGCCGCCCTGATGCTGGCGCTGACCCTGGGGCTGATGTCCAGCTTCGTCCGCGCCAAGTGGTTCTTCTTTCTCGACTGGATGCCGGCCAACCTTCCTCTCCGCTCCGGGCTGGTCCGGTTCATCCTCGGGACCGCGCTGCTCACCCCTCTCTTCGCCTGGAGGCGCCGGCCGCGGCGGGCGACCGGCGGGCTGCTGGCGGCGGCCGGAGCCTTGCTGGCCCTCTGGTCGCTGCACAACGCCCTGCAGACGCTGGGCGGGGAGGTGCTCTACCGCACCGACCACCCCTCTTTTATGTTCCGCCTCTGGGAGTTCGGCCGGGCCTTCCCGGCGCTGGGCGGCTACAACCCCTGGTGGAACGCGGGGATCGAGCACTTCGCCGGGGTGACCTCCGGAGCCCAGGGCCTCGGCCTGCTGATCTACCCCCTCCTGCGTCTGGCCCCGGTCCACAGCTTCTACAACGCCGTCCTGCTTGCCTGGTTCATCTTCGCGACCCCTCTCATCGCCGCGCTTTCCGTCCGGGCGGCCGGCGGGAGGATGGAATCCATAGCCGCCGGGGCCCTTCTCGCCCTGGGCGTCAGCCAGCACCAGTTCCTCTGGATGTGGCACTTCGGGACGGTGGGCGCCGCCTTTTCCGCCACTATGGTCGTCCCCACGCTGGCGCTGGCCTACCGGGCCGCGGTCCGGCACCGGCTTGACCCCGCCACCTTTCTCGGCCTGGCGGCCTCCGCGCTGCTGATGGCGATGTGGGCGCCTCTGACGGCGACCGTCGGGATCGGTGTGGTCGCGGCCTACCTGTGGACGCGACGGCGCTGGACCCGGGGCAGTCTCCTCTTTCTCCTCGGCGCCGGCGCCGCGGCTTTCCTGGCCTACCTGCCCTGGCTCCGGATAATCCTCTTCCCCGCCCGGGGGGTGGTGGACTACGTCGGCCAGGCCGGCGGCGCACCGGTGGCGGCGGGAGAGGCCCTGCTGGCCGGGGCCGGCCGGCTGGGAGCTCACCTCCGGGAGGGACACCCGGTCCTCCTCTTCCTCGGACTGGGCGGCGCGGCGGTAGCGGCGCCGCGGACGATCCGCCGCTGGTACCTGCCGACGATCCTGATCCTGGCCGCGGTCTGCGGCTGGTACCTGGAATGGAAACCCCTCTCCCAATTCGACCGGGTCGCCATCCCCCTCTTCTTCGCCGCCCTCGTCCCGGCCGCCCTCTGCGCCGAACGGGTCTTCCGTTCCACCGGGTGGCGCTCCGCTCCGGCGAGGGCGGCCCTCTTCACCCTGCTGGTTCTGGGCGGCCATAACGTCTCCCAGCTTTACGCCAACCGCGGGCTGGCCCCGGCCCGGACCCGGCCGCCGGTGGTGGGCGAACTGGTCGAGTGGATCCGGGACGAAGTGCCGGCCAACGGCCGCCTCCTCTTCGCCGGGCCGGCGGTTCACTCCTACGGCTGGGGAAAGATCGCCTACCTGCCGGTACTGGCCGGCCGGGAGATGATGGCCGACGATTATTACGGTTTCCCCCCGGGCACCATCGAATACAACTATCCGCCGTCGCCCTACCGCCAGGACATCGACCGGTTTATGTCTTTCGCCGCCGCCTACAACGTCACCCACGTCATCACCCGGCAGGACAATTTCCGGGAATTTTTCGCCAAATACCCCGGGAAGCTGGAAAAGGTCCGCACCTTCCATTTCCGGGGTTCCGAACTGACCGCTTACCGTCTGCTCCGGAACCAGCCCCTCCTCCCCCCGGCCGGCCGGGTCCGGGCCGACATCAACCGGATCGTCGTCGAATTCGACGGCGCTCCTCAAGACGTGATCCTGCCCTACAACTGGCGCCGGGGACTCGTCTGCCGCACGCCGGGGGCGGCCATCGAGCCGTTCCCCTATGACGAGAACATCCGGCTGATCGCCGTCCGCCCGGGCGGGGCCCTCCGGGTGGAGATCGGCTACCGCCCGCCCTGGGGGCCGGTGGAACCGAATTTCGACGGGAGGTTCCATCATTGAAGACCCCGGAGAAGAGACCGGCCGGGGGGGAGCGGGGTGAACTGGAAGGAGCAAAGCCCGGCCCCGGCCGGGGGATCAATCGCCTGATCCTGGCGGTCCTGCTGCTCGCCGCCGCCTCATTCCGGGTCTGGGGCGCCTGGGCGTCCCGCTATATCACCGACCTGGACTGCAGCGTGGTCGCCCTGATGGCCCGGCATCTGGCCGCCGGGCGCGAGTGGCCGGTCTTCTTCTACGGCCAGCACTATATGGGCAGCCTGGAGCCGGCGGTCAGCGCCCTCTTCGTCCTCCTGCTCGGCCCGACGGGGTTCGCGGTCTGCCTGGGCCCGGCACTGGTTTCGATCGCGGTCCTGGCCGTTCTCTACGCCTGGGCGAAGGACGCCGGGGGGCCGCGGTCCGGACTGGCGACGCTGGCGCTCTGCGTGATCGGCCCCTTTTACTACTTTATGTTCCAGTTCGCCCCCCGGGGCGGCTATATGGTCGCCCTGCTCGCGTCGACCTTTTTGCTCTGGAAGTCCGGGCGGCTCTCCGTCCGCTCCCGGACCGGCCGGGAAGCCCCGGTCCGGGAGTTCTTCCTCTTCGGCCTGGTCGCCGGACTGGGGTTGTGGTCGCACGCCATCATCCTCTCCGCGGTGCTGGCTTCGGCGGTGGTGCTGCTGATCGGCTGGCGGGGAGCGTTCTGGCGGAAACCGGGCCGGGTCCTGGCCGCGCTGACCGGCGCCCTGATCGGGCTGGCCCCCTGGTGGATCTACAACCTGATCCGGGGATGGCCCTCCCTGGAAATGCCGGTCACCGCCGCCGCGATGCCCTGGCGATCCGGCCTGCGCCACGCCTGGCTGCAGTGGCTCAGGATGGTAGGGCTCACCGACTGGCCGGACGGTCTCCGACTGGGGACCGCGGCCGGTTATCTCCTGCTGGCCGGCGCCGGAATGGCGGCCGCCGTCCGGGACGCCCTGGCCCGGCGCGCCTGGGACCGCGCCACGGCGGCCCGCCTGAACGCGCTGCTCTTCATCGGGTTATCGGCGGCCCTGCTGATCCGCTCCCGGTTCGTGACGATGAACACCGCCCGCTACCTGCTGCCCCTCGTCCCGGCCCTGGCCCTTCTCGCCGGGGTGGCGGTGGCCGCCGCCCCCCGGGCCTGGATGCGCCGAGCCGCCGCCGGCCTGGCATTCCTGCTCCTGATCACCCAGTTCACCGTGCTGGCTCCGCTGCGGGAATTGGGAAAAATGGTCCCGGAAAGACTGGCGGGCCAGGAAGCCCTGCGGGCGGCGCTGGAGAAGGAAGGCGCGCGGACCATCTATGCCCCCCTACCGGCCCACCACCTGAATTTTAATCTGGATGAGAACTTCATCTTCACCGACAGCCGCAAGGTATTCTACGGGCCGCACTACCAAGCGGCGGAATTCAGCGACACGCCCGCCTTCCTCGACAACCACCTGGGCATCAGGGAATTTTTGCCGGCGGGCGGCGGACGGGCCCGGCCGGCGGCGGCGGCTGGTCACCTGCTCCACCTGGAGTTTCTTCCGCCCCGGGTCGGGCTGGAACCGGTGCCGGCCGCCGAACGGGAGGAGATTACCTTCAACGGTGATCCGGCGGCGCAGCTGGCCGACCTCTGCCTGGACACCGGCCGGAGTCCCGCCCCCGGCCGGGAAATCCAGACCCTGGAGATCCGGTTCCGGCGACCCGTCCAGCTGCGCCGGCTGCGGCTGGAGTTCCAACCGGCCTGGGTTCTTCCCGCCGGGTTCGCCGTCGATCTCCGGGACCCGGGGACGGGAGACTGGCGGGAAGCGCTGCCGGAGCAACGGACCACCGCCTTCTTCTGGTCCGGGCCCCGTCCCTTTTACGACGGCCGCCGCCAGCGCACGGAACTCCAGCTGGCGGGGGAACCGGCCGACGGCGTCCGGGTCAAGCTGCTCGACCCCGACGCGGCGCGCCGGGTCCCCGGCTGGCGGCTGGTCGGTGTCGACGTCTTTCAGGCCGGCGCGGATCTTCCCCCGGACGAGATCGCGGCGTTCCCCGAGCTGCTGCGGTTGCTCGGGGAGCACGGGATCAGGCGTCTCTACGCCGACCGCTGGGAGTCCAATCGGATTCACCTCGCGACCGGGGGGGAGATCGCGGTGGAGTTGAACCAGAAGCTGGCCATCGCCGGGGGACTGGCTCCGGAAGGAAGGGTCCGGGGGGGTGAGCGGACGGCGTTCCTGCCCCGCAGGCCCGACGCCCGGGAGACGGAGCTGCTCCTGCGGGAGGCCGGCTGGCCCGCCCGGGAATTCCCGGTCGGGCCCTGGACTCTGCTGGTCTGCGACGGTCCCCTGCCGGAAGAAGCCCCGCCGCTGACCTGGACGGGATATGCCCTGCGCCGGGAACGGTCGGCCCGGCCGGCGGGGCCGGAGACCGCTCCGTAACCGGGCGAATTCCGCAATATGAAGGTTCTCTTCGTCTATCCCGTTCCCCCCCCCCGGTTCCAGATCCTCCGGTACCAGCAGGGCATCGGTTCGATCTCGGCGGTGCTGAAAAAGGCCGGGCACTCCACCAGTTTCCTCTACCTCTGGCGGAACGGGGGCGGAGAGCTGGACGGCCGCATCCGCGAGTTCCAGCCCGACCTGGTCGCGCTCTCCCTGACCAGCGGGTTCTTCGAGGCGGGCCGCGACGTGGCCCGCCGGGTCAGTGAGCGCCACCGCCTGCCCGTCCTGCTGGGCGGGATCCATCCCACCCTCTGCCCCGAGGAGTCCATCGCCGCCGCCGGGGTCTTCGCCGTCTGCGTCGGGGAGGGCGAATACCCGACCCTGGAACTCTGCGCGGCGCTGGAATCCGGCCGCGATCCGTCCGGCATACCGAACCTCTGGGTCCGGCATAACGGCGTCATCCACCGCAACCAGCCGCGGCAATTGATCGCGGACCTCGATTCCCTGCCCTTCCCCGACCGCGAGATCGTCCCCTATTCCGAACTGCTGAACACGCTGCCCGAGATGGAGTTTATGGCCAGCCGCGGCTGTCCCTTCCCCTGCGCCTACTGCGTGAACCACGCCCTGATGGAACTCTACCGCGGCAAGGGCCCCTATGTCCGCTACCGTTCCGTGGACAACCTGCTGGCCGAGATCGAACAGGTCTCGGAGAGGTACGGACGGGAATGGTTTATCGGCTTCCACGACGACTCGTTCACGCTCAACCCGCAGTGGCTGGCGGAGTTCTCCGAGAAGTACGCCGCGCGTTTCCGCTTCCCCTTCTGGTGCAACTCCACCGCCGACCGGATCGACGACCGGACCGTGTCCCGGCTCAAGGCGGCCGGGTGCTACGAGGTCCGCATCGGGATCGAGAGCGGGAATGACCGCATCCGGATGGAGACCCTCCGGAAGAACGTCACCCGCTCCCAGATCGTCGACGCCTTCCGGCGGCTGAGGCGGGCCGGCATCCTTACCTACGCGTTCAATATGGTCGGCCTGCCCGGCGAGGGCCCGGCCGAGGTCGAGGAGACCATCCGCCTCAACCGGGACGCCCGGCCCGACGAGGTCTTCTGCTCGGTCTTCTACCCCTACCCCGGAACCCGGCTCCGCGAGCTCTGCGTCGGGAAGGGCTGGTACGACGGACGGTCCGTGAAGAGCTACTTTGAAAACGAATACGCCCTGCGGCAGCCGACGATCACGGCCCGGAAGGTGCTATACTATCGCCACGTCTTCCCCGACCTGGTAAAGTGCCCGCGGGCGGGGGGGATTATCCGGCTGCTGGGCCATATCCCGGTGACCCGGGACAAGACCCTCTGGAACGTCTTCCGCCGTCTGCGGACCAAGGTCAGGGAAGCGAAGAAGCGCTTGGCCGCCCGACGGGAGAAGAAGAAAGCTTGAATAACCCAACGGCGGAACGGCAGCCGCACGGCAGCGGGATGAACGGTTACGTGCAGGAACGGAAATTCATCGGGCCGGCCGTCCGCGCCGACCTCTGCCTGGATATCCTGAACCACTACTGCCTGCCCGACCCCCGGCACCCGGAGGGGGAGATTGAGAGCATCTACTACGACGATCACCGCCTCTCCGCTTACTGGGAGAAGATGAACGGGGACACCTACAAGCGCAAGTTCCGGATTCGCTGGTATCCGGGAACCGGCCTGGTTCCCGGTTCCCGGAGAGAGGCTTTCCTCGAGGTGAAGAGCCGCGTCGTCAACGCCCGGGACAAGCAACGGTTCCCGTTCACGGCGGAGCGAGGCCTGCTGGAGGAGGCCGGCCTCCACGACCCGGAACTCCAGTCGGTTCTCCACCGGAACGCCGCCGCGGCCGGTCTGGGGATCCCGGGGGACCTGGTCCCGACGGTGAGTATCCGTTATCACCGCCGGCGTTACGTCTGTCCCCACACCGGCAGCCGGGTCTGTTTCGACGCCGACCTGCGTACCGGCCGGATCAACGCCGAGGTCATTCCGGACCTCGGACCGATATCGTCCGGGCTGGTGATCTGCGAGGTGAAGAGCACGAGCCCCGGCGAGTGGGAGTGGGCCGGCAGCCTGTCCCGGGCGGGGCTCAAACTGGCCAGTTTCTCAAAATACGGCGAGATGATACACGCCATCATCAATGGAGGGCTCAGCTAATGAACCGGATATCCATCCTCGAGGCCCTGGGATCCGCGAATCGGGCGGCGGACGGGATCAACCTCTCTCTGGTGGTTGCGGCGCTGCTGGTCTCACTGGCCGCCTCCTACGCGGCGGCCCTGATGTACCGGTTGTTCTATGAAAACCGCGGCACCGGGAGCCAGGCCTACCGGGCCTTCCCGCTCCTGGGCATCGCCATCACCACGCTCTTCATCTGCATCCAGGTCTCGATCCCCCTCTCGATCGGCCTGGTCGGCTCGCTCTCGATCATCCGCTTCCGCACCCCGATCAAGGAACCGGAGGAAGTCGGATTCATTATGCTGGTGGTCGCGGCCTCGGTCACGGCGGCCACCTTCAATTTCGACATCCTGGCCGGGCTGTACCTGCTGGCCCTGGCCAGTCTCTTCATCACCCGGAAGGCCAGGAGGCTGGGATTCCTCAAGCGCGACGGCCTGCTGGTAATCACGATGACCGACGAAGCCGCCGGCCGGCTCGAAGAACTGCTCGAGACGCTGAAAGGCAACCTTCGCCGCCTCTCCGTCCAGAGCACCTCCAGCCGGGAGGGCCTCACCAGCGTCCAGATCACCTTCTCCGGCCTGCTGACGAACGCGGCCAGGCTGCATAACGACGTGCGCGGCTTCTCGGATGCGATCAAATCGATGAACGTCTTCCTGGACCGGCCGGGCGGCCTGCGCTGAGATGGGGCGAGGGCGCGTCAGGAGATGGGCCAAGGCCATACCCCTGGCCGCGGCGGCGATCTGGGTGCTGCTTCCCGTCGCCGTGCCGTCGTTGGTCATCCGCTCCGAGGAATATCTGGCCCGGGAAGCCCGTCGGCTCGGTCAGCGGATCGCGGAGAAGGACGGAGTCGTTTTCCTGGTCACCTTCGACGAACCGGCGGTCAGGGACTGGATCTCCGGCTGGTCCGGCCTGGCGCCGGGGACGGAGTCCGTCCCCGCCCGAACCGGCCGGGGACGCCTCTTTGACGGCCGGCCGCGGACCTATGTGGAAACCCCGGCCCGCTGGGGGAGAGTCGGAGACGATTACACGGTTTCGCTCTGGGTCAAGCTTAACCGCGCCTCCCGGACCCAGGATATTATGTTCCGTTCGGGGGACACCCGCCAGACGGGTTTCCGACTTGAGGACGGGGTTCTGAAGTTCGATGTTCCTGCCCGCGACGGCCTTTATCCTTCGCTGGAATGCCCTTTCGCCAATTACGACGAGTTCGCCCACCTGGCCGCCGTGGTCAGCCGGTCGGCGGGCCGGGCCATCCTTTACCTGAACGGCGAGCGCCGGGCCGAGGGCGTCGTCCGGGACGTGGCGATGCCGGGAGTGCCGATCGAATTCGGCACCAGGCAATGGTGGGCGGTGCGGCATCCCCTGCACGGGATCATCGACGAGGCGGTGATCTGGAACCGGTCCCTGGACCCGGAGGAGATCCTCCACCTCTATCAAGGCCGGCGCGGAATACTGCGCCATCTCTCCACCCGGGGGGACTTTTACCGGTGGCAGACAGCCAGACTGCTGGCGGCCGCCGTCCGCGGCTCCGCCAGGATTTCCGACGCGGTTTTCGACCTGGCGGGCAGCTTGATTTCCCGGGGGCGGAGGAAGAGTCTGGACCGGCTGGTCCTCTACCTGAGCGCCTCGGACCGGAGGTTCTTCGCGGCGGCCCATCGCGAGAGCCGCCGCTCCGGACGCCGAACCGACCGGGCGGCGGACGTCCGGGAGATTCATTTCGGCTGGCGGGGACGGGTCCGCAAGGGGCGGCTCCAGCTTCACGGTTCCGACACCGCCTACTACGATAATCCCCGGCCGGCGTACATACTGGAGACGGCTGACGGCGAGCCCGTCCTGGGGTCAGGGCGCCTTTTGCTCTGCCCGCCGGAAGATGTCTCCTTCCTTCTCCCCCTGATGGAAAGCGAACTGGCGGCGGTCCTGGGCACACCCGGCGTTGCCAATGGCCTGGTCAACCTCGCAGCAAACAACCGGAGCCAGGGGATTTACTACTATGAAGACCGGGAGAAGCTCGGAATAACCCCGGGTGATTTCGCGGAATTATTCGCCGGCCCCCGACACCGGAACGACTGGGCGGCAATCTTCCGCTGGATGCAGCCGTATCTTGCCCGCCGCCCCCCGGATTATCGCCAGCCGGACTTCGCCGACGTTCCCCGGCGACGGACCCACCGCCGGCTGCCCCTCGCTGAAAGCTCCCTCCGGGAGATATTCGAGCTGGTCAGTCGCCGATACCGCGCGGTGCTGATCAATGATCCCGCCAGCTCCCTCACCCGCCCGGAGCGGGTTCACCGCCTGGGCGCGGACCGGGAGCGGCTGGCGGAGATCTGGCCGACCGCTCCGGTCGAATGGACCGCCGCGCGGAAAGCGGCGGATTTCCTTTCGGAATACCTGGTCATCGGCGGCAATCCCTCGCCGGACCGGATCACGGAGGATCTGGATCTCTCCGGACTCCGCCTGCCCGGCGTGTCGATCCGGTGGACGAGTTCCCGGGCCGGGATCATCTCCGATGACGGCCGGGTAAACCGTCCCCCCGGATCGCGGCCGGACGCGGTCCGGTTGACCGCCGAGATCGACGACGGCGGGGAACCGATCCGGAAAACCCTGGCCTTCCGGGTGATGCCGGAACGGGTGGAGATACCCTCGCTGATCATATACTCCCGGGAGCCGGTCCAGAAAGCCCGGCGGGTCGACGCCCGGATAGATTATTATCCGCCGGGGGAGAGTTCCCGGCCGCGAACTTTATGGGCTACCCGGCGGGAACGCGGCGGTATATCCCACCGGGGCAATACGGGTTACTGGCGGCCGAAGAAGCTGTTCTCCCTCCGCACCGACACTCCCCACCGGCTGCTGGGCGACGGGGAAACCCGCCACCTCCAGTTCGTCAATCCCCGGACCGACCCGTCCTTCATCCGCAATCGCTTGAGCTACGACATCTTCCGGGCATTCGGATCGGACCGGGGTCGGCGTTACGCCCCCCGCGTCGCCTGGGCCGAGGTCTTCCTCAACGGCGTCTATCAGGGGCTGCACGAGTTGAGCGAGAGAATCGATGAGCGGATGCTGGGCTGGGAGGACAGCCCGACGGCGGCCGGGCCTCCCCCGGTAATCTACAAGCAGGAAATCGTTCCGCCCCGGATCCCGGATATGCGGCAGAAACGCCCCAGCCGCCGCCGCGGGCTCTTTATGCAGCCCTATCTCGAGCTTGATGATTTTCTCACCCGCGCGTCAACCAAGGAATTCGCCGCCGATTTCACCCGCTATTTCGATCTGGAAAATGCCGTGGATTTTCACCTGCTGCTCAACCTGACCCAGAATCTCAACGGGTATCCGTTCTCCTACCCGACCCACGACAACCTGGTCCGGGGCGGAGGGCCGGGGGCCCGATTCTTTATCGTGCCCTGGGACTTCGATAACACATTCGGTCACCGGTGGGGCTGGCGCTGGCTGAACAACGGTATGCAGCAGCGGCTGCAGGACGAATTCCCGGGCTACCGCGACCGCCTCCGCGAACGCTGGGCCGAACTGCGCCGCGACGTTCTGGATGAAGACCGCCTCGTCGAATCCATCAACAGTCACGCCGACCGGCTCCGGGGCTACGCTCAATGGGATTACAACCGCTGGAACTACCTCCGCGGCTACACTTACGACGACACGGTAAAACACTTGATATCCCTGCTCCGGAAAAATCTGCGCCAGATGGATGAATTCTTGAAGCCCGGACAGAGTCCGGAACCCGATTGAACCGCCGACCGGATTGAGGAAACGGCGGCAACGGAGACCGGAACCGGGGCTTGACACGGCCCGGCCGGGTTTGGCACTCTTTCTCCTCATCCCGACCTGATCGGGCAGAAACCGGATTATCTCCGGGCAGCTCATCACCCCCAGTCGCCGGCGGCGCCCGGTTGACCCCGAAACAGGTATCCCGGCAAGCCACTGTTTCCGACTAATTGAAAATTATCATCGACATCCAATCGGCCGTGGCCCAGCCGGCCGGAGTGGGACGTTATACCCGGATGCTGGTCCGGCACCTGGGCGTTACGGCCGGCCGCGACCGCCTGGTCCTCTTTTACTTCGACTTCAAGCGCGGCGGGGAGCCCTTCCCGGTGCCCGGCGCCGTCTTCCAGCCCGAGCGGCGGCTGCCGGGAAGGCTGGTCCAGGCCGCCTGGAGAAGCATCTCCTGGCCGCCCTTTGACCTGCTGGCGGGGAGGGCGGACGTCTATCACTTCCCCAACTTCATCCGCCCGCCGCTGCGCGGCGGAAGATCGGTGGTCACCATCCACGACCTGTCCTTCCTCCGTTTCCCCGAGACCACGGAAAAAGGCAACCTGGCCTATCTGAAAAAAAGGATCTCCGACACCGTCCGGTCCTCGGACGCGATCGTGACCGGTTCCGAGTTCACTGCCGGAGAGATCGAGGAGCTTCTCGGGGTGGAACGGTCCCGGATCCACCCTATCCCGGACGGCCTGGCCGAGCACATCCGGCCACCGGCCCCGGAAGAGGCGGCGGAACTGAGGGCCCGCCTGGGCCTGGACCGCCCCTACCTGCTGCACGTGGGCACCCTGGAACCGAGAAAGAATATCCCCTTCCTGATCGAGGTCTGCGAGCGGCTGCGGGACTTCGACGGCGACCTGGTCCTGGCCGGGAAAAGGGGCTGGAATTGCCGGCCGATCCTGAAGCGGATCGAGTCCTCGCCGCTGGCCCGCCGGATCCGGCGGCTGGATTACGTCGCCGACCGGGACCTCCCCGCTCTCTACGCCGGGGCGGAACTCTTCGTCTTCCCCTCCCTGTACGAGGGGTTCGGTTTCCCGCCGCTGGAAGCCCTGGCCTGCGGGACGCCGGTCCTCTCCTCCGCCGCCGGTTCGCTGCCGGAAGTCCTGGGGACCGCCGCGGAGCTGCTCGGCGACTTCGACGCCGCCCTCTGGGCGGAGAAGATCGAAACCATCCTCTCCGATCCCGGCGCGCGGCAGCGGGCGCAGACCGCGGGCCGGGAAAGGGCGCGGGCTTTCAGCTGGCGCCAGACCGCCCTGAGAACCTGGGATGTTTACTGCTCCCTGGGAGGGGAACGCGCATAAACCGGGCCAGAAATTGTTCGGATTCCGCCGCTGGTTCGTGCTAAGATCCTCCCTCCCCGGAGATAGAATGAACAGGATACTGGAAATACTGAAGTGGAAGGACCTGATCCGGAACCTGGTCCTCAAGAACCTGCGGATCCGCTACAAGGGTTCGGCGCTGGGTTTTCTCTGGACGATGCTCAACCCGATGTTTATGATGTTCATCTACTTCATCTTCATCCGCCTGCTCCGGATCGCCATCGACCTGCCCGAGCTCCTGGTGGGGATCCTCTCCTGGCAGTACTTCGTGATGTGCCTCTCCGACTCGGTCAACGCGATCACCGCCCACCCCTCCCTGATCAAGCGCACCTCCTTTCCCCGGCTGGTCTTCCCGCTCTCGATGGTCCTGGCCAACCTGATCAACTTTCTCCTCTCCCTGATCGTCCTGGTCCTCTTCCTGGGGATCTATTCCCTGTTCTTCAACTACGCCATCCGCCTGGGCGCCCCCCTCCTCCTGCTCCCGGCGGTGATCCTGCTGCAGACCGCCCTGGTGCTGGGCTTCGCCAGCTTCTTTGCCTGCCTCAACGTCTACTTCAAGGACATCGAGCACATTATGAGCATCCTCCTGCTGGCCTGGTTCTTCCTGACCCCGATTATGTACCCGCTGGTTACGGTCCGGGAACAGGCCAGCCGGTTCTTCAGCCTCTACCTCCTCAACCCGATGGTCCCGGTGGTCTCCCTCTACCGTTACGTCTTCCTGGGGATGGCGCCCCCGGCCACCCCGGTATTCTTCCTCTCCTGCCTCTTCTCCCTCCTGATCCTGGTCGCCGGGGTGGCGATCTTTTTGAAGAAAGAGAAGTACTTCGCCGACGAGATGTAGCCGATGAAGGCCATCGAAGCCGTCAACGTGGGCAAGCTCTTCCGCCTGAGGCACTCGGGGATACCGACCCTCAAGGACCGGTTCATCGACACCATCAAGCGGCGGCGGCCGAGCGAGGACTTCTGGGCCCTGCGGGGGATCAACTTCAGCGTGGAGGCGGGCGAGACGATGGGCGTGATCGGGCCCAACGGCTCCGGGAAGACCACCCTCCTCTCCATCCTCGCCTCCACGATGGCCCCCACCACCGGGAAAGTGGTCACCCGGGGACGCCTGGCCAGCCTGCTGGAACTCGGCGCCGGGTTCCACCCCGACCTGACCGGGCGGGAGAACATCTTCCTCAACGGGGCGATTATGGGGATCCCCCGGTCCACCATCGAGGAGAAGTTCGACTCGATCGTCGCCTTCTCCGGCCTGGGGAACTTCATCGAGACCCCGATCAAGTTTTACTCCTCCGGGATGGCGGTCCGGCTCGGTTTCTCGATCGCCATCGAGGTCGACCCGGACATCCTCCTGGTCGACGAGGTCCTGGCGGTGGGCGACCAGGCTTTTCAGAAGAAAAGTTCGCGGCGGATCCAGCGGATGAAGGAGGCCGGAAAGACCCTCCTGGTGGCCTCGCACGATATGTCCACGATCCGGCGCTTCTGCGACCGGGTCATTCACCTGGAGAAGGGGGAGATCCGCGAGCAGGGGGTCCCGGCCGGGGTGGTCGACAACTACATTCAGAGCGTGGAGGAACTGCCTTCCGGCCCGGAAAAAGTCCCCGGCTGGGGGACGATGGAAGCGGTGATCCGCGGGGTCAGGTTCCGGGCGCCGGGCGGGGAGGAGACCAAGACCTTCCGCACCGGCGACGACCTGGCGGTGGAGATCGCCTACTCCGCCAACAAGAAGATCGAGAACCCGGTCTTCGGCTACGCCGTCCACACCCAGGACGCCCAGCTCTGCGTGGGCAGCAACACCCAGATCGACGGCTGCCGCGTCGAGAGCATCGAGGGACCGGGCGTGATCCGACTCGCGCTCCCCGCGCTCCCGCTGCTCAAGGGGCATTACCTGCTCTCGCTCTCCATCCATTCCCACGATCACAGCGTCAATTACCATCGCCAGGATTACACCTATCCCTTTGACATCGTATCCTCGACCGAGCGGGTCGGGGTGGTGGACGCGCTTTCCCGCTGGGAGCATCAACCGGGCGGGGTAGGAGGCGGCCCGGCCGGCGGGCAATGAACCGAATAATTACGAAGGACACGCTATGAGCGACAACTTTCAAATCGGCACCCCCGGGGTCGACGTGGAGAGCGTGATGGCCGAGATCCGGCGGCGGGTGGAAGCCAAGCGCGCCCGGGGCGTCTACAACCAGTACTCGCTGGCCGACGCCGGACACGAGCACGGCACCATCACGCTCAAGCGCGGCGACGAGTACTTCGATTACTACCTGAAGAACCTGCTCCTGGCGGCGGAGATCGACATCTCCGACTTCCCGATCGAGAGCAAGACCCCGTTCTTCGGCCGGCCGGTGGTCTGGCTGAAAAAGCTCATCTGGCAGCTTTTGAAATTCTACACCTTCCGCCTCTTCTCCCAGCAGAAGGACTTCAACGCCCGGGTGGCCGTGATCCTCCAGGGGATGGACCGGCTCTACTCCCGGAGGTTGGCGGAACTGGAAGAGAGGCTCAAAGCCCACGATGCCGGCCGCTCCTGACAGGTTCCGCCTGGCCCTGGTCTCCCCCCGCTATGCCGCCGGCGCCGCCGGCGGGGCGGAGAACCTGATGCAGCAGTGGGCGGAGAAACTGGCCGCCCGCGGCCACCGGGTCGAGGTCCTGACCACCTGCGCGAAGAGCCACTTCACCTGGGAAAACCACTTCCCCCCCGGCCCCGGGATGGTGGGCGAGGTCCGGGTGACCAGGTTCCCGGTCAACGCGCGCGACACCGTCGTCCACCAGCAGGTTCAGGATATGATCGGCCGCGCGGAAGACCTCACCCTCGCCGAGGAGGAAGCCTGGCTCGACCACGGGGTCACCAGCGACGGCCTGATCCGGCACCTGGAGGAGAACAGCTCCAGTTTCGATTTCGTCATCTTCGCC
This sequence comes from PVC group bacterium, assembly GCA_040773245.1. Taxonomy (GTDB): domain Bacteria; phylum Auribacterota; class Erginobacteria; order Erginobacterales; family Erginobacteraceae; genus Erginobacter. Next base: position 96,565 of record JAXGWO010000003.1, read on the forward strand.
CCCTACCTCTTCGGGCTCACCTACCGGGGCGTCCTCGCCGTCCCCGAGAAGGCCGTTCTCGTCCCCTGCCTCCACAACGAGCCCTTCGCCTATCTGGAGACCACCCGGCGTCTCTTCGCCGCCGCCCGGGCGATCTTCTTCAACACCCCGGGCGAGCGGGACCTGGCCCGCTCGCTCTTCCCGGTGCCGGAGGAGAAGTCCCGGGTCGTGGGGATGGGGGTGGAGCCGCCGGAGGAGATCGACCCCCGGCGGTTCACCCGGAAATTCGGGCGGAGGCGGCCGTTCCTGCTCTACGCCGGGCGGCGGGAAGAGGGGAAGGGCACGCCGCTCCTGATCGAGTACTTCCGCCTCCTCCAGTCGCTCCACGATCCCGCCCCCGAACTGGACCTGGTTTTGGTCGGGAGCGGGCCGGTGTCCATCCCGGGCCGGGCCCGGCGTTTCATCATCGATGCCGGCTACCTGGAAGAGCGGCAGAAGTGGAACGCCTACGGCGCCGCCTGGGCGTTCTGCCAGCCCTCGATCAACGAGAGTTTCTCCATCGTCCTGCTCGAGTCCTGGCTGGCGGGGAAACCGGCCCTGGTCAACGAACGCTGTCCGGTGACCCTCTCCCATTGCCGCCTCAGCGGCGGCGGGCTGTGGTTCCGCGACTACTACGAGTTCGAGGAATGCGTCCTCCACCTGCTGGAGAATCCCCGGCTCGCCGCGGCGCTGGGAGAGGCCGGCCGGGAGTATGTCCGGAAAAACTACAGCTGGGGCACCATAATCGGGAAACTGGAGACGGCCCTGGCGGAAATGCGCTGACGGATGGAGGAACTCCGGAAAATCGAGATCAACCAGCTGCTGGCCGGGTTCGCCCGCGACGACGCCATCAGTAACTACGCCCGCCGCTTGCGGCGGATCTTCGAGAACTGGGGATACCGATCCCGGATCTTCGTCGATTCGCCTTACCTCGAACCCGCCCTGCGGAACGAGGCCACCCCCTTCGGGGAGGAGCCGGACGGCGAACAGATCCTGATCTACCATTTCTCCATCGGCTCCGCCGCCACCGATTATTACCTTTCCGCCCCGGGCCGGCGGGTGGTGATCTACCACAACATCACTCCCCCGGAGTTCTTTTTCCCCTTCGCCCCCGACGTGGCCGCCCTGCTGGCGGCGGGCCAGGAACAGCTGGCCAGCCTGGCGGAAGCGACTGACCTGGCCCTGGCCGACAGCGAGTACAACCGCCGGGAACTGGAGGCGGCCGGGTTCCGGGAAAGCTCGATCCTCCCCCTCTCATTGGACACCCCCGGGCTGGAGGTGAAGCCGGCGAGGAGGGCCCTCCACCGGGTCGGGAAGAGAAGGGACAGTATCCTGTTCGTGGGCCGGGTGGTGCCGAACAAGAAGTTCGAGGACCTCTGGCGGGTCTTCCAGCACTACACCGGTCACTGCCGGCCGGGGGCGAAACTGATCCTGGTGGGGAAGTTCAGGCCGACCGACAACTACTTCGTCTACCTCCGCTCCCTGATGACGGGGACCGCGTTCAAGAACGTCTTCTTCGCCGGGCAGGCGAAACAGAGCGAGATGATCGCCTACTACCGGCGGGCGGGGGTTTTCCTGAGTATGAGCGAACACGAGGGGTTCGGCCTCCCCCTCCTGGAGGCGATGTACCTCGGGGTGCCGGTGCTGGCTTATGGGGCGGCGGCGGTCCCGGAGACGATGGGCGGCGCCGGCGTCCTCTTCACCAAGAAGGACTACCCGGCGATCGCCGAGATGGCCGCCCGGCTGGTCGAGGACACCTCCCTCCGCCGGGCCGTTACCGAAGGGCAGAAGAGAAGAATCGAGAAGTTCCTGTCGGTCCCGACCTCGGATACCCTGCGGGACCTGCTGGCGCCCTGGTTAGATGAAGAACCCGGGACACGGAGCAGGATGCGGCAAAAATTGTCACCTTGCCGGCAGATTAACTGAAGGCGAGGCGAATGATCCGAAGAACCGTACTGTCAATTTCCATCTCCGTCATCACGCTCTCGCTGCTCTTCGGCCTGGTGGCCGGGGAGGGCGGGATCGGCCCCAGCGTGCTGCTCGACGCGATCGGTCGGGTTTCCCTGGCGATGGCGGGGATCTACCTGGTCAGCCTGCTGGTCCAGGCCTTCTTCCGGGCGGCGCGTTACCGCCTGCTTTTAATCAGCGGCGGCGAGCGGGAGGTACCGAATCTGGCGCACCTCTATCTGGTGACGATCGCCCGGAATATGCTGGTGGATATGTTCCCTTCCCGGTCGGGCGAATTGGGTTACGTGGCCCTCCTGAACCGCGGATACCGGGTGAGCCTGGAAGGCGGACTCTCCTCCCTGACGGTGAGCATCATCTTCGACTTCATCTCCCTGCTCCTGCTGATGTTCCTGCTGATGGCGCCGGTGCTGTCGCGGTGGGCGGGAGGCGGGGTGATGATCGGCTCGGCCGCAATGGTTCTGGCCGCCATCGCCGCGGCCTGGTGGGCCTGGTTTTACCTTATCCCCGCGATCGCGCGGAGCGGGCGTTTCCGCCGGCTCGGGGAACGGACCCGGCTGACGGCCCGCTTGGCCGGCTTCATCGGGAAGCTGGCCGGGACCGCCGAGAGGACCCGGGCCTCGGGTGCTCTGTGGCAGGTCCTGGGTCAATCGGCGGGGGTGCGGATATCCAAGTACGCGGGGTTTTATTTCCTCTTCATCGGCGCGACGCGCGCTTTATGGCCGGAGCTGGCGGCCCTGCCGCTCTGGGCCGTCCTGGGGACGCTGATCGTGTCGGAAGGGGCGGCGGCGCTGCCGGTTCCGGCGTTTATGAGTTTCGGCCTTTACGAGGCCGGGGGGACGGCGTCCCTGGCCCTGCTCGGGTTCGCCGCCGCGGACGCCGCCCTGGCGATGCTGGTGGTTCATATCGCCAGCCAGGCTATGGACTATACCCTGGGAGGTATATCCTTCCTGCTCCTGACCTACCTCGCTCCCCGACGGGCCGCGGCCGGCGAGGGCCCGGCCGTCGCCCCGGCGCCCCGGCCGCGATCGATCCGCGGCTGGATCCTGCCGCTGGCCCTGGCCGCCATCGCGCTGCTGCTGGCCGCCGGAACCGCGAAACGGTATAAGGACCTGGGCGCGCTGACCCCCCCGGAACCGGGCCGGGAAAGCGTTGCGGACGGGGACGCCCGCTCCGCCGTCTCCGCGCAACTGGAAGGAGAGAAGGGGTTCGTGGTCTGGAGCTCCAACCGGTTCGGGAGCCACGACATCCTCCGGATGGATCTGCCGGGGATGACGATCAGCCGCCTGACCCGGGACGATCACACCGATACCTACCCCCGGATCAGCCCGGACGGACGGTTAGTGGTCTTCTGCCGCTCCCGCCTTCCCTGGGTCTCCCAGCGCGACCCGTCACCCTGGGACATCTACCTGCTTGACCTGGAGACCGGCAAGGAGCGGCGGCTGGCGGAATACGGCTTCCAGCCCTCCTGGAGCGACGGCGGAGCGGCGGTGATCTTCGTCCGCCGGGGAACGCAGGTGGTAGAACACCGCCTGGAAGACGGCGCGGAGACGGTGCTGATCGAGAGCGGACAGGGGGGTATGCCGGACCGCCTGAACTTCCAGACCCCGTCCCGGCATCCGGACCGACCGGAGATCGCCGTCACCGTCCGCGGCCGCCGTCGCGCCGCCGCCCTGGTCAGGCCCGGCGGCGGCCTGGAACAGGTCGTCTCCGGGGGCGGCTGCCAGATCACCTGGTCGCCGGACGGGACGTTCGTCTACTGGGCGGACCAGCCCGGACGGATGGGGTTAGGCTTCTACACCCTGCGGCCCGGCGAAAACAAACCGGCGCCCTGGCTCGACCTGCCCGGCGAACACAGCCACCAGTATTTTCCCCGACTCTCCGCCGACGGCAGGTTTCTCGTGATGGGGGCCAGCTCCGGGGGGCACGAACACGACACGGAGGATTACGAGATCTTCCTCTGGAGGACGGATTCGAGGCCGGCGGGGGCAGCGCGGCTGACCTTCCACTCCGGCAACGACTGCTGGCCGGACGTCTTCATCAGGCCGGCCGAATAGGAGCCGGCCCCTCCCGCCCCCGGTCTCAGTCGCTCTCGAAGACGAAGGGGGAGCGGGGGGAGGACGACGGGGCCGAGCGCTCCCGGCGGAGGTTCTCCAGGGCGGAGTCCTCCAGCCAGGCGTCGATCACCGACTTCTTGAAGCGGATGGTCGCCCCGATCCGGCTGGCGGGGATGGTCCCCTGGCGGACGTGGCGGTAAACCACCTGCTTATGGAGCTGCAGGTACTCGGCCGCCTGGTCGATGGTCATAATCTCCGGGTAATCCGGCCCCGCCGGCGGGGAAGATTTGGGTTGTTCTCCGCTCATATCCTTTCTTCTCCGTTCATTTCCCTCGCCAGCGCCGGCAACTACCCCCGGATGATCTTCATCACTTCCCCGGTGATGGTCCGGGTCAGTTCGTCCTCGTCCAGCTTGCCCTCGGGGGGAGACCCGGGGGCGGTGCAGACGCAGTGGAGGATCTTCCCGGACAGGCCGGCGGTCCTTCGGACCTCGAGCAGCCGCTTGACCTGTTCCGGATCGAGGACCCGGACCCGGCCCAGCATCTTGGCCGCCAGGATGACCCGGGCGCTGTGCTCGATCTTCTCCAGCTTGTAGTAGGCTTCCTTCAGGCTCGGTCCGACGGTCAGGGTTCCGTGGCGGTCGAGGATCATCGCGTCGCAGGACCCGATGTGTTCCCGGATGATCCGGGGCGGCTCATCGGTGGTCGGGGTGCCGTAGGCGGTGGTCGGGACGGCCCCGATGGTGAAGACCACCTCGGGAAGGACGCAGCGGTCGAGGGTCTCCCCGGCCACCGAGAAGGCGGTGCAGAGCGGCGGGTGGCCGTGAACGATCGCGCGGACATCATCCCGCTGCCGGTAAACTTCCAGGTGGAGCCGGAACTCGGAAGTCGGCTTCCCCGGCGAACGCGGCGCGCCCTCCCGGTCGATCAGGACCAGGTCCGAGGCCTTGAGAAATCCGAGACAGCTCCCGGTGGGCGTGATCAGGAACTCGTTCTCTCCCAATCGGAAACTGAGGTTCCCGTCGGTGGCGGCGACCAGGTCCTTGTCGTACATCCTCCGCCCGATCTCCACCATCTCCCTGCGGATAGCGTATTCGGTTGTCATTAATCTTTAATCGGTATCGGTATCGGTATCGCTATCGCTATCGGTAGCACCATCGCTGATCGAGAGATCTCGATCCCGATAGCGATCCCGATTGCGATTAAGTGCTCCGCTCAAAGTATGAACCGCGAGAGATCGGGGTGCGGCCGGGGGATGGTCACGGTGCGGACCAGGGCCCCGATCGCCTTGACCTTGACCTCCCCCGCCTCCATCGCCGCCTCGACGTCGGGGATCTCCCCGGTCAGGGTGACGAAACTCTTCCCCCCCAGCCCGTTGGCCAGCCGGATCTCCAGCAGCCGGATCCCGGCCGCCTTGGCCGCCGCGTCGGCGGCCAGGATACAGGAGGGGATGGAGAAGGTCTCGATCACCCCCAGGGCGTCCAGCTCCCCCGCCGGGCCGGCGGCGAGGATGGCCGGGATCACCAGGGGGTGGACGTTGGGGAGGAAGAGATGGTCGGTGACCGCGTCGGCCCCGGCGGCGACCCCCTCCGCCAGCGACTCCTCGACCGGGCCGGTCTGCCCGGTGATCAGGATGATGTATTTCCCCGGGCAGACGGAGCGGGAGTCCACCACCTCGATCTGAGCCTTCTTGGCCATCGCGTCGGTGGTGAAGATCCCGGCGGCGACGCTGTTGAACTCGATGAACCCTACGGCCGCTTCCATTGTAAAATTTTCTCCGAAAATTTTAGTGGTTATCGGGCAGCATCAATATCACTGCCGCAACCGTTTGATACGCAGTTCAGATAAGATTTTCGAAAATTACTGACTCGATATTTTCCCCCGACCGCCATAATTCGAGATATTGTCCATATCCATAAGATCAAGAAGCCGAAATTACTATGGACTCTTCGGTGACTTTCTCGACCCGGCCGGCGATCGAGGCGTGGACCCGGGCGCCCATCACCGACCGCTCGAGGTCGGCGATCAGGTCCCCGGCCCGGACCCGTGCCCCCTCCTTGACCACCGGCTCTCCGGCCTTTCCGATCCCCTGTTTGAGGGGAATGGTCACGCGGGGGGGCGAGTAATCCGTTTCCGCCAGGGGGGCGGGATGGTCGTATCCCGCCAGTCCCAGCCGGGAGGTCAGCCGGGAAACCGGGATCAGGCTGTACTCCCGCATCGGAGAGGGGCGATAGCTCTCCTGCCGGGCGGCGGGCGCCCACTCCCACTCTTTCATCCGTCCGGCCACCTGCTTGTTCAGCCGCCCGATCGGAAGGTTCATCGGGCAGGAATAGACCCCGCAGAGGTCGCAGTTGCAGCACTGGGGGGCGGAAGATACCCCCGGCGAACCGGGGATGGGCAGTCCCAGCGCGATCTGCCGCATCACGATATGCGGCTTGAAGTTGTGGCCGAGCAGCGCCCGCGGGCAGACCAGGGTGCAGTAGTCGCACTGGCAGCAGACGGCCTGGATCCGGCGCAGGTCGAACTCCAGGGCGGCGGTTTTCCGGACCACCACCGGGTGGCCGGCGGGGAGGACGATCACCGCCGAGGTGGTCTTGGTCAGGGGCCGGCCGGGATCGGAGACCGCCTCACCCATCATCGGCCCCCCGGTGACGATCGTCCAGTTTTCGACCGCCGGACCGCCGGCCAGGTCCACCGCGTCCCTTAATGGTGTCCCGACCGGGAGACGGAGAGTCTTCGGCTCCCGAACCGCCCCGGTCACCGTCAGAAAACGGGAGATGACCGGTTCGCCCCGCTCGGCGGCGGAGATGTTGGCGAAGGTCTCGACGTTGCTGACCAGGACGCCGACTTTCAGGGGAATCTCCCCGGGCGGGATGACCTTTCCGGTCACCTCGTAGACCAGGACAAATTCGTCCCCGGCCGGGTAGACGCTCTCCAGCAGGTGGAGGGAGATCCCGTCCTCCCCCGCGATCTCCGGTTTCAGGGCGGCGATGGCGGCGGTGTATTTCTTCTTCAGGGCGATCACGCCCCGGGAGGCCCCGGTCGCCTTCATCGTCAGGGCCAGCCCCCGGACCACCTCGGCCGCCCGGGCGGCCAGCACCTGCTGGTCGTTGCGCAGCAGCGGCTCGCACTCCGCCCCGTTGACGATCGCCGTCTCCACCCGGGCGTCGATCTTCTTCCAGGTCGGAAAGCCGGCCCCCCCCGCCCCCACCACCCCGGCCCGCCAGACCTGCTCCACCAGGTTGTCGGGTTCAGTTATCAAGCCGCTAAAATGCGGAACTCCGGTGACGCCCGGATTTCAATTCCGGGCCTCAGTGCTCCAGTTGTCTGGTCGCGCTGATCGTGTAATGGAAATTATGGTACTTGCGGATGAATTGGAATGGAAACCAGCTGTAGATCCGGCAGCCGATTTCGCCGATGCAGGGATAAGCCCGGTTGGGATGAATTTGTATATTGGAAAACCCCAGCTCGCCCAGCATCCGGCGCACGCGCCATACGCTGGTGGGAAACTCGTAATCCGCCGGCTGGTGGGTGGAACGCTTTAATCTGTGATATGCCGTCCTGATCAGCCTATGCAGGGGCCGGGGAAGCAGGGCCGACTTGAACATCTGGAACATTGCCCAGGCATTGGGATCTTCGAGAAACAACTTCCCTCCGGGCTGCAGGAGTCCGGCAAAAGATTCGAGCAGCGCCTTGACCCGGTCGCCCTGGTGGTGGATGACATTTATGCAGGTCAGGTAATCAAACGAGCGCTTCCGGAACGGCAGGCTGTTCATATCTCCCGCCACGCAGGCCATTGCCCCGGATTCGGTTTGCAGGTTATGAAGAATATCGAAGACGAGATCGAAATTGAAGAACGTGTACCCGGCCCGTTCGAAACCGGCGAAATGATGGTCATAACCGCTGCCGATGTTGAGGAAGACCTTGGGAGGCGCGCCGATATTCTCCCTCACCATCTCCCAGAATTCCTGTTTGGAATTCTCCCACTGAGCAAGATTGAATTTCTCGCGCCGGCTGACCCGGGGTCGCTGCATCACCCGGGCCAGCTTTTCCTCCTCCTGAAGGTGCCGGAGATCCATCCGTGGCGGATAGAGCAGCGGGATGCCGTCTCGAACTGGATATTCCCTCCGGCAGCCGATGCACCTCAAGCCGGTGTCCGTTTCGGATACATTATCGCCGCAAGCCGGACAGGCTAAATAACTTATCAATTCGGAGTTTATCCGTCCCCCTTCGCCCCCACCCCCCGGCCCGCCGGACCTTCTCCGCCAATTTTCCGGAAACAGAATGTTTTCACCCTCGTTTAAATACGGCGCCGGCGGATTTAAACGATACGGAAAAAATCGATCCGAACGCCGCGGCGGGCCCGGGTGAC
>JAXGWO010000004.1:0-98236 GCA_040773245.1 PVC group bacterium
ATCGACCGCATCCTGGAGGACCTGCCGGAAGGCGCTCCCCTGGTCTTCCTCTCCTACGACCCCGACCTGGCCCCGCTCCTGGTCGCGAAGGGGGCCGACCTGGTCCTCTCCGGGGATACCCACGGAGGGCTGATCGGGATCCCGGGGTGGGGGAAGGTCTTTCACCGGGTCTTCGGCCGGTCGAAGTACGTCCGGGGCTTTTATCCGCTCGAGGGGGGGATCCTTTACGTCAACCGGGGGATCGCCCCCAAGGTGGTCCCGGCCCGCTTTCTCTGTCCCCCCGAGATCACCGTCTTCGAGTTCCGGGACGCCGGGTGAGTGCCCTCGCCTTACTTGACGACAGACAAGATTTGCCGATAGCGATAGCGACAGCGATTCCGATACCGATTCCGATTATGGTCCAGCCCAGACCGGTTGACTAAGTATCGGGGTCGGTATCGCTATCGGAATCGGGATCGAAAATCTATGAACCAGCAGGCGAGAATCCCCATCCTGATGTACCACAGCGTCTCCGACTCCGATGACTACGGAGACCTCCCGCCCTCCCTCCGGCCGCTCGGCTACCGGGTGACGGCGGCCGAATTCCGCGGGCACCTGGAGACCATCCGCTCGGGCGGCTGGACCACCATCGGCCTGGAAGACCTGGTGACGGCCGGGGAGGGGAGGGGAGTGCTGCCCTCCCGTCCGGTTATCCTCACCTTCGACGACGGTTACGCCGACAACCTGGAGATCGCCCTCCCTCTTCTCCAGGCCGGGGGTTTCCGGGGGACCTTCTTCCCCAGCGTCTCTCACCTGAACCGCCCGGGGATGCTGACCTGGGAGGGGGCCGGGGAACTGCTGGCGGCCGGGATGGAGATCGGTTCCCACGGGCTGGGCCACGAGATCCTGGGCGGATGGAGTCAAGAGCAGCTGCGGCGGGAAGTGGAGGAGTCCCGTCGGCTGCTGGAAGAGAAGCTCGGGCGCCCGGTCCGGTACTTCTCCCTGCCGAGGGGCTATCTCCCCCCGGCCCTTCCCCGGCTGGCCCGGGCCGCCGGCTACCGCGGTCTCTGCACTTCCCGGCCGGGTCTCAACACCCTCCGGACCGATCCCTTCCGGCTCCGCCGGTTCGCGATCCGGACCGGTTTCTCCCGGGAAGGGTTCCGGGCCCTGCTCTCCGGCCGGGGCTGGAGATACGGAAGGATCTACCTGGCCGAGTGGAGCCGGGACCTGGGGAGGCTCCGCCACCGCCTTAGGGGAGGGGCGGCGCGGTGAGTAAAAACGCTGTCATCGCCGCCGCCCGCGATCGGGTCCGGAACGGCCGGGTCAAGGACGTTGGCGGGTTCTTCCTGATGGCGGCGGCGGTGATCTTTCTCTTCCACCCCACCCTGCTCTGGCTGACCTCCCGGTTCTTTGCCGAAAACTCTTACTACCGCCACGGCTGGACGATCCCGGCGGCGATCGCGTTCTTGATCTACCATCGCCGGGCGGCCATCCTCGCCGCCCCCGCCCGGCCCAGCCGGGCCGGTCTTCTCATTCTCTCCGGCGCTCTCTCCCTTCACCTCCTGGCCCTGACCTTCGGGATCAACTTTCTCTCCGCGGCGGCCCTCCCGCTGACGGTCTATGGCCTGGTCCTGGCCCGGTTCGGCTTCGGGCGGGCCAAGTACCTGATCGGGCCGCTGCTCCTGAGCGTCTTTATGATCCCGCTCCCCGGGGTCTGGATCATCGCCCTCACCTTCCGCCTCAAGACCGCCGCCGTCGAGGCCGGGGTCGCCCTGGGCCGGTTGTTCGGTTTCCCGATCGTCCGGGACGGGATCGAAATCATCCTTCCCACGGCCCCGGCGGGCGAAACGCTGAAGATCGGCGATCCCTGCAGCGGGCTGCGTTCTCTCTTCTCCTTCGGCGCCCTGGGCGGTTTCTTCTCCCTGCTCCTTCCCCTCTCGCTTCCCCGCCGTGCGGCCGTCTTTCTCACCGCCGTCATCCTCGCCCCGGCGAGCAACTTGATCCGGGTGGTCGGCCTGATCGTGCTCAGGCAGACCGTCGGGCCGGCGATCCTCTCCGGTCCCGGGCATATCGCCCTGGGGGCGGGGGTCTTCTGCTTCTGTTTCCTGATCTTTCTCCAGGTGACGAGATGGCTGCTCCGTTGACCGCCCGGCGGGCCTGCCTGGCCGCTCTCTTCCTGGTCCTGGCGGCCGGTCTTCTGGCCCGGCTGATCACCCGGGGACGGGATGACATCCTCCCCGCCGGCAACCTCGATCGACTTCCGCTCACGATCGGGGAGTGGTCGGGGCAGGAGCTCCCGGTCTCCGACCGGGAACGGGCGGCCCTGGGGACGGAGAACCTGATCCTCCGTCTCTATCGGAAGGGGGAGTGGTTCCTCTACCTTTACATCCTGGAGTGTTCCTCCAACCGGGCGACCTTTCACCCCCCGGAATACTGTTACGTCGGCGGGCGGACCGAACTGGTCGAGCGGGGGAGGGAGGCGGTCCGGTGGGGGGGGGGGGAGATCCCGGCTCACCGGCTGGTCTTTCTCGGGCCGCGGGGGAAGAGCCTGGTTTACTACTGGTACACCTTCGGGGAGAAGATCCTGGGCAGCTACTACCGCCAGCAGCTGCTGATCATCGCCGCCAACCTGATCCGCCGTCCCCAACCGGCGCTTTTGGTCCGGGTCTCGATCGAGGGAGCCGCCGACCTGGAAACCGGGGACGCGCTGATCGCCGACTTCGCCCGCTCCGCCCTCCCCGCCCTCGAGCGGCACCTCCTCGCTCCCGCCGCCGGCCGCTAACCGCCCCCCCGGCTCTATGCGCTATGCTCTATGCGCTTTGCCGGCTCTGATCACTGCCCACTGCCCACTCCCCACTGCCTACTGAGCTCCTTTCCCCCGCAGGATCACCCCCAGGGTCTTGAGGATGATCAGACCGTCGAGGGCCAGGGACATATTCTCCAGGTAGAAGATGTCGTAGAGGAGTTTCTCCCGGTGCTCGGCGGTCGAGGAGGAGTAGCCGTAGGTGACCTGGGCCCAGCCGGTGATCCCCGGCTTGGCCTCCAGCCGTTCGGCGTAGAAGGGAATCTTCTCGATCAGTTCCCGGACGAAACAGGGCCGTTCCGGCCGGGGCCCGATCAGGCTCATCTCGTTGAGCAGGACGTTATAGAGCTGGGGGAGCTCGTCGAGCCGAAACCTCCGCAGGAATCGCCCCACTTTCGTGGCCCGGGGATCGTCGGGCCGGGCGAACTCCGGCCCGCCGTGCTCGCTGTCGGCGAACATCGTCCGGAACTTGTAGAGGGTGAAGGGCCGGCCGTGGAGCCCCGCCCGTTCCTGGCGGTAGAGGACCGGGCCGGGAGAGGTCAGCTTCACGGCCAGGGCGATCAGGATCATCAGGGGGGAGAAGATGATCAGGCCGAGCACGGAGACCGCGGTATCCAGCAGCCGTTTCAGGTCCTTGTAGCGGGTCTGGCGGTTGGAGATGGGGCTGATCATCGGGACCAGCTCGGTCGGGGAGCCGGCCATCGAGCCGATCGTTGCCTCGTAGAGGCTGGGGACGATCCGGAAGACCACGTCGGTCTGGCTGAAGAGGGCGAAGATGGAGAGGATGGTCTCCTTGGGCATCTGGCTGGCGATCACCACCTCGTCGATCGGGTGGAGCTCGATCAGCCGGGGGATGTCGGAGATCCCTCCCAGTTGGAAGGGATCTTCCGGCTGGGCGTCGGCGGTCCGGCCCAGGCTGATGAAACCGACCAGCCGGCGGGAGATATGGGCTTCCCTCAGCAGCCGGGTGGCGATCCGCTGGGCGTTGTGATCGGTCCCGACGATCAGGGTTTGGGAGATGAAGTAATCCTTGCCCAGCAGCAGGTTGATCAGCCGCCGGGCGGCGATCCGCCAGGCGATGATCAATATGATGGTCAGGAGCCAGGAGTAGAAGATGACCGTCCGGGGGTAGGCGAAGGCCCGGAAGATGAAGGCGACCACCATAATGATCAGGGTGCTGGCGGTGGTGGCCTTGATGATGTTGAGGACGGTGTCGTAGATGGTCCGGTACTTCGGCTTGTCGTAGAGCCCGTAGATAAAGAAACAGAGCAGCCTCAGCACGATGATCGGGAGGAGGAGCCGCAGGAAGTCGGCGAAGTTGGGGCGGGGGAAAGGGCCTTTGTCCGAACCGAACCGGAGCAGAAAGCCGGCGATCTCGGCGCCGAATACCAGCAGGGCGTCGATGATCAGGGAGCCGATGATCAGGGAGAACCGGGAGGTGAGGCTCTTCCTATTCATTAATCAGGACGGTGAAGCCGGTCCTCAGCTGACGGCGGGTCTGGGCGGCATTGATGTCGGCCACCGTCATATCCGGGAGGACCCGGGTCGCCGCCACCTCGCCGACCTCCCGGTCGCCGTCAAGGACCCGGAACCGGGTCCCGGAAACCACCCCGTCACCGCTCCCCCGGTTGATGACCACGAAGTTGTAGTCCGGGTTGACCTTGAGGATGGTGCCCCGGAAAGAGGGAACCGCCTCCCGTCCTTCCTTGACCAGCAGCCCCGGCATCTCGACGGTCCGGGCCGAGGCCAGGCGGTCCTGGAGTTCGCTCTTGTCGGCGAGAAGCTTCTCGATCTGGTCCAGGTAGCGTTTCTGGGCTTCCCGGCTCTCCCGGAACGATTCCCTCAGCTCCGCCAGGGAGGCCTGCTCGGCCTGGAGACGTTCGTCGAGGTCCCGGTTCTGACTCTGGAGGTTCTCCAGCCGGGACTCCAGAAGGATCCGGCCCGACCGCAGTTCGACCACTTCATCCTGGAGCTGACTGCGCCCGGCTTCGGCGAGGCGGAACTGATCGGCGACGTCGTTGAGCTCCCGGAGCCGGTCGGCGAGGTCCCGTTCCAGGTCCGCCGTCTGCTCCTCGGCCACCCGCCTCGCGCTGGTCTCCTCCTCCAGCCGCCCGGATTGCGAACGGGTCCGGGCGAAGAGCGCGATCACCGCCACCGCCAGCAGGCCGATGATCACGGGGAAGATCAGCCGGGACAGGCCGGCCCGCCCGCCGCCCGCCGGCGGTCCATCGCCGCCGGGGAAAACCTGGTCTGCCGGATTGGTTTCCTGGACCTCGTTCGCTTCGGGAGCCATAGCCTGATCTCCTATAAATTTTACGGGGAAAAGAATGACGGTATTATCCAACTGCAGTAAGATACTATCCATATCCCGCCCGGTGTCAAGCCGGATGTTGATTTTATCGAATCTTGATTATATTTATCCCGCCCGGCGCGAGGGTGTGACTTTTATGGAGATTCTGTTCATAGTTTCCCTGGTCTTCATTTTTTACGCCTACCTGGGTTATCCCCTCCTCCTCCTGGTCCTGACCGCCGGGAAGAGCCCTTGTTTTGCCCCGTCCGGTTCCGTCCGGCCGACGGTCAGCCTCCTGATCCCGGTCTATAACGAGGAAGCGGTGATCGCCCGGAAGCTGGAAAACACCCTCGCCCTCGATTACCCGGAGGAGCGGCTGGAGATCGTGGTCGCCTCCGACGGTTCGACCGACCGGACGGCGGAACTGGTCCGGCCCTTCCTCTCCCCCCGGATCCGCCTGCTGGACTACCCCGAGCACCGGGGGAAGATGAGCGTGATCAACCGGGCGGCGGAGAGACTCTCCGGGGAGATCATCGTCTTCACCGACGCCAGCGCCTTCTTCCCCCCGGAAGCCCTCATACTCCTCCTGGCAGGTTTCGCCGATCCGGCGGCGGGGGCGGTGAGCGGGGCCCTGGTCCTGAGGGAAGAAGCGACGGACGGAGGCGAGCTGACGGTCGACCTCTACTGGCGGCTGGAAAAGCTGATCCGGGAACGGGAGAGCCGGCTCTACTCCGGCGTCGGCGCCACCGGGGCGATCTACGCCCTGCGCCGGGAGCTCTTCTCCCCCCTTCCCGAGGACACCATCCTCGATGATATGCTGCTCCCGCTGGAAGCGGTCCGGAGGGGACGGCGGATCCGGTTCGAGAGCCGGGCCCGGGCTTACGAGGAGAGATACACGGATATCCGGTCGGAGTACCGGCGCAAGGTCCGGACTCTGGCTGGAAATTACCAGGTCTTCGCTCGGGCGCCGTGGCTCTTCCGATCGAAGATCGCCTTCCAGCTGATCTCCCACAAGCTCTTCCGGCTCCTGGTCCCCTTCGCCCTGGCCGGACTGCTGCTCTCCTCTCTCCTCGGCCCTCCGTTCCTGCGTCCGGTTTTCTCTCTCCAGCTGGTCTTTTACGGGTTGGCGGCCGCCGGCCTGCTGGTGATCCGCCGGGGACGGGCGCCGGGAAGGTTATTGTCCCTGCCCCTGACCTTCTGCCTCCTTAACGCGGCCGCCCTGAAGGCGTTTTTCGTCTATTTTTTCGGGCGGCGGAAACCGGCCTGGCGCTGAAAGCCTTTTCGCTGGACTATTCGAAGCGTTTATACTATCAACTTGTTTCCCGTCCCGGGTTCAACGTCATCTAACCCCGAAGGCGGCAATTCGGCATTCATCGAAGCAAGTCCCTTTCGAGAACGGCCAATCGATGAACGAGTCACTGAAGAAAAAACTCTTTCTCTTCCTCCGGCTGGGGATCAGTTTCGGCCTGATCGGCTATATCTTTTGGCGTCTGGCCGGCGAGCACGAACTCGGCGACCTGCTCCGCTACTGGTCGGAGATGCGCTGGGGCTGGGTGGCGGGGGCCTTCCTGATCACCTTCGGCCTCCTGGCGGTCGGCTCAATCCGCTGGGGGATGCTCCTGGCCGCCCGGGGGGTGAAACTGAGCGGGCTGAGTTACTTTATGTACTATATGGTGGGGATGTTCTTCAACAACTTCCTCCCCTCCACGGTGGGGGGCGACGTGGTCAAGGCCTATTATCTCTCCCGGGCGACCGGGAAGACCGCCGTCGCCTTCATCTCCGTCCTCCTCGACCGTCTGATAGGGATGGGGGGGCTCTGCGTGGTCGCGCTCGCCTCCTGCCTGATCGGGGGCCGCGCCCTCTGGTCCATCCCCGAGACCCGTCCCTACGCCCTTCCGGTCTTCCTGATCGTGGGCGGGCTCTCCCTCGCCCTCGGGCTCTTCTTCCTCGTCTCCTTCAACGACCGGGTGATGAACCTGTTCCTCTCCCTCTCCCGCTGGGGGAAGATCGGCGAGAAGATCCGGGAACTTCACCAGGCGCTCTACCTCTACAAGGGGCAGGCGGGCGTTCTGGTCAGGACCCTCCTCATCTCCGTCGGGATCTGGGTGATGATCATCACCGCTTCCTGGATGGTTTCGCTGGCCTTCATCGGGAATATTCCCCGCATCTCCATCGTCTATTTCTTCCTCTTTATGCCCCCGATCTCGGTCATTATGTCGCTGCCGATCTCCTTCGCCGGCATCGGGACCCGGGAGATGGGCTTCATCATCTTCTTCGGGGCCCTCCAGGGGATCGGCAAGCTTGACGCCCTGGTCATCTCCCTGACCTTTTACTTCCTCTACTTAATGGCCTCGCTGATCGGCGGGGTGGTTTACGTATTCAAGGACAGCCTGCGCTTTCACCGCGAGGTCCCGGATTTCGATCTCGCCGAAGCGGCCGGCGCGCAGGCAAACGAAGAGGAGCTTACAAGACTATGAAAGGAGTCATTCTCGCCGGAGGACTGGGGACCCGCCTGGCACCCCTGACCAACATCACCAACAAGCACCTGCTGCCGATCTACGACAAGCCGATGATCTACTACCCGCTCCAGACCCTGGTCAACGCCGGGATCGAGGACATTATGGTGGTGACCGGCGGGAACAACGCCGGAGACTTCCTCCGGCTGCTCGGCAACGGCCGGGCCTTCGGCCTGAAGTGGCTCCGCTACGCCTACCAGGAAGGGGAAGGGGGGATCGCCGCCGCTCTGGGCCTGGCCGAGCACTTCGCCGAGGGGGAGAAGATCCTGGTGATGCTGGGGGACAACGTGATCGAGAAGGACATCATCGGTCCGGTCCGGTCCTTCCGGGAACAGGAGAAAGGGGCCCGGATCCTGCTGAAAGAGGTTCCCAACCCCTCCGACTACGGGGTGGCGGTCCTCGAGGGGGACCGGGTGAAGACGATCATCGAGAAGCCGAAGGTCCCGCCCACCAACCTGGCGGTGATCGGGATCTATATGTACGACGGCGGGGTCTTCGATCGGATCAAGAATCTCTCGCCCTCCGCCCGGGGGGAGCTGGAGATCACCGACGTCAACAATATGTATATCGAGGACGGGACGATGGCCTACGACGTCCTCGACGGCTGGTGGGCCGACGCCGGCTCGTCGATCGACGGCTGGTTCCGGGTCAACCAGAGGGTGGCCGAGGGGGGGGCGAACCGGGTTTCCGGATGACCGTTTCCGGAGGGGAAAAATCCCGAACTGAATAAGGTTATATTCTATGAGCAGAAAAATCCTCGTGACCGGCGGGGCCGGTTTCATCGGCAGCAACTTCATCCATTACCTGGTCCGGAATCATCCCGAAGACGAGATCGTCAACCTCGACAAGCTGACCTACGCCGGGAACCTCGACAACCTCAAGGAGGTCGAGGGGAAGGCGAACTACCGCTTCGTGAAGGGCGACATCGCCGACCGCGAGCTGGTGGACGGTCTCTTCGGGGAAGGGCTGGACGCGGTGGTCAACTTCGCGGCCGAGACCCACGTCGACCGCTCGATCGGCAACCCCGACGATTTCATCCGGACCGATATCTACGGCACCTACACGCTGCTCGAGGCGGCCCGCCGCCGCGGCGCGGGGTGTTTCGTCCAGATCTCCACCGACGAGGTTTACGGTTCGGTGGAGGAAGGCTTCAGCACCGAGCGCGACCCCCTGATGCCCCGCAACCCCTATGCCGCCTCCAAGGCCGGCGCCGACCGTCTGGCCTACTCCTACTTCGCCACCTACGGTCTCCCGGTTATCGTCACCCGGGCCTCGAACAACTTCGGCCCCTACCAGTACCCGGAAAAGGTCATCCCCCTCTTTGTTACCAACGCCCTCGATTCGATCCCCCTGCCGCTCTACGGCGACGGGCTCAACGTCCGCGACTGGCTCTTTGTCGGGGACCACTGCTCGGCGATCGATCTCCTGATCTCCCGGGGGGTCAGGGGGGAGGTCTACAACATCGGGGGCGGTAACCTCCTCGCCAACCGGGAACTGACCACCCGGATCCTGGAGTACCTGGAACTCCCCGAGAGCCTGATCCGCCGGGTGAAGGACCGGGAGGGGCACGACCGGCGCTACGCCCTCGACTCCTCCAAGCTGAAGGCCCTGGGCTGGAGACCGGAAGCGGACTTCGCCAGCGAACTGAAGGCCACCATCGCCTGGTACCGCGACAACCGCTGGTGGTGGGAGAAGATCAAGAGCGGCGAGTTCAAGGAGTACTACCGGAAGCAGTACGGCCACCGGTGACCGGGGCGGTGGATTCGATGGTGATCCCGATCCCGAGTCCGACCCCGATCAAGCCCGTAATCGTCGAATTCAATTCGGGGTCGGGACCGGTATCGCTATCGGTATCGAAGCCGAATTCCTAATTGTTATGGGCGATGAGCGATCCATTCTGGTGATCGGCCACCGCGGCCTCCTCGGGAGGGCGTGTCTGGATGTCCTCTCCGGTCGGTTTTCGATCTCCGGGGTCGATCTCGACCGTTGCGATATAACCCGGCCGGACCGGATCGCGGAGTCCCTGGACGGTTTCCGTCCCCGGTGGGTGATCAACACCGCCGCCGTCACCGACGTCGACGGCTCCGAGGCCGACCCCGAACGGGCCTGGGAGGTCAACGCCCGCGGCCCCGGGAACCTGGCCGCGGCCTGCCGCGAGCGGGGGAGCCGGCTTCTCCAGGTCAGCACCGATTTCGTCTTCGACGGCCGGAAGGACGAACCTTACCGGGAAGACGATCCCCCGCGCCCGCTCAGCGTTTACGGGGCGAGCAAGCGGGGGGGAGAGGAGGCGGTGGCGGCGGCCGGGGGAGATTATCTGATCGTCCGGACGTCCTGGCTCTTCGGGCCCGGGGGAAAGAATTTCCCGGACACGATCCTGCGGGCGGCCGGGAGGAACCCCCGGCTGGAGGTGGTCGCCGACCAGCGGGGGGCGCCCACCTACTCGCGCGACCTGGCCGCGGGGCTGGGAGACCTGATCGAGAAGGACGCCTCCGGGATCGTCCACCTCACCAACCGGGGGGACTGCTCCTGGTACGAGTACGCCGTCTTCATCCTCCGGACCGCCGGGATCGATGCCGAGGTCGTCCCGATCTCCAGCGGGAAACTGGCCCGCCCGGCTCCCCGTCCCCGCTACTCGGTGCTCTCCCTGGAACGATACCGGGCGATCACCGGGAAGTCCCCCCGCCCCTGGGAGGAAGCCGTGCGGGAATATTTGGGGAGTGGGGAGTAGGCAGTGGGGAGTGGTCCCGTAACCGATCACCGATTACTGCTTACTGCGCACTGCTTACCGCTCACTGCTCACCAGCCGTCCCAAAGGATTTTCTTCTCGCCCTGGCCGCCGGCGGGTGTATAATTTCTTGAGAATCATACCCAATCCGGAAAGGAGGGAGACGATGATCGATAAGGAACTGCTGGAGATACTGGCCTGCCCGGCCTGCAAGTCCGGGCTGCGCTATGACGAGACAAACCAGAAGCTGATCTGTCTCGACGAGAACCGGGAGACCCGCGAGTTCAAGCGGGGCGAGCGCTGCGGACTGATCTACTCGATCAAGGACGACATCCCGGTGATGCTGATCGAGGAGGCGGAGAAGCCGGCTGACTGACAATCTTTTCCGTCCTGGGTAATCTAATACAAGCCGAAGAATGAAATAATCGCTATCGCTATCGGGATCGCTATCGGGATCGAAGATCCGCCCTGCGCCGGTCGATAGCGATACCGCTAGCGATCCCGATACCGATTATGTCCGGAGCAATTAAGGGGGGGAGGGCGAGATGAAGACCGCGCCAGTTCGAATATTGGTCATCCACGGGCCCAACCTGCAGCTGCTGGGCCGGCGGGAGGTGGAGATCTACGGCGCCTTTACCCTGGAGGACATCAACCGCCGGCTGGAGGAGGAAGCCGTCCGCCTGGGGGTCGAGCTGACGGTGGTCCAGTCCAACCACGAGGGGGAGATCGTCGACCTGATCGGCACGGCGGAAGGCCGGGTTGATGCGATCGTGATCAACCCGGCCGCCTACACCCATACCAGCGTCGCCATCCGCGACGCCCTGGCCGCGGTCCCGGTCCCGGCGGTGGAGGTCCATCTCTCCAACATCCACCGCCGGGAGGACTTCCGCCAGCGTTCCCTGGTGGCCCCGGCGGCGGCGGGGCAGATCGCCGGTTTCGGGCCGGAGAGCTACCGGCTGGGGCTGGCCGCCGCGGTCGGCCTGGTCCGCCGGGAGGGGTAGGATGGATTTCGACCACCCCGGGCGGCTGCAGAAGCTCCGCGGCCGGATGGCGGCCTCTTCCCTCGACTCGCTCCTGGTCTCCGGAAGAGAGAATGTCTATTACTTCTCCGGCTTCACCGGCGGCGAAAGCCTGCTCCTGGTCAAGGAAGAACGGGCCTTCCTGATCACCGACTTCCGTTACCGGGAACAGGCTCAGGAGGAGCTGGCCCCGGGCTGCGAGCTCCGGTTGCGTTCCGCCTCCGCGGCCGCCGCGGTATCGTCCGTGGCCCGGGAAGCAAGACTCCGGCGGATCGGGTTCGAGGAGGAACAGCTCAGCTGGGCCGCTCACGGGCGGCTGGAGGCCAAGCTTCCCGGGAAAAGACTCATCCCGGCCGGGAACCTGATCAGCGGATTGCGGATGGTCAAGGAGCCGGGGGAGATTGACCGGATTCGCGAATCGGCCCGGCGGACCGTCCGGGTCCTCTCCCGGTTTCAGGGGACGATCAAGCCGGGGAGGACCGAAAAATCCCTCGCCCGCCGGCTGGCGGCGGATTTTTACCGGGCCGGCGGGGAACCGGCTTTCGATCCGATCGTGGCCGCCTCCGCCCACAGCTCCCACCCTCACGCCGTTCCCTCGGACCGGCGGCTGCGGAGAGGGGAGATCTGCCTGGTCGACCTGGGGGGGAGGTGGGGGCTCTACAACTGCGACCTGACCAGGACCCTGGCCGGGGGGACCTGCCCCCGCCGGTTCCGGACGGTTTACCGGGCGGTCCTGGCGGCCCAGGAGAAAGCGATCGGGGCGGTCCGCCCCGGGGTCCGGGCCTCCGAGATCGACCGCCGGGCCCGCGGCTGCCTGAAAGAGAGAGGCCTGGAAGGGTACTTCGGGCACGGTCTCGGACACGGGGTCGGCCTGGAAGTCCACGAGCGGCCGGCCGTCAACCGCCGCTCCCGGGAGGTCCTGCGGGAGGGGATGGTCTTCACCATCGAGCCGGGGGTCTATATCCCCGGCTGGGGCGGAGTCCGGATCGAGGACACCGTCCTGGTCACCGCCTCCGGCTGCGAGGTCCTCACCCCGGCCCCGAAAACCCTGGAAAGCTGCCGGTTGGAGTGGTAGAAAGGACAGTGGGCAGTAGGCAGTAGGCAGTGGGCAGTGAATTCTGAATTCTGTATTCTGTATTCTGACAAGGAGGTCTGACAATGGTCAAAAGAATCATCGTCGGGGAGTCGGGAGGGCCGACCCCGGTCATCGACTGGGAAGTCGCCGGGGTGGTGGACGCCGCCCAGAAAGCCGGGGTCGAGGTTTACGGGATGTTCAACGGCCTGGAGGGGCTGCTCAACGCCAACATCGAGGGGAATATCGTCGATCTCTCGATGATCAACGCGATGTCCTTTACCTTCACCGGTCCCGGGGCGGGCCTGCGGACCACCCGGATCAAGCCCAAGGCCGAGCAGTACCGGTATATGGCCCGCCACCTGGACGCCCTCGGCATCGACGGGGTGGTCTACATCGGCGGCAACGACAGCGCCGACCAGCTGCTCGGGTTGACCGCCGAGTGCGAGGTCAAGGCCATCCACGCCATCAAGACGGTGGACAACGACCTCCCGGTCACCCACCACTGCCCCGGGTACGGTTCGGCCGCCCTCTACAACGCGATCGCCCTCAAGAACGTCCACAGCGACTTCTCCTCCTACCGGGTCTGGGGCAATTACCGGGTTGACGGGAAGATCGTCGCCGCCCCCAGCATCATCCCGGTGGTCATCTACCAGGTGATGGGGCGCAAGGCCGGGTGGTTGGCCCAGGGGACCGCCTTCGCCAAGGTCGACCCCCGGGGCGATCTCCGTCCGGATTATCCGCCGCACATCATCCTCAGCAAAGAGATCCTCTTCGACCCGGAGGAGTTCCTGGCCGAACTGGAGAGGGTCATCACCAAAAGGAACGAGGCGGTGATCGTGGTCCAGGAGGACCTGACCGACAAGAAGACCGGGAAGGCCCTGGCCGAGGTTTATTCCGACACGGTGATCACCGATCCCCACGGCAACATCCAGCACGGCCGGGCGGGATCGTTCGCCCCCTGCCTCTTCCTGGCCGGGCTGATCAAGAAGGAGCTGAAGATCCCCGGCCTGCTGGGGCAGATCAAGGAGGCCGTCCTCGTCCCCCAGCACATCCAGCGGTCCAACCGGGTCTCCCGGCAGGACGCCTGCGAGGCCTATATGGTCGGCTATGCCGCCGTCCGGGCGATGCTCGACGGCGCCGACCGGAAGTCGGTAATCCTGGAGAAGGTCAAGACCCGGGTCACCACCGGCCTGACCGACCTGGCCAACATCGCCGCTCGGGAGAGAAAAGTTCCCCTCGAGTACATCGACGGCTACCGGGGCCCGACCCAGGAGTTCATCGACGAGTTCATCTACACCATCGGCGGCGCGGGGGCGATCCCCCATTACTCCTACCGGAAGTTCATCAACGTTCCCGTCCCCGAGGCGATCAAGAAAGCGCCGTACCTTAAGGGAGAGGACGAGTACAAGTGGCCCCTGAAGAGGGACATCATCCAGTAATTCGGACGGGATCCGACGATGGAAAATAACATTATCGCGGCGCTGGAAGAGAACCTCCGGCAGGGAGAGAAGCTAAAATCTTTGGCCCCGGCCATCGCCCGGGCGGCCGGGATGATGATCGGCTGTCTCCGTTCCGGGGGGAAGATCCTGATCTGCGGCAACGGCGGTTCCGCCGCTGATTCCCAGCACATCGCCGCCGAACTGGTCGGAAGGTTCAAGCGGGAACGGAAGGGGCTGGCGGCGGTCGCCCTGACCACCGACACCTCGATCCTGACCGCCCTGGCCAACGATTACTCCTTCGACGGGGTCTTCCGCCGCCAGGTCGAGGCCCTCGGCCGCCCGGGCGACCTGCTGCTGCTGCTTTCCACCAGCGGCAACTCCCCCAATCTCTTGCTGGCCGCCCGGGAGGCGAAAGCGGCCGGTTTGGGGACCTGCGCCCTGCTCGGGAAAGACGGGGGCAAGCTGGCCGGGGAGGTTGACCTCGCCCTGGTCGTCCCATCCTCCGACACCGCCCGGATCCAGGAAGGCCAGGCCCTGATCTACCACATCCTCTGCGACCTGGTGGAGGGGGCCTTCGCCGGGTGAAGAAGAAGATCACAACCGCGCGGGAACTGCTTCCGATCCTGGAAAAGCGCCGCCGCTCGGGGAAGAAGATCGTCTTCACCAACGGCTGCTTCGATATCCTCCACGCCGGCCACGTCCGCTACCTCCGGAAGGCCCGGTCGGCGGGGGACCTGCTGGTGGTCGGCCTGAACAGCGACCGCTCGGTCCGGGGCCTGAAAGGGGAGGGCCGCCCCCTGGTCAGCCAGGAAGAGCGGGCGGAACTGCTGGCCGCCCTGGAGATGGTTGACTACGTGGTTATCTTCGACGAGCCCACCCCCCGGGAGCTGATCAAGACCCTCCGTCCCCGGGTCCTGGTCAAGGGCGGTGACTGGAAACGGGAGGAGATCGCCGGCGCCGAGGAGGTGGAGGCCGACGGGGGCCGGGTCCTGATCGTCCCCCTGGTCCCCGGCCGTTCCACCAGCGGGCTGATCGGAAAGATCGTCGAGGGAGCCCGCTCCCGGGTGGAGATATGACCGCGGTCACCGAGGCGCGCCGAGGCCAACCCATCCCGGGGGTTGAGCTGGCGGCACAGCGGGAGGGGGTCCGGGCGGAGAAGATCCTGGAGGGTCTGGCCGAGGGGACGATCGTGGTCCCGGCCAATCGGGGTCGGACGGTGAAGAAGCCCTGCGCGATCGGGAAGGGACTCCGGGTCAAGGTCAACGCCAACCTCGGCACTTCCTCCCAGGCGGTGGACTTCGACCTGGAGCTGGAGAAGGTCCGGGCCGCCGTGGCGGCCGGTGCCGACACGGTGATGGACCTCTCCACGGGGGGGGATATCAGCGCCCTGAGGGAACTGGTGCTGGAAGCCTCCCCCGTCCCGGTGGGGACCGTCCCCATCTACGAGGCGGCGATCCGGGCCGGGGCCGAGAAGGGTTCCATCGCCAGGATGACCGGCGACGAGATGCTGGCCGCCATCGAGCACCAGGCCCGGCAGGGGGTCGACTATATGACCGTGCACGCCGGGGTCAACCTCCGGACCCTGGAGGCGCTCCGCCGCTCGCCCCGCCTGCTCGGCCCGGTCAGCCGGGGGGGGGCGTTTCTTTTGGTCTGGATGGCGGTCAACGGGAGCGAGAACCCGCTCTACGAACGCTTCGACGAGGTTCTGGAGATCACCCGGGAGCACGATGTTACCCTCAGCCTTGGCGACGGCCTGAGGCCGGGCTGCCTGGCCGACTCCACCGACCGCCCCCAGATCCAGGAACTGATCGTCCTCGGAGAGTTGGCCGAGCGCTGCCGGCAGGCCGGGGTCCAGGTGATGATCGAGGGCCCGGGGCATATCCCGCTGAACCAGATCGCCGAGAACGTCCGGCTGGAAAAATCCCTCTGCCGGGGGGCTCCTTTCTACGTCCTCGGTCCGCTGGTCACCGACATCGCCCCCGGTTACGACCATATCACCTGCGCCATCGGCGGAGCCCTGGCCGCCTGGCACGGGGCCGACTTTCTCTGTTACGTCACCCCGGCCGAGCACCTTGGTCTCCCCTCGCCGGAGGATGTCCGCGAGGGGGTGACGGCGACCCGGATCGCCGCTCACGCCGCCGACGTCGCCCGCGGACTTCCCTCTGCCCGGGACCGGGACGACCGGATGTCGCGCTGCCGGAAGGCCCGGGACTGGAAGGGCCAGGTCGCCGCCGCCCTTGACCCCGAAAAGGCGCTCCGCTACCTGGGTGACCTGGAAGGGAAGGAGGATTACTGCACGATGTGCAGCGAGTACTGCGCGATCAAGATTTTGGAACAGAACTTTCCGGAGAAATAATTCTTATCCGTTCCGGGGTTAATTGCTATCGCTATCGGGATCGCTATCGGGATCGGCGGTTAGGCAGTACTTGGATCCCGATAGCGATCCCGATAGCGATTTAAATAAGGAGAATGAGATGCCAGTCTTAGTCGTCGGCTCGGTCGCTTTCGATACCGTCACCACCCCCTTCGGCAAGCGGGAGAAGATCCTCGGGGGGTCGGCCACCTACTTCTCTTATTCCTGCAGTTTCTTCGCCCCGGTCTGCCTGGTGGCGGTGGTCGGCGAGGATTTCCCGGTTGATTACCGGCGGTTGCTGGAAGGAAAGGGGGTCAACCTGGAAGGACTCCAGATCGTCCCGGGCAAGACCTTCCACTGGGGAGGCTCCTACCGCTACGATATGAACGAGGCCGAGACCGAGTTCACCGACCTCAATGTCTTTGAGAATTTCCATCCCCGCCTCCCCCGGTGCTGCCGGGACTGCGAGTACGTGCTCCTGGCCAACATCGACCCCGATCTCCAGCTCGAGGTTCTGGGGCAGGTGAAGAGACCCCGGCTGGTGGTCGGGGACACGATGAATCTCTGGATCAAACTGAAGCAAGACCGGCTGCGGGAGGTATTCGGCCGGCTGGATATCCTGATCCTCAACGACGCCGAGGCCCGGCAGTTCACCGGCCGGGTTGCCTTGAAGAGCGCCGCCGCGCAGCTCCTCGAGCTCGGGCCCCGGGCGGTAGTGATCAAGAAGGGGGAACACGGGGCCCTGCTCTTTTGCCGCGACGGAATGTTCTTCGCCCCTGGATTGCCCCTGGAGAAGGTGGTCGATCCCACCGGGGCGGGGGACAGTTTCGCCGGCGGTTTTATGGGTTGCCTGGCGAAAACCGGGGAGACGGATTTTCCCGCCTTGAAGAAAGCGATGATTTACGGTAGCGTGATGGCGTCCTTCAACGTCGAGGATTTCAGCCTGGAACGCTTGAAAAGAGTCAGCCCCGGTGATATAAAGGAACGCTATCGCCAGTTTCAAGCACTGGTGGATTTCTGACTGTCGCGCGGGTGTAGCTCAATGGCAGAGCTCCAGCTTCCCAAGCTGGCTACGAGGGTTCGATTCCCTTCACCCGCTTATAAATTCGCTCGTTCCGCTCGCGTCTTGATGGGGCGCGGGCTTCGTCCGTGTTTTGGACTCGGCGAAACCTGAATCGCTGTCGGTATCGGGATCGGTATCGAAGCCCAGCCGGGGGCGATGACCGGAAAGCCCCCGGCCGGGAGACCGGGGCAAAGATGACGGGGAAAAAACTCTTATGGGCCCCCTGGCGGATGGGGTATATTAACGGGGAGAAGGAAGACGGCTGCCTCTTCTGCCGGAAGGCCGCAGGGTTGGACGATGTCGCGGATCACGTGGTGGCCCGCGGACAGAGGAGTTTTGTCCTCCTCAACCTCTTTCCGTACAACAGCGGCCACCTGATGGTCGCTCCCTACCGGCACACCGGGGATCTGGAGGGTCTCTCCCCGGAGGAGGCCGCCGATCTGATGGCCCTGGTCGGAAGGTCGGTCGGAGTGCTGAAGCGGTGCCTGCATCCGGAGGGCTTCAATGTCGGGTTCAACCTCGGCCGGGCCGCCGGGGCCGGGATTGCCGATCACATCCATCTGCATATCGTCCCCCGCTGGTCGGGGGACACGAACTTTATGCCGGTTATCTCCGACACCCGGGTGGTGCCCCAGGCCCTGGCCGAGACCGGCCGGCTGCTGCGGGAAGCCTTTGCCGAAGAGGAATCAGGTGATCAGCGGGCAAAAGACAAACCGGAAGAATAGATCTGCCGGGAGGAGAAATGATATGAGCCGAAAGAGTATTCCCTTTGGAGCCCATCCGGCCGTCCGGGCGGCGGCCGCGGCCGTTGCCTTCGGGCTGCTGCTGCTGCCCGTCGTCGGAATGGCCGCCGAGGAAAACCCGGAGCCGATCGCCCGGACCCGGGCCATCGGCGAGGGGGGGGACGTGGATGACTTCCTCCTCGATGTCGTCCCCGAGTGGCCGGGCTGGAGCCGCCGCTGGTGGACGGACAAGGAACTGTGGGGGAACCAGGGGTATATCATCGGCGGCCCCCGGGCCCGACTGCGGGAGGAAGGCCTGGTGGAAGCCGGCTTGAGCGAGGATCTTGACGCCCTGCTCGAGTTCCCGCCGGCGCCCGAGCCCCCCCTGGAGAAGGTCGACCTCGATCTCGCCGCCCGGAAACCCGCCACCCACCGGGTGGTCAAGGGCGAGTGTCTCTGGTACATCGCCGGGTACGACCATATCTACGGCAACCCCCTTCAGTGGCCGATCATCTACAAGGCCAATACCGACCGGATCAAGCACCCGGACCTGATCTACCCGGGCCAGGTCTTTATCATCCCCCGCGACTGAATCCGCCCCGGCCGGGGGACGGTGCCGGTTACTCCTCCCGGGCTTTTTCCGGCGGCGGGGAGGGCAAGCCGGGAGAACCGGACCGGCCGCGGCGCCCGTAATTTCACGTGAAGGCCACCCTGAATCTCCCGTCACCGGAAATGGTCCGGGACCTCTTCGCCCGGGAAGAGAAGAATCTCCGCCTCCTCGAGGAATCCTTCCGGGTCCAGATGGCGGCCCGGGACAACTTTGTCCGGATCTCCGGCCCCGAGGCCGCCGTGCGGGAGACCGAGAAGCTGCTGCGCGACCTCGCCCGGATCCTGGAGACCGGCGAGGCGATCACCGACTCGGAGTTCCGGC
Source organism: PVC group bacterium (assembly GCA_040773245.1). Classification (GTDB taxonomy): domain Bacteria; phylum Auribacterota; class Erginobacteria; order Erginobacterales; family Erginobacteraceae; genus Erginobacter. Next base: position 18,916 of record JAXGWO010000004.1, read on the forward strand.
GGCTGGTCCGGATCTACTCGGGCGGCGGCGGGGCGTCGATCGACGATCTCTACGGGGACAAGATCGAGGTGGACTCCCGCCAGGGTTTTGTCCGCCCCCGGACGGTCAACCAGAAGAAGTATGTCGAGGCGATCCGCCGCCACGACCTGACCTTTGCCATCGGCCCGGCCGGGACCGGGAAGACCTACCTGGCGATGGCCCTGGCGGTCTCGGCCCTCCTCCAGGGACAGGTCAAGCGGCTGATCCTGACCCGCCCCGCCCTGGAGGCCGGCGAGAAACTGGGTTTTCTGCCCGGGGACCTCTATCAGAAGATCACCCCTTACCTTCGCCCCCTTTACGACGCCCTCTACGATATGATGGACGGGGAGAGGATCCGCAAATACGAGGAGGAGGGGGTGATCGAGGTGGCGCCGCTGGCCTTTATGCGGGGCCGGACCCTCAACCACGCCTTCATTATCCTTGACGAGGCCCAGAACACCACCCCGGAACAGATGAAGATGTTCCTGACCCGGCTGGGCTTCAATTCCCGGGCGGTGATCACCGGCGACGTCACCCAGGTCGATCTGCCACCCCGCCAGGTCTCGGGCCTGAAATCGGCCCGTTCGGTATTGAAGGGGATCCCCGAGATTCCCTTCATCCACCTGACCCGGGAAGACGTGATCCGCCACCCCCTGGTCCAGAAGATCGTCCGGGCCTATGAACGGGAGGAGAAGACGGACGGTCTATGATCGGGGCGGCGTCCAGCAAACGATTATTTTCCGGGAAGAAGAGCCGGAAGAAGAGGAGGAAACGGGGAAGGATCCCGGGGATCCTGGAAGAGGGGTCGTTCGGGCGCTGGTCCCTGGGGGTTGCCGTCTTCGCGGCCAGCGTCCTGGTCATATCCTGGCGGGGGGTGCCGATCCGGATCCCCACCGTGGGGAGGATATCCGAGCGGGACGTTATCGCCACCTGTGACTTCGCTTTTCCCGACCGGGCCCGGACCGAGGGGGAGAGAGAGGCGGCGGTCAACCGCCAGCCGGTCGCCTACCGGGTGGACGGTTCCATCCCCGCGGAGAAGATCGCCCGGCTGGAAGATCTGCTCCGCCGGTTCTCCCCTCCCGGGCCGCCTCCCCGGGCCGCGGTCCCCGGGGTTGTTTTTTCCCATCCCTCCCGGGTTCTCGCCCGTCTCGGCTCCGCTTGCTCGCCGCCCGACCTGGCCGAGCAAGCGGTGGTGATCCTGGCCGAAGCCTACCACAAGGGGATCTTGGCCTCGGACGTCAAGAACACCCTGCTCAACACCCGCCAGGAGAATATTCTGGTCGGCGACCGGTCGGCGGGAACCGAGGTCCGGTCCCGGATCGCCGATCATCCCGACGAGGGAGCCGCCCGCCGGCGGGCGGCCGCCGCCCTCCAGGATGTCTTCCCGGCGTCCGGGCCTTTTGCCGGGGAGATAGTCTCCCTGCTGATTGGGCCGAACCTGGTCTTCGATCCGGAGAAGACCGCCGAACTGCGCGACGCCGCCCGGCGCTCGGTTCCGACGGTGATGACCGATGTCTTCCGGGGCGATAAGATCATCCGGCAGGGAGAGGAGGTGCGCCCCCTCCACATCCAGAAACTCCGGGCTTACCTGGATGAATTCTACCGGATCCAGCCGCCGATCTCCTTCCTCCGATACACCCTGGGGATCGCCCTCCTGCTCATCCTGCTCTATCTGGTGACGGCCAGCTTTCTCCACCGGTATCACCGGGCGGTTCTGCGGAGCAATTCCCGTCTGCTGCTGATCTCCACCATAGTTATCCTGGTCCTGGTCTTCTCCCGGGGGCTCCGCCAGGCGGCCTGGGTCCTTCCCCCCGGCCTGATGGAAGCCGTCCGCTTCCTCTCGCCGGCGGCCTTCGGGGCCATTCTGCTCGCCCTGCTGATCGGGGTGCGGCTGGCCCTGTTCTTCACGGTCATCCTCTCCTTCCAGGCCGCCCTGATCCAGGGGGGCGGCGAGGCTTATCTCCTGGTGGGGATAATCGGGGGGATGACCGCGGTTCTGGGCCTCCGGTTCGCCCGCCGCCGCCGGGATCTGTTCCGGGCCGGAGCGCTCTCGGCCGGGGCCGGGATCCTGGCCATCGCCGCCCTCGGCCTGGCCGAACAGGCGCCGCCGGGCCTGATCGCCGCCCAGACCCTGGGGGCGGGCGGGGCCGGCATCCTCTCCGCGCTGGTCGCCCTGGTCGCCCTGGGTCTCTTCGAACCGCTCTTCCGGATCTCCTCCAACATCGGCCTGCTGGAACTCTCCGATCTCAATCACCCCCTGCTCCGGACCCTGATGGTCCTGGCCCCGGGGACCTACCACCACTCCCTGATGGTGGCCAACCTGGCCGAAGGGGCGGCCGAAGCCGCCGGGGGCAACCCCCTCCTGGCCCGGGTCAGTTCCTACTTCCACGACATCGGCAAGACGGTGAAGCCGGAGTACTTCTCGGAGAACGAGGCCCCCGGGGCCAGCCGGCACGACGATCTCAGCCCCAGCCTGTCCAGCCTGATCCTGATCGCCCACGTCAAGGAAGGGGCGGCCCTGGCCCGCCGGCACAAGCTCGACCGCCGGATCGTGGCGATCATCGAGCAGCATCACGGGACCGGGCTGATCTCCTATTTTTACGACCGGGCCGAGCGCGCTCTCCAGCTGAACTTCAAGCTGCTGGAAAAGGAATTCCGTTACCCCGGGCCCAAGCCCCGCGACCGGGAAGCGGCGATCGTGATGCTGGCCGACGCCGCGGAGGCGGCCTCGGTCGCCCTCGAGCGCCGGACCCCGGCCCGCCTGAGGGCCCTGGTCAGGGAGATCATCCAGCAGCGCTTCACCGACGGCCAGCTCGACGAGTGCGATTTGACGATGACCCACCTGAAGAAGATCGAGGAGGCCTTCGTCCGGATCCTCTCCGCCCGCTACCACACCCGGGTCAAGTACCCCGAGGCGAACGGGAAGAAAAGCAAGTCCCGCCAGCGATAACCGATCCAATATGACCGCGATAATCCGTATCAACGACCGCCAGCGGCGGCTGGCTCTCGACCCGGGGCGGGTCGCGGGTCTGGCCCGGTGGGTCCTGGAGCGGGAAGAGTGCCGGGGAGGGGAGCTGAGCCTTCTCTTCACCAATAACCGGCGGATCCGGGAACTCAACCGGCGATACCTGGGCCGCGACCGCCCGACCGATGTTCTCGCCTTCCCCCAGGACGGACCCGGCGGCCTGCTGGGCGACGTGGCGGTCTCCACCGAGCGGGTGATCTCGCAGTCCGGGCGGTTCTCCCAGTCCCCGGAAGGCGAGCTGGCCCTCTGCCTGATCCACGGCATCCTCCATCTTCTTGGCTGGAGAGATGACCCGGAGACCGCCCGGGAAGAGATGCGGCGGCGGGAAGAAAAACTGATCAAGTCCTGGAAGAGGAGGAAACGATGGTCCCTCACAAAGTGATCGACAGCTTCAACGCCGCGGTCGCCGGGATCGTTCACGTCCTGAAGACCCAGCGGAATATGCGGTTCCATTTCCTGGCCGCGGTCGGGGTCCTGATCGCCAGTGTCATCCTGGGGATGGCCTTCGAGGATCTGCTCTTCCTCCTCTCCGCCATCGTCCTCGTCCTCCTGGCGGAGATGTTCAACACCGCGATCGAGATGGCGGTCGACCTGGCCCAGGACGGCTACCACCCGCTGGCCAAGGCCGCCAAGGATGTCGGCGCGGGGGCGGTCTTCCTGGTCTCGCTCTACGCCGTTGCCGTCGGTTACCTGGTCTTCTTCACCCGGGGCTACCTGGTTCGGCCGCTGGAGATCTCCCTGGGGGCGATCCGGAGCTCCCAGTGGGACGTTGCCTTCATCACCCTGGCCGTGGTCTCGATCCTGACCATCATCGTCAAGGTGGTCTCCCGCCGGGGCACCCCCTTCCGGGGCGGTCTGCCCAGCCTCCACGCCGCCCTGGCCTTCTCCGTCTTCACCCTGTCCGCCCTGCTTCCCGGGACGCCGCTGCTGGTCGCGGTCCTGGTCTTCGCCCTCGCCTTCCTGGTCTCCCAGTCCCGGATCGCCAGCCGGATCCACACCTTCGCCGAGGTCGTCTCCGGGGCGGCCTGGGGGTCGGCCCTGACCTTCCTCATCTACAAGCTGATCATCGGCCCTGCCCCCTGAACCCCTCGCCGGCGGTTTCCCGGTGGAAGCAAATTCCCGTTGGGTAATATTTTCCCCTGCCTTACAATCCCCGGGATAACGGGTTTCACGTCACCGCTGTCAACAGAGCCGGAAGCGGCCGGACGGATGGGGAGATGCCACCGACTAAAACCAGGGGAATCGTGGTCAGGAGCCGGGACTTCAGCGAGACCAGCCGGCTGGTCAACTTTCTCACCCCGGACTCCGGGCTGGTCCGGACCTTGGCCAAGGGGGCGCGGCGGCCGTCCAGCGGGCTGAGGGGGAAGCTGGAGGCCCTGAATTACGGCCACCTGGTCTATTATCCCAGCCGCTCGAGCGATCTCCACGTGCTGGCCCAGTTCGACCTGATCGAGCATTTCCCGGTCTCCGTCTCCACCCTGGAACGGTCGGCGTTCTTTCACTACCTGGCGGAACTCGTCGCGGCGGCCGCCTTCGGCCCGGAGCTTTCCGGGGGACTCTTCCAGCTTATCCTCCACACCCTCCGCCGGGCGGACCGGCTTGGATCCCTGCCCCAGGCCCGGATCTGGTTCGAGATCCGCTTCCTCCACCTGCTCGGGGTCCTCCCCCCGCTGGCCTACTGCGCCGCCTGCGGCCGCCCGATGGAGGGAGCGGTGAGGTTCTCCCCGGAGGAGTCGCGCTGGCTCTGCCCGGACTGCGCCGCCGGCCGCCCGACGGTCGCGGTCGAGCCCGGGGTGATCGCCGCCGTCCGCTACATCCAGGACAACCGCCTGGAGCGGGCGTTGAACCTCCGGCTCTCCCCCCGCCAGCTGGGGACCATCCGGGGCCTGTTGAGATCTCTCGTTGACAGTTCGGTGGGCAAACAGTTAAAGTCCCGCCGGTTTCTGGATCAGGTCGTCCGTACCTGAAGCACCCGGCCGGAAAACTCCCTGAACAGTCAGGTCCCGATAATGGATTTTCAAACCCTGATCCTCACCCTCGAAGAATACTGGAAGAAGATGGGCTGCCTCCTGGTCCAGCCTTACGATCTCGAAGTCGGGGCGGGGACCTTCGCCCCCGCCACCTTCTTCTCGGTGCTGGGGCCCGCCGCCGCCCGCACGGCCTACGTTCAGCCGGCCCGCCGCCCGGCCGACGGGCGTTACGGGGAGAACCCCAACCGGCTCTACCAGCATCACCAGTATCAGGTGATCCTCAAGCCCGCCCCGGAGGATGTCCAGGAGGTTTATCTGGAGAGTATGCGGGCCCTGGGGATCGACCCGAAGCTCCACGACCTGAGATTCGTCGAGGACGACTGGGAGTCGCCCACCCTGGGAGCCTCCGGATTGGGTTGGGAGGTCTGGTGCGACGGCCTGGAGGTGACCCAGTTCACCTACTTCCAGCAGATGGGCGGGTTCGAACTCGACCCGGTCCCGGTCGAACTGACCTACGGGCTGGAGAGGATCGCGATGTTCCTCCAGGGGGTGGAGAACGTCTTCGACCTGGAGTGGGCCCCCGGCGTCAGTTACGGCCGGATGCGCAAGCGCCAGGAGTACGAGTTCTCCCGCTACAGCTTCGAGGAAGTCCCGGCGGCAAGCTATCCGGAACTCTTCCGACGGTTCGAGGAGGAGGGAGCCGCCCTGCAGAAGGCCGGCCTGGTCTTCCCGGCCTACGACTTCGTGCTCAAGTGTTCCCACGTCTTCAACCTGCTCGACGCCCGGGGGGCGGTCAGCGTCAGCGAGCGGGCGAATTACATCGCCCGGGTCCGCCGGCTGGCCCGGGGCTGCGCGGCGCTCTACCTCGGGGGGACCGCCCCGGAAGCGGGAACTGATGGCTGAGAAGAAAAATTTTCTCCTGGAGATCGGGACCGAGGAACTCCCCCCGTCCTTCCTCCATCCGGCCCTCGTCCAGCTCCAGGCCTGGGCGGAAGATTTCTCCCCCGGGGTGAAGTCCACGGTCCTGGCGACCCCGCGGCGGCTGGTCCTCTTCCTGGAGGGGCTTCCCCTCCACCGCGAGGAGACGGTCTTCGGGCCCCCCCTCGAACGGGCCCGGGACGAATCCGGCCGCTGGAACCGGCAGGCGGAAGGGTTCGCCCGCGGGCGGGGAAAGACCGCCGCCGACCTCGGGACCGGAAGCCGCAACGGCCGGGAGTACTGCCTGCTGACCATCCGGCGCCGGATCGAGGCCGACCTGGCGGCGGAGATCCCGCCGCTGCTCGGCCGCCTGGCCTTCCCCAAGTCTATGCGCTGGATCACCGGTGATCCCTTCCGCTTCGGCCGCCCGGTTCGCTGGCTGCTCTGCCTCCTCGGAACCCGGGTCGTCCCGGTGGAGGCGGCGGGGCTGCGGGCCGGACGGGAGACCCGGGGGCTGCGGTTCTTCTCCCCCGGCCGTCTTGAAGTGCCCCGGGCCGACCTGGGGGAGTTCATCGGGCTGCTCCGGAAGAACTTCGTCCTGGTCGATCCCGCCGAGCGGAGGAGGAAGATCGAGGAGGGACTCCTCCGCCGGATCCGCCGCCGCTCCCCCGGCGCCGGGAGGGAAGGGATCGATTCCGAACTCCTGGCCGAGGTGGCGGGGCTGGTGGAGTTCCCCCGGGTGATCCCGGGCGGCTTCGACCCCCGTTTCGCCTCCCTCCCGCCCGAGGTCCTGGTCACGGTGATGAAGGTCCACCAGCGTTACTTCCCGGTCTTCCTCCCCGGCGGCGAACCGTCGCCGGAATTTCTCCTGGTCGCCAACGGCCCCTTCCGGAGAATCGCGGCGATCCGGAAGAACAACGAGAGGGTGCTGAAAGCCCGGCTGGACGACGCCGAGTTCTTCTGGCGGGAGGATTTGAAACGAGCGTTAGCCGACCGGGTGAAGGACCTGGAGGGGATCGTCTTCTACCGGGGACTGGGGACCTACCGGGACAAGACCCGGCGGCTGGCTTCCCTGGCCGGAACCATCGTGCGGCGGCTGGGAGCTTCTCCCGGCGAGGTGAAGGACGCCGAGCGGGCCGGCTTCCTCTCCCGGGCCGACCTCACCACCGCGATGGTGAAGGAGTTCACCGATCTCCAGGGGGTGATGGGGCGGGAGTACGCCCGGCTCCAGGGGGAAGGGGAGGGGGCGGCCCGGGCCCTGGCCGAGCAGTACCTCCCCCGGCGGGCGGATGACGGGTGCCCCCAGTCCCGGCCCGGGGTCGCCCTCGCCCTGGCCGACCGCCTCGATACCCTGGCCGCCTTCTTCAGCGGCGGGTTTTCGCCTTCCGGCTCTTCGGATCCCTACGGGGTCCGGCGCCAGGCTCTCGGGGTGGTCCGGATCCTGGTCGAGCGGGATCTCTCCCTCCCGCTCTCCGAACTGGTGGCCGCGGCGGTTTCCGGCCTGGAGATCCCCGGGGGGAAATCCGCCGGCCTGGCCGCCGCGATCCTGGACTTCCTCCGGGGCCGCCTGGAAGCTTACCTGGATGACCGGGACTTCCCCGTCGATATGATCCGGGCGGTCTTCGCCTCCGGCTGGGACGACCTTCCCGACACCGTGAACCGGATCGGGGTTCTGGAAAAGCTGCGGGGGAGCCGGGAGTTGCTGGCGGCGGCCACGGTGGTCGAGCGGACCGCCAACATCGTCCGCGGGAGCGCCGTGACCGGGGAGGAGGAGTGGCGGGACGGGCCTTCCGTCCCCCCGGAGGAGAAAGCCCTGGCCCGGGCTTGGGCTGAACGGGCGGAAGAGATCCGCCGTCTGATCGGGGAGCGGAGCTACGCCAAGGCCACCGGGGAGTACGCCCAGACCTTCTCCCGCCGCCTGAGCGATTTCTTCGACCGGGTCCTGGTCAACGTGGAGGATGAAAAACAGCGGGAGAACCGGATGATCCTGTTAAAAAAGATCAACCGTGTCTATACTGACCGCCTGGCCGACCTCTCCCTCCTCCAGTTCGAGAGGGGGGAACACATTCTGGATTAATTTTCGCCTTCGGCGAAAATCTGAAAAACATTCTGGATTCATAATCTCAGGCGTCGCGGCGGGTACGATAGACCGCAAACGCAAGAGTTAAATCCACCAGACCTGCAAATAACCAACCGCTCCGGCGCAGCCGGAGCCAATAACTGTTTTCGCCTCCGGCGAAAACAGTCAGGAGGAGCAAAAGATGACCAAGTACGTTTACTTCTTCGGCGGCGGCAAGGCGGAGGGAAACCAGAAGATGAAGGCCCTGCTCGGGGGCAAGGGCGCCAACCTGGCCGAGATGGCCAACGCCGGCCTTCCCGTCCCCCCCGGATTCACCATCAGCACCGAGGCCTGCAACTACTACTCCGCCCACCGGCACACCTACCCGAAGGGCCTGGTCGACCAGATCAAGAAGAACCTGGCCCGGCTGGAGAAACTGATGGGGAAGAAACTGGGCGCGGCCCACGATCCCCTGCTGGTCTCGGTCCGGTCCGGGGCCGCGGTCTCGATGCCGGGGATGATGGACACCGTCCTCAACCTGGGGATGAACGACCGCTCGGTCCTCGGCTTCATCGAGAAGTCGGGCCACGAGCGGACCGGCTGGGACAGCTACCGCCGGTTCATCGATATGTTCGGCGACGTGGTGATGGGGCCGGCGACCGGCCTGACCCACCACGATTTCGAGGTCGAGCTCACCCGGATCAAGAAGAAGCACGGGGCGAAGGTTGACACCGATCTCACCGCCGGGCAGCTCAAGGAGCTGGTCGAGGCTTACAAGAAAGTCTACCGGAAGAAGGTCAAAAAACCTTTCCCGGAGGACCCGATGGAGCAGCTCCTGCTCTCCGTCAACGCCGTCTTCAATTCCTGGGACTCCGAGCGGGCGGTCAAGTACCGCCAGCTGAACAAGATCGGCGGGCTGAAGGGTACCGGGGTCAACGTCCAGGCGATGGTCTTCGGGAATATGGGCGAGGACTCCGGGACCGGGGTCGGCTTCACCCGCAACCCGGCCACCGGGGATAAGGAGCCGATGGGGGAGTACCTGGTCAACGCCCAGGGCGAGGACGTGGTGGCCGGGATCCGCAACCCCCACCCGATCGCCGATATGCCGAAGGAGAGGAACCAGGTCTGGAAACGGGTCCACCGGGAACTGACGGCGATTATGCGTAAACTGGAGGAGCATTACCGCGAGACCCAGGACGTGGAGTTCACCATCCAGGAAGGCAGGCTCTTTATGCTCCAGACCCGGACCGGGAAACGGACCGGGCTGGCGGCGGTCAAGATCGCTTGCGATATGGTCCGGGAGAAGCTGATCACCCCCCGCGAGGCGGTCAGCCGGATCGAGGGCGATCACCTGGCCCAGCTCCTCTTCCCGATCTTCAGCCCCCGGGACGAGGAGGCCGCCCGGAAGAAGGGCCTGGATCAGGCCTACGGCCTCCCTGCCGGCCCCGGGGCCGCCGCCGGCAGGGTGGTCTTCACCGCCGCCGAGGCGGAGAAGATCTTCAACCGCGACCCTTCCTCCCGCCTGATCCTGGTCCGGCACGAGACCAGCCCCGAAGACGTCGGCGGGATGTGGTCGGCCCGGGGGGTCCTGACCAGCACCGGCGGGATGACCAGCCACGCGGCGGTAGTGGCCCGGGGCTGGGGGAAGTGCTGCGTGGCCGGGGCCGGGGCGGTGACGATCGATTACGCCAAGCGGCAGTTCACGATCGGCAAGCTCACCGTCAGGGAGGGGCAGTACATCAGCCTCAACGGTTCGACCGGGGCGATCTTCTGCGATCACCGCCGGGACGTCGATATCCCGACCACCGCTTCGCCGGTGGTGGCGGCGGTGGTCGACGGGGCGGCCTGGGCGAAGAAACACCCGATCTACCGGATGTACCACCGGGTCAGTTCCTGGGCGGACGAATTCCGGAAGATGGGGGTGAGGACCAACGCCGACACCCCGGCCGACGCGGCCGCCGCCCGGGCCTTCGGGGCCGAGGGGATCGGGCTCTGCCGGACCGAGCATATGTTCTTCGAGAGCGACCGGATCCTGGCCGTCCGGGAGTTCATCCTGGCCGATGACTCGGCCAGCCGCCGGAAGGCCCTGAGGAAGCTGCTGCCCTACCAGCGCAAGGATTTCCAAGGAATCTTCAAGGCGATGAAGGGCCTGCCGGTCACCATCCGGCTCCTCGATCCGCCGCTCCACGAGTTCGTCCCCCACGGGGCGAAGGAGCAGGCGGAGGTGGCCCGGGCCCTCCGGGTCCCGCTGAAGAAGGTCCGGGACCGGGTCCTGGCCCTGCGGGAGATGAACCCGATGCTCGGCCACCGCGGCTGCCGGCTCTCCATCTCCTACCCGGAGCTCTGCCGGATGCAGACCCGGGCGATCATCGAGGCCGCCTGCCAGGTGGCCGGGAAGGGGATAACCGTCCTGCCGGAGATTATGATTCCCCTGATCGGAACTCCGGAAGAGTTCAATTTCCTCGAGGAGATCATCCGGCAGGTCGCCGATGAGATCATCCGGGAGAGGCAGGCGAAAGTGAAATACCTGGTGGGGACGATGATCGAGATCCCCCGGGCCTGCCTGGTCGCCGGCGAGATCGCCCGGCGGGCGGAGTTCTTCAGCTTCGGGACCAACGACCTGACCCAGATGACCTTCGGTTACAGCCGCGACGACGCCGGGGTCTTTCTCCCCGATTACCTGGAGAAGAAGATCCTCCCCTCCGACCCGTTCGGGGCCCTGGACCAGGTCGGGGTCGGCCGCCTGGTCGAGCTGGGGATCCAGGAGGGCCGTTCCGTCCGCAAGGCCCTCAAGGTCGGGATCTGCGGCGAGCACGGCGGCGAGCCGAGCTCGGTGAAATTCTGCTACCGGGCGGGGATGAACTACGTCAGCTGCTCCCCCTACCGGGTTCCGATCGCCCGCCTGGCCGCGGCGCAGGAAGCGATCGCGGAGGAGGAGAACAAGAAGGCGAAAACCAAGTAATCATCCACCCCAACCCGTACTCGCCCTTGTACTTGAGTCCCAGCGGGGGCTTTCGAGTACGAGTTGGAAGCACGATCATCGTATGGCATCTTCACCATCCCAAGACCAGAAGGGTAAGATCCTCGACCGGCAGATCCAGGCGCTGAAGATCTACCTCCGGGAGATCGGGGAGTTCCCTCTCCTGACCCTGGAGGAGGAGAAGAAACTGGCCGCCCGCCTAACCGAGGGCGACGAGGAGGCCCGCAAGGAGCTGATCCGTTCCAACCTGCGCCTGGTGGTGAAGATCGCCAAGAAATACGAGCACCTGGGGCTGCCCCTGCTCGATTTGATCGAGGAGGGCAACCTCGGCCTGATGAAGGGGGTCGAGCGGTACAACAGCGCCAAGGGCGCCAAGCTCAGCACTTACGCCGCCTGGTGGATCAAGCAGTCGATTATGCGGGCCCTGGCCAACAAGGGGAAGATGATCCGGATCCCGGTGTATATGCAGGAGAAGGTCAACACCTACCGGAAAAAGGTGGAGAAACTCGGGCAGAAGTTCGGCCGCACCCCGACCGAGGGGGAGATCGCCGAGAATCTGGGGATGACCCGGGAGGAGATCGACCACCTGGCCAAGGTGGCCCAGATCCCCAGCTCGCTCGATGCCTCGATCGACCGGGACGGGGTGAGCAAGCTAGCCGACCTGGTCCAGGATAACGACTTGGTCCCTCCCGACCAGGCCGTCGATACCGCCGATCTTCACCGGGACCTCCTGGAGCTGATCGAGGAACTCCCGGGTCGGGAGAAGGCGATTCTCAAGGTCAGGTTCGGATTGGAGGGCAAGACCCCCCGGACCCTCTCGGCGATCGGGGAGAAGTTCGGAATCAGCCGGGAACGGGTCAGGCAGATCATCAACCAGGCGACCCGGAGACTGCACCAGGTCATCCAGGAACGCAATCTGGATATGAACGAATAAAGCGAAGCGCCGGCCAACCCGGTTGATTTCGCAAGGAGGAAAGCCGATGAGCATAGCGGATTTAACCAAGGCCATCCGGGATATCCCCGACTTCCCGGCCCCGGGGGTGATCTTCAAGGATATCACCACCCTGCTCAAGGAAGGGAAACTCTTCCGGGAAGCGGTCGATCTGATGGCCGGGGAGTTTATCGGGAAGAAGATCGACCTGGTGGTCTGCGTGGAGGCCCGGGGATTCATCTTCGGTTCCGCCCTGGCCTACAAGCTGGGGGCGGGGGTGGTCCCGGTCCGGAAGGAAGGGAAACTTCCCCACCGGACCCGGAAGATCGGCTATGCCCTGGAGTACGGGACGGCCACGGTGGAGATCCACGAGGACGCCATCGCCAAAGGCCGCCGGGTCCTGATCGTTGACGACCTCCTCGCCACCGGGGGGACCCTGGCGGCGGCGGTCGACCTGGTCCGGGGTCTGGGGGGCCAGGTCGAAGCGGTCGCGGTGCTGATCGAGCTCGATTTTCTCCAGGGGCGGGAGAAACTGAAAGACGTCCCGATCTTCTCCCTGATCCATTATTAATCCCCATCGTCTCGGGATTCATCATAATCTCTACCGGGATCGCTATCGCTATCGGGATCGAACGGTTTCTGACCCCCGCGGCCTTCCGCCGCGGGTGAATGAGTTCAAAAGCTATGGGGATCTTCAAAGCCTACGATGTTAGGGGGGTGGTCCCCGAGGACTTCAACGAGGAGATCGCCTGCCGGGTCGGCAACGCTTTCGCCCGCTTCCTCCAGGCGAAAACCATCGTGGTCGGGCGGGATATGCGGCTCAGTTCGCCGGAGATCGCCGCCGCCGCCCGGCGGGGGATCCGGGATGCCGGCGCGGACGTGGTCGATATCGGGCTCTGCTCGACCCCCGCGCTCTACTTCGCCGACGGAAAGGGGGGGTACAGCGGGGCCCTGATGGTGACCGCTTCCCACAACCCCGCCCGTTACAACGGGCTGAAGTTCTGCCGTGAGGATGCCATCCCCCTGAGCTACGAGACGGGGATCGGGGAGATCGAGGAGATCTTCCGCCGGGGGGAGGTCTTCCGGGCCCCGCGGGCCGGAAAAGAGAGCGCGGACGACATCACCGGGCGGTACCTGGAACACGTCCTGAGTTTTTCCCAGTACATCCGCCCCCTGACCGTCGCCGTTGACGGGGGCAACGGGATGGCGGGAAAGTACCTGCCCCTGCTCTTCGAGCGGCTGCCCTGCCGGCTGGTCCCGCTCTACCTCGAGCCGGACGGCCGCTTCCCCCACCACGAGGCCGACCCGCTCAAGGAGGAGAACCTGGCCGATCTCAAACGGCTGGTGGTGGCCAATGGCGCCGACCTGGGGGCGGCCTTCGACGGCGACGGCGACCGGATCGCCTTCGTCGACGAGACGGGGCGGACCATCTCCAACGACCTGACCACCGCCCTGATCGCCCGGGAGACCCTGGAGCGCCGCCCCGGCTCGACCGTGATCTACGACCTGAGGTCCTCCCAGGTCGTCCCCGAGGAGATCGAGCGGGCGGGGGGGAAGGCCCTGGAGTCCCGGGTCGGCCACTCCTACATCAAGGCCCTGATGCGGGAGGAGGACGCGGTCTTCGCCGGGGAGCTCTCCGGCCACTACTACTTCCGGGCCAACTTCTTCGCCGACAACGCCGAGATCGCCCTGGTCAAGATGCTCAACCTGCTCAGCTCCCGCTCCGAGCCGCTCTCGAAGATCGTCGCGCCGCTGCGGAGATACTCCGCCACCGGGGAGATCAACTTCCCCGTTGACGACCCGGACGGGAAGATCGAGGCCCTGGCCGAGGAGTTCTCCGACGGGGAAGTTTATTTTCTCGACGGGGTCTCGGTCCGCTGGCCCGGCCGCTGGTTCAACGTCCGCAAGTCGAACACCGAGCCGCTGCTCCGCCTCAACCTGGAGGCCCCCACCGCGGCCGAGCGGGACGCGCTGCGGGAGAAGGTGGAGCGGGTGATCAGGGGAGGGAGTGGGCAGTAGGCAGTGGGCAGTGGGCAACAGGCAGTTATGACGGCGATAGAAGCGATCATACTCGGGGTGGTCCAGGGGCTGACCGAGTTCCTCCCCGTCTCCAGTTCCGGCCACCTGGTCCTGGCCGAGCGGCTGCTCGGGGTGACCGGGGAGAACCTCCGCTTCATCGTCGCCGTCCACCTGGGGACCCTGCTGGCGGTGCTGGCCGTCTATCGGGCCCAGGCTGCCCGTCTGCTGGCGGGAGCCTTCTCCGGGCGGATCCGCCGGGTCAACGGCCGGTGGCGTTTCTCCAATCCCGACACCCGGCTCTTCCTCCTCCTGGCCGTCGCCACCGTCCCGGCGGTGCTCTTCGGTTTGCTGGCCGGTGGGTGGATCAGGGAGGCCTTCGCCCAACCCCGGGTGGTCGGTCTGGCCCTGCTGGTAACCGGGGCTGTTCTCTTCGGCCTGAGGTTCGCCGGGGACCGGGCGGGACAACCGACATTTCTCCGGTCCCTCATCGTCGGAATTGCCCAGGCGCTGGCGATCTTCCCCGGGGTCTCCCGCTCGGGTGTGACCATCTCGGCGGGGATCTACTCCGGGATCGAGCGGACCCGGGCCGCCGACTTCTCCTTCCTCCTCTCGATCCCAATCATCCTCGGCGCCGGGCTCTATGAACTGAGGGGGGTGGCCGGCGAAGGGATCCCCCGCACCGAGGTTGTGACCCTGCTGGCCGGCGTGCTGACCGCTGCCCTCTCGGGATACCTGGCGATTAAATTTCTCCTCCGGGTGATCAAGAAGAGGGGACTCCATTACTTCGCCTGGTACTGCTGGCTGGCCGGTCTGGCCATCCTGCTGTTGATCCGGTAGCGCGGGGACCGGAACGCTGATGAGAGAACATCCCCGGCCGTTGTTGGAAGCTTCCCTCCCGGGAGTCCCGCTCTTCGACCGGGGCAAGGTCCGGGACGTCTTCGCCGCCGGGAACGACGTCCTGGTCGTGACCACCGACCGGGTCTTCCTCTTCGAGCAGGTCTGGCCGCAGGGGCTGGCCGGGAAGGGGGAGGTGCTGACCGCCCTGACGCTCCGCACCTTCGAGGAGGTCCGCGGCCTGGTCCCCAACTATGTCGTCACCTCCCGGATCGAGGAGTATCCGGAGCCGTTCAACCGCTTCCCCGAAATTCTCTCCGGCCGGAGTTACCTTACCGCCAAGGTCGATCCGATCCGGGTGGAGTGCGTGATCCGGGGTTACCTCTATGGCCAGGCCTGGAAGGCCTACGAGGAGGGTGACCGCTCCTGGCTCCCCGCCATCCCCTCGGGTCTGAGCCTGGCGGAGGAACTCCCCCGGCCCGTCTTCACCCCGGCCCGGAAGAACCGGCAGGGGGACGACGAGAACCTCGGCCGGGACGGCCTGGTTGAGATGCTGGGGGAGGGGAGGGCGGACGAACTGAAAAGCCTCTCCCTGGCGATTTACGGCCGGATGCGGGAGGTCTTCGCCCGGTCCGGTTTCATCCTCGCCGACAGCAAGTTCGAGTTCGGGGAGAAGGACGGCCGGCTGCTGCTGATCAACGAGGCCTGCACCCCCGACTCCTCCCGGATCTGGAAGGCAGCCCGCCACCGCCCCGGCCGGGCCCAGGACCCCTGGGACAAGGAGATCCTCCAGGATTACCTGACGGCCGGAAGATGGTCGCCGGGCGATCCCTTCATACCCCTCCCTGCAGGCTTGCTCTCTGAAGCCGTCCGCCGCTTCCGGGAACTCCTGGTCGGCATCTGACCGGCGGGCCAGGACTCCCAGTCTCTGCCCGGAACTTATTTGCTCTTATTACCGCTACGGATGATTGGTCGAGTCAGGGTCTACAGAGCTGCAATTAATCCAATTATTTGTACAGCCGGTTGCATATGAACTTGAGACATACCAACACTCGTTGAAACCGCTTGCGGTAGTAGAGTTCCCATCTACTCGGCAGCTGCTCAGAAAGTCACACTGATAGAATCCATTTGTCGTACAGTTATAGGCATAACAGGAGGAAGTGTTGCTGCAAACCTGTAAGCCCGAGGTGGTGCAGCCACTCGCATAGCAGGAAGAGAGGTTGTGGCATCTGAGAAAGCCGTAGGAGCATCCGTCGGCCGAGCAGCCGACCAGGCGGGAGGTGAGGTTGGAATCCACGCCCCGAAAACCGGCGTTGGCGGCGGTCCGGACCACGCAGTTGACGAAGCTCACGAACTCGGCGTCGGCGGTGTAGTGGAATCCGGAGTAGAGGCTGTTCACCGAGCGGCAGTTCTGGAGTGTCGCGTACGAGTTGGTCAGGTAAACCGTCCCGATACTCGAAGCGGTGCTCCCGCCGCCGTCGAAACGCAGGTTCTCCAGGTGGCAGTTCGGCCCCGTGACCGCGAAGTAGTAACCGTCCGCCGAGAACTGGATGATCGAGGAGTTGCTCTCCCCGACCACGTGCTTGATGTTGATGGGGACAGTGATCACCTGGCTCACGGGGTAGGTCCCGGCGGGGATGAAGACGCTGTTGTAGGTGGTGTTCTGCAGCGCTGCCACCAGGTCGGCGCCGTCGTCGGCCTTCACCACGTAGTCGTAAAGCCGCTGGCCCCCGCCGCCGCCGGTCAGGGCGGTGTCTCCCGAACTCCCGAAGTAGATCCGACTCACCCCGCGGATCGTCCAGAGGCCGGTCGTCGGCCGGAAGACCCCGATCTCGGCGACACCGTCGCCGGTGTAGTCCCCGGCGGCGGGGGTGTCCCCGAAGGTGCCGAAGTAGACCCGGGTCAAACCCCGGACCACCCAGAGCCCGGTCGAGGGCCGGAAGACGGCGATGTCGTCCCGGGAGTCGCCGTCGAAGTCGGCGGCGGGCACCGGGCCGGTCCCGGCCAGCAGGACCAGGGCCAGTACGGCGATGATGGCGGTTATCGTCCTCATCCTCTCTTCCTCCTTCCCGCCCGCCGGGTCTCCCGGGAGCGGATTGCGGTTAAGGGGAACGTATACCCCGGAAGCATCTTCCCCTCAGTTGCAGGAATGGCCGTGGCCCGGGAAGCCGCGGATGAAATCGTCGCCGTTGTATTCGTTGACGCGGGGCTGCACCCGGCCGGCGGCGAGAAGAAAGGGAATAACGACGGCAGCCAGTATCTGCATCATATTTCCCTCCTCCCGACGCCAGGGCGACGGGAAAGTTAACGGGAGCAAATCAGTGGATGGGTTCTTGACTGCCCGAGCTATGTAAACCACTAGCAAAAATTCTGCAAGAATTTTTGGTAGATCCGGTACTTCTTGTAGAGGGTGCCGCCCATCATCTCGGCGGCGCGGATGACCAGGAGGTTGTCCTCCAGCAGCCAGGAGATCTCGGAGTCGACGTAGCCGAGGTCGCGGGTGGTCCGGGCCGACTCCAGGTAGAGCATACCGTCCAGCCCCTTCCTCCGGTACTCCTCCTCGATCCCGGCCATCATCAGCCGGACGGCGTCAATTTTTTTCCGCCCGAGGAGGAAACGGATGATCCCGAGCGGACCCATCCTCCCGTTCATCTTCCTGATCACCTGGTTGTAGTCGGGGAGGACCAGGTAGAAGCCGACCGGCTTCCCCCGGTACTCGGCGAAGAAGACCAGCTCGGGTACGACCAGGGGTTTGAGCTCCCTGGCCATCGCCGCGATCTCGGCCCCGGTGATGGGGACGAAACCCCAGTTCTCCGCCCAGGCCGAGTTGTAGATCTCCCGGACGAGCTTGAGCTCGTTGTGGAAGTCGTCCATCCGGATGTTCCGGATGGCCAGCCCCTTCTCCTGGAGGACGGCCGAGAGCCTCTCCAGCCGGGGGTTCATCTCCCTCGGCACCGGGATCCGGTAGGCGAGCAGGTCCTTGGCCTTTGCCAGTCCGGCGTCCGCCATCAGGCCGTGGTAGTAGGGAAGGTTGTAGGGCATCATAAAGCGGGGCGGGGAGTCGTAGCCCTCGAGGAGAAGCCCGCAGATCCCGTTGGTGGAGGGGTTGAGGGGACCGATCATCCTCTCCAGTCCCCGGGACCGCAGCCAATCTTCGGCGGATTTGAAGAGGGCCCGGGCCGCTTCCCGGTCGTCGAAACACTCGAAGTAACCGAAGTAACCGGTCTTCTCCCGGTGGTACTCTATGTAATCCCGGTCCGCGATCGCCGCGATCCGTCCCGCCGGTTTCCCATCGCGGAGGGCAAGGAAGAGCGCCCGCTCGGCGTGTTCCCAGAAGGGGTGGCGGCCGGGGGTGAGGGTCTTGCGGTCCTCCCGGAGCAAGGGAGGGACCCAGTGGGGATTTCCCCGGTAGACCGCCCAGGGAAAGGTGAGAAACCGCTTCCGGTCCCGGCGGGTGGTGACTTCTTTAACCTGGAGAACGGGGGTTCCCATCCGGGGTATCCTGTCGCCGGTTGCCGCTCAAGGGGAGTTCGATTGCGATAGCGATACCGATAGCGATCCCGACCGGTTGCCTCTGTCCTACTCCCCACTCCCCACTGCCCACTCCCTATATAATCCCCAGCTTCTTCCCCACCTTCGCGAAAGTCTCGAGGGCGAAGTCGAGCTGCTCGTCGGTGTGGGTGGCCATAAAGCTGGTCCGGATCAGGGTCTGCTCCGGGGGGACGGCCGGGGGGACGACCGGGTTGACGAAGATCCCGGCGTCGAAGAGGAGCTTGCGCATCAGGAAGGCCTTCTCCAGGTCGCCGATGAAGATGGGGATGATCGGGGTCTCGCTATCACCCGTGTGGAACCCCGCGGCCTTGAAACCCTGGAGCATCTTGTGGGTGATGTCCCAGAGCCGGAAACGGCGCTCCGGTTCCCCCTCGACGATGTCGAGACAGGCCGTCACCGTCGCCACCGCCGACGGGGGGAGGCTGGCGGAGAAGATCAGGGACCGGGCGAAGTGCTTGAGGTAGTGGATCACCGACTCGGTTCCGGCCACGCAGCCCCCGATCGAGGCCAGCGACTTGCTGAAGGTGATCATAATCAGGTCGACCTCGTCCTCGAGGCCGAAATGCTCGGCCGTTCCCCGCCCGGTCTTGCCCAGCACCCCGACCGAGTGGGCGTCGTCGACCAGGACCCGGGCGTTGTATTCCCGGGCCAGCTCGACGATCCGGGGGAGGGGGGCGATGTCCCCTTCCATACTGAAGATCCCGTCGATGACGATCAGCTTGCCGTTCTCCCCGCAGCGGGAGAGGACCCGCTCGAGATCGTCCATATCGCCGTGGGTGAACTTCTTGATCTTGCCGAAAGAGAGCCTGGTGCCGTCGATGATGCTGGCGTGGTCGAGGCGGTCGATCAGGACGGTGTCGTTCTTGCCGACCAGGGCGGAGATCGCACCCAGGTTGGCCTGGAAGCCGGTGGAGAAGACCAGGGCCGCCTCTTTCCGGAAGAAGGCGGCCAGCCGTTCCTCCAGCTGCCGGTGGATGTCGAGGGTGCCGTTGAGGAAGCGGGAGCCGGCGCAACCGGTCCCGTACTTCTCCAGGGCGGCGATGGCCGCCTCCTTGACCTTCGGATGGCAGGTCAGCCCCAGGTAGCTGTTGGAGCCGAGCATCAGGATCTTCCGGCCCTCGATCATCACCTCGGTCTCCTGGGCCGAGGCGATCTCGGTGAAGTAGGGGTAGAGCCCCGCGGCCATAATTTCCCGGGCCCGGGTGAATTCGTCGCACTTGGTGAAGAGATCAGCCATTGAATTATTCACTCCCTGTGAAGAGGTCTTTTCCCGGTTGCCCGGGCAACCGGGGTCAGAGCCAACCGGCCTCCCGGTACCATTCGATAGTCTTCCGCAGGCCTTCCGGAAGTTGGTAACGGGGGGAAAATCCCAGTTCGGTCCGGGCCCGGGTTATGTCGCAAACCCAGTACTTATGGCTCATCTCCCGGACTTTGTCCAGATAAAATGCCGCCGGGGAGCGGGGGAGGAGCCCGGCCACGAACCGGATGGCCGCACTCCCGGCCGTCCAGGGCACCTTGAATCGGCCGGTCCGTTTCCCCAGGTTGTCGCGCAGCAGATCGAACGTGTCTTCCCAGGTGTAGACGTTCCCGTCGGCCAGGAAATAGGTGGCCGGCTCTTCCCCCGTCCTGGCCGCCGCCAGGAGAATCCCCTCGACAACGTCCCGGACGTGGACCGCGGAGAAGGTCGAGCCCCGGCCTCCCGGCTGGAATCTCCAGCCCCGGCCGGCCATCCGGATCAGCTGGAGGGTCTCCCGGTCTCCCGGCCCGTAAACGGCCGCCGGTCTCAGGATGGTTACCGCGAAACTGTCCCGGAAACGGCCGGCCTCCTCCTCCGCCGCCAGCTTGCTCTCCCCGTAAAGGCTGACCGGATGGGGGGCTTCCTCCTCCCGCCGGGGACGGCCGTCGGGACTGGGGCCGGCGGCGGAGAGACTGGAGACGAAAATAAACCGTTTGACCTGGCGGGTTTCCCGGGCCGCTTCCAGGAGGTTCCCGGTCCCTTCGAGGTTGGCCGCCAGGAACTCCCTTCGGCTCCGCCCCCGGACGCGGCCCGCCAGGTGGAATACCGTGTCCATCCCCTCCAGGGCGTCCCGCAGGGAAGCCCGGTCCCCCAGCTCCCCGATCGCCACCTCCACGCCTTCCCGGGGGAGGCGTTCCCGGGAACTGGCCGCGCGGAGCAGGCAGCGGACCTGCCAGCCCCGGCTCCGGAGACTTCCGGCCAGATGGCTGCCGATAAACCCGCTGGCCCCCGTGATCAGGGCCAATTTTTCCTCGCCCATATCGGTAACACCTCCGCCCGGCTGTCTGATTGCCGGGAGAATACGAAAGTAGTATAAAGACCGGTCCGGGGCAAGGCAAAAGGGGTTTGCCGTTATCCGGTCCGGGCGGGATTCTCTCTTGCCGCCGCCGGGGGGATGTAATATTGTCTTTCCGGGTGGCAGACTGCCTCTATGAAGACGATCCTCCTGATCCTGCTGGCCGGCCTGGTCGGCCAGACCGAGTACATCGAGGTTTCCGGCGACCGCCTGGGCCGGGACCCGGCCCAGTACATCGGGGTCCCGATCAAGCTCAAGTGCCGGTTCCTCAAAGAGGACTCGACCTGGCTCAACGACGCCGACGTCCCCCGGCCCTCGGGCCGGTACGCGGGTTTCTTCGTCGAGGCCGAAAACCGGATCTTCGCCCAGCTCTTCTTCCCCCGGGAGCAGGCGGCCCAGCTGCAGAGATTTGAGCGGGGCGACCGGCTGATCATCTACGGGAAGGTCTTCAGCGCGCGGTTCAACTTTCCCTGGATCGACGTGGAGAAGATTACCGAGGGCTGGGTGATCGGCGAGGAACCGGAGCCGGTCCGGGAGGAGCGGGTCCGGGTGGCCAAGGAGTACGAGGACTTCGTCACCGCCCGCCGGCGGATCCTGGAGGAGCTGGAGCTGGACGATGTCCGGGATATCTACATCCGGCAGGAAGCGCTGATCAAGCTCCTGACCGAGAAGGGGATCTTCACCGCCGACGAGCTTGACCGGGAACTCCTGCTCCGGAAGGTCCGGCCGACCCCGGTCCCCTACATCGACCTGATCCTCGATCCGGAGAAGAGGTGAGCGGGATGGACGGGGACGTCTTCAGCTTCATCGAGGAGAGGAAACGGTCGGGAGAGGGTGTGGTCCTGGCCACCGTGGTCAGGAGCCGGGGGTCGGCGCCGGTCCCCGCGGGGACCAGGATGGCGGTAACCGCCGGGGGAACTTGCGGCACCGTGGGCGGCGGTCCCCTGGAGGCGAGGGTGATTTCGGCCTCCCGGGAGGCCCTCGCCGCCGGAAAGCCGCGGCTCCTGAGCTTTCGTCTCGACGGGGAGGAAGCGGCCGGGCTGGGGATGCTCTGCGGCGGGGAGCAGGAGATCTTCCTCGACGTGGTCAACCCGGTTGCCGGGCTGCTGATCTTCGGCGGGGGACACGTCGGCCGGGCCCTGGCCCGGGTGGCGGCGGCGGCCGGGTTCCCCTCCACCGTGATCGACGACCGGGAGGAGTTCGCCGATCCCTCCCGCCTGCCGGCGGGCTGCCGGGCGGTCCGGCTCGATTTCGCCGGCGACTGGGGCGGTCTGCCGATCACCGCCGACTCCCTGATCGTCATCGTCACCCGGGGACATAAGTTCGACCGGATCTGCCTGGAGAAGTCCCTGGCCACCCCGGCCCGCTACATCGGGATGATCGGCTCCCGGAAAAAGGTGGCCGCCGCCCTGGCCGAACTGGCGGCGGCGGGGGTTCCGGCCGGGGAAGACCGGCGGGTCTACGCTCCGGTGGGGCTCGACCTTGGCGGACGAACCCCGGAAGAAATCGCGGTCAGCATCCTGGCCGAGGTCATCGCCGTCCTCCGAGGGGGGGCCGGGGGTCACCTGCGGGGGGAACCAGGAAAACCCTGATTGCCGGTTTCAACGTTCACCATCGTTTCCGGTCATTCCCGGAGCCTGTTTCCGGGCCGGCAATCATAATCCCCGAAACCAGGTGAAACCACCGCCCAGATCGGTTTACGCGGTTGTCCTGGCGGCCGGGGAGTCCCGCCGCTGCGCCCCCCGCAACAAGCTCTTCCTCCCCTGGAATGGTTCGACCATCCTGGAGGCGGTGGTCTCCGCGGTCCTGGCCTCCCCGGTGGCGGGGACGGCGGTGGTCGTCGGGCATCAGGCTGAAAGGGTCACCAGGTTCCTGGAGAAGTTACCCTGCCGGGCGGTTCTCAACCCGGACTATCGGACGGGGATGGGATCATCTCTGGTCGCCGGACTTGACTCCTGGCTGGCTCTCCCGGATTTGCCCGCCCAGGCCGGCTTCCTGATCGTCCTCGGCGACCAGCCCTTCATCTCCCCCGGGATCATCGCGCAGGTGGTCGCGGCTTACCGGGGTTCGGCGGCGGAGATCGTCGTCCCGGTCTTCCGGGGCCGCCGGGGCCATCCCCCGATCTTTCACCGGAACCTGGCCGGGGAGATCCGGGAAGTCGCCGGCCGGTACGGTGCCCGCGAACTCTTCCGCCGTCATCCGGAGAAGATCCTCCCGGTGGAGGCGGGAGGCGGGGAGATCCTCCTCGACATTGATACCTGGGAGAGTTACCGGCGGCTGGCGCCGCCGGTATCGGTTGACCGGCCCGGGTTCAAATCTTCCCCCCGTCCGCGCGGTCTTCGGCCGGAACGGTGAAGGTGATTTTCTCGCCCATCCGGGGAGTGTGAAAGCGGATGCCGGGGAGTTCCCGGCGGTAGTAGTCGGACAGGAGGGGGGCGTTTTCGGGGTCGGTGTGGACGATCAGGACATCCCGGAGACCATCGATCCCGGAGAGGAAGTCCCGGATCTGGTCCGGGGTGCCGTGCCCGCTGAAAGAGCCCATCCGGGCGATTTCGGACCGGACCGGGTAGACCTGGCCGTCGATGGTCACCGAGGCGGCGGGCCGGCGGGTGACAATGTTCCCCCGGGGGACGGCGCGCCGCCCGGACCCGGTCTCCAGGAGGAGGACGGCCGCGTTCTCCCCCTCCACCGTCCCCCGCAGGGCGGTACCGTCCTTCAGGACCAGTTCCTCGATCTCCCCCAGGCGGGTGAGCTGCCCGCCCACCGTCGCCGGCGACTGGTAGCCGACGAAGATGAAGACGGTCCGGGGGTCCCCGACCCACTTCTTCACGAACTCCTTGGCGAAGCCGGCGTCGGCCATCCCGGAGGAACAGGAGGCGATCTCCCCATAGCCGACGTCCTCGTCATCCCGCTGAGGTATCACGGCGATATCATCGAAAGGACCCACCGCGGCGTAATCAGCGGCGAAGAAGGGGGCGAGTTGCTCGTCGCGGAAGGCGGTCGAGTAGATGCGGTTGATCTCCTCGATGCTGGGGCTGAAGACCTTGACCTTCCGGCCCTCCGGGATCACGCCTTCCCGGATCCCCCGGGAAACCTCGTGGATGACCTGCTGGGCGCGGTCGAGGACGAACGAAGGGATAATGACCCGCTTCCCTTCCCGGACCTTCTCCCCGACGAAGCGGCGGAATTCCTCCCGGGGTTCCCGGCTCTGCTCCTCCGGTCCGTAGGTCCCCTCGATGATCGCCCAGGCGGCGCGGTCGACCCGGTCCTGTTTCCTCAGGAAAGGGGAAAGACCACTGCCGTAATCCCCGGTAAAGAGCAGGGCCGCCCCGGTCTGGGGGTTGCGGATCCGGGCCATCAGCGAACCAGGGAGGTGGGGAGTGTGGAAGAATTCGGCGGTCAGGCGGTCGGTGATCCGGTAACTCCGTCCCGGCCGGACCAGCTCGACCATCTTCAGTACCTCCTCGATCTCCATCCGGGCGCAGTTCCGGCACATATAGAACCCCCGGTCTTCCAGTTCCGGCCGGGAGCAGGTGACGGTAGCCTGATCCCGGATCCGGTCCCCCCAGGAACAGTCCGGGAAGAGGTGGGCGATGGTGTTTCTTCCCTGGCGCCCTTCTCTCCGCTGGGTGGTCCGGGAGTAATAAAATCTCTCCCGGCCGAAATCCGAGTGCCGGGCCGATATCGCCAGCATCACCGGCATCAGTTCCCGGCTGGGCGGCGAGCAGTAGATCTTCCCCCGGAACCCCTTCTTCACCAGTTCCGGGATTCTCCCCGCGTGGTCGGCGTGGATGTGGCTGAGGATGATCGCCGGGATGCGGTCCAGCAACTCTCCGGGAAAGTCGGGGGCCTCTTCCCCGTCCCGTCCCGCGAACTGTCCTGCGTCGAGGATCAACAGGTCACCATCAAAGGAGACCAGGTGGAGCGATCCGGTCACGACCCGCCCGGCTCCGTAACTGGTGTATTCGAGGACGGAGGCCGGCGGGGTCCGCTCCGCGGAGACGGCGATCAAGGGAAACAGCAGGAACGGGAAGAGCAGACGGCGGAAAATTTTCATATGTTTCACTCCAAGTGCGGAGTCAACATAACATAGGGACAACGGCGCCGGGAAAATAAATCCGGCGGCCCGGGTTGACAAGCTCCGGGAGGTTGCTATATGATGGACCGGCTTCAAGATCGGGCGATTAGCTCAGCGGGAGAGCACCTGGATCACAACCAGGGGGTCACTGGTTCAATCCCAGTATCGCCCATAATCAGGGGACAAGCATCGATGAGGGAAGAGATCAAGGCGCTGCTGGAGATCCAGGACCTGGATATGGAGATCCGGGAACTGAAGGCTCGCTCCCGGGCGATCGAAGAGGGCCTCGCTGCCATCCGCGCCGATATCGAGCGGGACGAGCGGTCGATCAGGGAGGAGAAGGAGAAGAGTCTCTCCGCCCGGGTCCGCAGCAAGGAACTGGAACTGGAGGTCGAAGAGAAGAAGAGCCAGATCGTCAAATACGAAGGACAGCTCTTCAAGGTCAAGAACAACAAGGAGTACACCGATCTGATCCACGAGATCGAGGGTTTCAAGGCCGACATCAGGGTGCTGGAAGACCGGATACTGGGGCTGATGGAAGAGGGGGAAGGGGAGCGGAACCTGATGGAAGAAGCCCAGTCCAACCTGGAGCGGGACCGCCAGCATTACCGGGAAGAAGAGGAAAAGGCCGGGGGGGAAACGAGCCGGATTGAGAGCTCGGTCAGGGAGAAAGAACGGCTTCGTACGGAAAAGGCGGAGAGGATCAATCCGGAACTGAGGGAACGTTACGAGATCATCTTCGCCCGGAAGCCCGACCGGGCGGTGACGCCGGTCCGTAGCGGTGTCTGCACCGGGTGCAATATGGAGCTGACCGCCCAGGTTCTCAATGACCTGGCCCGGGAAGAGATGGTCTGCCACTGTGAAAACTGCGGGCGCTTTATTTTCTTTCCCGAGGAGGAAGCTTAAACGGGATTTCCGGGATCCCCGGACGCGCGGGACCCGGCATATTTTTCATCGGCAGAACGGGGAGAGGTAGATGGTCGCCTCCCGCCGCCGCCTTAAGGCGAAGGCGGGGGGAGGAAAGTCCGAACTCCGCAGGGCAGGGCGCCCCGAGAAGATCGGGGGCCCCGGGGGGGAGACCCCCCGGGGACGGAAAGTGCCGCAGAAAACAGACCGCCGATGGTCCCGATCCCCGGATCGGGGCACAGGCAAGGGTGAAAAGGTGCGGTAAGAGCGCACCGCCCGGCGCGTGAGCGCCGGGGCAGGGCAAACCCCGCCCGGAGCAAGGCCAAATAGGGGCCGAGGTGCTGCCCGCACCGTTCGAGGCCCGGGTAGGCCGCACTGAGCCCGAGGGCAACCGAGGGCCGAGATAGATGACCATCGCCCCTTAAAGGGGGACAGAATTCGGCTTATTCCTCTCCCCGTCCTGCCGATCTTTTCCCTGCCGCCCGGCCGGTTTTCCGGCCGGGAATTTTTTTTTCTGCAAAAATTTCCCCACCGCTCTCTCTACCGGCCGCCCCGCTTTCCGGTCCGCCGCTCGTCGCAGCTCTTTGCCCGGCAATGGATAAAGATCGAGCGCCGCCGGCGCCGGTTTCGCCTCCCGCCGCCCCCCGCGAGAAAAATCAAAAAATATTGATTTTCCTGTTGACAGGTTTCCGCCGGCGGTCCTATATTGTAGCCGAGTGGTGAATAGTGGGTAATTGTGGTGAATAACCTGTTCGGAGCAGGCGTCAGCGGAAGGAGCTGAAGACAATGTTCCTGGGCGAGTACCGGCATACCATTGACAGCAAGGGCCGCGTCTTCATCCCGGCCCGGTTCCGGGAACACGAGAACCAGAGGTTCTTCGTCAACCGGGGGCTGGACGGCTGCCTGGGGGTCTATAACGAGGAGGGGTGGGCGGCTCAGCAGACCAAGATCAACTCGATGGATATGCTGAAGAAGGCCGCCCGGGACTTCAAGCGGCTCTATTTCGCCAAGGCCGGGGAGGCGGTCTGCGACCGGCAGGGGCGGATCAACCTCCCCGGGCCGCTGCTGGAAGAAGCCGGTCTCCAGCGGGAAGTGGTGGTGGTCGGGGTCTCCGATCATATCGAAATCTGGGACGCGGCGCGCTGGGACGAGTACCAGCGGGAAGCCGGCACCCGTTACGAGGCAATCGCCGAAAACCTGGCGGAATAAAAGAGAGGGGAGATTGATGAAAAACAGTTCCCGGACCTTGATCGACCTGTTGAGCATGAACAAGAGCCTGAAGCCGGCCCGGAGATTGAGCGTAAGGTTGAGAGTCCCGAAGAAGAAACGTCGTGGCAACGACCGGTAGCCGTCCGGCGTCCGGCCACCTCCCGGTGATGGCCTCCGAGGTGGCGGAGTACCTCGATCCGCGGCCGGGAAAGATCATTCTCGACTGCACGCTGGGGGAGGGCGGGCACGCGGCCCGGCTGCTCCCCCGGCTGGTTCCGGGAGGGGTTCTGGTCGGGATGGACCGGGACGGATCGGTCCTGGAGGCCGCCCGGCGGAAGCTGGCCGGATACGGGGAGGCGGTCAGGATCTTACAAGCCAATTACGCGGACCTGCGGGAGGTGCTGGAGAAGGCGGGGATCGCTGCGGCGGACGGGGTTCTCTTCGACCTCGGGGTCAACTCCGCCCAGCTCGACAACCCGGCGCGCGGTTTCAGTTTCCTCCAGGACGGTCCTCTGGATATGCGGATGGACGCCGAAAGCGGTCGGCCGGCGGCCGACCTGGTGAACAAGCTGGGCCGGCGGGAACTGGAATGGCTGATCCGCCAGTACGGGGAAGAGCGGTTCGCCGGCCGGATCAGCCGCCGGATCGTGGAGGAGCGGGAGAAGTCCCCGATCCGGACCACCGGACGCCTGGCCCGGATCGTGGCCGGGGCGGTCCGGGGCCGGGGGAAGATCCACCCGGCGACCCGGACCTTCCAGGCCCTGAGGCTGGCGGTCAATGAGGAACTGGAGAACCTGGGCCGGGCCCTGGAGCGGGTCCTGGAGATACTTCGGCCGCAGGGAAGGATTTGCCTGATCGCCTTCCATTCCCTGGAGGACCGGATGGTGAAACATTCCTTCCGGCGCTGGGCGGGCGAGGGCCGGGTCCGGATCCTGACCGCCAAGCCGGTCCGTCCGGGAGAGGAAGAGATCAGCCGCAACCCCCGGGCCCGTTCGGCCCGGCTGCGGGCGGCGGAAAGACTGTGAGTGCCCGGGAGCGGCGGCGCTCCCGTTCGCTGTTGTCGCCGGGCGGTCGGCAACCCCGCCGCCAGGGAGGTAGCTGATGAACGAGAATAATTTCGCCTGCCCCGGGCGGCTGGAGATCGGCCGCCTCTGTATCCAGGGTCTCTGGACCGCGCTGCTGGGCGGGGTCCTGCTCGGGATGTCCTACCTCTGGATTTACTCGCAGGTCATCCAGACCAGCAACGCCCTGGAAATTCACGAAAACCGCGCCGCCTACCTGGCGGATCGGGCCCTGACCCTGCAGAGCCAGCTGGAAGCGCTGCAGTCGCCCCACTCCATCGCCCGGATGCTGCGGGACCGGGAGATCGCCCTGGCCGACCCCGATCCCCGCCAGATCGTCCGGGTGCGGCGGGAGGAGTTCCCGGAGGTTTCGCGTCCGCCCCGCGCGGCCGCGCCCGGGGACCTGGTTATCCTGAGCATCGCCCGGTAAGCTTGTCCTCCCCCGGCCGGCCGGGGGAGGGAAACCGCTGACGGCCCCCGGGTGACCCGGGGGCGGTGAAGATTCACGCCGGAAGGGATTAACGCCAGGGATCCTCCCGATTAGATGCATGACGGAATTTATAAGAAAAGATCCCGGACCGTCTTCGGTGTATTTTTGATTTTTTCCTTCCTCCTCCTCACCCGGCTCTTCGGGCTCCAGTGCCTCCAGCATTCCCGCTACCGCCTCCAGGCCCGGGACCAGCAGCAGAGCACCCACTACCTCCCCCCCCGCCGCGGGGTGATCTATGACTGCCGGGGGAATATGCTGGCCGCCAGCATCCCCTCCTTCTCCCTCTACGCCGTCCCCCGCGAGGTCCCCCCCGAGCGGGTCGGCGAGATCGCGGAGCTCCTGGCCCCGGTGGTCGGGCAGGAGCCGGAGACCATCCGCGCCCGGCTCACCGGCGACCGGTGGTTCGCCTGGCTGAAACGCCACCTGGAGGATGCGGAGGTCGAACGGATCCGGCAGCTCGCCCTCCCCGGGATCGCGCTCCGGGAGGACCGGCGGCGGGTTTATCCGAAGGGGATCCTGCTCAGCCAGGTGCTGGGGTTCACCGATCCCGACGGCAACGGACTGGAGGGGCTGGAGGCGAAGTTCGACCGGCAGCTCAAGGGTAGGCCCGGCTGGCTGCTGACCGAGAGGGATGGTGCGCGGCGGGAGGTGACCTGGCACCGTTCCCACTCCCTCGATCCGATCGACGGCTGCAACATCCACCTGACGGTGGACGAGGTCATCCAGTCGATCGCCGAGGAGGCGGTGGAAGGGGTCTATCACCGTTACGGGGCGGGCTGGGCCCTGGTCCTGGTGATGGAGCCGGCGACCGGAAAGATCCTGGCCCTGGCCAACCGCCCTACCTTCGACCCCAACTTCTACGCCCGCTCCACCGCCGAGCAGAGGCGCAACCGGGCGATCACCGACCCGATCGAGCCCGGCTCGACCTTCAAGGTCTTCCCCGCCGCCGCCGCCCTGGAAGCCGGGCTGGTCGCCCCCGAGACCGAGTTCTACTGCGAGGACGGAGCCTACTGGATCGGGGGACGGCTGCTGAGGGACAGCAGCCCTCACGGCATCCTCCGTTTCGAGGAGATACTACATAAATCCAGCAACATCGGGATGGCCAAGGTGGGGGCGATGATGGGGGCGGAGAAGCTCCACCGGTCCCTGGTCCGGTTCGGGATCGGGCGTTCCTACGGGTTTGAGCTTCCCGGCGAGTCGCCGGGGGTGCTCCGCCCCCCCCGGGAATGGTCCGCGCTCTCGCTGCGGTCCATCACGATGGGGCACGAGGTCTCGATGACCGCCCTCGGACTTCTCACCGCCTTCTCCGCCCTCGGCAACGGCGGGGTGCTGGTCCAGCCCCGGATCGTCGACCGGGTGGAGACCCCCGCCGGCGAGGTCATCCACCGCTACCCGGTGAAAGAACGGGGCCGGGTGGTCTCGGAGAGGACCGCCCGCCAGATGCTGGATATCCTGAGCCGGGTGGCGACCGAGGCCGGGACCGCGCGGCGGGCCGCCATCGAAGGTTTCACGGTGGCGGGGAAGACGGGGACCGCCCAGAAACTTTCCCCGGAGGGGGGGTATTCCCACGATCTTCACCGGGCGCTGTTTATGGGGCTGATCCCGGCCGAACGGCCGCAGCTGGCGATCTTGGTGGTGGTCGACGAGCCGCGTCCGGAGTATTACGGTGGGGTGGTGGCGGCCCCCGTCTTCCGGGAAGTCGGGGAGAGGATCATCCGCTACCTGGACCTGGCCGCGGCTTCGGCGGACCGGGGGGCCCGATCGTGAAACTGGCCCGGCTGATCAAGGATCTGGAGCCGGTCGAAACCCGGGGCAATCTCGGGGTCGAGGTGACCGGTCTCGCCGCCGACTCCCGGCGGGTCTCTCCGGGCGATCTCTTCGTCGCCGTCCCCGGCGCCCGCCGCAACGGGCTGGAGTTCCTCTTTGAGGCCCGCGACCGGGGCGCGGTGGGGGTGGTGGCGGCCGAGTTCCCTTCCGCCGCCAACGGCAACCTGGTTCAGGTGAAGGTGGAGGACCCCCGCCGGGCCCTGGGCCTGCTGGCCAACCGGTTCTTCGACTACCCGGCCGCCGGCCTGAAACTGATCGGGGTGACCGGGACCAACGGCAAGACCACCGTCTCCATCCTCGCCCGGGCGGTGCTGGAGGAGGCCGGGATACCGACCGGTCTGCTGGGCACCATCTACTACGGGATCGGCCAGCGGCAGATCCCCTCCAGCCTGACCACGCCGGAACCTCCCCGCCTCCAGGAACTCCTGGCGGAGATGAAGCGGGCGGAGGTCACCCACGCCATTCTCGAGGTCTCCTCCCACGCCGTCGCCCAGGAACGGCTGGCCGGGATCGAGTTCTCCACCGGTGTCTTCACCAACCTCTCCCGGGAACACCTGGATTTCCACCGGACGATCGACGAGTACCGGGCCGCCAAGCTCCGGTTCTTCTCCTCCCTCCACCGGGGTTCCCCGGCCCCGGAGGAGAAGACGGTGATCGTCAACATCGACGATCCCCTGTCGGAGAAGATTCTCCACCGTCTCCCGGTCCCGGCGGTCACCTACGGCTTCTCCCCCCGGGCCGACCTCGCCGCCTCCCGGCTGGCCCCGACCCGGACCGGCACCCGGTTCACGGTCCGCTGGCGGGACGGACTCATCCCGGTCCGGATAAATCTGCCCGGCCGGCACAACGTCCTCAACGCCCTGGCGGTCTTCGCCCTGGGGCGGAGCGAGGGGGTCGCCCCGGAGGCGATCGCGCGGACCCTGGAGAATCACCCGGGGATACCCGGCCGCCTGGAACGGGTCGAGACCGGGCGGGGCTTCGATCTCTTCGTCGATTACGCCCACACCCCGGACGGCCTGGAGAACGTTCTCCCGGCTCTCCGCCGCCTGTACAGGAAGCGGTTGATCCTGGTCTTCGGCTGCGGAGGGGACCGCGACCCCGGGAAGCGTCCCCTGATGGGGAAGGCGGCCGCCCGCTGGGCGGACCGAGTCATCATCACCTCGGACAACCCGCGCTCGGAAAACCCCGGCGGGATCATCGCGCAGATCAAGGCCGGGATCCCCCGGGGGTCGCGGGGGGTGAAGGCGATCGAGGACCGGAGGGAGGCGATCGCCGAGGCCTGCCGGACGGCCCGGCCCGGCGACGCCGTCCTGATCGCCGGGAAGGGGCACGAGCGGGAGCAGATCTTCGCCGACCGGGTCATCCCCTTCGACGACCGGGAGGCCGTTCGGAAGATCCTGGCCGAACTGCCGAAGAAATATGCCGGGAAGTGAACGATTATGGAATCGCAGCGGATCAGGACCATCGCCGGCTGGACGAAGGGCAATCTGGAGCGGGGCGACCCGGAAGGGACGGCGTCCGGGGTCGCCATCGACAGCCGGACCATCCGTCCCGGGGAGATCTTCCTCGCCCTGGCGGGAGGGAGGTATGACGGTCACGACTACGCCGCCGCCGCCCTCGATTCCGGGGCGGCCGGGGTGATCCTCTCCCGACCGGCGGCGGAGATCGAGCGGCGGGAGGGAGAGTTCGCCCTGATCCGGGTCGGGGCCGGACTCCCGGCGCTGGCCGGTCTGGCCCGGGGTTACCGGAGACTGTTCAGCCCGGCGGCCATCGCCGTCACCGGGAGCAACGGGAAGACCACGACCAAGAACCTGATCGGGCTCTTCCTGGGGGAGGATAGGGCGACCCTGACCGCCCCCGCCAGCTACAACAACCTGATCGGCGTCTCCCTGACCATCCTCCGGCTCTCCGGGACGGACCGGGCGGCGGTCTTCGAGCTGGGCACCAACCATCCCGGGGAGATCGGGGAACTGGCCCGCCTCTGCCGTCCCTCGCGGGCGGTGATCACCAATATCGGCCCCGCCCACCTCGGCCGTTTCGGCAGCCTGGAGGCGGTCGCCGCCGAGAAGGGGCAGGTGCTGGAGGCCCTGGAAGGAGAGAAGACAACCTTCCTCAACACCGACGATCCGCGGGCGGCGGCCCTGGCCGGCCGGGCCCCCGGGGAGGTGATCGGTTTCGGTCTGGAGCCGCCGGCCCGGGTCCGCGCCCTGGATATCCGCCGCCGCCCCGGCGGGGTCAGTTTCCGGGCCACCCTCCGGGGAGGCGAACTTCCGATCGAGGCCCCGCTGCCCGGGCGGCACAATATCCTCAACCTGCTGGCCGCCCTGGCGGTTGGGGATCACTTCGGGGTCGATCCCGAGGCGATGCGCCAGGCGGCGCTGAAGGCCGCCCTTCCCCCCGGACGGATGGAGAGAATCAGGCTGGGTGGGGCGGAGGTCATCAACGACGCCTACAACGCCAACCCGGTCTCGATGACGGCGGCCCTGGCGGCCTGGCTGGAGATGGACTGCCCGGGAAGAAGGATCCTGGTCAGCGGGGATATGAACGAACTGGGCGATTTCTCCGAAGCCGCCCATCGGGAATGGGGAGAGCGGTTGTCCGGATCGGGGCTCGACACCCTGATTTTTCTCGGTCCCCTCTCCCGGGCGGCGGCCGAAGCCGCCCGGGCCACCGGCGGGACCGTCCGGGTGGAGACCGTCGATGACTGCCGGGAAGCGGCGGAGATTTTAAATGCCATCGTCCGTCCCGGGGACAGCGTCCTGCTCAAGGGCTCGCGGAAGATGGGGCTGGAGGAGATCGTGGAGATACTGAGAAGTCAGAAGTCGGAGGTCAGAAGTCAGAATACAGAATACAGAATTCAGAAGGGGGAGCCGGGGGCCGGGTCATTCTGACTTCTGAATTCTGTATTCTGAATTCTATATTTCAACAAGGACTTTAACTATGTTCTACCACATCTTCTACCCGCTCCGCGATCTCTGGTTCGGCTTCAATATCTTCCGCTACATCACCTTCCGGTCGGCCGCGGCGGCCCTGACCGCCTTCCTGATCAGCGTGATCTTCGGTCCCGCCCTGATCCGGAAGCTGCGGGAGCTGAAGGTCGGGGAGAAGGTCCGGAACGGGAAGTGCTATGAAGAACTCTACCGCCGCCACAAGGACAAGGAGGGGACCCCGACGATGGGCGGGCTGATCATCATCCTGGCGGTGATGGCGGCCACGGTTCTCTGGGCCCGCCTGGAGACGACCCAGGTGATCATCATCGTGATCTCCTCCCTCTGGCTGGGAACCATCGGTTTCATCGACGATTGGATCAAGCTGAAGCGGCTCGGCCGGCGGGGGCTGCGGGGCCGGGTCAAGCTGGCCGGGCAGGTGGTCCTCGGGCTGGCGATCGGTCTCTTTCTCACCTACCATCCCGAGACTTCCGCTTACGCCGGTCACCTCTGGGTCCCCTTCTACAAGCACGCCGTCCTGGAGAACATCGGCCTCTTCTCCATCCCCCTGGTCATCCTGGTCCTGGTCGGTTCGACCAACGCCGTCAACCTGACCGACGGCCTCGACGGCCTGGCCGTCGGCTGCCTGGCGATCGCCGCCCTCGCCTTCGCGGCGCTGGCCTACCTGATCGGCCACATCGAGTTCGCCGCCTACCTCCAGGTACCCTACATCCCGGGGGCCGGGGAACTGACGGTCTTCTGCGCCGCCCTGGGTGGCGCCGGCCTCGGCTTCCTCTGGTTCAACGCCTACCCGGCCGAGATCTTTATGGGCGACACCGGGGCCCTGGCCTGCGGGGGAGCGATCGGAACGGTGGCGGTGCTCCTGAAGAAGGAACTCTTCCTCCTCCTGATCGGGGGGGTCTTCGTGGTCGAGGCCCTCTCGGTGATCCTCCAGGTGGCCAGCTTCCGCCTCCGGGGCGGGAAGCGGATCTTCCTGATGGCCCCGCTCCACCATCACTTCCAGATCAAGAACATCCCGGAGAACAAGATCACCGTCCGCCTCTGGATCTGCGCGGTGATCTGCGCCCTGATCGGACTGGGGGCGCTGAAGATGCGATGAAAATCGGGGATGCCGCCATAATCGGACTGGGCCGAAGCGGCGAGGCGGCGGCGGAACTGCTCCTGGAGAGGGGGGCCGCAGTGACCGTCTTCGACGACCGGGCCGGGCCCGCCCAGCAGGAGAGAGCCGTCCGGCTGAAGGAGAAGGGAGCGGTTCTTCACCTGGGAGCGGAGTCGGGGAAGGGGTGGGGCGGCTTCCGGACGGTGATCGCCAGCCCCGGGGTCCCCCCCGGCCATCCGCTGCTGGCCCGGGCGCGGCGGGAAAAGGTCCCGGTCATCTCCGAGGTCGAACTGGCCGGCCGCTTCCTGAAAGGACGGCTGATCGCGGTCACCGGGACCAACGGCAAGACGACCACGGTCAGCCTGCTGGTCGAGATCTTCCGCCGGGCGGGGGCGAAGGCCGCGGCGGCGGGCAATATCGGCTACCCGCTCTGCCGGCTGGTCCGCGAAGGCAATGATTGCGCGGTGGTGGTGGCGGAGATCAGTTCCTTCCAGCTGGAACAGGTCGAAACCTTCCGGCCGGGGAGCGCGGTCTTTCTCAACCTGGCGCCCGATCATCTCGACCGCTACCCGGGGATGAAGGAGTACGGGGAGGCGAAGCTGAAGATCTTCGCCCGCCAGGGGAGGGGGGATCGGGCGATCTACCCCGAGTCCCTGGCCGCTTTCGTGGAGCGGACCCTGCCCCCCGGCGTGGAGAAGGTAACCTGGGGCGGGAAACGGGGAACGGTACGGTTCGAGCGGGGTGAACTTCGTTACTATTCCCCCGGCGGCGGGGGAACGATCTGCCGCGAAGAAGATATCGCGGGCCGGGGCGCGGCCTTCCGCGAGAACGTCCTGGCCGCCGCCGCCGTCGCCCTCCGGGAAGGGGTGGCGGCGGGGGATATCGCCGCCGTCCTGGGGACCTTTGCCGGCATCCCCCACCGGCTGGAGTACGTCGCCGGGGCGGCGGGGGTGGAGTTCTACAACGACTCCAAGGCCACCAACCCGGCGGCGGTGGCCGCGGCCCTGGAGTCTTTCTCCCGTCCGGTCATCTGGCTGGCCGGGGGGAGCGACAAGAGTCTCGACTTCTCCCCCCTGGGGCCGCTTCTGCCGGGACGGGTGAAGCGGGCGATTCTCCTGGGAGAGACCCGGGA
This sequence comes from PVC group bacterium, assembly GCA_040773245.1. Classification (GTDB taxonomy): domain Bacteria; phylum Auribacterota; class Erginobacteria; order Erginobacterales; family Erginobacteraceae; genus Erginobacter. The sequence continues at coordinate 54,284 of JAXGWO010000004.1, forward strand.
GAAGCTGCGTTCCCTGGCGGAGGGGAGAGTAGCCTTCCAGGTTGTCTCCAGTCTCCCGGAGGCGGTCGGCGCGGCCTGGCAGGCAGCCGCCCCGGGGGACGTGGTCCTTCTCTCCCCCGGGTGCGCCAGTTTCGATATGTTCCCCGACTACCGGGCCCGGGGGGAGCTCTTCAAATCCCTGGTCGGGGAACTGGTGTCCCGGGCCGGAAAGGCCCAACGGAGTCAATGTCCCCGGTAAAACCGGGCTGATTTATCCGGGGTCGGTATCGCTATCGGGATCGGAATCGAAGGTGTTCGCGGTTCGATAGCGATAGCGATAGCGATACCGATACCGATAGCGATAGCGATTCCGATAGCGATTGTTGATGGGAACAATACCCCCAAGGGGGGAGGAGGGAGAGATGATGAATAAGACCAGGATGGTATTTTACGGATCGCTGGGAGCCCTGGTGTCGGTGCTGATCTGGAGTTTTATCGGCGGCTGCCACACTTCTTCCCGGCCGCTGCCCCCGGTGCCTCCGGCCGAAGAACCGGCCCCCGAAGAGATCGCCCCGCCGGCCCCGGTCAGCCAGGAGACCCTGATCGAGGAGGGGATCACGGCCGGCGACCAACCACCGGTTGCGGCCGAACCTCCGCCGGCCCCGAAGGAAGCGCCGGCGGCCGAAGCGGTCGAAGCCCCAGCGCCGGCTCCTTCCCGGACCCACACGGTGGCCAAGGGCGATACCCTCTGGGGGATCAGCAAGCAGTACGGGGTGACCACGAAAGCGATCGAAGAGGCGAACAAACTCGCGGATCCCGACCGCCTCTCGGTGGGGCAGCAGCTGGTCATCCCCTGAACCCCGGGATGAAGAGACGGACGGAGATTTGATGCGCGCCGCAATCCAGACCGGGAGCGAAAGCTGGCGGCCCGGCAATCATCTGCCGCTGATCCTGATCTCCCTGGTGGCCGGCCTGATCGGGCTCGGCCTGCTGATGATCTACAGCTCTTCCGCCGTCTATTCCCTCGACACCTACGGCGACCGCTACTTCATCATCCGGCGCCAGCTGCTCTGGCTGGGGGCGGGACTGGCCGCCGCCGTCGCCGCCGCCCGGATCGATTACCGCCGGCTCCAGGGGAAGAGCCGGCTGCTGCTCCTGGCCGGGGTCGTTCTCCTGGCGGCGGTCTTCGTCCCCGGCTTGGGCCGGAGCGGGGGCGGCGCCCGGCGCTGGCTGGCGGCGGGGGTGATCAGTTTCCAGCCCGCCGAACTGGTGAAGTACCTGGTGGTCATCTATCTGGCCGACCTCCTCTCCCGCCGCCAGCGGGAGATAACCCGCTTCGGCACCGGTTTTCTCCCCCCGCTGGCGGTGATCGGGCTGCTCAGCGGCCTGGTGCTGATCCAGCCCGACCTGGGGACCGCCCTCTCCATCGCCGCCATCGGCCTGCTCCTGCTCTATCTCGGCGGGGCCCGGCCGGCCCATCTCGGAGCCCTCTGCCTTACGGCCCTCCCGGTGCTGGCGGTGATGGTGGTCCGGGTCGGTTACCGGATGCGGAGGATCCTGGCCTTCGTCGATCCCTGGGCCGATCCCCGGGGGGCCGGTTTCCAGATCATCCAGTCGCTGATCGCGCTGGGCTCGGGCGGTCCGACCGGACTGGGACTGGGCGAGAGCCGGCAGAAGCTCTTCTACCTCCCGGCGGCGACCACCGACTTCATCTTTTCCATCCTTGGCGAGGAACTGGGTTTCCTCGGCAGCGCCCTGACCGTCGCTCTCACGGCGGGGATACTGATAACCGGTTTCCGGATCGCCGGCCGTTCGAGCGATCTCTTCGGGCAGCTCCTGGCCCGGGGAGTGACCGCGATGCTGGTTCTCCAGGCTTTGATCAATATGGGGGTCTCCTGCGGGATGCTTCCGACCAAGGGGCTGCCTTTCCCCTTCATCAGTTACGGCGGCTCCAACCTTTTGGCCAGCTGCCTGGCGGTGGGGCTGCTGATCTCCGTCGCCGTTCACTCCGACAACGAATGCCGCCGGCGGGGCCGCCGGCAGGCGATCCGTCTCTTTCAACCAAGGACCGGGGGACAGTGATGAAAGACCACGAGCTCTGCCCGTACTTCGAAACCTGCCTGATCAGCAACCTCCTCAAGACCATCGATGTCCCGGAGGTCCTGCGCTACTGCGCCGGCAATTATCAAAACTGTCGCTACCTTCCGCGGTCGGCCCGGAGCCGGCCGTTCGCGGATAAACGGGAGCCCGCCAAGGTATGAGACTGGCCCTGGCCGGAGGCGGCACCGGGGGACACCTGGCCCCGGCCATCGCGCTCCTCGAAGAACTGGGGAACCGGGGGGGAGTTCCCGGGGGCCTCGTCCTGACCTCCGGCCCGCCCGCCGCCGCGCTGGAGCGGTCCGCCCCCGGCAGCCGGGTCGTCTCCATCGACTCCGCCCCCCTCGTCCTGAGCCGTCCCTGGCGGCTCCCGGCCCGGCTGCTGAGGATCCGGCGGGGGTACCGCCGGTCGCTCGCGGCCCTGCGGAAGTTCCGGCCCGACCTGGTGATCGGGTTGGGGGGATACGTCTCCGCCCCCCCTCTCCTGGCCGCCCGGCGGCTGAAGATCCCGGCGGTCTGCCACGAGCAGAACCGGGTGCCGGGCCGGGCCAACCGTCTTCTGGCCCGGGGCCCGGTCCGGGTTATCTCCGCCTTCCCCCTGCTCCCGGGGAGGATCGACCCCGCCCGGGTGACCTGCCTGGGTGCGCCGGTCCGCCGGGCGGCGCTGGCCCCGGCCCCGGAGGGGACCGCCGGGGCCTGGGGCCTGGAACCGGGGAGGTTCACCCTCCTGGTCCTCGGGGGGAGCCGGGGGGCGAGGGCGATCAACCGGCTGCTGGAGACGTCGGCCGGCGCGCTGGCCGGTCCCTGCCCGCCGGAGCAAGTCCAGGTTATCCACTGCGCCGGCGCGGAGGACTCCGAACGGCTGCAGCGGGCTTACCGGGTGGCGGGGCTGGCGGCCGCCGTCTTCCCCGGCCTGGAGGAGATCGGCTGGGCTTACTCCCTGGCCGACCTGGCGGTGAGCCGGGCCGGGGGGGCGACCCTGAGCGAGCTGGCCGCCTGGGGGCTGCCCTCCCTCCTCATCCCCTATCCCTTCGCCACCGAGAACCACCAGATGGAGAACGCTCTCTATTTCCGGGCGGCGGGGGCCGCGGTGGTCTTCCCGGAAGGGGAGATCGGCGCACCGGTTCTGGCCCGGGAGATTTTCCGGATCCGCTCCGACGGGGAACTCCGCCGGAAGATGTCCGCCGCAGCCCGGAGTCTGCATCGCCCCGCCGCGGCGGAAAAGATCATCGATTGCCTGGAGAAAATGCTGGAGGAGTATGATCAACCGCGATGACAGGATGCTGCTCTTCGGCCGGCCCGACGTCGTCTCCGTCCACCTGGTCGGGGCCGGCGGAGCCGGGATGAACGTCCTGGCTCGGATCCTGCTCACGCTCGGTTTGGAGGTCAGCGGATCCGACGTCCGGCTCACCCCGGTGACCGAGCGGCTGGCCCGCCGGGGGGCACGGATCGTCCCCGGGCACCGGGACAGTCTCCCCGGGCGGCCCGACCTGGTGGTTTACTCCTCCGCGGTCGCCGCCGACAACCCGGAACTCGCCCGGGCCCGGCAACTGGGGATCCCGATCCTCCACCGGTCGCAGGTCCTGGCCGGCCTGACCCGCCTGAAGCCTTCGGTGGCGATCGCCGGAAGCCACGGGAAGACCACCACCGCCGCCCTGATCGCCTGGATCCTGGTCTCCGCCGGCCGCCGGCCCTCCCTGGCCCTGGGCGGGGAGGCGATCGGCCTGGAAGACCACCCCGGCTGGGACGAGGGCGGTCTCCTGGTGGCGGAGGCGGACGAGAGCGACGGTTCGCTGGAGCGTCTCTCCCCCCGGGCGGAGGTGATCACCGGGCTCGACCTCGACCACGTCGATTACTATTCCAGCTGGGAGAAGCTGATCCTGACCTTTTCCCGGTTCACCGAGCGCCTTCCCCGCGACGGGCTGCTGGTGGTGAACGAGAGCACTCCCCATCTCCACCGCCTGATCCGGGGCGGCTTCCGGGTGGTCTCCTACGGGCTCGGGGAGGGGGCGAACCTGCGCGGCCGGGTGGTCTCCCTCGACGCCGAGGGGAGCCGCTTTACGGTCTGGCGGGGCGGCTGGCAGCTGGGGGAGGCGCGGCTGCCCCAGCTCGGCCTCTGCGGGGTGGTCAACGGCCTGGGGGCGATCGCCTTCTGCCGGGAGGCGGGGGTCTCCTTCGAGGAGATCGCCCGGGGGCTGGAGACCTTCCCGGGCGTGAGGCGGAGGCTGGAGATCAGGTCCCGCCGCCCGTTCCTCCTGGTCGAGGATTACGCCCATCACCCGGTCGAGATCGCCGCCGCATTGGCGGCGGTCCGCTCGGCGAACCCGGTCCGGATCTGGTGCGTCTTCCAACCCCACCGCTACAGCCGGACCCGGCACTTCGCCCGGGCCCTGGCCGAGTCCCTGCTGGGTGCGGACCGGATTATCCTGGCCGACCTCTACCCGGCCTTTGAGCAGCCGTTGCCGGGGGTGAGTTCCCGGCTCATTCTCGAGACCCTCAACCAGCGGGGGCGGGCCGACGCCCGGCTGCTGGAAAAGCCGGCCATCCGTTCACTTCTCGAACGGGAGGCCGCCCCGGGCGACGCGGTGGTGATTATGGGGGCGGGTGATATCGGCTCCCTGGCCGGGGAACTGGCGCGGTCCGGGGCCGGCTCCCCGTCCTCCCTTCCGGGGGCTGGAGAAGAAGTTGAAGAATAAGGCAGCAACAGGGTCAAGGCCCGATTCTCTCCCGGATCCCGGCGCGGTCGGGCTGGTCGGGGTTCTCCTCGGCGGACCCTCGGCCGAGCGGGAGATCTCCCTGAAATCGGGCCGGGCGGTCTCCCGGGCCCTCCGGGAGGCCGGGTACTCCGTGGTGGAGATCGGGGAGGAGGGGGATATCGGGGCCGGGATCAGGTCGCATCCCCTGGCCGCGGCCTTCATCTCCCTCCACGGCCGGTTCGGGGAGGACGGGACGGTCCAGGGGATGCTGGAGGAGATGAATATCCCCTATACCGGTTCGGGGGTGGAGGCCAGCCGCCGGGCGATGAACAAGGCCGCCGCCCGCCGGCTGTTCGAGCGGGCGGGTCTTCCGGTCCCGCCGGGCCGGGTTTACGGCCCCGGATCCGGCCCCCGGAACTCTCCCTTTCCGCTTCCGGTGGTGGTGAAGCCGGCCCGGGAAGGATCAAGCATCGGTCTCAGCCTGGCCCGGACCCCGGACGAGTTCCGGGCGGCGGTCGCCCGGGCCCGGGAGCACGACCGGGAGATCCTGGTCGAAGAGTACATCCCGGGGCGGGAACTGACGGTCGGGGTGCTCGACGACCGGCCGCTCCCCCTGGTCGGGATCCGGCCGGGAAACCAATTCTTCGATTTCGAGGCCAAGTACGTCCCGGGAAAATCCCGGTTTGAAGTCCCGGCGCATCTCCCCGACCCTCAGTACCGGGAGATCCAGAGACTGGGCCTGGCGGCCCACCGGGTTCTGGGTTGCTTTTCCTACTCCCGGGCGGATATCATCCTCGGACCCGGCGGCCGGCCCTTTCTCCTGGAGGTGAACACGATCCCCGGTTTCACCGCGACCAGCCTCCTGCCCCAGGCGGCGGCCGCCGCCGGCATCGACTTCACCAGCCTCTGCCGCCGCCTGCTGGCGGCGGCCCTGACCCGGGGGAACTACCGCGGCCGAAGGGACAAATGAACCGCGGATTTAGCGGATGGGGCGGATTAGAGAAAAGCATTCCGTTCCAGCTTCTTAGTCCGCGACATCTGAAGATTTTGGAAAAAAACTCAACTGTTGATTAAAAATCAGAAACAATCCGCTTAATCCTCATAATCCGCGGTTAAATATCCTCAAGGAGGGAGAAGATGAAGTGGCTGATCCTGAGCAGCAAGGTAACCCGGCCCCCCCGGCGGCTGCGGGCCGCCGCCCCGGCCCGCCGGCGGCGGAAGAAGGACCCGGTCCCGGATCGGGGCTCCGTCTCCCGGCCGCGATCGGCCGGCGGTGCGGTCCTGGTCCTGATCCTACTGGCCGCGCTGGTGGGGGGGCTCTGGTGGTACTTCCGCCACTCGGAACTCTTCACGGTCGAGGAGATCGAGGTTGTCAACTCCCACGTCTACTCCCCCGAGGAGATCATCGAGATGGCCGGGATCGAGACCGGGGGGAATATATTCCCGCTGGATTCCGCTGCCGCCCGGGAGGCGATTATCCGGCACCAGGATTTCCGCGAAGCCCACGTCCGGAAGATCTTTCCTTCCACCGTTCGGATCGAGGTGATGGAACGGGAGCCCCGGGCCCGGGTCATCTTCGGTCAATACTACACCATCGACGAAGAGGGGGTGGTGCTCGGTCCCAAGAAGTCGTCCTCGGAGCGGAACCTCCCCGCGATCCGCGGGCTGAAGCTGGTGAACAAATCGAACGATCTCTATCCTCCGGAGAAGCGGGCCGCCTCGCTGGAGCTGCTGAAGGAACTGGAACGGCTGGAGATCGAGAACCTGATCCGGATCGAGGAGATCAGCGTCGATTTTTCCGACCGGATTGAATTGAAGGCGGAAGGCAGGCTGGACATCACCCTGGGGCCGGAAAGTTACGGCGAGCAGCTGCTGAGATTGAAAGCGGTCCTGGAGAAACTGGGGCCGGACCTTGCCCGCGCCCCCCAGATCGATCTCCGTTACTCCAAGGTCCCGGTGCGATTCCGGGATTGAATAATAATCCGCATAATCCGCGGTTGCCTAATTAAGATGAGCAAGAAAGGGGAGATTGTCGCCGGTCTCGACGTGGGGACGACCAAGATCTGTCTCCTGGTCGGCGAACGGACGGGGGAGGATGAAGTGCGCATCCTCGGCGTGGGCAGTCAGCCCTCGTTCGGGATGCGGAAGGGAGAGGTGGTGAACGTGGAGCGGACCGTGGAGTCGATCCGCAAGGCTCTCGAACAGGCCGAGGACACCTGCGGGATGAAGATCGATTCGGCCTACGTCGGGATCGCCGGGGGCCACGTGGAAAGTTATAACCGCCGGGCGATCCTGCCGATCGTCAACCCCGCGGCCGGCGTCAGCCGGAAGGATATGTCCGCCGCGGTGGAGGCGGCCGGCCGGATCTCGCTTCCCCCGGACCGGGAGATTATCCACGTCCTGGCCCAGGACTACTCGGTCGATGACCGGACGGGGATCATCGAACCGGAGGGGATCCAGGGTTCGCGGCTGGAGGCCAACGTCCACCTGGTGACCGCGCGGACGCCGGCGGTGGAGGATATCCTCAACTGCGTCCGGCAGGCCGGCCTGGGAGTGGCGGAGATTATGCTCCAGCAGCTGGCCTCCAGCCTGGCGGTGATGACGGACGAGGAGCAGGAGTCGGGGGCGATCCTGATCGATATCGGGGGGGGCACCACCGACTACGTCTTCTTCCGCAACAACATAGTCCGCCACACCCGGGTTCTCCCGGTGGGCGGAGACCACGTGACCAACGACATCAGCCTGGGGATGAAGCTGCGGATCCCCCAGGCCGAGGAGTTGAAGAAGAGATCCGCCTCGGCCCTCTCCGCCCGGGTGGGGGAGGACGAGCAGCTCTCCCTCCCCGCGGCCCTGGTCCGTTCGTCCGGCGGGCCGTCGCGGAAGACCCTCTGCCGGATCGTCGAGCTGAGACTCGCCGAACTCTTCCAGCTGATCCGCCGGGATCTGGAAAAGGCCGAACTCTTCCAGAACATCGGCAGCGGGATCGTCCTGACCGGGGGAGGGGCCCTGCTCGGGGATATCGCGCTGCTGGCGGAGCGGGAAACGGAGCTCCCGGTGCGGCTCGGCCTCCCCCACGGCTTCTGCGGCCTGAGGGAGGTGATCGACAGCCCGGTTTTCGCGACCGCGGCGGGCCTGGTCAAGTACGGCCTGAATTGCGGGCAGACCCGCTCGACCCGGCCGCCCGGCCGGGGGAGCGTCTTCGGCGTACTCCGGCGGTGGCTGGATCGTTATTTTTAACTGTGATCAGCGTCGGGAGGGATTATGAGCAAGCAGGAGGAACCAGGCAAGTTAGCCCTCTGGGGGGTCGGCGATCAGGGGATCCGGGTCATCTCCTCCCTGCCGGAAGAGGTCCGGCGGCGGGTCCGGCCGGCGGCGGTCGACTCCGACCTCCAGTCCCTGATCTGCGGGCCGACCGTGCAGAAGATCAGGATCGGGTCCAAGTCCGGCCCCGCCAACGGTCCGGGCGGGGATCCGGAAAAACTGCTGAAGGCATTCCGGGAGAGCGAGGAGAAGATCCGGGAGAAACTCTCCGAGGCCCAGATCCTGCTCGTGGTCGGCGGACTCGGGGGAGGGGTGGGGAGCGTCCTGATCCCCGCCCTCTGCCGCTGCGCCCGGCAGCGCAAGATCATCACCCTTGTCTTCGCCACCCGCCCTTTTGCCTTTGAGGGGAAGAAGAGAAGCCGGATCTACCAGCAGGCGAGAAAGGAGATCGAGGAGAGCGGGGTCGGGATGGCCTGTTTCTCCCTCGACCGGCTGGTCGGCCGGATCGAGGAAGAAATACCCCACCAGGAGGTCTTCCATCGCTGCGACCGGATCCTGAGGGACGCGGTGGAGTGCGCCGTCGCCTACCTCTTGTCCCCGCCCGACCAGGGCGGCGATCGGTCCTCCCTGGGGGACGTTTTCGCCGCCTCCGGGGAGGCGGTGATGGGCGTGGAAGAGGCGGCCGGGCCGGAGGAATTGGTGAAGTCGGCCAAGGCGGCGCTTTCCTCCCTGTCGCTCTCCGCCGCCGAACTGGCCGGGGTCCGGGGGGTGCTGGTCCAGATCGACGGACCGGAAGCGATCCCCTTCCGCCGGGTGCAGGAGGCGATCGGTTCGATCTCCCGGCTGCTCGGCGAAGAGACCGACCTGCTTTACACCGTCACCCGGCGGGAAGAGCCCGGGTGGAAGATCAGTTTCCGCCTTTTGGCCGGGGGGATCGCCTCCGGCCCGCCCCGCGGCGCGGGCTCCCCGATCCCGGTGACCCTGAACCGCGACGGCCACCGCCCCCGGCAGGAGAAGATGGATTTCGACAAGTTCACCCGGGGAGTGTTCGCCCCGACCGAGCCGACCTCCCGGGACGGCGAGGACCTGGATATCCCGACCTTCATCCGGCAGGGCGTCCAGCTGGAAGGGGAAGGAAAAGACGCCCGGTCGGTGCCATGATCCTGGTCAAAGCCGGCAAGATCCTGCTCGGGATTCTCCTCCTCCCGGCCTGCGTGGCGGCCACGGCGGCCTTCGGCCGGGAAGTCTTCCCGGTCCTCTTCCGGGAGATCTGGTTTCTCGCCGGCCTGTTCGCCTACCTGCTCCTCCTGGGAATCTTCCAGCAGCCGATCCGGACCTACATCTTCGGCCACGAGCTGACCCACGTCCTCTGGGTCTGGCTCTTCGGCGGGCAGGTCAAGGGTTTCAAGGCGGCGGCGCGGGGGGGCGAGGTGAGGACCACCCGCTCGAATTTCCTGATCTTCCTCTCCCCCTATTTCTTCCCGCTCTACAGCGCCCTGGCGATCGGGATCTACCTCCTCCTCGGCCTGATCTGGGAGCTGCCCCCGGCGTCGCGCGGCTACCTGAGTTTCGCCCTCGGCTTCACCTGGGCCTTCCACCTGACCCTGACCATCTACGTGATCATCCAGGGGCAGCCCGACATCTGGGCGGCGGGACGGGTCTTCTCCTTCCCCTTCATCTACCTGGTGAACGTGGTGATCCTGGCCGCCCTGATCATCTTCGTCACCCCGCGATCCCCCACCCGCTTTTTCTTCGCCTCGCTCTGGGAACAGACCCGCGAAGATTACCTCTCGATCTGGAACGATGGGCCCCAGTTCTGCCGCCGGCACTACCAGCTCTTCCGGGACAAGGCTTCCGCATTCCTGGCCGGAAGCTGAACCGCCGTCCCTTCCCCGGCGATGATTCCCGGGAAAATACTATCTCCGGGGGACGGTCTTCTCTTATAATCCCTCTTCCACCGGCCTGATCCCCGGCCGGGGACAGGAAATTATATTCAGGAGGAAGAAGATATGAAGATCAAGTCGATGGCGGTTGTTGCCGCTCTGGGAGCGGTTCTCTTCGTTCCCGTCCCCCGGGCGGAAGGGCGGGACCTGGTTTCCATCCGGAGGGTCCGGACCATACCCAACCCGGCCCCGGATAAGGTGCCGGGGGAAGAAGTCCTGGAGGTGACCTTCTCGCTCGATACCCCGGGTTGGGCGGGAGGGATGGGCTGGTGCCTGAAGTACTACGGCCCGGATAAGGGACTGCGGGGAGAGGAGACGGAGGCCTACATCGATCCGGCGAGGAACCCGATGTCCCGGATCCGCGATCGCCGCTTCAAGGGCCAGACCGTCTTCACCCTGCTCTTCCCCCTGCGGGAAGGAGCGGAATACACGGTCCTGCTTCTGGGCAACGTAATCAGCAGTTCGGTCATCCTCCATCCCTACACCGCCCTGCTGGAGGATTTCAACGTTCCGACCGGCGAACTGAACGCCGCCCTCGCCCGCTCCCGCCTGACCGTGCTGGAGAACTGACCGGCTTTTTCCGACGGGATGACGGGATCTCAAGGATTTTTTTGACAGGATAACAGGGTAAACAGATATTTTAGACAGGATAACAGGATCAACTGGATTGTTTTAGGGAAGTTGGGATTGAGTCTTTAGTTGTGTGGCAATCATAGGTTTGGCGCGGAATCTCTATTCCCCATTCCCCAAACACCATCCTGTCAATCCTGTTATCCTGTCTAAAAAGGGGGTGAGGTAGGGGGAATATATAGAAATTCCCGACTATCTGCTCACAGAGAAGAGCATGAATTTTATCGAAGAGATCGGAAACCGGATCCTGGTCGGGGACGGGGCGATGGGGACCTACCTCCTCGCCCGGGGGGTCTCTCCCGGCCAGAATTTCGAGGCTCTCTGTCTGACCGACCCGGAGCTGATCCGGAGCGTCCACCGGGAGTACGTGGCCGCCGGGGCCGACCTAATCGAGACCAACACCTTCGGGGCCAACCGGATCCGTCTCCGCCCGGCCGGTTACGGGCGCCAGGCGGCCAGGATCAACCGGGAGGCGGCCCAACTCGCCCGGTCGGCCGCCGGGGACGCGGTCCTGGTCGCCGGGGCGGTGGGGATGATCCCGGCTCCGGACCGGGAACCGCCCGCCCCGGGCGGTCCCGCCGGGGAGGAACTGCTGGAGGCCTACCGGGAGCAGATCGCGGCCCTGGCCGAGGGCGGGGTGGACCTGATCATCCTGGAGACTTTCGAGGAGTGGGAGAACCTCTCCCTTGCCCTCCGGGCGGCCCGGGAAGCTTCGCCGCTCCCGGTGGTCGCCCAGATGGCCCATTCCAACCGGGGGATCTCCATCTTCGGGGCCACGGCCGAGGAGTGCTGCCGCCGGGCGCTGGATTCCGGGGCGGCGGTCTTCGGCAGCAACTGCGGCGGGGGCTTCGCTTCGGTGGAGGCGGTCCTGCGGGGGGCGGCCCGGGTGGAGGGAGCGACCCTTTCGGCCTTCCCCAACGCCGGGGTCCCGGAGCTGGTCCAGGGGAGGATAATCTATCCCTCCGGTCCGGATTACTTCGCCGGCAAGTGCCGGGAGCTGATCGATCTCGGCGCCCGGCTGATCGGCGGCTGCTGCGGTACCAGCCCCCGCCACATCCGCGCCCTGCGCCGGACCCTTGACGGGAGGGTTTCCCCGCCGGTTCGGCCCCGTCCGCGGCTCGCCGCCGCCCCGGCGCCGGCCCTCCGGCTTTCGGTCGAGGGGGGATTCCTCGCCGGACTGCGGGGAGACCGTCTCCCGATCATCGTCGAGATCGATCCCCCGACGGCTCCTGACCTGGAAAAGGTGGTGGAGGGGGCGGTGGCGGTGAAGAACGCCGGGGCGGACGCGGTCTCGATGGCCGAGAACCCCCTGGCCGCCCTCCGGGTCTCGCCGGTCTCCGCCGGGGCCGAGGTCCGTCGCCGGGCGGGGATCCAGGTCATACCCCACCTGACCGCGCGGGATCACAGCGTCCTCGGTCTCCAGTCGCTTTTGCTGGGGGCGGCGGTCTCCGGGCTGGAGGCGGTCCTGGCGGTGACCGGCGACCCGGCGGGGAAGGGGGACGGGACCGGGGAACGGGGGGTCTTCGCCGTCAACAGCGTCCACCTGGCCGGCCTGGCCGACCAGCTCAACCGGGGCCACCTCCTCTCGGGGCAGGACCTGGCCCGGCCGACCGACCTCTCGATCGGGGTGGCCTTCAACGCCAACGCCGCCAACCTCCCGGCCGAGGCCGACCGGCTGCGGAAGAAGGCGGCGGCCGGCGCCCGCTTCGCGATGACCCAGCCGGTCTTCTCCGCCGCCCGGGCGCGGGAAGTGATCGCCGCCGGCGAGGGGATCGGGGTCAGGATCTTCATCGGGGTCTATCCCCTCCTCTCGCTGAGAAACGCCGACTTTATGGCCAACGAGGTCCCCGGGATTACCATCCCGGGGGAGGTCCGGAAACGGCTGGAAGATTCCGGAGACCGGGCCGCCCAGCGCCGGGCCGGTTTGGAGATTGCCTGGGAACTGATCGAGGAGGTCCGGGTGGAGATCGACGGACTCTACCTGGTCAGCCCCCTCAACATCTGGTCCCTCCCCCGGGAACTGGTCCGGAGGGTCCGGGCCGCGGAAAAAACTAAAAGCCTTGACTGAGCTCGAGAGCGTAGTAGTATGGCGAAGTGGGAAGTGCCTAAAGTTCAAAGTTCGAAGTTATCCAATCCCCGCTGCCGCCCATCTGGCTCGGGTGGAAGCAATCAGCAAAACCAACACCCAAAGGGAGGAAATTAATGACAGTCAAAGTCGGCATCAACGGGTTCGGGCGGATCGGGCGCCAGATCTTCCGCATTATTTCTCAATCCAAAGACCTGCAGGTGGCCGTGGTCAACGACCTGACCGACGCCGCCACCCTGGCCCACCTGCTCAAGTACGACTCGGTCCACGGAAAGTTCGAGGGGACCGTCGGGGTGAAAGACGGAAACCTGGTCGTCAACGGAAAGAAGACCCGGGTCTGCTCGATCAAGGACCCGGCCGAACTCCCCTGGAAGGAAGAGGGAGTGGAGCTGGTGGTGGAGGCGACCGGGGTCTTCCGGGCCGCCGCCGACCTGAAGAAGCACATCTCCGCCGGGGCGAAAAAAGTCCTGCTCACGGTCCCCCCGAAGAAGGATCCGGAAGGCGAGGTGAAGCTGATCGTTCTCGGGGTCAACGACTCCGACCTCTCTGAGGATCAGCGGTTCGTTTCCAACGCCTCCTGCACCACCAACTGCCTGGCCCCGGTGGCCAAGGTGCTCAACGATTCCTTCGGGATCGTCCGGGGGCTGATGACCACCATTCACGCCTACACCAACGACCAGAGGATCCTCGACCTGCCCCACTCCGACCTCCGGCGAGCCCGGGCGGCCGCCGTCTCGATGATCCCCACCACCACCGGCGCCGCCAAGGCGGTGGGGAAGGTGCTGCCCGAACTGTCCGGTAAGCTTGACGGGTGCAGCATCCGGGTGCCCACCCCGGACGGTTCCCTGGTCGACCTGACCGTGGAGCTGAAGCGCGAGGTGACGGTGGAAGAGGTCAACGGGGCGATGAAGGCCGCCGCCGAAGGGCCGATGAAAGGGATCCTGGAGTACGAGACCGATCCGATCGTTTCCATCGATGTCGTCGGCAATCCCGCCTCCTCGGTCTTCGATTCCCTGGCGACGATGATCGTCGGCGGGCGGATGGTCAAGGTCCTCTCCTGGTACGACAACGAGTGGGGCTACTCCGCCCGCTGCGTCGATTTATTGAAGAGAATGGCAAAGTAGGAAGTTGTCCCCGGCGTCCTTTGGGTCCTTTGGTTGTTAAACACTGAAAGCCTATGAAAAAGCTCGGCATCCAGGATCTGGATTTAAAGGGCAAGCGCGCCCTCATCCGCGTCGACTTCAACGTGCCGCTCGACGGGACGGGGAAGATCACCGACGACACCCGGATCCGGGCGGCCCTGCCCACCATCCGGCGGGTGATCGAGGGGGGGGGGAAGGCGATCCTGGTCTCCCACCTCGGCCGCCCCCAGGACCGGCCCGACCCCGCCTTCAGCCTGGCCCCGGCGGCGGAGAGACTTTCCGAGCTCCTGGGGCGGGAGGTTACGTTCATCGACGACTGCGTCGGGCCGAAGGTCGCCGCCGCGGCGGGGAAGATGAAGAACGGGGACGTCATCCTCCTGGAGAATCTCCGTTTCCACCCCGGGGAGAAGGCCGGCGACGAGGAGTTCTCCCGGCAGCTGGCCGCCCCGGCCGAAGTCTACATCGACGACGCCTTCGGCACCGCCCACCGCGCCCACGCCTCGATGGTCGGGGTCACCGCCTTTCTGAAGCCGGCCGCCGCCGGGTACCTGCTCCAGAAGGAGATCGAGTACCTCGGATCCGTCCTCTCCGACCCCCGCCGTCCCCTGGTCGCGATTCTCGGCGGGGCCAAGGTCTCGGACAAGATCACGGTCATCGAGAGCCTGATCGAGCGGGTGGACACGCTGCTGATCGGGGGAGCGATGGCCTATACCTTCCTCCGGGCGACCGGGGTCCCGGTCGGTTCCTCCCGGGTGGAGAAGGAGGCGAAGGGGTCCGATGGGAAGGGCGTTGATGTCGCCGAGCTGGTGAAGAGGATCCTGGCGCGGGCCGGGGAGCGGGGGGTGGAGGTCATCCTCCCGGCCGATCACGTGGCGGCCGACCGGTTCGCCGCCGACGCCGAAGTCAGAATTGTCCCCCGGGACGGGATCGGAGAGGGCTGGCTGGGGATGGACATCGGGCCGCAGACCGTCCGGATCTACCGGGAGAAGATCCTCGGGGCGGGGACCGTCTTCTGGAACGGGCCGATGGGGGTCTTCGAGATGGAACCCTTCGCCGCCGGGACGATGGCGATCGCCCGGGCCCTGGCCGACTCCTCCGCCGTCTCGATCGTCGGCGGGGGCGACTCCGTCTCCGCGGTCAACCTCAGCGGCCTGGCCGGTTCGATCACCCACGTCTCCACCGGGGGCGGGGCCTCGCTCGAGTTCCTGGAAGGGAAGACCCTACCCGGGATCGCGGCGTTGAGTGATAAAAACGCATAGAGCAAAGCGCATAGAGCAGAGAGCCCTGGAGCCAGGCGCTATGCGCTTTGCTCTATGCGCTATGCCCATACTTAACTTAAGCCAGACAACACGGAGCGAAGACGGATGCGCAAGCCGCTGATCGCCGGTAACTGGAAACTGAACAAGACCGTCCCCGAGGCCCTGGAACTGGCCGGGCAGCTGAAGGGGGAACTGGCCGACTGTCCCCGGGTCGATCTGTTGATCTGCCCCCCCTATCCCGCCATTTACCCGGTGGCCGAACTTCTGCGGGGGACCGCGATCGCCCTCGGGGGCCAGGACCTCTTCTGGGAAGAATCGGGGGCCTTCACCGGCGCCGTCTCCGGCCCGATGCTCAAGGCGGCCGGCTGCTCCCACGTGATCGTCGGCCACTCCGAACGGAGGGAGATCTTCGGCGACCGCGACCAGGACGTGAACCGGAAACTCCGTGCCGCCCTCGCCTCCGGGCTGACCCCGGTCCTCTGCGTGGGGGAGACCCTGGAGAAGCGGGAGCAGAAGGTCACCAAGGAGTTCCTCCGCAAGCAGCTGGGGGCGGACGTCCGGGGCCTGTCCCGGGACCAGGTCCTGAGGATCGTGGTCGCCTACGAGCCGATCTGGGCGATCGGGACCGGGATGACCGCCACCCCCGCTCAGGCCGGCGAGACCCAGCGGTTCATCCGGGAGCTCTTCCGGGAACACTACGACGTCGCCGTCGCGGATAACCTCCGGATCCTTTACGGGGGGTCGGTCAAGCCGGAGAACGCCCGGGATCTGCTCGGGCAGGAGGACGTGGACGGATTCCTGATCGGCGGGGCCAGCCTGAAGGCCGACTCCTTCGTCCGGATCGCCCGCTCCAGTTCGCTCTGAACCGGTTTTCCGCCTTGAAGAACCCGCCCGAAAATGGATAATATGGTCCGTCCGGGGTCCATTTCCCCGGCGGGCCTTTTTACAGGAGAAGATAAATTATGCTCTTCACGGTTCTGATCGCCCTCTATGTGGTCATCTGCGTTTCTTTGATCGTGGTCATCCTCCTCCAGTCGGGCAAGGGGAGCGGCCTCTCCGGGATCTTCGGATCGGGTGGCGGCGGCCAGACCATCTTCGGCGCCCGCGCCGGGGACGTGATGACCAAGACCACCACGGTCCTGGCCGTCGGCTTTATGGGATTTTCCCTGGTCCTGGCCCTCCTCTCCGCCCGGCAGTCCTCCTCCCTGATCGGGGAGATCGAGGCCGCCGGCCTGGAGATGCCCCGCGCCGAGACGACGGCCGAAGAAGCCGCCGAAGAGACCGTTCCTCTAACGGTTTCCCCGGAGGAAGTTTCGGAGCCGGTCACTCAGCCCGAGGAGTAGCCGCCGCGCGTCTCCTCCCCCGGATTATGGAGACCCGGTCCCACCGTCTCTCCCCCGGCCCGGCTCCGGTCCGGGCGGTTTTCGCCGCTTTCCTTCTCTTCGGGATACTATCCCTTACCGGCTGCCGGAGGCCGTGTTCCGTCCGGAAGTCCCGCCCGATGATGGGGACGATCCTCTCCCTGGAACTGGAGGTGCCGGACGGAGAACGGGCGGCTGAGGTTTTCGGAAAGTGCTGGGGAGAGGCGGAACGGCTGGAGAGGATCTTCAGCCGTTACGACCCCGACAGCGAGCTGAGCCGGGTCAACCGGGAAGCCGGGTCGGCGCCGGTCGCGGTCAGCGGGGAGATGCTGGAGGTCCTCTCCCGGGCCCTGGAGATCAGCCGCCTGACCGGGGGGGCGTTCGACGTCAGCGTCGGCCCGTTGCTGGAAGCCTGGGGGTTCTTCCCCCGGCGGGAAGGGAGGACGCCTTCCCGGGAGGAGATCGAGTCGGCCCTCTCCCGGACCGGCTGGGAGAAGATCGAGCTCGACCGGGAGTCCCGGACCATCCGCTTCCGGGTTCCGGGGCTGGAGATCGATCTCGGCGGGCTGGCCAAGGGCTACGTGGTCGACCGGCTGGCCGCCCTTCTGGCCGGGGAAGGGATCCCCGGGGCCCTGGTCAACGCCGGGGGAGACATTTACGCCCTGGGGCGGCACCCGGAGGGGAGGGGCTGGAGGATCGGGGTTGAGCACCCCCGCCGGGAAGGGGAGGTCCTGGCCGTGCTCGAGCTGCGGGACCGGGCGGTCGCCACCTCCGGAGATTACCGGAACTATTTTATCCAGGGCCGGCGCCGCTATTCCCATATCATCGATCCCCGGACCGGCGAGCCCGCCGCCACCGGGGTGGTGGAGAGCACCGTCCTCGCCCCCGACTGCCTGACCGCCGACGGCCTGGCCACCGCCCTCTTCGTCCTCGGCCCGGAGCGGGGGCTGGAGGTCCTGAAGGCCGTCGAGGGCGGGGAAGGTCTGATCATCGTTGAAGATGACGACCGGATCGTTATCCGGCGCACGGATGGTTTCCCGCTGCCGGGAGAGAGATGACGATGGGAAGCATCCCGGCCGCGATCAGCCGAGACCGCTATCTCCTGGGGGCGGTTCTCCTCGTCCTGGTTCTGCTCGCCACGTCCGCGCCCCTCTCCCCTCCGCCCCCGGCCCGGGAGGAACCTCCCGGCTGGGAAGATTACGGCCGGGCGCTCAAACTGGCGGAGGCGCCGCCCCTTCCCGCCTTCCTGTTGCGGGGCCTGATCATCGTCCTTCTCACCATCTTCCTCTCCGGCCTGGCCATCAACCTCCAGGGGTTGGCCCGCCGCGAATGGCGGGTCTTCCCCTCCGGGGAGCCGCCCCGCGTGCCCTGGGGGGTGGGGGAGGTGCTGAGGCTGGCGGTCTATTTCCTCGCCCTCTTCCTCCTGATAATGCGCCTGGAGAAAATCCTGCTCGGCCTGGCCGGGATCTCCCCGCGGATCGTGGAGCCCCAGCTCCTGCTCTCCAACGCCTTCCTCCAGTTCGTCCTGCTTCTCGGCCTGTCGTGGTTATTTTTACGGAAGCACCGGTCCGTTCCGGAGCCCGGGATCCCGGCCGGGATACCTATCCCCCGGTCCGCCGGCGAGTGGGTCCGGCGGGGACGGCAGGCCCTGAGAGGTTACATCTGCTTCTTCCCCCTGCTGGTTATCCTGGGTATTCTCGCCTGGGGGCTGACCCGGCTGTTCGGGCTCCCCTGGCAGGCCCATCCCCTGGTCGAGCCCCTGCTCCGGGAGGGGCGGCCGGGCCTGCTCGGTCCGCTCCTGGTGGCGGGGGTCGTCCTCGCCCCCCTGGCCGAGGAGGTCTACTTCCGGGGGCTGCTCTACCCCGCCCTGGTCCCGCGGATCGGGGAGTCCGGGGCGTCGGCGGTCACCGCCGCCCTCTTCGCCACCCTCCACTTCAACTGGTTCGGCTGGCTCCCCATCTTCGGCCTCGGGATATTCCTGGCCCGGAGCTACGGGCGGACCGGTTCGCTCCCGGTCCCGGTCTTCATCCACGCCATCCATAACGCCCTGTTCCTGTCTTTCACCATCCTGGTCCGCCAGGCGGCCTGATCAAACCTGAAACGGCGCGGGTGATTGTGCTACAATCGGAAAAGAGGAGGGGAAAGCTGGATAGAGTCTTGGAGTGATGGAGTGTTGGAGTGACGAGGGCGGGTACATTCACCCAATACTCCACCACTCCATTACTCCGTTTTGATTGATCTCAAAGATATTGAAGTCCCGCCCGAAGCGAACGGAGGAGAAAACGATAAAGGAGACACGAGATGGCCATCCCGACGGTGGAAATCAACGACGACGCGGTCCGGATCATCGACCAGACCCTCCTGCCGGCGGAGTATCGACTGATCGACATCTCGGCCCGGGAGGAGATGTGGGAGGCGATCAAGAAACTGCGGGTCCGGGGGGCGCCGGCGATCGGGGTGGCCGCCGCCGGGGCGGTGGCGGTGGAGATCAACCGTTCTCCCGCCGCCGCGACCGGCCGCCTGCTGGAGGAACTGGAGGCGGCCGCCGATTACCTCGCCACCTCCCGCCCGACCGCGGTCAACCTCTTCTGGGCGCTGGAGAGGATGAAAGAGACCGGTCGCGCCCATCGGGACCGGCCGGCCGGGGAATTCCGGCGGCTCCTGCTCGCCGAAGCCCGGGCCATCCTGGCCGAGGACCGGGCGATGGGACGGGCGCTCGGCGAAGCCGGGGCGGGCCTGATCCCCGAGGGCGGCGGTGTCCTCACCCACTGCAACGCCGGGAGCCTCGCCACCGCCGGTTTCGGTTCCGCCCTCTCCCCGATCTACGTCGCCTGGGAGAGGGGGAAGCGCTTCCGGGTCTTCGCCGACGAGACCCGTCCTCTCCTCCAGGGGGCGCGGCTGACCGCCTGGGAGCTGCAGCGGGAAGGGGTCGACGTCACCCTGATCTGCGACAATATGGCCGCCTGGATGATGAAGCGGGGAGAGATCGACCTGGTGATCACCGGCGCCGACCGGGTGGCCGCCAACGGCGACGGGGCGAACAAGATCGGGACCTACGGGGTGGCCCTCCTGGCCCGGGCCCACGGGATACCCTTCTATATGGCCTGGCCCTCCTCCACGCTTGACCTCTCCCTGGCCACCGGCGAGGAGATCCCGATCGAGGAGCGCCCGGCGGAAGAGATCACGGTCATCGGGGGAAAGCGCCTGGCCCCGGAGGGGGTCAAGACCTGCTCCCCGGCCTTCGACGTCACCCCCCACGAACTGATCGCCGCCCACATCACCGAGCGGGGGGTGATCCGCCCGCCCTACGCCGAAAATTTCCGCCGGGTTTTCGCCCCGGAATAGGATTTGGAATAGGGTTTCCGCCGCCGCACGGTCTCCGCCCGGTAGGGGCACGGTATGCCGTGCCCCTCCTTATTTTCCGGGCCGGTAAACGTAGTTGTTGTCGGCCTGGCGGAGGGGAGGGAGTTTTCGGTCCCGGGTCGAAAGGATCGGGTCGGCGACCGGCCACTCGATCCTGACTTCGGGGTCGTTCCAGATGAAACCCCGGTCGAGGCGGGGGGCGTAGTCGGCGGTGACCTTGTAGAAGAAATCGACCTCGTCGCTGAGGACGCAGAAACCGTGGGCCAGCCCCGGGGGGAGGTAGAGCATCTTCCGGTTCTCGTCCGAGATCACCTCCCCGATCCATCTCCCGTAAGTCGGCGACCCCCGGCGGATATCCACCCCGACGTCGTAAACCGCTCCCCGCAGGACCAGGACCAGTTTCCCCTGGGCGCCGGGGTCTTTCTGGTAGTGCATCCCCCGCAGCACCCCCCGGACCGAGTGGGAGAGGTTGTCCTGGACGAAGGGGAGTTCGATCCCGTGGGCGGAGAACTCCCCGGTCCGGAAGGTCTCCATAAAGAAGCCCCGGGGGTCGTCGAACTTTTGATACTCGATTACCTTGACCCCGGGTATGGCGCAACCGCTGAATTTAAAGGGCATCGCAATCCTCCCGGCCGGCCGGGTCACCGGTGTTGAATTCCGGCCGAAGAAGATATACTATAATTTCCGTCAGGCGTCAGGAACAGATATTTTACCGGGATGGGCGAAGTGAAGATCGAGGATATCGGCGAATTCGGACTGATCGAGGACCTCGCCCGCTTGCTGCCGGAAGGGGAGGGGGTGGTGAAGGGGATCGGCGATGACGCGGCGGTGGTCGGGGGCGGGAAGCGGGGCCGGTATCTCCTGATCGCCACCGACTCGATCGCCGAGGACGTCCACTTCCGGAAGTCGGCCGGCGGCCGCCGGGTCGGCCGGAAGGCCCTGGCCGTCAACCTCTCCGACATCGCGGCGATGGGCGGGCGTCCGCTCTGGGCGGTCGTCAACCTCGGGTTGCCGGAAGGGATTTCGGTCCGTTACTGCCGGGAGATCTACCGGGGGATGGCGCGGCTGGCCGCCGAGTTCGATCTCTCGGTGGTCGGCGGAGACACCATCCGCTCCCCCGCCGGGATCGCGATCTCGGTCACGGTGGTGGGGGAGGTGGAGAAGACCCGCTGCTCCTTCCGGTCCGGGGCCCGCCCCGGGGACGTGATCTGCCTGACCGGGATTCTGGGCGATCCGCCCCGGGACAAGCACCTCGATTTCACCCCTCGGGTTCGGGAGTCCCGTCTTCTCGGGGAGTCGTCCCCGCCCTCGGCGATGATCGATCTCAGCGACGGCCTCTTCGCCGACCTCGCCCATATCTGCCGGGAGAGCGGTGTCGGGGCGGTGGTCGGCGAATCCTCGCTCCCGGTCACCGAGCGGGTTCGCCGCCGGGGGACGGCGGCGGTGCTCCGGACGGCCGGGAAGGGGGAGGAGTTCGAACTCCTGGCCTGCCTCGCCCCGGCCGCAGCGGAGGAACTCTGCCGGAAGCTGCCGGCCGCCCTCGGCACCCCCCTGACCCCGATCGGCCGGATCGTCGCCGACCCCGGGCGGCTGGAAGTGATCGACCGGAACGGCCATCCCCGCCCCTTCCCCTCCACCGGCTACCGGCATTTTTAGCGGCAAAATTTTTTGCCCCGGAGAATGTTATGATCAGGGTGACTACCCATAGCCCGGAAGAGACCCGGGTCCTGGCCGCGGAGCTGGCGGAGAAGCTCGCTCCGGGGTCCGTCCTGGCCTTGCGGGGACCCCTCGGTTCGGGGAAGACCTGTTTCGCCCAGGGGTGCGGTCGCGGGCTCGGGGTCGAGGAGCGATATATCACCTCGCCCAGCTTCGTCCTGGTCCGCCAGTACCGGGGCCGGCTTCCCTTCTATCACATCGACCTCTACCGGTTGTCCCCCGGACCGGAGATCGCCCTGCTGGGGCTGGAGGAATATATTGACGGGGAGGGGGTGACCGCCATCGAGTGGTCGGAGAAGCTGGCGGGGAGCCTGCCGCCGCGGACGATCGAGATCTCGTTCGCCGGGACCGGGGAGACGGAGCGGGAGATCACGATCGACTATCCGGAGGCGGGTTGAGATGGCGAGGATCCTCGGCATCGAGACCTCGACCGCGGCCGGATCCCTGGCCCTGGCCGAAGACGGCCGCCTGGTTTTGGAAGCGGAGATCGACACCAGCCTCAACCACTCCGCCCGTCTCCTGCCGGTGCTCGATGGATTGCTGAAGGGGGCGGGCTGGAAGGTCGGCGACCTCGCTGCGGTGGGGGTGGGGTTGGGGCCCGGCTCCTTCACCGGGATCCGGGTCGGACTGGCCGCCGGGCAGGGGCTGGCCTTCGGTTGCTCGATCCCCCTGGTCGGGGTGGGGGGCTTCCCCGCCCTGGTCCGGGGCAGCGCCCTCAAGAGTGGAATTGTCGTTCCGTTGCTTGACGGCGGGCGGGGGAGGATCTACGGCGGCCGCTATAAGAAAAATGGTTCGGGGATGGAGGAACTGGTCCCGCCCCGGGTGGTCGGGGAAGGGGAACTGGCGGACCTGGCCCGCGGCGGCCGGATCGTCACCCCCGACGGGGATCGTCTCCGTCCGAGTCTGGAACTGCTGGGGATCCGGGAGTGGGAAGAGTCCTCCCCCCGCGCCGGCGCTATCGCGCTGCTGGCCGGAGAGCGGCTGCAGACCGACCCGGCGGATCAGCTTCACACCGCCGAACCGATCTACCTCTCTGAATTAAATTTTCGGGAGAAAATTTAATTTAATGTACTCACTGTTCAAAACCTGGGCCGAGATCGACCTGGAAGCAGTCCGCTTCAACATCGCCCGGATCCGCGAACTGGTCGGGAAGAAGGTCAAAATCCTGGTCAGCGTCAAGGCCGATGCTTACGGGCACGGGGCCGTCCCCGTCTCCCGGGCCGCCCTGGAGGCCGGGGCCGGGTGGCTGGGGGTTTCGCACGTCAAGGAGGCGCTGGAACTGCGCTCGTTCTTCCCCGACACCCCGATCCTGATCCTCAGTTCCGGGATGCGGGGCCACTCCGAGTACATCGTCCGCAACAACCTCACCCCCGTGGTCTCTTCCCTGGAGATCGCCCGCGACCTGGCCCAGACCGCCCTCTACGCGGGGAAGAGGGCCGAGATCCACTTCATGATCGACACCGGGATGGGGAGGATCGGGGTCTGGCACGAGAACTGCGTCCCCCTGCTGGAGAGGATCTCCCGGATCAAGGGGATCCGGCTCCAGGGGCTGGCCTCGCACTTCGCCGCCGCCGACGATCCCGATCCCGCTTTCACCAGGCTGCAGCTGGAACGTTTTCTCGGGGTGGCAGATGGGCTGGCCGAACGGGGGATTAAAATCCCCCTCCGCCATATCGCCAACAGCGGGGCTTTGATCAACTTCCCCGAATCGCGGCTGGATATGGTCCGGCCGGGGATTATGCTCTACGGGGTCCACCCGGCGGAGCACCTCCGCCAGAAGGTGGAACTGAAGCCCGCCCTCTCCCTGAAGACCCAGGTGGCCTACCTGAAGACCGTGGAGGCGGGCCGGACAATCAGTTACGCCAGGACCCACCGGGTGAAGAAACGGACCCGGATCGCCACCCTCCCGATCGGCTACGGGGACGGCTTCAGCCGCGGGCATTCCAACCGGGGGGAGGTCCTGATCCGGGGAGAGCGGGCGCCGATCGTCGGGATCGTGACGATGGACCAGTTGATGGTCGACGTCGGGGGGATCGAGGGGGTCGAGGTGGGGGACGAGGCGGTCCTGATCGGCCGGCAGGGCGGGGAACGGATCACCGCCGAAGAGGCGGCGGCCCGGATCGGGACCATCTCCTATGAGGTCTTGGCCCAGCTGGGCAAACGGGTCTCCCGGGTCTACCGGTGAGATATTTGACTTTTTCCCGCGGGGCGGTTTCGCTAGAATCCCCCCGGTGAAAAATAAGGAGGAGAGTTGATGAAGAAAGCCGCCGGAAAGAAAGGAAGAAGAAGCGATGCCACCAAGATCGGTCTGGAGCGGGCCCCTCACCGCTGCCTGATGTACGCCACCGGGGTCGATCCCTCCGACCTGAAGAAACCCTATATCGGGGTGGTCTCCAGCTGGACCGACCTGATCCCCGGCCACGTGGGGATGAAGGACCTCGAGCGGTCGATCGAGAACGGAGTTTATGCCGCCGGGGGCAAGCCGTTCATCTTCACGGTCCCGGGGATCTGCGACGGGATCGCGATGGGCCACCCGGGGATGTACTGCTCGCTGCCGACCCGTGGGCTGATCGCCGATCTGATCGAGATGGTAACCCTCGGCCACGCCCTCGACGGCTTGGTCCTGCTGACCAACTGCGACAAGATCACCCCGGGGATGCTGATGGCCGCCGGCCGGCTCAACATCCCCGCGATCGCGGTCACGGCCGGCCCGATGCTGGCCGGGCATTACTCCGGCCGCCGCCTCTCCCTGGTCCGGGACACCTTCGAGGCGATCGGGCGGGCCCAGGCGGGGCAGATCGGGGAGGAGGAGGTGGCGGCCCTGGAGCTCCAGGCCTGCCCGGGGGCCGGATCCTGCCAGGGGATGTACACCGCCAACACGATGGCCTGCATCACCGAGGCGGTGGGGATGAGTCTGAGCGGCTGCGCCACTGCCCCCGCTGTCCTGGCGGAGAAGCGGCGGATCGCTTACCGGAGCGGCCAGCGGATAGTCGCCCTGGTGAAAGAGGATATCCGGCCCCGGGCGATTATGACCCGGAAGGCCCTGGAGAACGGGATCGCGGTCGATATGACCCTGGGCGGCTCCACCAACACGGTCCTCCACCTGATGGCGATCGCCCGCGACCTGGAGATCGACCTGAAACTCTCCGACTTCGACCGCATCAGCCGGTCCACCCCCCACCTGGCGAATATGCGCCCGGGCGGTGAGCATATGATGGAGGATCTCCACCTGGCGGGCGGGATCCCGGCGGTGATGAAGGTTCTCGGCGACCGGGTCCACGACCTGCCGACTGTCAACGGCTTAAGCTGGCGGCAGATCTGCCGGCGGGCCCGGGTGGCGGACTCGGAGGTCATCCGGACACCGGACCGGGCTTACAGCCCCGAGGGGGGGATCGCCATCCTCAAGGGAAACCTGTCCCCGGACGGCGCCGTGGTCAAGCAGTCGGCGGTCGCCGAATCGGCGAGGCGGTTTGCCGGGAAGGCCCGGGTCTTCGAGTCCGAGGAGGCGGGGATGAAGGCCCTGATGCGGGGAGAGATCAGGGCCGGGACGGTGGTGGTGATCCGGAACGAGGGGCCCCGGGGCGGCCCCGGGATGCGGGAGATGCTCTCGCTGACCTCGGCGATCGTCGGGATGGGGATGGGGGAGTCGGTGGCCCTGATCACCGACGGCCGTTTCTCCGGGGGGACCAAGGGCCCCTGCGTCGGCCACATCTCGCCCGAGGCCGCCGCCGGGGGGCCGATCGCCCTGCTCCGGGACGGCGACGAGATAGTTCTTGACATCCCCCGCCGTCTCCTGCAGGTTAAAATTACGGAAAAGGAACTGGCCGCCCGGCGGAAAAAGTGGAAGTATCCGGGAAAGAAGCTCACCGGCTACCTGGCCCGTTACGCGGCCCAGGTCACCTCCGCCTCCGCCGGCGCCGTTCTCCTGCCGGGTTAGGGGAAGGGACAGGGAAGACACCGTGCTTCGTAATGCCTGGCCGAGATCCGGAATAAGAATTCGAACACGAAAATTTTCCGGAGGAAAATTTTAAAATGAAGGGAGCGAAACTGATTCTCGATTGCTTGGTCCGGGAAGGGGTCGAGGTTATGTTCGGGTATCCCGGCGGCGCGGTCCTCGACATCTTCGACGAGCTCGATCATTTTCCGATCCGGTTCATCCTCACCCGGCACGAGCAGGGGGCCGCCCACGCCGCCGACGGCTACGCCCGCGCCTCCGGCAAGGTCGGCGTCTGCCTCGCCACCTCCGGTCCCGGGGGGACCAACCTGGTCACCGGGATCGCCACCGCCTATATGGACTCGGTCCCGATGGTGGCCCTGACCGGCCAGGTCCCGACCGCGATGATCGGCAACGATGCTTTCCAGGAAGCCGACATCGTCGGGATCACCCGGCCGATCACCAAGCATAACTACCTGGTTACCGACATCGACGAGCTTCCGGTGATCATCAAGGAAGCTTTCTACCTGGCGTCGAGCGGCCGGCCCGGCCCGGTCCTGATCGATCTCCCCAAGGACGTCCAGCAGGCCAGCACCAGCCGGACCTACCCGAAGAAGGCGGAGATCCCCGGGTACAACCCGGTCTACCAGGGCCATCCCCGCCAGATCAAAAACCTGGCGGAGGCGATCGCGGCCGCCCGCAAGCCGGTCCTCTACGTCGGCGGGGGGGCGATCGCCGCCTCGGCCTCCGGCGAGTTGCGCCAGCTGGTGGAGAAGACATCGATCCCCGTCACCACCACCCTGATGGCCCTCGGGGTTTTCCCGGAGACCAGTCCCCTCTCCCTGGGGATGCTGGGGATGCACGGGACCCAGTACGCCAACTACGCGATTATGGACTCCGACCTGATCATCGCCGTCGGGGCCCGGTTCGACGACCGCATCACCGGGAAGATCAGCGAGTTCGCTCCCCACGCCAAGATCGCCCACATCGACATCGATCCCACCTCGCTGAAGAAGAACGTCCGGGTCGATATCCCGGTGGTCGGGGATGTCCGGATGGTCCTGAAGGATTTGAACAAGATCGTCAAGCCGGGGAAGATCGGCCCCTGGCTGAAGCAGATCCGGGCCTGGAAGAAGGAGTTACCGCTGGTCTACAAGGACACCGGGGCCATCCCGCCCCAGTACGTGATCGAGCAGATCTACCAGGCCACCGGCGGCGAGGCGATCATCTGTACCGAGGTCGGCCAGAACCAGATGTGGACGGCCCAGTTCTATCCCTTCACCGAACCGAGGACCTTTCTCTCCTCCGGCGGCCTGGGAACGATGGGTTACGGATTCCCCGCCGCCATCGGGGCCCAGCTCGCCTTCCCCGATAAAATAGTTTTTGATATCGCCGGCGACGGTTCCATCCAGATGAACATCCAGGAGCTGGCCACCGCGGTGTTCAACAAAATCCCGGTCAAGGTGGCGATCCTGAACAACGGTTACCTGGGGATGGTCCGGCAGTGGCAGGAACTTTTTTACAAGAAGCGCTATCTCGGGACCGTTTTGGAAGGAAACCCCGACTTCGTCAAGGTGGCCGAGGCCTACGGGGCGATGGGGATCCGGGTGGAGGAGAAGAAGGAAGTTCTCCCGGCCCTGAAGAAGGCGATCAAACACCCGGGCCCGGTCTTCCTCGACTTCATCGTCGCCGGGGAGGAGAACGTCTTCCCGATGGTCCCGGCCGGCGCCAACATCCGGCAGATGATCAGCGGCCTGGCCTGATTATTTTTCCTTGGAAAAAATAATCGTAAATTTCCGCAGGAAATTTCACTATTATTTCCGGAGGAAATAATAAAATGAGACATACGATTTCCGTCCTGGTCGAGAACAAGTTCGGGGTCCTGGCCCGGGTGGCGGGGCTCTTCTCCGGCCGGGGTTTCAACATCACCAGCCTGGCGGTCGGGGAGACGATGGACCCGGCCGTCTCCCGGATGACGATCGTGGTCGACGACCAGGGCTCGCCCCGGATTATGGAGCAGGTGGAGAAGCAGCTCAACAAGCTGATCAACGTCCTCAAGATCCAGGAATTCTCCGGCGGAGAAGCCGTGGACCGGGAGCTGATCCTGGCCAAGGTCAAGACCACGTCCGCCACCCGCTCGGAGATCCTGGAGATCGCCCAGATCTTCCGGGCCCGGGTGATCGATGTCTCCCCCGTGGCCCTGGTCCTGGAGCTGACCGGGACCGACGACAAGATCAAGGCGATCCTCGAACTGCTCGCCCGTTACGGGGTGAAGGAACTGGTCCGGACCGGGAAGATCGCGATCGCGCGGGGATGAGCACGCTGGAGCTGACAGCAGATCCGATCACGGCGGCGATCCCGGTCGGGGCGGCACCGGCCGCGACGTTGCGGGAGGCGGTGCGGGATTATGTGCAGCCCCGCCGGCGGCGCCGGCACCAGTCGATCCTGGTGATCGAGGATGAACCGCTCAACCGCCAGGTGATCGCCCGTTACCTCGGGGTGCTCGGCTACCGGGTCAGCCAGGCGGAACGGGGAGATGAGGGTCTCGACCTGGCCCTCCGGGAGGAACCCGACCTGGTGCTCATCGACCGGCAGCTGCCGGGGCTGGAGGGCCTGGAACTGGTGTCCCGCCTCCGGGCGGCAGGGCGCTCCACCCCGGTGGTGATGATGTCGGCTTATGAGATCACTCCGGCCGACCGGAAAAGGGTCCAGGCCCTGGGGATCCGCGGTTTTCTCCGCAAGCCCTTCGCCTTCCGGCACCTGAAGGTGGTGGTCCGTTTCGGCCTCGTCAAGCCCCGGCTGGGGTTCCGGCGGGCGAAGATCTATTACCGCGAGCCGACCTTATCTCTCAACGCCCGGACCCTGGCCCGTCAGGTCTTCGAGACCATTTTTCGCGAGGGGCTGGACATCGGCGGCCACGTGCACTTCCACGTCCGGGATTACCCCGATCACCTGATCCTGCTCTGCAGCCGGAAAAACCTGGGCAAGGTAGTCGCCAAGTCCGGGGAGTGCGGCCCGGGGGAGTGCATACCCTGGGACCGTTCTTCCTTCCATAGTTATAACCAGGAGAAAGTAATCCAGGTCTTGAACCAGCAGATCAACCAGGTCCGGATCGACGCCGCCGATTACCAAATGTCCTGGCCGACTCTGGCCGACTTCATCTGCTGGCTGGAACTTAATCGTTAATTTTCGGGCCGCCTGATTTCCCCTAACCCGATTTTATGAATAAATCGGGTTAAAGATGAAAAACCGGATCTACATCTTCGACACCACCCTGAGAGACGGCGAACAGTCCCCCGGGGCCAGCCTGACCGTCCGGGAGAAACTCCGGATCGGGCGCCAGCTGGTCAAGCTGGGGGTGGACGTCATCGAGGCCGGGTTCCCGATCGCTTCCGAGGGCGACTTCGAGGCGGTCAGCGCCGTCGCCCGATCCCTGAAGGGGGTTGCGGTGGCGGGATTGGCCCGCTGTTTGAAAAAGGATATCGAGACGGCGGCCAAGGCCCTGGAGAAGGCGGAGTCACCTCGGATCCACACCTTCCTCGCCACCTCGAAGATCCACCGGGAGTTCAAGCTCAAGAAGAGCAAGGCCGAGATCGTCCGCCAGGCGGTCCGGGGGGTGGAGACGGCGCGGCGCTGCGTCGACACGGTCGAGTTCTCGGCCGAGGACGCCGCCCGGACGGAGCTCCCCTTCCTGGCCGAGGTGACGGCGGCGGTGATCGCCGCCGGGGCCTCCACCGTCAACATCCCGGACACCGTCGGTTATTCGACCCCCGAGGAGTTCGGGGCGATCATCCGCTACCTGTTCGAGAACGTCCCCAATATCTCCCGGGCGGTCATCTCCGTCCACTGCCACAACGACCTCGGCCTGGCGGTCGCCAACTCGCTCTCCGCGATCCGCCACGGCGCCCGGCAGGTGGAATGCTGCGTCAACGGTCTCGGGGAGCGGGCGGGCAACGCCTCCCTGGAGGAGATCGTGATGGCCCTTAAGGTCCGGCGCGACTTCTGGAAGGTCGCCACCGGGATCAACACCCGCCAGATCTACAAGACCAGCCGCCTGGTCAGCCACCTGACCGGGATTCCGGTCCAGCGGAACAAGGCGATCGTGGGCGAGAATGCTTTCGCCCACGAGGCGGGGATCCACCAGGACGGGGTGCTGAAGGAGCGGACCACCTACGAGATAATGCGCCCCCGGGATGTCGGCGTGCCCAGGAGCCTGCTGGTCCTCGGCAAGCACTCCGGCCGCCACGCTTTCCAGGACCGCTTGAAATCCCTCGGCTACCAACTCGCCCCGCAGGAACTGGAGCGGGCCTTCGAGAAGTTCAAGACCCTGGCCGACAAGAAGAAGCACGTCTTCGACGAGGACCTGCAGTCCCTGGTAGACGAGCAGCTGACCCGGCCGCCGGCGGTTTATACCCTCGACTACCTCCACGTCAGCAGCGGCACCGGGGCCGTCCCCACCGCCACCGTTCGGCTGAAGAAGGGGGAGGAGCTTTTCCAGGAAGCCTCCACCGGCGACGGCCCGGTCGACGCCGCCTGCCGGGCGATCGACCGGATCACCGGGATCGAGTGCGAGATCCAGAAGTACGAGCTGAGAGGGGTCACCGGGGGCAAGGACGCCCTGGGCGAGGTGGCGGTCACCGTCCGGTCCGGCCGGCGGATCGTCAACGGGCGGGCTTCCTCCACCGACATTATCGAGGCCTCCGTCAAGGCCTACCTCAACGCCGTCAACCGCCTGGCCGCCCGCGCCTCCCGGGGTTAGCCCGGCTTCCCCGGCAGTAGAAATCCCGACCCCCGCGGCCTGGCGCCGCGGTTGAATCAGTTCCCCGGCTAACCGCTTCCTCCGCCAGAACCAAGACCCCGAGCGCGGATCAATATCTTTTCCCGAGGAGAAAGGACACCACCCCCCAGGCCGCCCCGGCGCCGTGGGCCAGCAGGTCGAGCAGGATCAGACCGCTTCCGGTCAAGAGGAAAACCCGCCGCCGTCGTTCCAACCCGGCCAGGAAACCCCGGTTGAGGGTGATGATCGCCAACCAGGCCGCCCCGGCCGCCGGGAGGACCGCGGGGCGGGCGAGCGAGAGCGCCAGGGCGAGAAAGAGGACCGTCAGTCCGGCGAGGACGATCCCGGCCAGGAAGGCGGCACTGGTGGTCAGGTAGGAGGATTTCTTCTTCGGCTTGGCCCGGTCCCGGATGGTCACCAGGGTGATCCCGGCCGCCCGCTTGAATCCGGTCTTCAGCAGGCCCGCCAGGCCGTACCGGCGGATGTGTTCAACCTGCAGGCGCTTGTCGTGGAGGAGCCGGTAGCCCCGCCCGGTGACCCGGACCCCGAACTCGGTGTCCTCGATCGTGGCCGAGCGGTAGGCCTCGTCGAAGCCGCCGCATTCCCTGAAGACCTCTCGGCGGATGGCGGCGATACTGGTGTAGAAGACCGGGGTCAGTTCAGGAAGCCGGCTGTAGGTGTAATGCATATAGAAGTTCTTGTACTGGCTGCAGAGGTTGTCGAACCGGGTGAAGGGCTGGAGCAGGCCCACCACCCCGGCGATCTCCGAATCCTGGAAGTCCTCGGCCAGAATTTTGAAGGTTTCCCGAGGGATGACCACGTCGCTGTCGATGAAGAGCAGGATCCCGCCCCGGCCCGCCGCGGCCCCGCTGTTGCGGGTTGCCGAGGCTCCCCGGCAGTTTTCGTGCCTGATCACCCGGACCGGGAACCGGGAAGCGGCTTCGAGGGAGTTGTCGTCCGAGGCGTCGTCGGCCACGATCACCTCCAGCCCTTCCCCCCCCGCTTTGAAGACCGCCTCCAGGCATTCCGCCAGTGTCCCCCCCCCGTTCCGGTTGGGGATCACGACCGAAAAATCCGGTGTCCGCTCAACTGACATAGATTTGCTATCCCGAACTGTTTTGAACCGCAAAGACGCAAAGAACGCAAAGGGGATTTTAGAGTTTCAATTCGGAAATCTCCGGCGGGTTCGATGCTCGCAATAACGCCGGATCGCAATTCCCATTCAGTAAAAATACTTAAAAACTTTCTTTGCGTTCTTTGCGTCTCTGCGGTGAATTATTTTTTTTTGGGGGGGGCGGGGGGTGTCAGGCCCAGAAGTCGTTGCGGTGGTAAAGGGGGTGGATGCCCTGCCTCCGGCTGCCGACGATGTCCTCGGCGGCCTCCATCCCGGCGGCGATCGAGTGATCCATATTGTTGTACCAGAAGGTCCCGGTCCGGCCCAGCAGCAGCAGGTTGCCGATGTAGCTCAGGTGGTTGAGGATCCGCTGGAGAGGGTAGAGGTAGTCGAGCTCGTAGATCGGGTAGACGTTGACCGCCTTCTCGATGTGCATCGCCCTCACCGCCTCGGGGGAGGGGATCAGTCCCACCTTCCGCATATCCTCCACCACCGTCGGTCCGAGTTTTTCCGGGTCGTTCCAGACCCCGTCGCCCTCCCGGCAGGTGACCTCGAGGTTGATCCCGGTCTTCCCCTCCGGGGCGGTCCCCCGGTAAAAATTTTTCGGGATGCTGATCCGGTTGAAGACGATCTCCTCCTGGCCGTAATAGCACCACTGGTAGGGCAGGGGGGGCTCGCCCTCGACCTCGGCGTTGAAGAGGAGCGCGGAGAGGTAGGAAAGGCGGGGTTCCTCGACGTCGATCAGGCGGCAGAGGAGGTCGATCGGGGCGGTCCAGATCAGGAGATCGGGCTTCAGCCGGGTCCCGTCGGCCAGGGTGATCTCCTCGACCCGCTTCTTCCCGGCGGTAATCGCTTCCACCCCGTCCCGGAGCCGGATCCGCCCCCCGTTCTTCACGATCTCTTCCGCCAGCCGGTCGCTGAAGAGCTGGATCCCGTCCCTGGTGGGGTAGATGAACTCGGTGCTCACCGGCGTGGGCAGGAGGGTCTTCCGGATCAAGCTGAAGAGGGTGTTGGCCCGATTCTTCCGGTCGATCACCGCCCGGTCGATCCCGGCCTTGGCCCAGTCGGAGTGGATCTGGCCCGGGTCGTGCTTGAGGAACTTCTCGGTGTAAACCTTGAAGAAGGAATCGTAAAGAGTCCGGCCGTACATATTGACGATGTAGTCCTCGAAACTCGATCCCGGCCGCCGCCGGCGGTGGACCAGGTCCCGGGCCACCCGGAAGGTGATGGAAGGGGGGAGCTTGAAGAGGGTGGCCAGCCGCAGCGGCCACTCGTGGTAGCGGCCGAAGAAGTAGACCCCGCTGGAGCGGGGGATGGTCACCGCGTCCGGCCCCAGGACCATCCGGATGAAGCGGAGCACCTTCTGGTCCTCGGTATGGAAACGGTGGGGGCCGACGTCGAAGATGTAATCCCCGTAGCGGAAGGAGCGGGCCAGGCCCCCCGGCCGGTCCTCCTTCTCGACCACGGTCACCTTCATCCCCTGCTGGCTCAGGTGGTAGCCGGCGGTGAGGCCGGCCACCCCGGCTCCGACGATGACGATATTCTCCAAGTTCAATCCTCCGGCGGTTGCAATTGTTAGCGGCGGCCGTCGCGGGGTACGGACGACTTGACAGCGCTTCGGAACGAAGCTATATTAGCACGAATAAGGCCGAGCGATAATATCAGGGGTCTCCCCCCGGGCAAGAATATTTATGTTCAGAATTCACATTATTGCGATCGCGGCAGTGCTCCTGGTCTTTGCCCCCGCCCTGCCCGCGGCCCCCTTTGATCCCCGGGCGGTGCTTCCCGCCTCCCCGCTCAGCGTCAACTCGGTGACCGCCGACGAGATCCGGATTTACGGCGCCGGCGGCGACGGTTCTCTTTACGCCTGGTCCCGGTCCGACTTCTCGCTCCAGACTGCCGTCATCCTGTCCGCGACCTACCTCAACTCCGTCGCGGTTGCCGGGGGATCGCTCTTGGTTGGTTCCTCGGACGGCTCGATCTATACCCTCGACCGGGTTTCTTTCTCCCTTCAGTCCGCCCTGAACCCCGGCGGGGGACCGATCTACTCGGTCTTCGCCGATGCCGATCATATCTACGGGGCGAGCGGGGACTTCGCCCTCTATATCTGGGACGTTCCGTCCCTGGCCTTCAACCGGGTCCTGGACCAGTGCGGCGACGTGCTCAACGCCGTCTTCGCCGATGGTGATTATATCTATGGGGCCGGGGAGGACGGTTATGTCTATGTCTGGTCCCGGTCCGATTTCTCCCTTCTCCACCGCCTGGAAGGGGAGGAGGGGTTCCTCTCGGTCTTCGCCGACGCCGACCGCCTGTACGGGGCGAACAAGAATGGCCGGCTCTACCTCTGGAGCCGGCCGGGTTTCGGTCTCCAGGCGATCCTGGACGGCCCCGGGGACTGGATCAGTTCGGTCTTCTCCCGGGAGAGGTTCATCTTCGGGTCTTCCGACAACGACCTGGTCCGGGTCTGGAATCGGGCCGGGCTCTTCTTCACCGCCGATCTCGCCGGGTCGGCCGACTGGATGAACTCGGTCTTCGCCGACGGAACCTATATCTACGGCGCTTCCACCGACGGCAACGTCTATGTCTGGGAACAGGGACCAGATCCTTCCCCGACTCCGACCGTGGTTCCGACCGCTACCGTTCCTCCCACTCCGCCGCCGACGGCCAGTCCGCCGCCGACAGTGCCGCCGAGCCCGGGTCCCACAGTGCCGACGAGCCCGCCTCCGACGGCCACCCCCGAGCTCAGCCCGACGCCCTCTCCGGACGCCTCCTGGCTGGTCCTGGGGGGGAACGACTACGACGGCGACGGACTGGCCGACCCGGCGGTCTGGAACCCCGGCTCGGGCCGCTGGTGGATCGCCCGCGGTTCTGGTCTCAGTCCTCTGGTGGTATACTTCGGCCGGGCCGGCGATCTTCCCGCCCCCGGGGATTACGGGGGAGAGGGGACCACCCGGCCGGGCATCTTCCGGCCCGTCTCCGGTCTCTGGGCGGCGCGGGGTGTGAGCCGGTTCTATTTCGGCGGGGGAGGGGATATCCCCGTCCCCGCCGATTACAGCGGCGACGGGCTGACCGACCCCGGGATCTTCCGTCCGGCCACCGGTCTCTGGGTGATCCGCGGGGTGACCCGGTTCCATTTCGGTCAGCCCGGCGACCTGCCGGTCCCGGAGACCTACTCCGGCGAGGGGCCTGCCCTGCCCGCTGTCTTCCGTCCGACCGCCGGCCTCTGGGCGGTCCGGGGTCTGACCCGCCGCTACTTCGGCTCTCCCGGCGATTTCCCGGCCCCGGCCCGCTACCTCGGCGCCGGCTCCGCCGATTTCGCGATCTTCCGCCCCGCCACCGGATTGTGGGCGGCGGCCGGCACGACCAGGGTTTACTTCGGTCGCGCCGGCGACCTGCCCCAGCCGGCCGGCTACGCGGGAGAAGGCGGGGACATTATCTCGATCTACCGTCCCGCCAACGGTCTCTGGGCGATCCGGGGCCGGACCCGGATCTACTGGGGCGGACCCGGCCACATCCCGCTGCGGTAAGGGCCCACCCGAGTGGTCCTGCCTTCCTGACGGTTTTCCCCGGACCTGTCCGGGTCTGTCCCCCATCAGGTTGTCAAGCTCAAGACCGCGGGTTTTCTCCCCCGGAGCCAAGGTTAAATGTCCGCTTGAAAGGTTGTTCCCGGGGGAAAGATATCCGGGGATACGAGGCTGGTGAAAGGATTAGAACAGCCATCGCGACAAGGCCATAAATATTTTTCTTTTTTTTCGTATAATTAGTGCATTCCCACAAGAATGTGATACATTAGTAAATCATATTTTTGCCGTTCGGTTGACAAATCTGAGCAGATTACCGGGTACGGAAGTCCAACGGCTATATGGGCTTATTCTGTAGAAATACCATCGCGGGGGTCTCGATCGCACTGGCCCTAGCCGGTCCGGCCCTTGCGGCCAACCCCGACGGGGACCTGCGGATCGAGGTCCTGACCGCCTACAACTTCATCGTCCGCTCCAATGTCGAGTCCCAGGGGCCGGCGGTTCAGGCCGGGTACATTATGGCCCGGATCTGGAACGACGGGGAGACCGACCTGACCGGGGCCTACGCCTACGTCGGAGACCGCACGGCCGGGACGCCGGGGATATACCCCAGCCGCTCCCACCCTGATCTGGTCGGGCCGCTCCCCGGCGGGGAGTTTGCCATCACTCACCAGGGCGGCTCCCTGGGGACGGGCGACGCCACCCGCTACCTCGGCAGCATTCCCGCCGGGGGCTACGTCCCGGTCTACTGGCTGATCAGCTATCCCCAGCTCGACGAGAACGGCAAGGCGGTGACCCTCGGCTCCAAGCCGGACGACGACCTCTTCCTGTACTACGATATCTGGGCGACCGCCGACGACGGGGGGACGCCGCTGGAGGCGTCGGTGACCCGGACGGCGACGATGCGCAGCTGCATCGCGGCGATGGCCAACAAGATCTTCCCCAACACGGCCAACAAGGTCCCCGACGTCTACAAGGAGCTGCTCGACAAGTACGACCCGAGCTGGTCCAGCTACCCCGACGACGGCTCGCCCGGGACCAGGATCGTCAGCGAGGGCATCTGGTACGACCTGGGCAACGTCGGCCAGGGGTTCGACAACGACGGCGACCTGGTCCCCGACCAGAACGCCTGGCTCCAGCCGGTCGGCAACCCCGACCTCTTCAACGCCGGGGCCTTCCGGCTGGCCAAGACCTACGCCCTGATCATCGTCAAGCTCAAGGACGGCGGGGAGCTGGTGATCGAGGCGGAGGACCAGCTCTACTTCACCAACCTCCCCGACAACACCGGGGTGATCGGGCTGGTCCGCTACGACTTCCTCGCCCTCCAGTCGGGGGTCACCGCCCAGCTCACCCCCTATCAGATGGCGGCCTCGGGTTTCGACAACGAGAAGTTCAACGGTGATTACGGGGCCCTGCTCGGGGCCGGCCTGTCCTCGCCGGAGAGCCAGCTGGAGATCGAGAAGATGGCCGACCCGGTCGTTGCCCCCGGCGGACAGATCGACTACGAGATCGCCTTCGCCAACAGCGGCGAGGTGGCGGTGGGCGACCCGGCGGCCGGGCTGCCCCTGGTCATCCGGGACGCGGTCCCCGAGGGGACGTACTACGCCGCCTTCTCGGCCTCCACCGGCAACACCCTCCCGGACGGGGTCTCGGCCTATACCATCCTCTTCTCCACCGACGGAGCCGCCTGGTCGGAGGCGGAGCCGGACCCGGCCTCCCTGGTCACCGACATCCAGTGGTGGCTGAGCGACGTCCTGGCGCCGGCGGCGTCCGGGACCGTGACCTTCTCGGTGCTGGTGGATAACCCGGCGGCGGGGCCGCTGGTGACCAACTCCGCGGGCTTGAGCTTCGGGAATACCGCCGCCTTTATGACCGATACCGCCCTGACCCTGGTCTCGGGCGTCAACCGGATCGGGGACACGGTCTTCCAGGACGACGGGGACGGTTTCGACTACGCCAACTGGGTTCAGGATACGGGGGAGGACGGCATCGCGGGGGTGACCGTCACCCTCTATTACGACGTGAACTCCGACGGCGCCGTCAACTCCGGCGACTTCGTGATCGGGACGGAGGTCACCGACAGCGTCGGGTGGTACGAGTTCAGCGACCTCTTCGACGGCGACTACCTGGCGACGGTGAGTGTTACCGACCCCAACCTGCCCGAGGGTTACTCCCCGACCACCCCGACCGTCCACGCCGCCGACCTCGATTCGGAGAGGACCGACCCCGACCCGGTCGTCTACCTGGAGGCCGACTTCGGCTTCGCTCCCGCCCTGGTCGTGGAGAAGTCGCTGGCCGGTTCCTCCCCGGTCTACGAGGGATATGACTTCTCCTACGAGATCACGGTCGTCAACAATCATCCCGGCACCGGGGGAGGGGGGAGCGGTTCGGTGACCGTCACCACCTACGCCAACGCCCGTGATACCGCCCGGGACAGCGGAACCGGCTGGTCCAATCAGAGCAAGGCCCTGGGCGCTCCCGACGGCCAGTGGGCCGTGGGGACGGTCCGCAGCAACGTGGATGCCTTGGGCGTCGGGATGACCGGTTTCAGCGGCGAAGGGGTGGGGGCGATCACCAAGGCCGAGACCCTGATTCTTCTGCGCAGCACCAACCCGGGAGGCGCTCCCTTCTTCTTCCGGGTCTACCTCTGGCTCCCGGGGGCCGCCTCCGGTATCCTGCTCGCCGAATACGACGAAGTCTCCCTGGTGAACGGCTGGACCGGTACCCTGGCCATCGACGCCACCGCCGCGGCGGCCTGGACCTGGGACACCGTTTCCGGGTCCTCGATCCAGCTGGCGATCCAGAAGAACCGCGGCCCCGGCGGGAACCTGATCGAGGCCGACAGCGTGGGGTTGCGGCTGACCTCGGACGTCGAGTATCCCCCCGTCACCGACTCCAACACCCTCTCCCCGGTCCCCCTCCAGGATGTTTACGATGCCTCCCTGATGTCCTTCGTCTCCGCCGCGCCTTCCCCCTCGTCCTTCAGCGTGGAGAGCGGGGCGGGCACGATCGACTGGGATGATATCGGTCCCATCTACCCGGGCGGGGAGAGCACGGTGACGGTCTATTTCACCGCCCTGGAGCCGCCCGGCAACGACTTCACCACGATGACCAACTCCGCCCTGGTCGAGTGGGCCACCTTCAGCAACGGCGTACCCGCCAACACCGGTGACGACGAGGAGGTGGTCGGCCTGGAGCCGACCGGCTCGATCGGGGACTTCGTCTGGCGGGACCTCGACGGCGACGGGGTCCAGGACGGTGGCGGCGAGACCGGGATCGCCTCCGTGACCGTGGAGCTCACCCCGCCGGTCGGGGTCGACCTCGGCAACGGGGCCGGGCAGCCGGTCACCACGGTCACCGACAGCGAGGGCTACTACCTCTTCGACGGTCTCTGGTCCACCGGGACCTACACTGTAACCGTCTCCACCGCGACCCTGCCGGGCGGGACGGGGACCAACACCTACGACGAGGACGGGGGCATCCTCACCCCTAACAACCAGACCGTGGTGGTCCTGGGGACCTCCGGCGGCGGCCCCGCCGACCACCTGACCGCCGACTTCGGTTACCGCGACCTGCTCGGCCTGATCAGAGGAACCCTCTGGCACGACGTGGACCGAGGGGGAACTTCGTCCCCCGACCCGGGGGAGCCGCGGCTCTTCGGGGTCACGGTCGAACTCTATGACGGTGGCGACGTCCTGATCGATACCACCACCACCGCGGCCGACGGGACCTTCTCTTTCCTCAGCGACTTCGACGGCAGCTACACCGTCCGGGTCGTCCCCGGGACCGGCCACCTGGAAGGGGACTGGACCGCCTCCTTCGACAGCGACGGGATCGTCACTCTCGACGAGGTCTCCCTCTCCGTCCCGCCGGGCGGCCTGGGGACCGCCGATTTCAGCTACTACGAGACCGGGAGCTATGACATCGGCGACACGGTCTTCTACGACTGGGACGGCGATGGCGTCCAGGACGCCAATGACGAGGGCATCTCCGGCGTCACCGTCCGGCTCTACCTCGACGTCAACGGCAACGGGCTCTACGATTCCGGGACCGACCCGCTCCTGGCGGAGACCACCACCGGCAGCGACGGGAAGTACCTATTCGAGGACCTCGCGCCGGGAAATTACGTCGTGGTCGTCGATCACAGTTCCTCCGGATTCCCGGCCCTCTACAACATCACCGCCGACCCCTCGGGGGCGATGGACGGGCGGGCCGGGGTGACCATCCTCGACGCCTCCAACCTCAACCAGGACTTCGGCTACCAGCCGCTCGGTTCGGGGTCGATCGGCGACACGGTCTGGCGGGACCTCAACGGCGACGGGGTCCAGTCCGGTCCCGGGGAGACCGGGATCGCCGCGGTCACGGTCACCCTCCAGGCCGACTTCAACGGCGACGGGAGCTACGTGGCGGTGGCGACGGCCGCCACCGATGCCAACGGGAAGTACCTCTTCGACGAGCTGCCGGACGGCGACTACCGGGTGGTTGTGGACACTTCCGACCCCGACCTGCCGGTCGACTCCCACGGCCATCCCTGGTCGGCGACCACCGCCGCTTACTCTGACGTCACGATCAGCGGCGGGATCGCCTACCTCGGGGCCGACTTCGGTTTTGCCCCCCTCTCGGCGGTCGGCGACACCATATTCTGGGACGCCAACGAGAACGGCACCCAGGATCTCATCGAGGAAGGGGTCGCCGGAGCCCTGGTCAAGCTTTACGGGGACCTTGACGCCGACGGATTCTTTAGCGCCGGGGACGTCCTCTTCTCCTCCCAGACCACCGACGGGGAGGGGATCTACCTCTTCACCGGCCTGCCGGCGGGCGATTACGTGGTCCGGGTGGACGAGGGCGGGACCCTGTCCGGGGCGACGCTCTCCGCCGACCCCGACGCCGACGGGGTCCCCTGCTCCGACCCGGCGGCGACCGGCTGCGACGGTGAGACCGGGGTCTCCCTGGGATACGGCCAGACCTTCCTCGGGGCCGATTTCGGCTACGTCCCGCCGGGGGGGAGGCTGGGGGGAAAGGTCTGGATCGACTTCGACGACGACGGGACGGTGGACGAGAGCGAGGTCAGGATCCCCTTTGTCCAGGTCGAGCTGTACAGCGGGGAGAGCCTGGTTTCCACCTCGATCACCGACGAGAACGGCGAGTACCTCTTCTACGGGCTGGCCGACGGGACCTACGAAGTGCGGGTCCGCACCGACCTCGAATTCCCCGAGGGGCTGGCCCAGACCTATGACCCCGACGGCGACCTCGACGACCTAGCCGAGGAGGTGGTCCTCTCCGGGGGAACGGTGACCACCATCGGCGGAGCCGCCTGGAGCGCCGGCGACCTGGAGATTAACTTCGGCTACCGCTACGCCGGCAGCAACACGCTGAGCGGCACCATCGGGCTGGACAACCCTCTCGACATCGACGGCGTCCTCAACGGCTCCAGCCCCTCCGGGGTCGGCGCGGGCGAGGTGGCCTTCGAGGGGGTCAAGGTCTTCATCTACCTCTGGCGCGACCTCGACGAGGACCTGGAGATCGGTTCCGGCGAGGCGGCGCTGGTGGCCAGCACCTTCACGAACCAGTCCGGCGACTACAGTTTTACCGGGCTGCCGGAGGGCTCGCCCGGCGATTACTACATCGTCTCGATGGCGCCCCCGACGTCCAAGCTCTCGCTCACCACCGAGGTGATCGACACCCCGGCGGTGATCATCGAGGAGGCGGTCGACTCCCGGGGTTACGCCACCGGGGTCTACCAGGTGGTCCCGATCCCGCCGCTGGGGGCGACGGCCAACCTCGACTTCGCCTTCATTTCGATGGCGGATTACGACTTTGGCGACCTCCCCGAGACCTACGGCACCTCGCTTCCCTCCGGGGCCCGCCACGCGGTCAAGGACATCCCCGACCTCTATCTGGGCGCGCTGATCGACACTGAGAGCGACGGCCTTCCCTCGGCTGACGCCGGCGGGGACGATCTCGACAACCTCGCCGACGAGGACGGCGTCTCCCTGGTCGGGTTCTGGCGGGAAGGGACGGGGGGCGGCGAGGTCGAGGTGACCGTGGGGGCGGGGTCGGGCTGGCTGGTCGGCTTCATCGACTTCGCCCAGGACGGGACCCTGACCGGGACGGGCGAGATGATCGTCAGCCAGGCCGTCTCCGACACCGGCGGCCCGGGGAGCGACGGTGTTTACAACTTCACCTTCACCGTTCCGGAAGACACCTTCGCCAGTGACACCGCCTACCTCTTCAGCCGCTTCCGGCTCCTCCCCAAGTCCCCGCTCTTCCCCGAACTCTCCGCCTCGGGCGAGGCCGACAACGGGGAAGTGGAGGACCACCTCTGGGTCCTCAACGCCATCCGGGGCACGGTCTACCTGGACACCGACCTCGACGAGGACTTCTCCGCGGGCGACACCCCCCTGGCCGGTGTGGTGGTCGAACTCTACGACGGCGAGGACAGCCTCCTGGCCGTCACCGTGACCAACGCCGAGGGCGATTACGCCTTCCTCCGGGTCCCCGACGGCTCGTACAAGGTGAAGATGATCGAGCCGGACGGCTCCTCGGCTATCACCGATGCCGACGGCGACGGCAACGGTCCCGACCTGGTCGAGGTGACCCTGGCCGGGGCCAGCGCCTACGACCGGGACTTCCTCCTCGACACCGGGGCGCCGCGGGCCTCGATCAGCGGCACTGTTTACGCCGACACCGACCTCTCCGGGGACTTTTCCCCCTCCGACACCCCCCAGGCCGGGATATCGGTCTTCCTCTACCGAGACATCGACGGCGACGGCGTCCCCGACGAGAACGAGCTGATCGAGTCGGCCGTGACCGGGAACGACGGCTCCTATATCTTCCCCGGCCTCCCCAACGGGGATTACCTGGTGACGGTGGCAGTACCCGACGGTTCGAGCGCGGTCACCGACGCCGACGGCACCGGCAACGGCGCCGACCTGATCGAGGTGACGCTGGCGGGGGTGGACGTGGTCGGGCGGGACTTCCTGATCGACGGCGAGGCCTTGCTCGGCGCCCTGGCCTGTCGGGTCTGGCTGGACGAGAACAGCGACGGGGTCCGGGACGCCGGCGAGGAGGGGGTCGCCAACGTGACGGTCCGGATCTACGACGGGACCGGCGAGGTCCTCCTGGCCGAAACCGTCACCGACACCCAGGGCAGGTATACCTTTCCGGATATGTTCCTCTCGGAATACCTGGTCAAGGTAGATGCCGCCGGGATGCCGGCCGCGCTTGCCGCCAATCCCACTTACGACCCCGACGGGATCTCCACACCCCACCAGACGGTGGCCGAGGTTAACGTGGTTGGCGGCACCATCGACGTGGATTTCGGCTACAACTGGGCCCCTACCGCCGATGTGACCGGGAACACCAATCTGGGCGCCATCGGCGA
The DNA here is from genome assembly GCA_040773245.1 of PVC group bacterium. GTDB lineage: Bacteria > Auribacterota > Erginobacteria > Erginobacterales > Erginobacteraceae > Erginobacter. Next base: position 96,547 of record JAXGWO010000004.1, read on the forward strand.
CCGGGTCTGGATCGACATTAACGGTGACGGTCTGCAGAACCCGGGGGAGGCGGGCCTGGGAGGAATCCCCGTCGATCTGAACTATGACTCCGACGGCGACGGGACCGTCGACGCCCTCTGGGCCACGAGCACCACCGGCCCCGCCGGTGGTTACGTCTTCACCGACCTGCCAGCGGGGATTTACAAGGTGGCAGTCAACGGGGGGACCGCCCCCTCCGGGTACAGTCAGAGCGGGGATCCCGACGGGACCCTCGACAACCGGACTACGGCGCCGATAGTTCTCGCCCCCGGCGACGTCTTCGTCAACGCCGATTTCGGCTACCAGCCGTCGGTGAGCAGCACGATCAGCGGTACGGTGTATTTAGACGCTGACGCCGATGCGGACTTCAACTCGTCCACCGGGGACGCCGGCATTTTCGGCGTGACCGTGGCTCTCCTCGACGATGGAGGCAGTGTGATCGCCGCCGCCCGGACCGGCGCTGACGGGAGTTACTCCTTTGCCGGCCTGTCGGCGGGAGATTACACGGTTTGGATCAACGACACTGGCTATCTTCTGGGCCAGCTCGGTCAGACCGAAGACCCGGACGCCACGGTGGACAGCCTGCACACGGTCAGCGTCAACGGGACCGGCTCTTACGGAGACAACGACTTCGGTTACACTCCGGACGGTCACGAGAACGGGAAGGGACTGATCGGGGACACGATCTTCCTCGACCGGGACGGCGATGGTCTCCCCGGCCCGGGGGAGGGGGTCCGGAGGGTGACGGTGGGGCTTTACGACAGCCTGGGCAAGACGCTCCTGGCCTCGGCGGTGACCAACGCCAACGGCAACTACTGGTTCGGCGGCCTGGACGACGACACCTATGTGGTGATAGTCGACACCGACACCCTGCCCAACGGCGGCGCCGGGCTGTCCAACACCGCCGACCCGGACGGCGGCGCCGACAGCGAATCGACGGTGATCATCTTTGACGGGGCGATCAACCTGCTCCAGGACTTCGGCTACGCCGCTTCGTCGCCGAACACGATCATCGGCACAATCTGGGAGGACCTTGACGCCGACGGAACCCTTGACGGCTCCGAGTCCGGGCGGTTCTCCGGGGTGACGGTGGTCCTCAAGGACAGCGATGGCGATATCGTGGCGGCAACCGCCACCGACGGCAGCGGCGAATACTCGTTTGCCGGGATCCCGGCCGGGACCTACACGGTGGACGTCACCGCCGACGCCAATCGGATCAACGGTTACTGGCACTCTTCGGGCACGGCCGGCGTTGCCGGGCAGAGCCAGGCCGACCCCTACACCGTGGCCGTCAGCGGCAGCCGGACCTACACCGCCGACTTCGGCTACTACATCCTCCCCGCCTCCCTGGGCGACTATGTCTGGGACGACCTCAACCGGAACGGGATCCAGCAGGTTGGGGAGCCGGGGATCGAGAGCGCCTGGGTGACCCTGACCGTCGCCTGGCCGGACAGCAGCTCGACCCTGGTCGCCTTCTCCACCGACACCTCGGGCAACTACCGGTTCGACAATCTGCTTCTCGACGAGCACTTCAACGGCCTGGGGATCGGCGAGCCGGTCCACACGATCGGCTTCGCGATCCCGGACGGCTACGTGCCGACCCTGGTCAGCCAGGGCTCCGACCCGGCCCTTGACTCCGACGGGCTGGAAGTGGAGGCGGAGCCGGTCCAG
>JAXGWO010000005.1:0-91098 GCA_040773245.1 PVC group bacterium
GGCCGGGCCCGGCCGTCCACCGTCACCCGCCAGGGCCAGAACCATAACTCGGAGAAGATCAGGACCCCCGGCCGGGCCAGGTTCACCCGAGCGGTGACCCCGTCCGGCTTCCTCTCCAGGACTTCGATCTCCCCTCCCCTCCCCGGTTCCGGGTCGCCGCCGGGGAAGGTTATTCCCCGGTCGATCCCGTCGAGGTAAGCAGAGTTCTCCAGGTCCAGGCGGCCGGCGCCCAGTTCCCCCAGGAACCGGCCATCGGATTCAACCAGCTCCCTCCGGTTCCGGATAAACAACTCTTCCTCCGCCCGGGGGTTGACCTGGACGTGCTCGTCCAGCCGGACCAGCGACTCCAGCCCTGCCCGACTGACATCCTCCTCGTCCCAGAGAGAGAAGTAACCTTCCAGGTCGACAAGGTATTTCACGTTGAGCAGGCTCCACATCGGGTGCGACCAGTCGTTGAAGATCACCTCCTGGATCTCCCTCACCCGCCGGAACTCCTCGTCGATATAAAAGTAAGGGAAGATCGGGCGGATGCCGTCGGTGAAGGCATTCAGGTAGAGGTTGTGGGAGAAGAGATCGGGGTATTCCCTGGCCCCGAAGAACGCCCGCCAGCGCCGGTGGCCGGGGTCGGCCAGGATCGATCTCACCCGGGGGTGGTGGCGGTAGATCTCGTCGAACCGGTAATAGGCGGTGGGGTCGGCCACGGTGCAGTCTTCCGGGGGCCGGAAGACGGTGGTTCTTTCCAGGAGAAAGAACAGGGCCGCGAAAACCGCCGAAATCGCGGGAAGCACCCGGAACGCGATGGCGGCCAGCAGGGAGCAGGAGAGAAACGAGAGGAGGACAAACCGTCCCGGGATCTCCCCGGCGCCGGAAAGCCTCAGAACCAGCATCAGCCCGGGGATCGCGAAGAGCGCCAGGCAGGGGAACGGGCGAACGCCCCTCTTCAGCAGCCCATCCAGTCCGAGGGCGGCCAGAAACGCGTAACAGAAGTAGACCAGGATCGCCATCCGGTTGGGGTGGCGCAGGGCGGTCAGGCGCATCAGCCAGCCCTGCAGCGGGGCGGTGGGGAGATGCTTGCCCATCATCCAGAGAAAGCTGAATATCAGGGCCGCCAGGAAGATGTTCCGGTACCGGTGGCGCCGCAGGAAAATCAAACCCAGTATCACCAAAGGCATCATCGACATCGAGAACTCGGCCGTGTTCTCCCAGGGATAATCCGACCTGGGTGTGAAACCGGTCCAGAAGTGGGTCAAAAACAGCCGACCCGGGGAGAGGGAAAAGTCCATCATCTGTTCGACCGGCTCCTCTCCCCTCCCCTGCTCGGGGAGGGAGTAGACGGTGGGCAGGGCCTGGACGGCGAAGACCCCGATCGCCAGAAGCAAGACCAGGGACAGAGAGATCAGGTTGCTCTTTGAAAACGGCCGGTGAAACAACGCCGAGATCAGGAGGAAGATGCAGAAGAAGGCCGCCGGCTTCACGTCCCCGTTACCGATCAGGGACAGCCCGACCAGCAGACCGGACGCCGCGGTGTAAAGGCGGCGACGGGGGGACCGGGGAGCGCTTTCCAGCAGGCGGAAAAAGGCCGCGATGAAGAGGGGGGCCAGGAGGACGGCGGTGATCCTCTCGTAACCGTGAAGGATCCCGAAGGCGAAGGTCTGGTGGTTGTAGGCGTATATCAGGCCCCCGAACACCCCCGGCCAGAAGCCGAGGCCGATGGTCCGGAGGAAGTAAAACATCGCCAGGGCGCAGCCGACCTGGATCAGGGCCAGGACCGCGAGGTAGACCGGCATCAGGCCCCTCAGGGTCGTGAACAGGCCGGCCTGGCGCAGCAGGACCAGGAAGATCGTCACCGGGGAACTGATCGGGGCCTGGGGGACCCGCGGTGAGTACTGGAGGTAGATCGGATCCCAGTAGAGCGTGGAGCCGGCCTGGGCGGAGTTGAAGTACGACTGCAGGAAGGAAAGCGTGTCCTTGTTCTCGTAACCCAGCATCCCCCGGTAGTCGGCGGAGAAGTAAAAACTGTAATAAAACGACACGAACGCCAGCGTAAACACCAGCAGTGCCGTTAACCGGGGCGGCAGGCGAAATATCCGGCTAATTGCGCTTTCCGCAGCCATTTTATTCCTTTTATTTCCTCACACAAAGACACGAAGACACAAAGTTTCTTTAATTTTTTTCTTCGTGTCTTGGTGCCTTTGTGTGAGACCGTTTTTTACTCTTCCATTCTTCGTGTCTTCGTGTCTTTGCATGAGAATATTTTAATCCTTTGTATGCCGCGGGGCGTAGCGGCGGGCGAGGCGTCCCTCCGCCCCCGGCAGGAAGCGGCGGAAGAGGTTCCCCAGGATAGTCTGGTAGGCCTCGCAGGGGGTCCAGCAATGCGGGCAGATCCCGCGCACGATCTCTTCCCGGAGCGCGACGGCCCGGGGCGCGTTCCAGAGCGGGGCGAGGTCGTACCCGGAGTCCCTTAAATTCCCCAGGGGGAGATCGTAGCCGGTGCAGGGATAGACTATCCCTTCGGGCTCGATGAAGCAGGAGGCGGAGAGCGCCTGGCAGGGCAGCGGGCAGAGCCCGTCACGGATGAACCTCCGCGCCGGCAAAAGATAGGACCGCTCGAGAAACCTTCGCGGACCGGGGACAAGCCGCCGACCGGGGGTGATCTCATCCAGCACCGCCAGGGCCTCCCGTCCGGGTGAAGGATCCTGGTCCAGGTTATCGTAGAAGAATGAACTCTGGGCAAGGTTGTAATGCAGCTCGGCGGGAACGAAGCCCGGGACCCGCCCCTGAACGGCGGCGATCGTCTCCCGGCGGAGGGAGAGATTCTCCTTCTGGAGGGTCATCCCCAGGAACACCTCGACCCCCCTCTCCCGCCGGAGGGCGGCGAAGGTTTCCAACGCCCTTTCCCAGCTACCCGTCATCCCCTTGAGCCGGTCGTGGACCTCCGGCGGACCGTCCAGGCTGATCGTGACCACGAACTTCCGCCCCGGTCTCTTTTTCACCGCCCGGACCGCCTCCAATATCCTCCCGGTCAGGTAACCGTTGGTGGGGAAATGGAGCAGGACCAGCCGGCGGGAAAGTCCCGCGACCGCCCGCATCACCTCGGGGAGATCTTCCCGGAGCGAGATCTCGCCCCCGGTCAGGTCGATCCAGGAAAAACAATTCTGCCGCCGGAAGAATTCCTCCAGCTCTTCCAGCGACATCTCTTCCCCCGGCGCCCGGCGCCAGGTCCGGCAGGCCCGGCAATGAAAATTACAGCGGTAGGTCAGGGCCAGGGTCAGCTTGTATGGCCGCCCCAGCCGCCGGAAGTTGGACTTAACAACCGCCGAGGCCGCCGAAAGGTAGGAACCTATCATCACGATACCCCGGGATTTTCTCTTCCTTCCCCGTAGGCCGACTCTTCCTCTCTTACTTTAGCGACATAATCGATCAACCGGGTCAACATCGCCACGATCCGGACAATCATTTCTTTCCCCGCAGCCAACCTTTCACTGCTTTGAATTTGACACCGCTTCAAGATATCGAGAATTGCCTCGCATTCGCGAGCCGAACCGCTGGCGATCTGAAAGAACCGGCCGCGGTCGGCGGGCGATATTTTTCCGCAAGCTTCAGCGATATTTAACGTGATCGACTGTGATGCTCGGATCAATTGATCCCTGGTGTAGCGATCTAATCCTTTAAGGCTGCGACAGATTTCGTATGACCAGGCTGCGAAATCCAGACTGACGCGATAGACATCAAGCTTCTCGTGATCAAGTTCCATATTCTTTGCCGCTATGCAACCGATTACGGCTTTTCTTTTCGTGAACGATTACGGGAACGGTTACGGGATCGATTCCGGACCAAGCAAGATCGTTCCCGTTCTCGTTCACGTTCCCGGCCTTTTCTTTTCGTGAACGATTACGTGAACGGTTACGTGAACGATTTCGGGCCAAGCAAGATCGTTCCCGTTCTCGTTCCCGTTCACGTTCCCGGCCTTTTCTTTTCGTGAACGGTTACGTGAACGGTTACGTGAACGATTTCGGACCAAGCAAGATCGTTCCCGTTCTCGTTCACGTTCCCGTTCCCGGCCTTTTCTTTTCGTGAACGGTTACGAGAACGGTTACGTGAACGAATAGCTCTTTCCCTGGACAGATAATAATTAATCAGCCGAGAAACATATATTTCAGCCAGCTATAGACGTAGCGGAAAGAGACCGAGCGGAGCTTGATCTTGGACACGCCGAAGCGGCGTTTGTACTCGTGGGTCGGGACCTCGATGATCCGGTAGCCCTTGCGCAGGGTCTTGATCGTCATCTCCTGCTCGATGGTGGTGATATTCTCCTTCAGCCCCAGGGTCCGGGCCGCCTCGGTCCGGATCGCCCGGAAGCCGTTCTGCGACTCGCTCAGCCGGACCCCGAAGCGGTAGTTGATCCCCAGGGTGATGATATCGCTCCCGATCATCCGCATAAACTTCTCGAAATCGCCGTGGAGCTCGTCCGATCCGCCCCGGGGACGGGAGCCGACCACGTGATCCGCCTCGCCCCGGAGGATCGGGATCACCAGGCGGGGGATATCCTCCGGGTAATGGGAATAATCGGCGTCGATGAAGACGATGATGTCGCCGGTCACCTCGCCGATCGCCTGGCGGAGCGCCGCCCCCTTGCCCCGGCCGGAATCGAGCACCACCCGGGCCCCCAGCCGCCGGGCGATGTTCCGGGTCCGGTCGGTGGAGTGCCCGTCGATCACCAGCAGTTCGTCGGCGTAGGGCCGGCAGTATTTGATGATATCGGCGATCCCTTCTTCCTCGTTCCGGGTGGGGATGACCACCGAGACCTTCTCCCGGCGCTGCCCGTACTCCTTCCGGGCCTGGTCGTCTTCCGCCCGGGAGATCCAGGGATCGGTTGCGGTCTCCGGGGAATAAGCCTGGGAATTATGGTCAGCCATGGTATTCTCCTTGGATATTATTGAAACTGTTTCCGGATCGGTTGCCGCCGCAGGGGAGTCACTCTCCCCGGCGGGGAGAGATCTTACCGGCCGGGGCGGCGCTTTTCAACCCGATCCGGCGTTGGGGCGGGGTCCGGTAACGCCGCCCGGCGGGCAGGGAGATCCCGAGCACCCCGAGGACGGTTTCGATCATCCAGCCCAGTTCCCCCGGATGGAGCGAGCGGAGGAGCAGCCCGAAAATTTTCGCCGGCCGCAGATAAAAGCGGCGGTAGGCCATCCGGTAGTACCGGGAGACCAGGTCGAGGTCCATTCCCGGCAGGCGGTAGCGAAGCCCGGAGCCGTAGAAACCGGAGACGACCGGATCGTCGAGACGGAAATAGAATTCACCCCTGCTCTCGACCTCGGCCCAGACCTCGGTCCCCGGGAGAGGAAGGAGGTAGTTGAAGGTGGCGGCGTCGGGGTCCATCTTGAGGGCGAAGTCGATCGTCCGGCCCATCGTCGCCGCGGAGTCGTAGGGAAGACCGAGGATGAAGTTCCCGTAAACGACGATCCCACGGCGCCGGGCCCAGCGGGTGGTCCGGACGACCTTCTCCAGGTCGAGCTTCTTCTTGATCCCGGCCTGGACTTCCGGGCAGCCGCTCTCCACCCCCAGGGAGAGCTTGAAGACCCCGGCCGCCTTCATCAGGTCGAGGAGTTCCTCGTCGCAGTGGTCGGCCCGGATGCCGTTCTGGAGGTTGATCGCCAATCCGAACCGGGCCAGGCCCCGGAAGATCTCCTTGGCCCAGTCGAGGTTGAGGGTCAAATTGTCGTCCAGGATGTCCAGCTGGCGGATCCCGAAGTCCTTCACCAGGATTTCCACCTCCTCCAGCACCCGGGGGGCCGAGTACCGGCGGTAGCGGCTGCCGAAGATGCTCTTGTTGCAGTAGGTGCACTGGTAGGGGCAGCCCCGGCTGCAGATCACCGCCCCGATCGGCCGCCGCCTGGCCCGGGACTTGTAGTATTCAAAGGGCGGGAGGAGATCCCAGGCGGGGAGAGGCAGCGTATCGAGGTTCTCGATCAGGGGCCGGGGTGGTTCTCGGACCACCGCCCCGGTATCGTCCCGCCAGAAACAGCCTCTCACCCCGCGGAACGGCTCCGCCCGGCCGGCGGCGAGGTTGGCCATTATCTCGGCCAGGGTCTCCTCCCCCTCCCCCACCACCACCGCGTCGGTGTGGGCGGAGTCCAGGCAGTACCCCGGGATCGCCGAGGGCAGCGGACCGCCGAAGATGATCCGGCCGCCGAAGCCTCCCTCCCGGATGCTCTTCGCCAGGGCCGCTCCCGCGGGATGGGTGACGACATTGGTCGATATTCCAACCGCGGCGGGCCGGAGGGAGAGGGCGTAATCGGCCAGGGGCGAGGCCCCCACCCGGAGGGCGTTGGCGTCGACCAGGTCGACCGACCAGCCCCGGTCCCGGACCGCGGCCGCCAGGTAGGCCAGCCCCAGGGGCGGCTCGATCGTCCCCTCGTTGATCCCTTTCGCCCCTTCCGGATAAGGGTTGATCAGCAGCAGATCCATCATCGTTCAGGCCCGGGCGGCCGCCCGGACGACCCGGACCAGCTCACGGGGGTTGAAGAGTATGTTGGTTATCAGGTAACACTCGTTGGTGCAGCGGTCGCAGACCTCCAGCCCGGCCGCGATCGCCCGGCGGCATTCCCGGGCCTCCGGACCGTTGATGATCGCCCGGAGATCGTACCCCGCTTCGCGGACATTGCCCAGTTTCCAGGACATCATTTCGCAGGGATGGATATCCCCGGTCTCGGTCATCACCAGGTTGAGGCGGCCGGCGTAACAGGGCAGCTGCCTTTTGCCCTCCTTTAAAACCCGGTAGACGATCTCCCGCTGACGGAAGTCCTCGGCGAGCTTGAACCCGGCCCCGCGGAATATTCCCCGCCGACCCCGGGCCCCCTCCTCCCGAAGGCGGAGGGCAAATCGCCGGTATTCCTCGATATCCACCGCGGTCCATTCCTCGCCCACCCCGTCTCCCCGCACCAGCGAGAAATTATGGTAATCCGCCCAGGACAGCCCGGCGACCCGGCGACGCAGGGCGTCAAGCTTCCCCTGGTTTTGCGGGAGGATAACCGTGTTCACGCCCAGGACCAGATTGGGACGGCGTCGCTTGATCACGGCGGCCGCGTCCCCGGTGGCCAGAAATCTCTCGAAGTTGCCGCCCACCCCGCGGAGTCGGTCGTGCTCGTCCCCCCAGCCGTCCAGGGACAGTTTCAGCACCACGGTGGAACGTGGACAGGCGGCGACGACCTCCTCCAGCCGGCCGGCGATCTCTTCCGGGCGGAGGCAGTTGGTGGGAATGACCAGGAAAGCCGGACGGGTGTGGCGGTAGAAGGAGGCGCAGATCTCGGTTATCCCGGGGTGGAGGAACGGTTCCCCGCCGGAGAGCAGGAGCCAAAGCAGCGGCGAGGAGAAAGAACGGGCCACCTTTTCCACTTCCCCGGCGTCGAGAACCTTTTTGCCGGAAGCTCCCTTCCCCCGGTAAAAGCAATAGGCGCACCGCGAGTCGCACGCGTCGGTGACAAAATAGGTCAGGTGGATCGGCATTGACCCTTTGCGGACCAGGCGCGGAATAAATTTAAGATACCGGATCAAGCCCGTCCTCCCCCGGCCCGGCGACCGGCTCGATAAACCCCGCCGCCCCGCCCAGGCCGACAGAAAAAGCGAAGGGAATGCAGTAGTAGAAGAAAGCGCCCAAGGTAAATATCAAACCGCGGCGGCGGAAGATGAAGTGCAGCAGCCCGCGGTTGACCGCCGCCATCGCCGCCAGCGCCGCCGCCGGGAGCAGCAGGCCGAGCCGGTTCCAGATCGAGAGAACGATCCCGGCCAGGAAGACCACCACCAGAACGACGTTCAGTTTCAACCCGGTCGAACCCACCCCGGTGTCCGCGGCCAGGCGCTTCTCCGCCCGGAGGTATCTGACCCAGAGGAGGCTTTTGCGGAAGGCGTTCCGGAGCGAGCGCCGGACCCCGAAACCGAATAGATGCTTCACCGCCAGTTCGGGGAAGACCCTCAGGGTCATTCCCGCCTTGATCAGCCTCCGGCTCAGTTCCAGATCCTCGCAGGCGGCAACACGTCCAACCCATTCGTCGCACCGGAAGCCGCCGATCTCGCCGAACAATCCCCGCTCGACCACCAAATAATGTGAAGCCAGGTAATCGGCCGCTGATTTCCGGGTCTCGTAATAAACCGCCCGCAGGGCGTGAAAATCGGCGACGAAAGTCCCCTCGGCGGAGCGTGACTGATAGGTGCCGCCGAGCAGTCGAAGTCCCCGTTCGCGCAGAAGCCGGGCGGTCTCTTCCAGGATATGGAGGGGAAAGACGCAGTCGGCGTCGGAGAAGACCAGGAAACGGCCCCGGGAGAGCTCCGCCCCCCGATTCCGGGCCCGCGATGGCCCGAGATTCCGCGGCTGCCGGAAGAAGCGGACCGGAAACCGCCGGGCCGCTTCGCCGGAACCGTCCGTCGAGCAGTCATCCACGATGATCACCTCGAAATCCCGAAACGTCGAGGCGAAAATCGAGCTCAAACAACCTTTGATCGTCCCGGCTTCGTTATAGACGGGGATGATAACGGAGAAGAACGGACGGCCCGGAACGCCGGCGGCGCTATCCTCCGGAAAGGAGGCGTTCATTTCAGCCTTCTCAGCCATAGATCCTTTCCCAGGTGAATGTCTCCGTCCCCGCGGTTGAAGATCTCGTCGAAATCGTCGGCCCAGAGCAGATAATCCGCTTCCGCCGGCACCGGCTGGAGCCCCCGGTGGAAAGAGTTGAGGGGAATGATCTTCCGGGTCAGCCCGGGGCCGAAGAGCACATACTCCACGGAGTTGGGATTGAGCGCCGCCGCTACCGCGGCGTCGGGCGGAACCAGCCACTCGTAGTTCCTGATCGCCTCATCAAAAACCGGGGCATCACGCAGTACCTGGCTCATCCGGTCCTGCATAAAAATCGACCGGGTCCGCAGGGGCAGCGGCCAGACTTCCTCCTGGGCGGCAGTCAGCCGCCCCCGCAGCCAGAGCGACTGATCGAACAGGATCGGGCTGCGATACCGGAAGAGGACGGCGGTCAGGGCGGACAGGCAGCCGATCAGGATAAAGCAAAAAAGCCAGGCTTTCAGCACCCGGGACCGGACATAAAACCACCGGCCCGCCGCCGGCAGGGCCAGGACGGTCGCCGGGAGAAGGTATCTCGTCCGACCCCCGAAATCATAAACTCCGCTGAAAGAGTGGGCGACGATAAACAGCAGGGCGGCGATGGCCGTTATTCCCGCCGCCCGCCGGCGGGGCAGGCCTGCTACGGACAACGACAGCGCTGGCCAAACCAGGGTCCAGCCCAGAACACCCCAGGAAGAATAATCCTCGTGGCTCTGGGGCGGCGGAAAATAGAACCAGGGATGGACCAGGCCCCGTTCCAGATCGAGACCGAGCGCCGAGGTCAGCAGCCGCGGAGGATAGCGCAGGGCGTTCTGGATCTTCCAGATCGGAGGCAGGGCGGGCAGGCCATCGAGGGTGAGAAAATCGAAGCCTTGCCTCAGGAGATGCCGGGCACCCGCGGATAGGACAAAGGAGAGCGGCCTTCCCTCGTAAGCATTGACCCGGCGGAATTCTTCCGGACCGAGCGGGTGGCTGAAGTAACGGTAATTATCCCAGTAAGCTGCCGGCAGGGCCATAAGCAGCAGGGCCGGCAGAATGAACAACGCCAGGAGGAACAGCCCCCGGAGGCCGAAGGGGCGCCCGCGGCGGATGAATACGTAGGCCGCGATTAACAGGAACGACGGGACAAACAGCGAGAAAGACGCCTTCACCCCCCAACCCATACCGAATCCCAGGGCGGCGATCAGCAGCTTCGCGGACCGCGGCCCGCGGCGGTAAACCAGCAACGCGTAGGCGACGACGCCGGCGAAGGCCGCCAGCAGCATATCGCTCTGGGTGGTGGTGGACTGCATCAGGCAGACCGTGAGCAGGGCAAATACCCCGGCCGCCAGCAGGGCGGCGGAACGTTTCTGGCCGATCTCACGGGAGATGCCGAAAACGCAGGACGCGGCGGTCAGGTAGGCCAGGAACTGCCAGATCTGGGCCAGGTTTTCGTTCCGCCCGGAGACGACCAAGGAGAACAGGATCAGCAGGGAGCAATTCTTCTGCACCACGACCTGCTGGACGTAATTGGCGTCGTAGTAGCCGAGGTGGCCGTGCTGGAGGAAATAACCGACCCGGGCCAGGCGGTAAGCCAGGTTGTCCCAGGTATGAGGGGCGGAGAATAGGACCACCGAGGCGTTGAGCAGCCCCACGACTGCCAGGGTGGTCAGGATCAGCTTCAGTATCCGTCTCTCCCCGGAAGGAAGGGAGATCCACCAGGCTCCGAGGGAAGTCCGGCCGCCGGCGGGAGGAGGAGGCATTCCCGGTGCCGGGGGACGGAGTAGCGACAACCCGCCGGCCAGGACCGACAGGACCAGCCCTGAGATCGCCCAGCAGCCCGCCGAGGCCAGGCGGCCGAACTCCGACAGGACCAGCCCCGCCGCCACGATCTGGACGCCGAGGTAAAGAAACGGGAATATTATCCAGTCCACCAGTCGGGCCGGACGGCTCAATCGGCTCCAGGTCAACGCGCCGGCCAGGAAGCCCAGGAAAGATACGATGCCCCAGAATATTTCCATCCGATTACCCGAACGCCTGGCCCGTCTTCACCACCGGTACTTCAAGGTCTTGAGAAAGTAGATCAGATCGAAAAAGATCTCCCCGGTCTTGAACCCCCTGCGGAGCCTCTTCCAGATGAAATGAGGGGAAAGATAGAGTTCCTTGTAAAAGAGATCGTAGTATTTCCGGATCGTCGCGTAATCGAGGTTCTCGTGGCGGGCCACCCCTTCCCGGGAGTGAAAAGAATAGCGGGCCCAGTCCCGGGTGAGGATCAAACCTTTTCGGTCGTATTCCTCGAACATCGGCGTACCGGGGATGGGCGTGGCGATCCCGACCTTGTTCAGATCACAGTCCAGCTCCCGGGCGAACTCGATGGTCCGGCGCATCGTCTCCTCGGTCTCCCCCGGCAGACCGACCAGGAAAAAGCTCAGGGTCTCAACCCCGGCGGAGCGGGCCAGGGATACCGCCTCCCGGACCTGGTCCAGCTTGATCCCCTTCTTCACGCGATCGAGAATCTCCTGGCAACCCGACTCTATGCCCAGGCTGACCCGGTAGCACCCGGCCTTCCTAAGTTTCCGGAACAGCTCCCCGTCGAGCCGGCCGATCCGGATGCCGTTGTAGACGTTCCAGGGAAACTTCAACCCACGGGCGACGATCTCGTCGCAGACCGCCTTGGCGTGGTCGAGGTCGGTGGCGAAACCGTCTTCCCAGATGTGGATCTCCCGGAACCCGGCTTCCAGCATCGCCTCCATCTCGTCCACCACCCGGCCGGGGGACTTGACCCGGAACCGGGTCCCGAAGACGCTCTTGTTGCAGAAGACGCAGCCGAAGGGACAGCCCCGGCTGGTCTCGATCGCCCCCACCGGGTTGCGGCGGGCGTTGATCCGGGGCACCCGATATCGGCGGAGATCGTAAAGCTGCCAGGCCGGAAAAGGAAGCTGATCCAAATCATCCAGCAACGGACGTGGGCGGTTGATCTTGATTTCGGTCCCGTCCTTGTAAGCCAGACCGTCGATGGTATCCGGGGACGCCCCCCCGGCGATCTCCCGCAGGGTCTCCTCCCCTTCCCCGAAGACCGCCATATCGAAGGCGGTTTCGGCCAGGGTCTCTCCCGGCAGGACGGAGCAATGAACCCCACCGGCGACGGTGAGGATCTCCGGGCATATCGCCTTTACCCGGTCGGCGATCTCCCTGGCCTCCCGGTAGAGGAAGGAAGTGAAGGTCACCCCCACGATCTCGGGCCGGAAGGCGCCGACCGCCGCCGCCAGGTCAGCACCCGGGTCAGGGCTTACGCTCTGGTCGAGAATCCGGACCTGATGGCCGTCATCCAGCAGGCCCGACGCCAGGGAGGCAAGAGATATATAGGGGATCAACGGGATGGCCACCCTGATTTTGGTCTGCGAGAAAACCTCGATCGCGCTGGCCGGACAGACGAGCAATACTTTCTTCACTGTTTTCGCCTCGCCGAATTAATAGGATTAATAACTGTCCTGCTCGCGCACCTGCTCCAGGTATTCCGTCTCGGTGTTGACCTTCCAGACCTCGTTTCTTCCTCCAAGCGAATTCCGGGCGGCGTAAATCCCGGTCAGGAGCGAGTGGTCCATATTGTTGTAACGGTACAGGCCGGATCGCCCCGCCACCTGGAGGTTGGAGATATTCCCCAGGTATTCCCGGATCGTATCCAGGTAGGGCTGATAGTGGAGGAAATAAACCGGGTAGGCGTCGGGTTCGCGGACCACGAACCCATCGACCACCTCGGCGCTTTCGCCGATGATCTTCCGGCGGAGCTCCTTCTCCCCCAGAGCCAGCAGGTTGGAGTCGGCCTCGGTCCAGAGGGCTTCGTCCTGGGAGCAGAAATACTCCAGGGTGATCGGGAAGAGGCGGTCTTCATCGCTCATCGACGGGCTGAAGTTCCGGTAGTTGGCCGCCCGGGCCGCGGCGATGGCGGGATCGTGGATGTAGATCCACTGGTCGGGGAAGAGCCGGGGGGCCCTGACCACCAGGTTGACGGAGATGTGGTGGCGGAACCGAAGCGCGCGGGCGGCCTCCAGCACCCCGGACGGGGACCGGGGGGTGAAGGCGAAGATCAGCTCGTTGATCGGCGCCGTGGAGATAAAGGAGCGCCCCGGGAACTCCCTCTTCTCCCCCTCCCGGGAGGCGGTCACCGAGTTCAGCCGGGCGCCGTCCGGGGAGAGGTTGAAGCTCTCCACCTTCCAGCCGGTCAGGATCTCCCCCCCCTTCTCCCTCACCCCCCGGGCCAGCTGCTCGTAAAACGATCCGCTGCCCTGGCGGGGGTAATGGAAAGACGAGACCAGGGACCTCACCTTGGAGGGAAGACCGCGCCGGGCGGCGACCAGGGCGTTCCTGATGGCGGCCCAGAAGGAAAGGCCGTGGATCCGCTGGGAGGCGAAATCGGGGGAGATCCGGCTGCACGGGATGCCCCAGATCTTCTCCGAGTACGATCTGAAGAAGGCCTCGTAGAGAACCTTGCCGAACGCGGAGCGGATGTAATCCTCGTAGGACACCCCGGGCCGCCGGGGACGGACGGCGTAGCTGGCCAGGGCGCTCAAGGAACCGGCGGCTCCCAGACCGCGGAGGGTGCTGAAGATCTTCAAGGGGTAATGGAAAAACCGGCCCCGGTAGAGTATCCTGGTCAGGCGGTCCACCCGGATGAAATCATCCCCCATCTCCTCCAGCCAGAGCCGGTTAATCTCCTCCGACTTGCTGAAAAAACGATGCGGACCGATATCGAACCGGCAGTCGTTACGCCGGACCGTCCGGGCCAGCCCGCCGATATGGCGGTGCTGCTCGAGCAGGACCACGTCGCTCCCGGTCCGGACCAGCTCCCGGGCGGCCGCCAGCCCCGCCGGACCGCCGCCAATCACCACTGTCCTTTCGTGATCTGCCTTCATCTGCGCCGACAAACCTTCTTTATCTCCCGGACAACCGCATCTCGATTCATCATTGTTCCCAATGGCGGCTTGACGGAATCCGGGCACGGGGTATATTAACCTGACCCAGGGCGAATGCCAAGCCTGGGGGATGTTACGATACTATGAAACCTTCAAATCTTCTAATTCTTTCGGCAGCCGCGGCGGTTTGCCTGTCCGCCCCGGGTTGCGGCGGGAAAGAAACGGCCCGGGAAACTCCCGCGCCGCCCCTGGTCCTGCTCTTTTCCATCGACACTCTCCGCGCCGACCACCTGGGCTGCTACGGCTACCGCCGGCCGACCACTCCCTTCATCGACCGTTTCGCCCGGGACTCGGTGGTATTCCTCGACGCGTTCAGTCAGGGCGCGGTGACCGCTCCCAGCCATATGTCGATCTTCACCTCCCTGAACCCGGTCGTCCACCGGGTGAACAACCCCCATCCCTTCGACGAGAGCATCGTCCCCCTGCCGGATAACATCCCCACCTGGCCCCAGCTGCTGCAGGCCCGCGGCTGGAAGGCCTGCGGGCTCCACGGCGGCGGTCCGGTCTCGGCGGAGTTCGGCTTCGGCCGCGGCTTCTCCGTGTACCGGGATGATTTTTTCTTCGCCTTTGAAACCGATTATTACCGCCCGGACCGGGAACTCCGGACAATCCGGGAGATTGTCCGGGACGGAGTCCGGGGAGGGCAACCCCTGTTTCTCTTCCTCCACCATTACCTCTGCCACGATCCCTACATCAAATCTCCTCCCGATTACAACCAGCGATTCCTGGACTCTCCGGCGGAAGGGCTGGCCCGCAGCCGGGCGGATTTAAAGCGCGGGGAAGACGGCCGGATCGATGAACAGAGCTTCTGGGACGGGGCGGATCTGGATGACCCCGAGCACCTCGAGCACGTGATCGCTCTCTATGACGGGTCCATCCTTTACTCCGACCGCGTCTTCGAGATGGTCCTGGAGATCCTCAGGGAAGAAGGGGCCTATGACCGGTCGCTGATCATACTGGCTTCGGACCACGGAGAGGAGTTCAACGAGCACGGCGGATACCGGCACTGGAAGCTCTTCCGGGAAAACCTGCACGTCCCCCTGATCGTCAAGTTTCCCTCCGGAGAGTTCGCCGGCCGGAAGATCGGGAAATCGGTCCGCACGATCGATATCTTCCCCTCGGTTTTCGAGTACCTGGGTCTCCCCATCCCCGACCACGTGCAGGGATGTTCGTTCCTCCCGCTGCTCACCGGTAAGGGGTCCTATGATCCGCTGATCGTCAGCCAGGGGCTGGACATTTTCTCTCCCGACGACGAGCGGCCGAGGGAATCGGTAAGGATCCAAGCGGGGGGATACGCCTACTCCAACCAGCTCAGCGCCGGCCGGTGGGAGGACAGCCTCCGGGAAGGGCAGCCCGAATGGCTCTTCGAGATCGATTCCGATCCCGTCGAACGGAACAACCTGATCCGGGGGAAACCAAAGATCGCCGCGGAGATGAGGGCCCGGTCGGAGGAGGTCCTGCAATCGGACCGTGCGCTCCGGGACGGCCTGAGCGCCGGTTCCGACAGATCGGGGCGGCCGGGGGAAGATCTCCGCCGGCAGCTGAAAGCTCTGGGGTATATCCAATAGCCCGGCAGAACCTCGCCGACTGATTCGGAAAGCCCGCGGAGGCTGAGAAACCGACTCCACCAGCTCTGACTTGAACCCTATTGACCCTGTTCTCCAGATCGGGTTAAGACCAGATTATGACCTGTCCATTGCCAGCCGCACCCTCTCCCCGGAGGGTGCTGTTCGTCATCTTCGACAACTTCCAGACCGAGCGGCTGGGGATCCAGATCCTCTCCGCGATCGCCCGGGAGGAGGGCTTCGAGCGCCGGCTGTTAATCCTCAACCGGTCGGCGGAGGAAGCTGCCGTTGAGCAGGCCCTGTCCTACCGCCCGCAAATCATCGCCTACAGCGCGATGACCTTCGAGCAGTACGATCTCCAGCGCTTCAACCGGACGCTCAAGGAGCGCGGGCTGGAGTTCGTCTCCATCTTCGGCGGGCACCACTACACCTTCTCCCCGGAAGAGATCCAGCGCGACCCCGCCATCGACGTAATCTGCCGGGGCGAGGGCGAAGCCGCCTTTCGCCGCTTCATCCGGGCGGTCCGGGACGGCCACGACTTCACCGATATCCCCAACCTCCTGGTTCGGGAGGGAAATCGGGTGATCGAGAACCCCCTCGCCCCGCTGGCCGAGGACCTCGACTCCCTCCCCTTCCCCGACCGCAATCTCCTCCCGGCCCTGGAGCCGGGGGAGCAGATCTTCGGCCGCTCGGTCTCGGTGATGTTCGGCCGGGGCTGCCCCAACCAGTGCACCTACTGCTACAACTCGCAGTGGAACCTTCTCTACCGCGGATCGAGGATCTGCCGACACCGGTCGCTGGACAACGTCCTGAAGGAGATCAAGGAGATCCTGGCGGCCCACGAGCTCGACTTCATCTACTTCCACGACGACAACTTCGCCCTCCTCCCCCGGGAGCTGATCGCCGAATTCTGCCGCCGCTACCCGGAGGAGATCGGGCTCCCCTTCTTCGCCCAGTTCCGGGCCGAGTTCATCGACGAGGAGCTGGTGGTGATGCTGAAGGCGGCCGGTCTCTTCGTGACCACGGTCGGGGTGGAGTGCGGCGACGAGGAGGTGGCGAAAAAGATCCTCAAACGGGGCAACGTCACCAACGGTAAGATCATCCGGGCCTTCGACCTCTTCAACCGGCACGGCCTGAGGTCGTTCTCCCAGAATATGGCCTGTTTCCCGGTCCCCGACCCCCTGGAGACCGACCTCAAGACCATCCGGCTCAACATCCGCTGCCGGCCGACCTGGGCCAGCTTCGCCATCCTGATCCCCATCCCCCACACCGAGATCTGGCAGTACGCGATCGAGCACGGGTTCCTGGAGAAGGACGCCTTCGACCACCCGGGCAAGCTCCCCTCGGTCTTCACCCGGAGCCGGCTCGACTACCACGACCGCCGGCTGGAAGACCGGCTGGAGAACCTCCACAAGTTCGCCTCGATCACGGTCCGGTTCCCCTTCCTCCTTCCCCTGGTCCGCCTGTTGATCAAGCTCCCCCCCAACCCCCTCTTCCAGTATCTCCACTTCTTCTGGTACGGCTACTGGAACACCGTCGGGCTCTTCCGGACCCGCCTCTCGTTCAAGCTGATAGTCCAGGGGCTGAAGACCATCCGCCGCTACCGGAAGAAACACTGAGCCGGGACTCTATCTGCTCCCCGTTCGGGATATCAGGTCGGGTGCAACCCGGCTCAGGTCCGCCCGCAGGAAATACAGGTTCTCCGTCCCCGGGATTCTCCCCTTCCGGACCATCTCTCCGAACGTCTTCTCGGCCCAACCGACTGTCTCCGGGTCGATCCGCCGCGGAGGGTCGGTATAGAGGTAGATCAGGTCCTCCCCGACCCGGGCGGAAAAAATCTCCAGGGTCCGCCGCGGATCCCGTCGCTCCTCCGCGAAGATGTTGGCGACCCCGCTTACCTCCTCCGGACGGGGGACGAAGTACGGGTTGCCCATTATCAGCTCGTCTATCTCCTTGTAGTAACGGATATGGGGGACCGCCTTCCAGTTGTCTTCCACGAACCGGGCGACCGCTTTCAGCTCGGGACGGGAGTAATTGAGACGAGGACGGGAGACCCGGAACAAGAACTCGCGAACATCCCGGAGGCCGACCGCCAGCAGCGCCGCCAGCGCCAGCCCGACGAAAAGCGGCCGGCGGCGAATAACCAGCCGGTAAGCCAGGCTTAAGCCGAGAACAATCAGCAGGTAGAGCGGATAGAGCGAGACCAGGATCCGACGCGGCTGGATCTCCCGGGAGGCCAGGGGCAGAAGGATAAACAGGAACAGCATAATCAGGATCGCGTTCCTCCCCTGCCGCCGGCGGAACCAGACCCCGCCCAGCCCCAGGAGGAGAAACGGGGTGTAGACCGGGCTGAAGAGCCGGGAAGAGCTCTCCCGGTCGGCGAAGGGCTGCCGTTCGATATTTAACAGGTATCCCGCCGCCCGGCGCAGGTTCCCGGCCAGGTGACGTCCCAGGCTGGACCAGTCCACCCGGCCGGCCGTCACCGGCCAGATGCCGGCCTGCTCCTCGGGGGAGGAGAAATACTTCCAGGGCTGGGCCGGGGAGCGGCCCTCCGCCAACCCGGCCGCGGTGACCAGGAAGACGAAGACCGCCAGGTAGAGCAGCAGCCGCTTCCAGCAGTTCCTCCAGTCGAGCAGGTAATAGAGAACGGGGAACGCCGCCGCCGGGCGCGCGGTGACGTAAAGCGCCAGGGTGGAGAATGCGGAGACGGCCGCGGCGGCGGCCCAGCCGGACCGTTCGCCAGAGCGGACGGTCAGGTAAACGGTGAGGATCACCGCCAGGTGGCTGAGGGATTGGTACCCGAACGCCCGCGCACTTTCCAGGTAAATGGGCGATGTCGCCAGGAGGAAGAGATAGAGACCTGCTTCCGGGGGAGATAACAGCCGGCGGGCGGTCAGGTAAAGCAACCAGAGGACTCCGACGGCGCAGGCGATCGACAGGGCCCGCATCGCCGCCAGGCGGTGGGGGACAAAGGCGTAGACGCCTCGAAGGAGACCCATATAAATAACCGAGTACGGTTCCTGCCCTCCGCCTCCGGGGGCGAAGAACGAGCCGGAGGGGACCGGGTGGAGGATGGTGAAGTTCTTGAAGTCGCAGGTGTAGGTGGCGAAATAGCTCTTCCGGGACGGCCAGACCAGGTCGGGGACGACCGCCAGGAGGATAAAGACCCCGATCAGGATGAGGACCGTCTGCGGATGACCGAAAACCCGGACCGGCGCCGGGCGGCGGGGGGGATGAACTTCGGGAGTCGTTCTCGCCCGGGAAGTTTTCATCTATCGCGGAGAACGGCCCCGGCGACGGAGGAGGGATATGCCGGCGGGGGGAACGCGTTCCCGTCGGGAGGCCGGAACATCGGAAACACTCTCCGCCGGCACCAGGACCGGACCGATTATCTCGGCTTCCCCCCGATCTTCAGGATAAACTCGGCCCCGGCGGAACCGGCTTCCAGGCCGGCGGCGAAGAGACGCCACGACCAAGCGTAATCGCAGTCGAGATCGAACGTGGTTCCGCCCGAGACGACCCTCAATTCGGCGGGGCCGTCGTGGCGGAGCGCGATCAGCGCGGTGAGCCGGCTTTCGCCGCCGGTCGGCGCTTCGATAAGCAGCCTCCACTCGCCCCGGCCCAGGCGGGTGAACGGCGCCTCTCCCAGCAGATCGACCGTCTCAACCGACCGTCTCCTTCTCCCGTCGGCCGACTCCCACTCCGGCCCGGCGGCCGGGGGGATGACCGACCCGCGGATGGCGGCCAGGTCCCAGACCGTGCCGGCGGGCATATCGTAGAGAGAGTTCGCCCCGGCCCGGTAAAGGTGCTCGTCGGCATCCCGCCAGCGCGCGAACTGGCGGGGGTCGGCCCGCAGCGCCCCCTCCTCGAAGTGGCGGATGTAGAGCCGGGGCACCAGGGAGCGGAAGAGGGACCAGGGCGGGTCCCCGTCGTCGATAGTGTGCCCGGGCAGGTATTCCAGTTCGCGGTACACCCCGTCGGCGGCATCCCGAAACTGGGGGTAGGAGAGCAGGACCGGTGCGGCCAGTTCCCCGCTCTTCAGGCGGTGGTGCATCTGAAGAACATCTTCCAGTCCGTACCTGGTCAGATAGGCCTCCTCCGGGTCGTTGACTATCGCCGGGGCGAGCACGGCGGCATTCAGACCCCCGACCGCGGCCAGCAGGGCCAGCCAGGCGGCGGCGGCCCGGGCACTCCCCCGCCGGAAGATATTGGCCGTGAAGAGGCCCAGGACCACCAGCATCAGGGCGACCAGGGGGCGGTTGTAGTAGGTGTGCTGGTGGAGGATGTCGTTCCCCTCGGGGAGCAGCACCCCTCCGGCCGCGACCAGGGCGATCAGCCAGAAGACGATCATCCTCCCCCACCCTCTCCAGGCCCGATGGAAGATTGCCACCAGGATCAGGGCGAGCCCGGCCAGGGCAGCCAGGACCGTCTGGGCCGGTGAATGCGGCGGCGGCCAGCCGAAGGTATAGGTGAGGACGTCCCGGCTGTTGAGAACCAGGTAGCGCAGGTTGTGGACTATCTTCTCCGCCGGCGAGGGCATCTCCCCGACCGCGATCTTGGCCAGCGGCTCCTTCTGGTCCGGCGTGATCAAGCCGGGCAGGACAAACCAGAAGAGAAGAAACCCGGCGGCCAGCAGCAGCAAAAATATGAACAGCAGGCGGAAGCGGACCGGCTTCAGCCAGGGCCAGGTAAAGACCGCCGCCGCCAGGGCGGGGAAGATAAAGGGGATGTACTCGTCGGTGAAGAGACCCAGCCACCAGATTACCCCGATTGCGGCCAGCAGCATACCCCTCCGCCCCCGCCCGGCCCCCCGCATCGCCAGCAGGAGCGACACGATCCCCAGGATCTGGAGAGTGGCGAGATCCTTGGCGTAACGGACGGGGGCGTGGTGGCCGACCAGGACCTCGGTGGTCAGGAGCCAAAAACTGCCGGCGACGATTCCGGGGAGCCAGCCCCCGGTCCACTGCCGGACGGCCAGGGCGATCATAAACCCGATCGCGAAGACGCAGGCCAGGGAGAACGGGTACCACATAAACGGGCCGAAACGGTAGTAGAGATGCCCGTATAACCTCGGGGTCAGGACCTCGAAGAACTGGGAGAACTGCCGCTGGCGGTACTCGGTGTCGGAGGCCCGCCAGACGAAGGCCTTCCGCCAGTCGAAACTTCCCAGAGAGGAGCTGAGCGGCCCCCCCTCCAGTCCGTCCTGGAGAGCGTAGTACCTCAGACGGAAGATCTGGGTCGTCCCCGTCCGGACCGGGACGGCGGCCAGAAAGACCGCGAAGACCCCCAGCATCACCAGGGCGAAGACCCAGACCGACAGCCTAAGTTTCTCCCTGTCTCTCTCTGGATTTTCCATAAATATTTCTCAGCGTATCGCCAGGGCGGCTTTGGCCAGTCCCTTCATCTCCTTCCAGGAGCCGACCCGCTTCAGGCGCCGGGCCACGTAGCGGGGGCGGTAGTAGTAGCGCCGGAAGAACCTCCGCTGGATCCGGTCGAGCTCGGCGGGGTCGAAGTCGGAGCCGATCCCGGGCAGGTCCTTGAGGATCCCGGCGTTGCCCAGGGTGTACTCCCTCCAGTAGTCGATCCCCGTCCTCATTACCAGTTCCCGGTAGACCGGAGAGGGCGGCTGGGGGACCATCTTGTTGACCTGGATGAAGTCGCAGTCCAGCTCGAGGGCGAACCGGACCGTCTCCTCGACGTCGGCGGGGGTCTCTTCAGGGAAGCCGATGATGAAGAACCCCAGGGTCGTGATCCCCGCCTCCTTCGTCCAGGCGACCGCCCGGCGGATCTGTTCGAGCGGGATATCCCGGTTCATCTTTTTCAGGATCTCCGGATTGCCGGACTCGATCCCCAGGTTGATCTTGGAGAGCCCCGCCCCTTTCATCGCCTGGAGGATCTCCCGGTCGAGGTAATCCGGACGGGCCCGGATCGACCATTCGACCTCCAGACCCCGGGACCGGATCAGCTCGCAGATCTCCAGGACCCGGGTCCGGCCGAGGGTGAAGGTCTCGTCCTGGAAGAGGATCTCCCGGATCCCGAACTTCTCCACGCACTCGGCGATCTCCTCGACCACGTGGCCGGGGGAGCGGGCCTGGTAGCGGTCGGGGGGGACGTCGCAGTAGGCGCAGCGCATCGGGCAGCCGAGGGCGGAGAGCATAATCGTGATCGGCCAGCGCCGGGTCATCACCGTGGTGTAGCGGTCGTTGGGCAGCAGCTGGCGGGCCATAAAGGGGACGTCCTCCAGGGAATACCGGCGGGGCCGCTCGCCGGTGGCCCGGTACTCCCCCCCTTCCCGGTAGCAGATTCCCCGGACCCGGGAGAGGTCTCCCCCCCCCGCCAGGCATTCCAGCAGCTCCGGTATGGTCTCCCAGCCGTCCCCGATCACCCCGTAATCTACCGCCGGGTGAGAGAGCACCTCCCGGGGATAGATGCTCATCTGCAGCCCCCCGACGACCGCGGGGATCCCGGTGGCTTCCTTGATCCCCTTGATCCAGGAGAGGCTGTTGAGGAAGTTCTGGGTGCAGAGGCTGTAGCCGACCGCGAGAGGCGCGGACCGTTTCACCATCTCCGCGGTCTCGGCGAGGCTCAGGCCCAGGGCGAAGGCGTCGATGATCTCCACCTCGATCCCGGCCTTCAGCAGGTACCCCGCCAGGTAGGCGATCGAGGTGTGCGGGAGGACGTAGGCGGAGGCGGTGTACTGCCGGGCCACCCGCTTGGTGTAAATCTGTTCGGTTACCGCCATCGGCGGGTTGATGAAGACCATCCGCATCGCGACTCTATCCTGTTCGGTCCGGAGACCTCCGGAAATCGGCTGCGCCGGCGTTTCTAACTTCCCTTGGTCCCGGATATAGTATACTTTGCATTCTATTCCATAGGAAAGAGGGCTCAATGAAAAATGGGCCGATGAAACAACACATTCCCCCTATCCTGGCCTTGACCGCGGCGGTGCTGATTCTCACCCTCCCCGCGCTCCATCACGGCTATCTGCTGGAGGATTATAAGTACATCCGGGCCTACTCGCCATCGGAAATCCTTCACCGCTTCGCTTCCAACTGGGAACCGACCGCGGACGAGACCAAGGGGTACCGCCCCTTCCACACCGTTCACTACACCCTCTTCCACCTCCTGATCGGCGGCGACCCGCTGGCCAATCACATCCTGAAATCCGTCCTGATCGTCGTCCTCACCCTGCTGATTTACCTTCTCGCCTGGAACTGCTCCGGCAGCCGGGCGGCCGCCTTCTGGGCCGCGCTGGCCTACAACTGCCTGGGCGCCAATGCCTGGCAGGCCTCCTGGATCAACCACCGCCATCACATCCTCCAGGGAATCCTGGTCGTTCTCTCCCTGATCTTCTACGGCCGATACATTGATCGCCGCCGGCTCGCTTTCTGGATCCTCTCCTTCCTCTGTTTCCTCTTCGCCTTTCTCCTCAAGGAGGAAGTGGCCGTCTTCCCCCTGACCCTGGCGGCCTACCTGCTCCTGGTGAAGAGAGCGAAACTCTCCAGCCTGTTCCGGCCGCTGGCGCCGTTCTTCCTCCTGACGGCCTTCCTGATTCTTATGCGCTGGCTGGTGGTCAGGAACCTGCCGGCGGATTACGTCTTCCCCCCGCCGGTCCCGGCCGCGCCCGGGCCCCTCGCCCGCGAATACGGCCGTTCCCTGCTCGGCACCTTGGTCCAGACCTACGGGGTGCAGGACCCGATAAGCCCCGATTTCCCGATGTACGGGAGCGGGCTGACCATCCCCCGGGATTACCTCGGTCTCTTCTCCCTGCTCGGGCTTTTGATATTTGGAGGAACGATTCTGTGGTCGTCCGGTTCCAGCCGGGAGAAGAGAACCGCGGCCTTCGGGATCTGCCTCCTCCTCCTCAGCTCCCTGACCGTAGCCGCCTGGTACCGGAACAACCGGCTCTACATCGGTTCCATCGGCGTCGCCCTGGCCATCGGACCGCTCGCGGCCTCCGCCGGAGCGAGCCTGGCCCGGGCCGGAAATGGCCTGGTCCGGGCCTTCGCGGCGGTCCTGGCGCTGGCCTTCCTGGCCGCCTACCTGACCGCCAACCTGGGGGCTTTCCTGGAGATCAGGTACGCGCTCCGGCCCGGCGGGACGCTGGCCCGACTCTGGGACGAGTGGGTATACGAAGGCTACCTCCCCCTGATGAACCGGGAGCAGCTGGAGAGGTTCCGGGAGAGGTTGCTCCGGTCCGGGCGGGAGGAATGGGCCGGGCTGGTCGGCGAACACGTCGCGCATACGCGGGAGACCGGACTGCATCCCGATCCCGTCAACCCTCGGCAGCGGTAGGCTGCCTGATTTTCGTTTCCCTGCCGTGAGAAAAAAATATTTCGGCGTTTTCCTGGATAAACTCCGCCAGTTCGGGCCGGACTGGGTGGCGAGGCAAGGACTTCGCTACTTCCAGGTCTTGTACTCCGCCCGGACCCGGCGGGCCTCCACCGGCCCGCTCTCCGCGGTGCTGATGCCCACCTACCGCTGCAACCAGCGCTGCCGGATGTGCGACTTCCCCTCCCGCTGCCGGGAAGATAAGCCCGAGATGTCCACCTCCCAACTGAGGGGCCTGATCGACGAGCTGGCGGACCTCCCCAGCCTGGGGGTGTCGTTTTACGGGGGGGAACCGCTCCTCCGCCCGGACACGACGGAACTTATCCGCCACGCCCACCGCCGCCGGCTGCTCGTCCACCTCACCACCAACGGCCTGACCGTCGACCGCCCGCTGGCCGAAGAGATCGTCGCGGCCGGAACGGATGTCGTCTCCATCTCCCTGGACGGGGCGGCACCGGACAGCCACGACCGGCAGCGGGGCGTGGAGGGGGCTCACGCCGGAGCGATCTCCGCCCTCAACCTGCTCCGCGAGGCCCGCAACTCCCTCTCCGCCCGCACCCGCCTGACCGTCATCACCGTCCTGACCCCGGACAACCTCGATGAGGTCGGACGGATCGTGGAGATCGCCCGGGCGGCGGGAGCGGACAATCACACCATTTACGAGGCCCAGCCCCTGCTGAAAACGGCCAATAACTTCAGCCCCCGGGAACTGGAGTCCCTGGTGGAAGCCAACCGGACGATCGCCCGGCTCAAGGCCGCCGAGCCGGATTACATCGATAATTCGCCGGGGTACATCCGGATGGTCGACCGGCTTTGGCGGGGCGGGACGGTCCGGCTGAAGTGCTTCGCCCCCTACACCGACCTCTTCATCGACCCTTACGGGCGACTGTATCCCTGCAACCATCTTCTGGGGATGGGAATACCCCAGGGGCGGTACGAACCCGGAGAGCTGAAGCGGTTCTGGTACTCCCGCGAATACCAGCAGACCCGGAACCGGCTGGACGGATGCGCCGCCTGCAATTACCTCTGTCACCGGGAACTGAGCCTGATCTTCAACCGGCTCTGGCCGGGGCGGCGGCCGAAGTTCGGCTACGGCCGGGAGCTGCCGGAGGGGTTTCGGTCCCCGACGACCACCCCCGACTGAAGGCTGACTGCTCCGGCTGGAGAAACCCGGACAGGAAATCTGAAAAAATGAAAAAGCATTTTCTCCCTCTCATTCTTCTGGCCCTGACGGCGCTGACCCTCTCCCTCCCCATCCTCAGGTACGGGTACCTTCTGGAGGATTATTATTATCTCCGTTCCTATAGCCCCGGCGAGATCATCCGCACCTTCCATTCCCACTGGGAACCGTCGATGATCGAGACCAAGGGCTTCCGTCCCCTCCACTCCGTCCACTACGCTTTCTTTCATCTTCTGATCGGGGGCGACCCCCTCTCCAACCAACTGCTGGCGCTGGGGCTCCACCTGGCGGGCATCTTCCTCCTCTACGCTTTCGTCAACCGTTGCGGGGCCGGCCGGTCCGCGGCCTTCTGGTCGGCCCTGGTTTACTTCTGTCTCGGCACGACCGCCTGGCAGATCTCCTGGCTGGTCAACCGGCAGCACCTGCTGCTGGTGATCTTTCTCTTGTCTTCCCTCATCTCGTATGACTCCTACCTGACCGGGAAATCCGGATGGGCCTGGGCGGCCGCCTTCGTCTTTCTGCTCCTGGCCCTGCTCCTGAAGGAGGCCGCCGTCACCTTCCCGCTGATGATCGCCGCCTTCGCCCTTGTTGTCCGGAAACGGCCCCTGCGATCCCAGGTTAAGCCGCTGCTGCCGCTGTTCGTGCTGCTGGCGGCCTTCCTCTCCTACCGCGCCGCAATTTTAAAACCGCTCCCCGACGTCTTCATCCACCCCCCTCCCCCTCCCGACACGCCGCAACGGATCTTCGCGGATTACGGCCACGGGCTGCTTGCCTCCCTCCTCCAATCTCACGGAACCCGCGACCCGGAGAACCGGGATTTCCCGGTCTACGCCCGAGGGGTCAGGGACGTCCGTTGTCTCCTCGCCCTCCTGGCCATCCTCGGCCTGGCCGCCGCCGCGGCCCCGGCACTCTGCCGGTATGGTCCCGCCGGCAACCGGCGCTTGTTCATCTTCGCCCTGATCCTTCTGCTGCTGGCCAACATAATGGTCGCCGCCTGGTACCGTAACAACCGCCTCTTCATCAGTTCCCTCGGGGTGGCGATGATGGTCGGGATCCTGGCGGCGGCCGCCTTCTCCGGCCTGGCGGCATCCCGGGGAACAGGAAGGCTCTTGCCGGCGGCCGCCCTGATCTTTTTCTGCCTCTACCTCACCACCAACCTCCACACCTACCTGGAGATCCAGCAAGGGCTGCGGCCGGACGGCTACCTGGCGAAGACCTGGGACGGGTGGCTGGTCGAGGAGGGTTATCTGCCCTGGATAAAGGAAGAGCAGCTGCTGCTGCTCGAAGACCAGATGAGGAGAACCGGCAGGCTGGGACCGGGAGAATCCCTCCCGCGCGCATCGGGTGAACCCCGCTCCCGCCCGATCGTCAAATAATATTTCTGGATCCCTCCCCCGCGCCCGGGGGAATCCGGCCCCCGTCCGAGGCGGCGAAATATTATCAGAGATCCCGCTTGAGGCTGGGGATCGCCCGCAGGATATGACAGATGACCCCGGGGATCCGTTTCGGAGGCATACCCCGGGACTGGTTGGGGCGGGCGGTGGCGATAACTGGAACCTCCTTCAGGCGGGCCCCCGTCGCCAGCATCCTCAGAGTGATCTCGGCGTTTATCAGATCGCGGAAGATCAGTTTTTTCCCGGTGATGGCCCTGGCCAGGTCCCGGCGATAGAGGCGGAAGCCGCTGTCGATGTCCCGGACGCGGAATCCGAAATACCGACTGATCAGCGAGTTGAACGCCCGGGTCATCAGCCGGCGATACCACTGGTCCTTCCGGGAGACCTTTACCGCCACGATCAAGTCGAACCGGTCCCGCCAGGGCTCCAGCTTCCAGAAATCCTCCGGGTTGAACTTGCCCCCGGTGTCGCTGAAGAGGACCCAGCCGTGCCGGGGAAGTTCCAGGGCATCGAGCAGGGCCTGCTTGTAGCCCTTGCGCCTCGGCCCCTGGACCAGGCGGATGGGAAGGCGCTCGGCCAGGGTTCGTAAGATCTCGCCCGTCCCGTCGGTGCTCCCGTCTTCGGCCACGATCAGCTCCGAGCCGGGAAGCTTCTCCACCACCTCGCGGTAGAAAGCCTCGACCTCGCCCGCGATCACCTCCGCCTCGTTGTAGGCGATCAGGATGACCGAGACCGGCTCGGAGGGGGCGTGGTTCGTTTGCTCTTTGGAAGACATTACGCCCAACATTATCGTTGGAAGAGAAGACGCGGCAGTAAACGGTAATCAGTAATCAGTAATCGGTAATCGGTGTCTGCCATCCGGCGAGCTCGATCCCCCTGGGTGGTCCGTCGGTCTACCGATTACCGATCACCGTTTACCGATTACCTCCCCTCCCCGGCGTCCTTCAAAAACATTTTCACCGTCTCGCAGCTGTAGGGATGCAGCGGCATCTTCGCCAGCAGTGACGGGGTGACGGTCACGAAGTGCGCTCCGGCCTCCAGCCAGTCGGCCACGTTGGCGACCTCCCGGGTCGAACCGGCGATGATCTTCGCCTTCAGCTCCAGGTCGTCGATCAGTTCCCTCAGGCGGGTGATCTCGCCGGAGGCATCGTGGCCCATATCGCTGATCCTCCCCCCGAAGAGGGAGACGTAGGTCGCCCCGGCCAGGGCGGCCAGCAATCCCTGCTGTCCGCTCATCATCGCGGTCACGTTCACCGCCACCCCCTCCTCCGCCTCCAGCTGATGGACTACCTCCAGGTTGCTCAACTCCCCTTCCGGTCCGTGGATGGGGACCTTGACCACGATGTTCTCCGCCCAGCCGGAAAACTCCCGGGCCTGGGCCAGCATCTTCTCCGGGTCGTTACTGGTGACCTCGACCGAGAGCGGGTAGGGTTTGATCGTTTCCGCGATCTCCAACTGGCGGGCTTTCAGCTCCTCCCGGCCGCCTTTGAAGCCGTCCCGGCGGAGGATCGTGGGGTTGGTGGTCACCCCCCGGATGATCCCCATCCGCATAAACCGGCGTATCTCCCCGATATCCCCCGAATCCAATAATATAGCCATCAGAGACCTCTTCTTTGTACGATTATAACCGGATGGCAGTTAACCCGGTTTTCAAGTTAGCAGTAAGCAGTTAACAGATGCAAGCGCCTGGTCCTGGTCACCGATTACTGTCTTTCAAGTTCCCACTTCATCTCCGACTGTTTCAGATCCGGATGGGAGACGATCAGGTGGGTCAGGACCGCCTGGAAGGCTTCGGTGTGCGGGGTGACCGAGTCCGGGTTGACCGTGGGGACGACCAGGCAGACGTCGGCCGATTGGGCGGTGCAGCCGCCGGCGCGGCCGACGATGCCGAAGACCTTCGCCCCGACGCTCCGCGCGTAATCGACGGCTTCGGCGATATTGGCGCTGATCCCCCGCTCCCGGTCCCCTCCCCCGACCGAGTAGACCAGGATCCCGTCGGCCGGGCCCAGGCGGCTCCCCTTCAGCCAGGCGGCGAAGACCGAATCCCAGCCGTCGTCGTTGGTCCGGGCGGTCAGCTCGGCGACGTTGTCGGCGGGGCTGTATGCCTCGAAGCCGGCGATCTTCCGGAAGTCGTTGACCGCGTGGGAGGCCATCGCCGCCCCGCCCCCGGCGCCGAGGATGAAGAGGCGCCCGCCGCCGTCCCGGAGTTCCGCCAGCGATCGGACCATCTCCTCGATCGCCCCGGCGTCCAGGAGATCCACGATCCGGCGGGTTTCCTCCAGGTATCTCTCGCTGTAGTTCATCGTCTCACCCCTCTTCCCCGGCCCCGGCCAGGATTATCTCCAGCGCCTCCGAGAAGCTTTTGACCCGGTGATCGCTCCTTGCCGACCGGTTGTAGGGGGCGTCGAGGAGAATCGTCCGGCAGCCGGCTCTCTTCCCCGCCTCCATATCCCGCCAGGTGTCTCCGACCATAAAGGACCGGGCGAGTTCGATCCCGCGTTCCCGGGCCGCCCGGTGCAGCAGCCCCGGCTTCGGCTTCCGGCACTCGCAGTCGTCCCCGTCGTCGTGGAGACAGGCATAGATGCCGTCGACCCCCAGCCGGAGGCCCACCAGCCGGTGCATCTTCTCAAGTTCGGCCTTCTCCAGCCTTCCCCGGGCCAGGTCCGGCTGGTTGGTGATGACCAGCAGGATAAACCCTGCTTCCTTCAGCTCCCCGGCGAATTCCTCTATACCGGGGACGAACTCGAACTCCTCCAGCTTACGGGGGGAAACCGGCCGTCCCCCCTCGACCCGCGCCCGGTTGATCACCCCGTCCCGGTCCAGGAACACCGCCCTTTTCATCCGATTATGACAGGATTAACAGGATCTACAGGATAGATTAATACCTGAATTCTGCACCTTGAACCAATTCCAAGCGGACGATGAGAAGGTAACACAGGCATTCCTATCTGTGAAAGCTCGGCCGCAGGCAAGAATGCCTCTGCTACTTTTACCGGTTTAACTACCTTGCTCTCGGCCTAACAAGTATTACCTATCCTGTAAATCCTGTTATCCTGTCAAAAAAAGGGCCGAGGTAGGGGATTAAAAATATCCCGATCCCGTCAAAAGGAAGCGTCGCGGAAGTTGACCAGGACCTTGGAGCCCTCGAAGTCGAACCGGTAGCGCATCGGCCGCAACCCCAGTTCCTGCATTTTGTCCTTGAACCGCCGGTGGTTCTGCTCCACGTAGAAGACGAAGAAGCCACCGCCGCCGGCCCCGGAGATCTTCCCTCCCAGGGCCCCGTTCTCCTTCGCCACCCGGTAGATGCTGTCGAACCGGGGGCTGGTCATCTTCGCCGAGAGCTTCTTCTTCCACTCCCAGTGCTCGTCGAAGAGCCGGCCGACTGCGGAGAGGTCGGCGCTCTCCACCGCCTCCAGGACCCGGTATCCGATCTCCTTGATCCGGTGCATACTCTCCACGGTCTCCCGCTCGTCCCGCTCCACGCCGCCGCGCTGGTCGGCGAGGATGGCCGCCGAGTCGTGGGAGGTGTGGGTGTAAAAGACCAGCAGGTTCCGGTTCAGCTCGTCGATGCAGTCCTCCGAGATCCGGGCGTTCCGGACCCGGACCGATCCGTCCCGGTCAATCTCCAGGACGGTCATACCTCCGTAGGCGGCCATATAGGCGTCCTGCTTGCCCAGCGGCCCCCCGAGGATGTCGATCTCCAGCCGGCAGGCCTCCTCGGCCAGGTCGGAGAGGCTGACGTGGTCGGAGTTGAAGGCGTGAAGGGCGTTGAGCAGCCCCACGGTGTAGCAGCTGGAGGAGCCCAGCCCGGTCCCGGCCGGGATGTCGGCGATCGAGACCACCTCGATCCCCCGCTCGATCCCCATCAGCTTCAGGGACTCGCGGGCGATGTCGTGCCGGATCTCCCCCACCGTCCCCACCGTCTCGGACCGGGAGTACTTGACCCGGACCAGCCCGTCGAAGGGCTGGTTGACGTCGATGTACATATACTTGGCGATCCCGGCGGCGAAGATGAAGCCCCCGTAGCGGGAGTAGTAGGAGGAGAGGTCGGTCCCCCCTCCTCCCAGGGTGATCCGAAACGGTGTCCGGGTGATTATCATTCTACCGGCGCCGGTTTTTCGACTTCCAGGTGATGCCGGAGTTCGGCCAGACCCTCCGGGGATCCGATCTCGTAGAAACGGCGGAAGACCTCCAGGCCGGCCAGCCGTCCTTCCCCGGCCAGACGCTGATACAGCCGGTCGAGGTTAGAGAACTCCCCCCCGGGGATCTCTTCCACGATTGTCCGGGATAAGACCGAGAGGCCGTAATCGACGTACTCCAGCCCCCCGCTCCCGGAGCTCTTGTTGTAGACCGTCACCCGGCCGTTCTGAAACGCCGCGTTGCTCTTCACCCAGCGGTCCCGGTTGCGGAAGACGGTCATCAGCACCGGTCCATCGACCCGGGAAAAATAGGCGAAAACCGAACGGCAGTCAACCTCCAAGTAGGAATCGCCGTAGAGGAGCAGGAACTCCGGCCGCAGAAGCGGGAGGGCTTGCCGGAGGGCCCCGCCCGTACCGAGCAGCCCTTCCTCTTCCCGGCTGTAGACCAGGCGAATCCCGAAAGACCGGCCGTCGCCGAAATGCTCCTCGATCCTCCCCGCCCGGTGCCCGACGCAGATCACCGCTTCCTCCACCCCGCCCCTCCGCAGCAGATCGAGCTGGAGTTCCAGGAAGGGCCGGCCGGCGACCGTGATCATCGACTTGGGCAGACCCGGATGAGCATCGGCCATCCGGGTCCCCAGTCCCCCGGCCAGGATTACGCATTGCATAATTCAGCACACCCCGGTTATTGATGGATCCTATTCGGGAGGGGATACCGCTCGTCCAGCAGGTAGAGCATCCCCAGTTCCCTCAGCAAGGCGATCCCCTCCGTCTGCATATCCCGGTAAGGCTGGGCCCGGCCCGGCGATTCGAAATACGAGACGAGCGTGACCAGGGCCTTCATCTCCTCGTAGTTGAGCCGCCGTCCCTCGGCCGGTTCCTTCAAGCGGAGCCGGATATCTTCGTAGAGAGGATCGCCGGTCTGCTCGAAGAGGACGCCCAGAATCGACTCCGCCTCACGAACAATCCGCGATTGCCAGTAGTCGTGGTCGAGGGGGGATTTATGCGGCTTGGCGATGCCCCGGAAATCGGGATCCAGGGTCGGCGTATCCCATCTCCGGCCCAGGAGCAGGAGGCCGGCCCTCGGCCAGCCTCTCAGCAGGGCTTCGAGATTGCGCCGGGCTTCCGCACGATCGCCGATCCCGTAGCGGAAGATCGCCGCCTGATACAGGTTGACGGGAGCGAAGTTTTGATAGAACTGGCGGTCCCGTCCGCCCCTCTCCAGCACTTCACAGGCCAGACGGTTGAAGAGCATCGACTCCGCCGGCGGCACCCGCCACCACCAGGAATAATGGAAAAGGCGGATTCCGATCTCGAGGTAAGGAGAAGACCTCATCATATGGCATCCGCGGTCTTCGGCGATCGGATCGAGCAGTCGCTCCACGCTGCGGGGGCCGCGCTGCACGACCAGCGCGGGCAGGGTCAGGAAGAGCGAGAATACGGCAAAACAGTAGATCCGGCCGGGCAGATGCTGGACCAGCAGGACCAGCGTCGGCACGAAGAACAAGCCTCCGAACGTTCCCGCCAGGCAGAGGAACTCGCGGATACCGAATCCGGACAGGGGAACCGTCAGCTCCACCGCGTAGATCGTCAGCAGCAGCGTGATCAGGGCGAGCAGGGAGAAGGCGGAGATGGTTTCGGCCCGCCGGCCGAGTCGCCGGAGGCCGACCGCCCCAACCGCGATCAGCGCGTACACCGTCGGCAGCAGGTAGGCGAGATGGATAAGAAAATTATGGGCCAGGGCCGCGGCCAGCCCGTCGTACCTGGCCACCGTCGGAAGCCATTCCCCCCATTCGAAGAATATCCTCTCGGGGAGAAACCGGGCCGGGAAGATCAGGCCGGCGGCCACGGACAGCGCCGGCAGGGCGATGACGATCCACCTTCTCCCCCAGGCCCGGGAACGGTCGACCAGCCACCAGGCGACCGGGAAGATCAGGGCCGTGACGGAGAGGGGGTGCGCCCGGAGAGCGAAGTAAAAGGATATGACCGCCAGGAGAAGACGCCCCCGGGACGGCCTCTCCGCCAGCAGGTACAGGGCGGCCAGGAAGAAGGAAAGGGAGAAGAAGGTGATCGGGTAAAGGTCGCAGTGACCGGTGAAACTGAGGACCTGGGGAACCGAAGCGCAAAGCGCCAGGCCCCAGAAACGGACCCAGAACCCGGTCCGGAACCGGAAGATGAAGACCGCGACGGCGGCGATGTAGATCATCCCCACGATCCGCCAGGCGACCAGGGTGGCCTGCAGATCGTCCGTCCCCAGCGCGGGCGCTATCACTTTCCTGACCAGCAATTCCCGCCAGCGCCAGATCGCGTAATCATGATCGATCCCCCCGTCCCCTTCCAGCCCGGGGATGTAGACCGACCCGGCGACGATCATCCCCGCGAAGGCGGCGATGGGCAGCAGTATGATCCAGCGCTGAACGGCCGGGGAGGGATTCCAGTTCCGGAGCCGGGGAAGGGCCAGAGACGACGCCGCCAGGACGACCAGGCAAAAACCGAGAACCGATAGATCCCAAGGAGGATTAAGGTAGGCGACGGCGTTGAAGGGCCAGGTCCAAAGGCCCGGATAAATCTTGGCCAGCAGGTAGAAGAGGATCAGAAGGACCCCGGTTGCCCAAGGCAGCCATCTCCCGCGGCCATCCGAATCTCCGGCCCGGTCGGCCGGCCTCCCCGGACTGCATCCGCCGCCGCTCATCTCAACCGGCCGGCTCCTCCAGCATCTCCCGGATCGAGCGGCGGACGGCGGCGGCGGAGCCGAGCGTCGACCTCCAGCCCAGGCGGTGGATCTTCCCCAGGTCGAACCTGACCACCGGAACATCGCCCTTCCAGCCGCGGTCCCCGCCGGCGAATTCCAGGCTCACGTCTTTCAACCCCATCTCCTCGATGACGATGGCGGCGATGGAAGCGACGTCCAGATAGTCGTCCGCCGCCGCGTTGTAGATCCCCGTTCTCTCCCGGGAGCGGGCGGCGACGAAGAGCATCGCCTCCACGGCGTCGGAGACGTGAAGGTAGGACTTGCTCTGTTTCCCGTCTCCCAGAACGCGGAGGCGGCGCGGGTCCTCCCTCAGCTTGCGGATGAAGTCGTAGCCGACCCCGTGGGTCTGGCGTTTCCCCACCAGGTTGGCGAAACGGAAGACGTGCCCCCTGATCCCGAAGAGGTGGCCGAAGGCGCTGACCAGGGCCTCCCCGGCCAGCTTGGCGGCTCCGTACATCGAGACCGGGAGCAGCGGCCCGAAGTCCTCGGGGGTGGGGGTGTCGCCGACGTCGCCGTAGACTCCGCTCCCCGAGGCGTAGATGATCTCCCCCGCCCCGGTCCTTCGCATCGCCTCCAGGACGTTGTAGGTGAGGAGGGCGCCCTCCCGGAGGTCCAGGTCCGTCTCCACCGCCCCCCGGGCGATGTCCGGGTTGGAGGCGAAGTGGCAGACCGAATCGTGACCTTCCATCGCCTCGACCAACCCCTCCAGGTCCCCGGCCTCGCCCCGGACAAACCGGAAGTTCTCCTTATCCAGGTGGGGGGCGATAAACTCCAGCTTCCCGGAGGAGAGGTTGTCGAAGACCGTCACCCGGTGCCCCGCCAGCAGCCGGTCCGTCATATGGCTGCCGAGGAAACCCGCTCCGCCGGTGATGAAATATTTCATTGTCGGTACCCTTTCGGTGAAGATCCCCAAAGACGCGCGCGGCCGGAGCGCGCGTTTGAAACTTTACCCCCCCGGTCCGCGAAAAGCCATAGTGAAGGGTAGAACTCGATTGACGGCTTGAGCTCCGCAGCCGGGATTGCGGTATCAGGGTTCATTTTCGTGCTCGGAGACGGCGCTGCCGTAAGCTGATCGCACGGCCTGTTCGAGGGAAGAGATCTCCGCCTCCGCAAGAAAACCGAAGTGACTCCTGCGCTTCTGCCGGGAGAGTTGCCCGTTATTCTGCAGGCAGAAACGGATGAACTGATCAATCCGCCGGTCGGGCATATCCACCCTCTCCTGGATTGATTTCTTGGCCCTGTCGTAACTGGCGAGAAACTCCAGTTCTCCGAGAAGTTCGGTGCTGATGGTCTGATCGATAAAGCGGTAGAGCGCTTCGACCTGCGGCGTCATATCAATGTAGCGGTACCAGACGCCCGTATCACTATCGACGGTCATCCGGCCGTCCTCATCAAGCGAATAATCCACCAGGGGCATCAACCGCGTAGAGTAAGCCTCCAGGGAGAATTCGTAATCGCCGGGATTTTTCAGCATAGTGGCCGAAACGGGGAACATCACGCCTTCGGGGGTGAAGCCCCTTCGGGCAAGAATATTATGGATCAAAAAGCGATGGATCCGGCCGTTCCCGTCCTCGAACGGATGGAGAAACACGAACCCGTAGGCGATGGCGGCGGCGTGGACCACCGCGGGCACCCGTCCTGTCCCCATAAGATCGTGGGCCGTTACCAGGCCTTCCATCAAACCGGCCAGATCATCCGGCCTGGGACACACAAAGTGGATTCTTTCTTTCCGCCAGGCGACCGTCTCGCCGACGTAATTCTGACTTGATCGGTAGTCGGAGTCGCGGAAGCGCGCATCGACAATGCTGTTCTGCAGCTCGATCAGTTTGGTCTTCCGGCAGTAGTCTTCCCGCTCCGCCAATTGCAACAGGGCCACGAACCTCTCGGTGCGGCTCGAGGTAAGCTGGATCTGTTCGATCTGGAATGAGGATTTCGTCTCCCGGGTGTAGAGATACCCGAGAGCCCTCTTCAGCAGTTCCGGGGAATAGCCGGAGATGACCTTCCGGCATTTCTCGCGCAAGTCGGCCGTTTCGAAGCCGCGAAGAACTTCGGTACGGCGGACCAACGGACAGAATCGGCGATCGCCCGGCAGATTGTTGTTGATCCGTTGCCGCCGAACCCGGCGGGACGGGATAACCGTGTAGTATTCGCCCGGATCGATAAGATCGACATAGTTCCCCTGCTTCAAATTTTCCAGCGGAAGCCGGTTGCCGGTCAGAAATTCATATAGAAACCACAGCCGCCGGGCGTACTTGCCGGTCGGTTTGGACTCAACGTAGGCAATGATTTCCCGAGCCGCCATTTTGCGGAGCAGGCGGTCGAGTATCGCGAGATTCGTTCCATCATACTTGAGCGCGAACTCGAGATGGTCGCCCGGGGTGTCCCCCGGCCAGTACCTGGAAGGATAGGTCTCCTCGATCACGCTTCCGATAGAGGTGATCCGGTGGGTTCCGGAAGCGGAGACAATGGACTTGTGCCAGTTAGGGATTGCGTTGAGACCGTATCGTTCGATCAGTAATGCGTATCCGGCAAGCCGTGATGCAGCCTGGGCGCGGTCGGCTTCAGCCATAGATTCCTCCCTTTCCCAATATAGGCTCGAAAAGGCGGAAAAACAATTACAACCCAAGAATAATAATTACAATAGAGCAAAT
Organism: PVC group bacterium; assembly: GCA_040773245.1. GTDB lineage: Bacteria > Auribacterota > Erginobacteria > Erginobacterales > Erginobacteraceae > Erginobacter. Next base: position 35,576 of record JAXGWO010000005.1, read on the forward strand.
ATCAAGAAATTTAATTATAACGCTGAGGCCCCCCAATCTCCCCTGGCTAAAGAAAATCCTGGTTATTCATCTTTACGGAATCGTCGAATCGAGGGGAGGACCGCTGGCCCGCCGCTGCCTGGGCTCAGACCTCACCGGTAGGAACCCGCATAAGCGGTCACGAATACCCGGCCCCGGGAACCCCGGCAGTAAGGGACCCCCAGGGCGTAGGAGACGTTGGCGGCGATATCGATGATGGAGACCTTCCCTTCCAGGGTCCGGGGTCTGACCATCGAACCGGCGAAGATCAGCGGCACCCTCTCCTCCGCGGGGTGGAGGATGAAGGAGTGTTCACCGATATGCAGCCCGTGGTCGGAGGAGATGATGAAGAGAGAATCCTCAAAGAGGCCGTTCTCCTTCAGCCAGGAGAAGAAACCCTCCAGCAGCCGATCGATCCTCAGCAGGGCCTCCTTCATCCGGCGGGAGTAGCTGCCCCAGGCGTGGCCGGAGTAGTCCACCTCGCTGAAGTCCGCCACCCACAGCTTAACCTCGTCCCGGTGCCGGAGGAGGTCGCCCTCCATCCTCTCCAGGAGCCAGGGATCGGCGTTGCGGTGCCCCAGCTCCACCAGAGAGACGACGGTCGTATTCCAGGCGGACCGGGAGAAGTGCCGGACGTGCATACTTCCGTAGAGGCGGGTCGGGATGATGTCGGGCAGGGCCTCGACGCGGATCTCCCGGCCGGAGTTGTTGTTGACCACCCCGTGCCGGGACGGCTCCGTCCCGGAAAGGATGCTGGCGAAGGCCGGATTGGTCAGGGCGCGGTAGACCGTGTAGGCCCCGCCGGCGGCGGCGGCCGACTCCTTCTCCAGGGCCTTCAGGAAAGGCGGCTCCACGGCGTCGTAGGCGCGGCGGCTGAGGCCGTCGATGTTGAGAAGGAATACCCTCCGGCAGAGAGGGCCGGGGGCAGCCGGGTGAAAGGTCTCGGGGATGAACGGCCGCTTGCGGAACCGCCGGACCAGGAGAGCCCCGGCCGCCAGGGCCGCCAGGAAGAGGACTGACCGGTAATCCCGAAGAGGATTGATGGCCCCGGCGGCGGAGATGATGAAGACCTGGTAGGAGAGGGTCAGGGGCAGGGAGATGGTGGTGGGGGCGAGGACGGCGAAGGAGTTGAGATACATCCGGAGGGGGACCAGGGGGGAACGGGCGGCCAAGGCCATCGGAATCCCCATAAAAACCACCTGGACGACGGAGGTCAGGACCAGCATCGCCAGGAAGTGCCCCCCCAGGGCCGCCGGGACAACCCGCCCGGTCAGCAGCAGCCAGGCCGTCCCGGCGGCGCAGAACGAAAGCCAGAGAGGATGAAAATCGCCCGCTTTCAGGATCAGCCAGATCAGGACCGCCACCGGCAGGGCCGTCGCCAAATCCGGCGCGGAACCGGGAAACCAGGGCGAGGCCCCCGCTCCCCGGGCCGACGCCAGGTACCACAGCCCGAGGTAGAAGAACACCGAGGTGGGGAGAAAGCTGTCCATCGTGTTGAAGAAGTACATCACCCGGACGGCCAGGTCCTCCAGCCGATGCCCCTCCGCCGGCTTCTTCATCCCAGCACCCCGTAGCGGAGAAAGTGCGCCGCCGGGAACTGGATCATCGGCTCCCAGTAGCAGATGTACATCGACTCCTCGCAGAGCCGGCAACGGCTCAGCCGGTCCTGGAGGCGCCGCCAGCGCCGGCGGCCCTTCGGGGTGGCCAGGTCGGCGATGGTCACCCCGCTCTCCCATCCGGTGGCGAACATACAGGGAGAGACGAACCCGTGGGGGTTGGCCTCGAGGAAGAAGAGCGGCAGGCGGCAGCGGGGATGGATCGGCCCGCACTCCAGCCGGTCGGCGAAGTAGTCCGGGATCTTCTTCAGGTAGTACCGGCTGTTGACCACCCGGCGGTCCCGGACGCACTCGTCGATAAAGGCCGCCAGTTCCCCCTCGTCCCCCCGGCTGAAATCCGGCCCCTCCGGGCGGTCGTCCGCCCCGGGGAACTCGTAGTGCCGGTTGACCGGCTGGATCTTGATGGCTACGGACAGTTCCCGGGCCATCCTGACCGCGGCCCGCGCCTGCTCGACCGCCCCGGGGAAGAGGACGGTGTTGAGGACGATCCCCATCCCCGGGGCGTGCTCCCGCAGGCAGGAGACGGCCGCCAGCACCGCCCGGAAGCTGCCCTTCTCCCCCCGAACCCGGTCGTGCCACTCCTCCTCCCCGTCCAGGCTCAGCGATATCTCGTCCAGACCGGCGGCGGCCAGGGCCCGGCACCTCTCCGGCGTCACCAGGATGCCGTTGGAGACCAGGTGGACGTAAGGGATACGGGCGGCGGCGTAGGCCACCATCCGCTCGATGTCCCCGACCAGGAGCGGCTCGCCGCCGCTGAAGGAAAAGTAGCAGCAGCCGGACTTCACCGCGTCGATCAGCCGGACCAGGTCTTCGTAGGGCAGGGATTTCGGCTCCGGATCCCGCCAGATCCCGCACATCCGGCAGCGCAGGTTGCAGCGGCTGGTGACGAAGAGGCCGACCGCCACCGGGGCCGGGCGGCCGCCCAGGAGGCGGGAGAGATGCCAGCGGAGCGCCCGGCGGGCGACGACCCCCGCCCGGCGGCCGGAGAGGACCATCCTTCTCATCGGAAGACCCCGTCGAACTCGCGATTGACGGTGAGGAAACATTTCCGGCAGGAGGAACAGAAACGCCGGAAAGCGTTGAATTCCTCGCCGTACCAGATTGCGGCCAGGTTCCTGGAGTCCGCCCTTAGGTTGGCCAGGGGCCGGCCGATCTCCAGGTAGGCCTTGCAGGGATAGAGATTCATCTCCCAGTCCACGAACAGGGTGGTGTACCCCGCCACGCACCCGGCGGGGGGACGGCGATTTTCGATAACCCCGTCCAGACGGACGAGGTACCGGTCGGAGTTGTCGATCCGGGAGCGGAGAGGATGGCGGAGGAGAAAACTCCCGATCCCGTAATCCGTCGCGATCCGTCCGACCGCGATCTCCCCCGCTTCCCGGTCGAAATCGTGAACCGGGCAGAAGATGACCCGGTTCGCTCCCAGCCCGACCGCCCGCCGCAGCAGGGAATCGACCTGTCCCCGGCCGGAGTTGGCGGACTGCAGTACGGCGCTGACCACGACATCGGTTCCGGCTCCGGAACGCCGGATCCGGTCCGCCAGGCGGCGGACGTTGACGGCGGTGCGGGCGAACGCTCCATCCACCCCCCGGATGGCGTCGTGGACGGCCGCCTCGCCGCCGTCGAGCGAGATGTTGACCGTTCCGGTCCCCGCTTCGATGATCCCGTCGATATGACCCTCCAGCGTCAGCCCGTTGGTGGCCAGGACCGTCTCCAGCCCCGCCCGCCGGCTCAGGGAGAGCAGTTCGTGGATGTCCGGGCGGAGGGTGGGCTCGCCGCCGGTGAAGGCGATCCCGGCGACCCCCAGACCGGCCAGGCCGCGGAGCAGCTCCCGGAATTCCCCGGTGGTGAATTCGCCGTCGCCCGCCCGCTCCGGGATATCGCACATCCGGCAGCGGGAATCGCAGCGGGCGGTGGCGAAGACGTGGGCGATGACCGGCCCGGCCCCGGTCCGGCCGTCCGCACGCTTCAGGGCCCGCCGGATCCGGCGGTACCTGACCGCCTGGCGGAAGAGCCACCCGACCTCGCCCCGCCGGAGCCGGCGGAGGGCCGCCCGGTACAGACCCTTACGGTGTTTCATCCCTTCTCAGCTCCCAGTACTCTCTCAGCTCCCCTTCCTCTTCCCGGAAGGCTGAGATCACCTCCTCCGGGGTGATCTCCTTCATACACCGCATATCCAGCTCGCACCTTCCCCGCTTGAAGTTGAGTACGCTCAGGCAGGGGCTGCAGGCAAGGTAGCGGCAGAAAAACCGGTGGGGAAACCGGTCATACCCGTAGAGGACCGGGGTCTCGGTGCCGAAGAACGAGAAGGTCGGGGTCCCCAGCGAAACCGCCATATGGAGGGGGCCGGAGTCGTTGGTCACCAGGAGGAAGGCCCCCTTGATCAGGGCCAGCAGGCGGGCCAGCCCGAAGCTCTCCTTCAGCCGGAGGATCGCCCCGCCGCCCGCCGCGGCCAGCTCCCGGGTACACTCTTCCTGTCCGGGGGCGTCCAGGACCGCGACCTGGTAGCCGCGGGAGTGCAGCCAGACGCCGACCCGGCGGAAATAATCGAGCGGCCAGCGGCGGTCGATCGCGGGCGAGGCGGTGCCGGCGTGAGGATTGAGCAGAATGTAGGGCTTGCCCGGATCGATCCCGGACGCCGCCATAACCTCCCGGACCCCGGAGAGGAGTTCCTCGTCCAGCCGGGGGGGGCTGAGGGCCGGCTCCTCCGGGGCGGCCCCGACCTGGAACCCCAGTTCAAGAAAGTTGGCCGTCATATGGCGGTACTGGTTGAAGTAGGCGTTGATCTCCCTCAGACTCCCCCGGTAGATGTTCCGGCTGTGAAAGCCGACCACCGCCGCCGGACGGACGAGGAAAGCGAGGAGCGCGGTGTAGCGGGAATAGAACTCCGCGTCCAGCACCAGGTCGTACCGGTTTCCGCGCAACCGTCCGATGGTCGAGAGGTTGCCCGCGGCGAACCGGAAGGGGGAAGAGAAGTCGATCCCGTAGACGTTCTCGGCCAGGCCGTAGAGGCGGCCGAGCGGAACGTGATTCTCCATCGTCAGGAAATCGATGCGGGCGGCGGGAAAACGCCGGCGGAGGCTCCGGAAGAGCGGCGTCATCACGATGATGCTCCCCGCCCCCAGCATCTTGATCACCAGGATACGGCTGACCGAATTCAAATCGGGGACGGCCTTCCGGCGGGCGAAGAGGGAGAAGATCCCGCAGAGGGGGATCCCCAGGTAGCGGTCAACCAGCTGGATGCGGTGAAAGTTCATCCCGTTCGCGCTCGGTGCTTCCGCTCCCTTTCCCGGAGCCAGTCGTCCAGATCGACCCGGCTCTCGCTCCAGTAGGTGCAGTCCCGGCAGGCTTCCGCCCGGTCGTACCGGTTCTCCAGGTGGAAGCGCCGCAGACGGGCCAGGGGCTCGCCCCGCCAGATCTCGGCCAGGGTGTTCTCGTTCAGGTTCCCGATCACCGCGGCGGGGGCGGTGCTGGCGCAGCAGCAGTAGACCGTCCCGTCCCACTGGATGGCCGGATAATACCAGAGAAAATGGCAGGCGTAACGTTTTCGGGGGACGGGCTCAGTCCCCGCGTAAGCGACCGCCCCGCCCCAGTTGCTGAAGGGGGTCAGGGCCGCCTCATCCGCGATCGCCCCCCAGAACCGGAGGAAACGGGCGAAGTCTTCTTCCTTCCCCCGCCGCTTCACCATCTTGGCCGAGACCCAGGGGGTCGCGCTCCCCAGACGCCGCTTCTCCTCCATCAGCCCCCGGGCGTTCTCGATCACCCTCTCCAGGCAGTCCCTCCCCTTCAGCCCGAGGTAATCCTCGCGGTCGGCGGCGTCCACGCTGATCACCAGGCCGTCCAGCCCGGACTTGATCAGCCTGACCGCGTTCTCCCGGGTGAGGTTGACGCCGTTGGTGGAGAACTGGACCACCCGGGCCGCCCGGCGCCGTTTGGCGATAGCGATCATCTCGTAGATATCCGGGTTGAGCAGCGGCTCCCCGGAGTTGTGGAGGATCAGCATCTGGCGGCGGCCGTGGCGGAGAGACTCCTCGATCACCCGGCGATAGAGCTCCAGGGAAAAGAGCCCATCCGGCAGCCCGGCCCGCTTCGGACCGCAGAACGAGCAGTTCAGGTTACAGCGGGTGGTCGGGTCGATGCCGATCACCGCCGGGAAGACGAAGTCGATCATATGCTTCGTCACCAGGCGGCGGAGGAGGGGCCGGTACCGGATGACGTTCTTCAGCGCGGCCCGATGAGCGGAAAAAGACTTCATACCTGAATTTTTCACCTTTAGAAAGTAGCACAGACATTCTTGTCTGTGGTGGCCTGGTCACAGGCAAGAATGCCTGTGCTACTCTGGCCGGAGTCCGGACTTCTTATCGGTTTCCCCGATCGGCATTGGTTTCGCACGTTCTGGAATTGATCAACAAATGCTTAGACTATAGTTGCTGTTCCGAGATGGAATAATCCAGGTCATAACCTCAGACCTTGCCCACCCAGTTCCGGATCGCCCCCGGGTTCAGGGAGAACATCAGGTTCATCTCAACGTAACAGGCCACGGTACAGGAGCGGCAGGGAGGGTCGGGAAGGGAATCGAACGCCCCCCGGAAACCCGCCTCCAGGACGTTCCGGGGAGGGACCCTCCCGATGACATCGCAGCAGGGATAGAGATCCCCGTTGGAGTCGACGTAAGCGAAGAGTTTCCCCGCCCAGCAGGAATAGCGGCCCGCCCTCCGGCTCCGGTAGGTCTCCGAGAGATCGCCCCAGTCGAGCAGGGCCTGAAGGTAGGGTACGGAGTCGCCGATGGCGGACCGGAGATCGGTCCGCTTGCGCTCCAGGAGATAGCCGAGGGCCTCCCGGTACTCGTCGCCGGTCGCGGCCAGCGAAGCTTCCGGGGAATGCGGATGGAGGTAACCCGGGACCGGCCTCTTCTCCGGGCTCGTGTAGAGCAGGTGGAAGTTGCAGGTGAACCCCTCCCCAGCCGCCGTGTCGAGGACGAAGTCCAGCCGGCCGATGTTGGCCCGGGTGAGGACCGTGGTCGTCCAGAACTCCTTCCCGTTCTTCTTCAGGCACTCCATCGCCTCCCGCAAAACCCGGTAGGAGCCCCGGTTTCTCAGTTGGTCGTGGACCTCTTCCGGACCGTCGAAACTCATCAGGAAGAGATCCGTCTCCCTGACCTGCTCATAGAGCTCGGGAATCCGGATGCCCGAGGTGGCCATCGTCACGTAGAGGCCGCGCCTCTTGGCATAGCCGATGATCTCGCCCAGGTCATCCCGCATCATCGGCTCCCCCCCCACCAGGTGGAGCCGGACTCCGCCGGCCCCGGCCAGGCCGTCGACAACCCGGATCGCCTCGTCCGTGGAAAGCTCGCGGCGGGCGGCGTTCTCCACGTTGCAGTAGCGGCACCGCCAGGGACAGCGGTTGGTGATCGCGTACTGGCAGGAGATGGGCCGCCGGTGCCCGAGGACGTTCGCCCTGAGCACCGCCGCCAGGCAACTGATTTTCTGCCGTCGGTTCATTAATCACCGGCCGGGACGCTTCCCGGCAGCAGGTCATTCCGGATGTAAACCCGCCCGAACTCCAGGTTCAGCAGCCGGTACCTGTCCGGGTTGCGCTCCAGAAATTCCGACAGCACCCGGTTCCATCCCGAGGGGTAGAAGTTGCACGGATGCGCGATCGAAGCCGGCGGGGCGCTTTCCAGGCTTCGGGCGAGATAACCGGGCTGGAAATATTCCCAGGCCGGCGTGCCCGCCGGTATCAGCGGCAGGAATCCCTTGGGGACTCCCCCGTCCGCGTCGTAGGTTACGGGGGTCTGGTCCTCGCGGAAGATGGGATGCGAATAGCAGCAGCCCACGACCCGTTCCCCGCGGGGGATCAAATCGAGAAATTCCTGGCGGGCGGCGAAATCGCTCAGGGAATGGCGCGCGCCCTCTTCGGTGACGGTTCCCTGGAGCAGCTCGGCCGTCGCCTCCCGGGTGACCACGACGTTCATCCAGACCAGCAGTGCAGCCAGCAGCAGGGCCGCGACGGCGCGGACCGCTTTCGGCCCCGGCAGCCGGCCGAGGTAGGGGGAGAAGAGAACCAGGCAGAACAGGCCGGGGGTGAAATACTGCCGATGGGGGAATATGCCTGCGGCCCAGGACAGGATCACCCCCGCCAGCATCGCGCCGCCAGTCCAAAGCCGGACCTCACGCTTCCTGATCTCGGCCGCGAACCATCCCGTTACGGCGATCAGCAGGATCAGCCCGATCCACCAGTATCGGGCGAAATAGCCGACTATCCCGGCCCAAGTGCCGGGGACGCCCTCGGGTCGGGTATGGACGAGGTGGCTCATAAACCGCATCATCAGCACCTGGGACCAGTAAAGGTCTTCCCACAACGTGGTCCCGACCGCGGCCAGCAGAAGGTGGGAGAGAGCCAGGGCGAGGAAGATACCGACCCCGGCCGCCAGTATCGTCTGTTTCATCCGTTTCAGCCGGAAGCACCCGTAGGCCAGGTAGAACAGACCGGCCAGGACCAGGGGATAGACGTACTTGGGCATTATGACGAGAGAGAAAGCGCTCAATCCGGCAGCGAGAGCGAACCGCCGGGGCGTCGGCTCGCGGAACATAACGGCCAGCGCCAGCAGAGCCGCCAGGGCGGCGGCGCCGTCGTTCCTGAACTCGATGACGTGATATCTCAGGTCGGCCGACAGGGTGATCAGGGCCAGCGTCAGCAGACCCCAGAACCATTCGACCTTGAGACCGCGGGCTTGATAAAGAAGAACGCCCGCCGCGCCCAGGAAGAGGATTGCGGAGAAAAAGCGCAGGGCGAGGACTGAGTATATGGTCTCCGGGAAGAGCCGGAAATAGGGGGCGGCAATAACATAACCGGCCGCCGGATAGTGGCAAAAGAAATCGACGTGGGGAACCCGCCCGATGGAGACCAGCCACAGCAGGTGGGTGTTTACGCCCTCGTCGAACATCAGTGGCGTTGCCAGGATAGTCAGGCCCAGGATCGCCACCGTCCAGACCAGGCTGGCTCCGCATAGCCAGAAGATGAAGCGGCGGACAGGCGTCTCGGGTGATAGCGGCGCCGGACTCCAGTTGTGCATCTCAGACAGATCTCGACCGGGTTCCATCTACTCAGCGCAGCGAGGCCGCGGAGAGGGCGAGATTCTTGAACTCTCGCCAGGACCGTAGCTGCCTCAGCCGGTTCCAGACGTAGCCGGGGCGGTAGTAGTACCTCCGGAAAAAACTCCGCTGCCAGCCGTCCAGCTCGGCGGGAGCGAAGGCTGATCCCCGGCCGGCCAGCTTCCCGATGATGGCGGGGTCGCCCCGGGTGTACTCGGCCCAGTAGTCGATCCCCTCCCTTGCGACCAGCTCGCGGTAGAGCGGCGACGGGGGGCAGGGGACGAACTTGTTGACCTGGATATAGTCGCAGTTCAGTTCCAGGGCCAGCCTGATGGTCCGGCGGACGTCTTCGGCCGTCTCGCCCGGGAGACCGATCATAAAGAACCCCAGGGTGGTGATCCCCTCCTCCCGGCTCCAGCGGACCGCCCGGCGGACCAGATCGAGATCGATCGGGCGGTTGAGCCGCTCGAGGATCTCCGGGGACCCGGACTCCACCCCGAGGTGGACCTTCATCAGCCCCGCCCGCTTCATCAGCCGGAGGATCTCCCGGTCCACCAGGTCGGGCCGGGTCCGGATCGACCAGCTGACCTCGAGGCCCCGGGAGAGGATGGTCTCGCAAATCTCCGCCACCCGGTTTCGGTCGATGGTGAAGCTCTCGTCCTGGAACCAGATCTCCCGGATCCCGAAACGAGTGACGCACTCCTCCATCTCCGCGGCCACGTGCCCGGCTGAACGGGCCTGGTAGCGGTCGTGGGGGACGTCGCAGTAGGCGCAGCGGAAGGGGCATCCCAGGGCGGAGACCATCACGGTGATCGGCCACTGGCGGCTCATCACCGTGGTGTAGCGGTCGTTGGGAAGAAGATGCCGAGCCGGGAAGGGCACTTCCTCCAGGGTCAGGGTGTCGGGACGGGTATCGGTGGCCCGGTATTCGCCTCCCTCCCGGAAGCAGATCCCCGCCACCCGGCCCGGATCGGAGCGGGACCGGATGCATTCCAGCAGTTCGGGCAGGGTCCGCCATCCCTCGCCGGTCACCCCGTAGTCGATCGCGGAGTGGGACATCGTCTCGGCGGGGTAAAGGCTCATATGCAAGCCGCCGGCGATGACCGGCAGACCGGTGAGCTTCTTTACCCCCTCGATCCCGGCCAGGGTATCGAGGAAGTTCTCGGTGATCAGGTTGTAGCCGACGGCGATGGGTTCGAAATCCTTCGCCCGGCGGGCCGTCTCTTCCACGCTCAGCCGCTCCGCGAAGGCGTCGATGATCCCGACCTCGAACCCCGCCTTCTCCAGCCAGGCCGCCAGGTAGGCGCTGGGGAGGTTGGGGAGGACCTGGGCCGAGCGGGTGTACTGCCGCCAGACCTTCTCGGTGTACATCGGCCGGGGGACTTCCTGCTTGGGGATGATGAATAAGAAGCGCATCGTCAGGGGTCGGCACCTATATCGTATTGCCGTTAAGAAGAACTTAGAATATACTTCCCCCCCTGCGGAAAACCAAGCGAATAACTTTTTTCGGGCGCGGCAGATGGCTGAAAGCGACAACGGCGGCTGGACCGTCCTGACCCTGGTGCACAACGAAGCCGGGGTGATCGAGGGGGTGGTCCGGGAGATCTACCAGCAGATCATCTCCCGGCTCCCGGGCTCCCGGCTGCTGGTGGCGGAAGACGGCAGCACCGACGGGACCAAGGAGATCCTCTCCCGGCTCCGGGACGAGCTGGGCTTCGACCTGCTGACGGAACCGGGCAAGCAGGGCTACACCGCCGCCCTCCGCCGGGCCCTCTCCGCCGCCCGGGACCGAAACGGCCTGATCTTCTTCACCGACTCCGACGGCCAGCACCGGCAGTCGGATTTCTGGACCCTGAAGAAACTGAGCGCCGACTCCGATATGGTGATCGGGGTCAAGGAGCACCGGCAGGATTCCTGGTTCCGCAACATCATCTCCCGGATTATGAACCGCATCCTGGTCCCCGCCCTCTTCGGGGTCCGACTGAGGGACATCAACTGCGGGTTCCGGGTGATGCGGATGGAAGTCGCGGAGTTCCTGCTCGGGGAGAGATGGTTCTTCCGGGACTGCGTCTTCGCCGAGCTGACCCTGCGGGCGGCCCGGGCTGGTTTCACGATCGCCGAGGCGCCGGTCAGCCACTACATCCGGGAGTTCGGATCTTCCACCGGGCTGCCGACCCGGAGGATGCCGGCGATCCTCGCCCGGATCGTGAAAAACTTCCTCGTCCTCCGCCGCGAGTTCTCCCGAACCGCCCCCCCGGCGGATGGAGAGTAACACTCCCCCCGGCCGTATGACCCATCCGGCGACAACGGCCCCGATCAAGAGAAGACCCGCCACTCCAGCAGGTGTAATCCTCTATCTCCTGGCGGTCGCCCTGGTCCTTCTCTCTCCCCTCTTCGGCCGGTTCCAGATCCTGGCGATCGCCGCCGGGGCGGGCGGAGCCGCCGCGCTGGCCGCCCGGGCGCTGGGTGGATTGCGCCCGCGACACGGGTTCCTGCTGGCCTGCGTCCCGTACCTGCTGGTGGTCTTTCACTTCCTCCTCACCGACCGGCTGGACGGGGACAGCTGGCGGACCCACTTCCCCAAGTTCAACTATATCTGCGACTCCCTGGCCGCCGGCTGCCCCTTCCCCCCCTGGTTCCCGTCCAGCGGCGGGATCCGGCTGGGGGTCTTTCACATCAACTTCAACCAGACCCTCCCCAACCGGCTGGTCGGCTACCTCCTCTACCTGCTCTCCCCCGTCTCCGTGGTCGCCGCCTACAAGCTGCAGTACGTCTCCGGGGTGCTCCTGATGGCCTTCGGCTGGTGGCTGGCCCTGAGGGAGATCGCCGCCGCCCGGATCGCCGCCTTCTGCGGCACCCTGATGATCCTGATGGGGGGGACCGGGATCACCTTCCACCAGGAGCACGCCCTGGCCACCGCTTCGCTCTTCCCCTGGTTCGCCTTCGCCCTGCTCCGCGCCCGCCGGTCGCCGGCCTACCTCTTTCCGGCCGCCATCATCTTCGGCCTCGGCCTGAGCGCGCACTACCCCCAGATCCAGGCCGTCTCGATGGGCCTGACCCTGGCGGCGCTGCTCGCCTTCCGGGTGATCCGCCTCCGGAATCTGCGGCCGGCCAGGGCCTGGCATATTCCCCTGCTGGCCGCCCTGGTTCTCCTCTCGGCCCTGCCGTCCCTCTACGTCTACCACGCCGCCCGTGACCTCGCCAGCAGGGAGCGGCGATCATTCTTTATGGGGCGGGACATCGCCGGGGGGGACTCCCCGCCCATCATCCAGGTGGAGGGAAGATCCTACGCCGTGGGCCGCGACCGTTCCTACGCGGCCTACCTGCGCCTCCACCGGCCGACGTTCTCCGCCTCCCCCCGGTACTTCCGGCAGTACCTGATCCCGAGCTGGGGGAAATCTCCTTCCGAGCCCTACCCGGCCGATGTCCGGGACCGCTGCTCGTTCTTCGTCGGCCGGGTCGGCCTCCTCCTGGCCGCCCTCGGCGTCATCCTGGCCTTCCGGAGGTCGCTGCCGTTCCTGGTCCTGCTGATCGTCTTCTCGGCCTTCTCGCTTGGCCTGTACGGCCCCGTGCCGAAATTACTCTACTCGATCCGGTTCCCGATGATCCACGTCTTCCGCCAGTGGGTGCACTTCTTCCCGATGGTCAACTTCTCGCTGTCCGCCCTGGCCGCCATCGGGATCGATCGCTGGCTGGAGACCGGCGGCCGGAAGCCGAAAGCCGCCGGGGCAGTGGCCGCGGCGGCGGTCTTCACCCTGGCCTTCGACCTGGCCGCATACGACCTCCGGTACCTGAAGATACTTGCGGAAAAGACCGTCCCCGCGGACCGGCGGAGCACTTTTTATCTCCCGGACACCCCCGAGAGCCGCGTCTTCCAGTACCGCGACCGCCTTCTGCTCCAGCAATTCTGCCCCGAGGCGGACAGCCCGGGGGAGGCTTATCTCACCGCCGGCATCGAGAACCTGGCGGACGGGGAGGAGCCGGATTTCGGGGAACTCTGCCGAACGTTAAAACGGGAAGGCGCGGACGTCCTGACCGGTATCCCTGCCCGGACGCTCAGCCGCCATTTCTCCCCGGGCGGCCGGGCGGAGCGGCGGCCGGTTCCGAGCCGGGTCGAATACGACGGCCTGGTGGTGGAGGCCGAACTCGAAGAGCCGGCCCTGCTGGTCACGCCCCTGAACTGCGGCCTCCGCCCGGAGGCGTTCGTCAACGGGGAGAAAACCGAAGTGTTCCCGGCCAACCGGGCCCTGGCCGCCGTCCTCCTCGACCGCGGCTATAGCCTGGTCCGCTTCACCATCCCGGCGGACATCTACTGGCCGCTGGTCGGCGTCCAGTGGCTCCTCTACCTGCTGGCGGCCGGATTCTTCGTCATCCGGCGCCGAGACTGATTCTCTCCCGGGTACCGGACAGCCCGGGAACCGGCGGTTTTACTACAGGTACCCCATCGCCCGCAGGCGCTTCTTCAGCCCGGGAGCGATCCGGCCCTCGGCCAGCGCGGGAGCGACGGGGGTCGCCTCCCGCCAGTCACGGTAAATACCCTGCAGCCTCTCCACGGTTCGGGGCCGGGACGAGTAGAGATTCTCCTCTTCCCGGGGATCGCTCTCCAGGTCGAAGAGGAAGTCCTCCGTGCCCCCCCAGGTGCTTTGGAACCCGGGGGCCTCCGGGTCGCGGATCAGCTTGGCTCGATCGCCGGACACCAGCATCCAGCCCCGGAGGTACTCGCCGTCCGGTCCGGGCTGGAAACTCCGGTGTTCGGCCACCACCGGACGATCCGCGAAGACGGAGATCAGTTCGGCCCGGAGATCCTCTCCCGGGCGGCGGTCGGCCAGCAGTTCCAGGGCAGGCTTGACGGCGACCAGCGAGACCGGCGATTCGGCGACGCGGCGGCCGGGCCAGGCGGAACTGATGAAGGCCAGGGGAACCCGGATCACCCCCTGGAAGAAGGACCTGGTGTGCCCGAAGACCCGGTACTCCCCCAGCAGTTCGCCGTGGTCGGAAGCGACCAGGAAGACCGTCCGATCCAGTTCCCCGGTCCGGGCGAAGAGTTCCCAGAGCCCGTCGATCCTCCGGTCGACGTGGGCCATCGCCCGGTCGTAATCTCCCGACCAGTCGTAGGGCCGGATGGTCTTCCCGAACTCCCGCCCGGCGGCTGGATAATAGCGGTTGTGCACGTTCATCCAGTTGATGAAGAAGAACAGCGGCTCGTCCCGGCGGCGCAGGAGCATCCGTTCGTAGAGCAGCCGCAGCTGGTAATCGTCAACCAGTCCCTTGTAGTAGCCCTGGAGGGAGAATATCAGGCAGTCCAGCAGCTGCCGGGCGGCGAACGGCGAGGGGGTGTTCCCGAGGAAAAGCGGGAACCGGGAAGGGGTGGAACTCAGGTCCTTCCAGGTCCCCTGCCAGCCGCTGACCGGCATCCCCCCGATATCCAGGTAATGGTAGTGGGAAAAACCTCCGTACAGCCCGGCGACCCAGGGGTTCTCGGTCAAGAGCAGCGTCCGGTATCCGCGCCGGGAGAGGGAGCAAGCCAGGTTGTCGAATCCCCGGTAGCGTTCCATCTCGGGCTCGGTCCCCTGCCAGATATCGTGGGTGCGGTTGTAGAGCCCGGTGAAGAAGGTCACGTGGCTGGGGAAGGTATAGTTCGCCGTCGGGTAGGCCTGGCGGAAGAGGAGGGAATTCCCCGCCCGGGAGTCGAGGAGCGGGGTGGTGGATCCCCGGTACCCGTAGAGGGACATCCGGTCGGCCCGGGCGGCGTCCAGGACCAGGAAGACCAGGTGGGGACGGGACGGGTCCCCTCCCCCGCCGGACCGGAACCCCGCGGCGGCGGCGGCCAGGACGGCCAGGGCGGCGACCCCGACGGACGGGACCGTTATCCCGACCCGCCGTCTCCGGAGAATGACCCCGGCCAGCAGGTGGACCAGCCAGATACCCCCGAGGAAAGGCAGGAGGGAGAGAATCGGGTGGAGGGGGTAGCGCAGGAGGAGGATGCCCGTGGCCGCGAAGGCGGAGATGACGAGGAAGACCGGCCAACCCGCCTTCGGCGACCGGCGGACAGTTTTGGCCAGCACCAGGGCTCCGGCGGCGATCGCCGCCGCCAGGGCGAACCGGGAGAGCAGGACCAGCGTCGGAGACATTTCCTGCTGGAGGTTCTGGTAGCGGGCGAGGACGGTGAGCCCGAGAAAGACCCCCCAGGCGGTGACCGTTCCGGCGGCGTAGTGCTTTTTGAACCAACGCCCCGGCAGAAAAAAGATCAAGGTCCCCAGCAGGCAGAAGAAGGCGGCGGTGACCCCGATGTGGACCAGGGCGTTGAGGGGGATCGCCGCTCCGGGAGAGAGGAGAGGGGGAAGGTAGATCGGGATCCGCCCCAGCGCCAGGTTCCAGAAGACATCCAGGCCGGCGATCATCGCCCCGGCTGTCACCAGCTTCATAATGGAGGGTCGGCCCGGCTTCATCCTGAGCACCATCAGCGGAGATAACCGATCGAGCGGAGCTGCCGCTCCAGGTCGTCACCCAGGCCCGTTCGCCGCTCCTCCCGGGCGGATGACAGCGCATCCAGGTACCTCTGATAGGTTTCCCGCATAGTCTCCACCGCTTCGGGGTGTTGGGCCGACAGTTCTTCTTCCGACGACGGGTCGGCGGCCACCGGGAAGAGAAACTCCTCCTGGTCCGGCGGCCAGGAACTTCCGTGGCGGCCCAGATCGGGGTCGTCGACGAAGTGCCAATCCCGGTCGATCACCGCCCGGGACCAGCGGAACTCCTCGCTCCCCTCCCCCTCCAGGAAGCCGTGCTCGGAAACGGCCGCGCCGGCGGGGGCCAGGATCTCCTCCCGGATTTCGGATTCGATCCCGCCGCTTCCGGCGGCGACGGCCTCCGTCAGATGGAAGAGCCGCTCCAGGGCGGCCGGCTCGTCCGACCGTCCGGCGGCGATCTCCGGGTGGATGAAGATCAGCGGAACCCGGATCACCGGCTCGAAGAGCCCCTTGTGGTGCCCGACCAGGTTGTACTCGCCGAGGAACTCCCCGTGGTCGGAGGTGACGACAAAGATGGTCCGGGGAAGCTGCCCGAGGAGATCCGTCAGGAGATAGAGATCCCTGAACCGCTTATCGGCATAGGTCAGGGCGAGGTCGTACTCCCCGGCGAAGTCGTAATCCTCCACCAGCTGGTCGTAGCGCCAGCTTCCGTAAGGGTGGTAGCGGTCGTGGACGTTCATCAGGTTCCAGAAGAGATAGACCGGGCCGGTCCGGGGGGAGCGGAGGAAGAGTTCCGCGGCCGCCCTCAGCTGGATCCGGTCCAGCGTGTACCCGTAGAAACCGTCGCGCCAGTAGTTCATCCAGTCGAGGATCATCCGTCCCGGGAAGGCTTGCGGGTAGCGCCGGGGGGAGACCCGGGTCCCGATCTCGCAGCCCCCGCCCGGACGGAGGTCGGCGTAGAGGGCGGGCTTCTCGAAGAACCTGACCTCGGAGAATCCCTTGTCCACCGCCAGCACCCAGGGGTTCTCGGTGAAGAGGACCGGGTGGTATCCGGCCGCCCGCAGGCGGTCGGGCAGGGTAATCTCCTCCCGGTAGCGGAGGACGTCGGCCCCGTCCCCGAGGTGGTAGCCGTGGGCCCGGAAGCTCTTCCCGAGAAAGAGCGAGGCGTGGGAAGGCAGGGTGTAGTTGGCGGGCGAGTAGGCCCGCTCGAAGACCAGCGAACGGGAACCCAGTTCGTCCAGGAAGGGGGTGGTCGGCACGCCGTAACCGTAAACCGACATCCGGCTGGAGCGGGCGGCGTCCCAGAGCGAAACGATCACGTTCGGCCGCTCCTCCCGGGAGGGCAGGCCATAGTAGACCGTCAGGGCGACGGCGGCCGCGGCGGCCGTCAGAAGCGCAAGCCCGGCCAGGCGATAGAGCGTCCACCGTTTACGGCGGGCGACCCATCCGAGCAGTGACGCTCCCAGGGCGACCGCGGCCAGCCCGGCGAGGTGGGGATGGATCAGTTCCGGGCTCGGGGAGAGAGGCAGCGCCAACCGGGTGGAGGCCATCGAGCGGTTGAAGACCAGGGCGTAGACCGCGCTGAAGACCAGCGCCAGCAGGCCGAGCCTTCTCCCGTCCGCCGCTCGGGCCGCCGGGGGACGGCGGCGATAGGCGAAAACCACCAGCACCGCCGCCAGCGCCGCCACCGGCACCGCCGCCAGGACGAACAGGCCGTCGCGGGGGACCGGGGGCGCGAAGAAACGGAAGAGCCCCCGCCGCATTATCACGTCGAAGAGAACCGAGGCCAGGAACGCTTCCAGGATCAAAAGCACCGCGACCTGACCCCCACGGTGCCAGGCCGGAGACCCCCGGGACAGGAACCTCAGCACCTCGATCCCGAACCCCGCCAGGAGGAAGAGGGCGATCCAGAACGATACCTCCAGAAACGCTGATACCGGGATGGTCAGAATGGGACGGATCGGTACCACAAAATAGATCGGGAAACGTCCGAAGAGGGCGTTGATGACAACCAGCCCGGAACTGAATATCAATCCCAGTGAAACCCAGTCAGGCCACCACCTGCTTATACCTGTCTTGCTGTTCATTCCCAGGTAACTTATCATATTAACTGCGGCCATCCAATCCCTGTATCGCCGCGTTCGGCAGAGACCGGGATCAACGCTGCAACCTCAGTTGCGAACACCGGGGACGGAATTGCTTACAACGATGCCCAAATCCTCGCGGCGGGGGAGGGATATCGCGATCGCCTGAAATCCTTGGTTTCTGCCACACTGCAGCAGCTTCAGCCAGCGGAATAAGGCGATCGGGCGATATCGGGAAAAACCATCCGATCCAAATTATTTATCAAATCTCTATAATGAAATGGGAAAGCTCCCCGCATTCATCTAGAATGCAATAGGTTGAGCAACCGAAGAAGCTTTCCAGTCAACAACATACCGCAACAGAAATGACCGCCCAATGATAAAGCATCTCATTCTCTCTCCGGTCACCGGTTTTGCCCTGGTGCTTTCCGCAATGTTCGTATCAATCGGCTCCAAGGCGCAGGAAAGCGCGCTACGGTCCTTTGATACTCGCAGCAAAGAAGGAGTGGTGTGGCTTGAAGACTTTGGGGCCGTTCCGGTCAAGGGCACCGACCGCAACAACGAAACCCACGCCGCAAGCAATGTGGCCGCGTTCAGGCAGGCGCTGGCCGCGCTGCCCCACGGCGGCAAGATCAACGTCGGTCCCGGCATTTTCTATCTGAACGAGGGCATTGAACTTGGGAGCAACATCTGGATCGAGGGCTCCGGCGGAGCTAATCCGGGCATGGCCGTCGGTTACGGCGTGAGCGGCACCGTCTTCCGGCCGATCAAAGGGTCGACTATTGCCAAAATCTTCTACTCGACCATCGGATCCCGCAACGTGCACCTGAGTAACTTTGCCATCATAGGCGGAGTGAGGAAGAACACCGGCTTGGTCTATGATGCTAAGGTAGATGCGGCCGTGCATCTGGTCGGCCTCTCCCACGTCGTGGACGGCTTGGACGTCTATAACATCTCCGGCGACGGCGTCTGGATGGGCGACAAAACGATCAAGAAACCGCCTTATTACTGGATCTTCTGGCTGCGTAACTGCAGCATCCATCGCTGCGGCGGATATGGCATTCGCGTGGAGACCACCGACGGTTTTGTCATCGGTAACTACTCGGGCAATAACGGCCGCGGGTGCGTGTCCTTTGGCGGCGGGAATATCTGGACGGCCAACCACTTCGACCTCTCCCGCGACCCGTCGTTTGCCAGCCTGACCGTCGAGACCAAAGACGACCGGGAAGGCGGGCATACAGCCGAGCAGATCGTGGGCAACTACTTCGACAACGGCGAAGTGGCCTTGCGCATCCAGGGCTCCCGCGAGCAGCCGGTTAACTTCATTACCACTGTCAGCAATAACTACTTCCGCGCCAATCGGGTGCTGGATATCCACGTGGTGGGCGTCAGGGATCCGGTCATTGACGGCTTCGTATCCAACAAGGGAGGCAAGACGGGCGTGCAGACGCATTACTCGATCAAGTTCGAGCACTGCACCGGGAACATAATCA
The DNA here is from genome assembly GCA_040773245.1 of PVC group bacterium. Classification (GTDB taxonomy): domain Bacteria; phylum Auribacterota; class Erginobacteria; order Erginobacterales; family Erginobacteraceae; genus Erginobacter. Next base: position 54,348 of record JAXGWO010000005.1, read on the forward strand.
TTCGCGACGGCCGCTGGGACTCAAGCTGGCCCACAAGCTTGCAGGTGATCGATCCCGAGAGCGATCCGGTCACGCACTTCTTCCAGTGCATCCAGAGCGGGATGGTGTTGCCCACTACTCCTCCTCCCGCAATAAAATAGGATTATTCCGGGGACACGGTACTTAAATCTCCGGAAATTCGAGGATATGATGGGCAATTGGTGCGGTAAAAATGCACTGTTTAATGTGTTGTCCCCAAAGTCCCGAACAATCGGGCTGAAGAATCGCCCGCATCTGATGACAATGGCCAATATCGACGCATCCGTCCCCGGCCGGGAACGCGCCTGTTCTCAGCCACTCACCTTATCCTTATTGACATAGATAAAGTAGAGCTCTTTCATTCCGTCAATCTGGAAGACATTCACGGTATCGCCTAATTCTTCAGGGATTCTCCTAATGAACTCCAATGGGGCGGAGTACTCCTCTTCCGGGTGACAATCTTGCTCGGAATAGGGATAAGCAAGCATAAACAGGACATCTCCTCCCTCCCGGATAGCCAATCTCACCTGCTTCTCTAATCCGGCGGGGCGGCCCCGCTGGTCGGATCTATTCAACCGGGAGACAAAACCGATATCGACAATCTCATTATCGATCCAGGGGTTCCCCCAGAGCAAATGGGACATTCGCTCGTTGTAATAAATGCTTCCGGCCCGATTGGCCCGTTCCGAGATATACCTGGCCAGCTGCTCGAGCTGAGCCCGGGAATACTTATAGTACGGCCTGGTTACCTTCCCGAAATACTCGTAAATATCATATCCGGCGGCTAGAGCCAGAACGGCCAGGGATATGGCCGGGACCACTCTCCGGAAGCGCCCGGAGGGGAACTTCTTGATCAGGAAAGCAAAAGTCCCATAGAGCCCCAGGGCGACCAACAGGTAGATCGGGTTAAGCGACTGAACTATCCGGATGTGGTGGATCCCGCTGGAGAAGAAAGGAACCATAAAAAAGAGGGCGAACCAGATTAGCAGGAACACGTGGCTCTTCTTCCTCCTCCAGAGGCAGGTCAGCAACCCCAGCCAGAAGAACGGGGTATAAACCAGGTTAAAGAGGCGCGGGCGGTGCTCCCAGCCTACTTTGGTCGAGAAATAGCTCCGGTCGATCTGGAACAGATAACCCGCGGCCTGCTCGATATTCTGCAGCAAGCGAGATTTCAGGCCGATACGTCCGAGGTAAACCTCGTCCGCTTGTTCCGGGTGATCCTGAAGCCATTCGCGGCCTCCCAGAAAGAATTCCTTATAATCGAAACTTGGTTTGCCCAGAGTCAAGTCAAGAATCGTGATCATCGTGATCATCGCCGCGACAAAGAGCAGCAGTTTCCGCCAGTGAACCTTCCAGTATAAACCATAGAAAATCAGGGGTAAAAATATCACCAGCGTCCCGACCTTATAGAGGGAAAGGGAAGCTGTGGCGGTTAAAGCCAACAGCAGGACCTTGATCACGGATTTTTTCCCATTCAAGCTTGCCGCCAGAAAGTAACCTGCCATCGCTACCACCATATTGGTCAGGGGGATAAAACCATAAGCGCGCATACTCTCAACATAGATCGGGGAGGTGGTCAGGAGAAAAAGGAACAAGAGCGCAATCGGCGCGGAGAACAATTGAAGCCCCAGCCGATAGAGGAAAAAAAGCGCTACGCAGGAAGACGTTACGGAAAGCACCCTGAGACAGAGGAGGCGGTACGGGACGAGAAGATGAAAAAGCTTGACCGCCGACAGGTAAGCCAGTGACCGGAAGGAGTCTCTTCCGAATCCCGGGGAATATCTCATCGCGGGATTAATCTTGAACTCCATTTCAAGCAGATCGATATTGGGCCGTTCGAACCAGTCGTAATAAAAGCGCACTGTTCGCAGGGGCCGGAGATCGGGGAGAAGAGACAGCGCGACAAAGCCGGCGATCAACACGAACGCCAACCAGTTCCTGGTCTTATCACTTCCGAGACGGGTCACGATGATCACCCGGGTTAAAGCAGCCGATCCTTGATATTGATCAGTTTTCGGCGCGCGAGATCGCCGACCAGGGCCGCGCCCAGGACCAGGGGCCAGGCCACGGAAGGGACGTCGCAGCCGCGGCAGACCGGGTGCTCGCGGTACCGGCCGGCGGCGTGAAGTTCCCGGACGGCCCCGAGGCCGCGACCGGAGAATATCTCTTTCAACGGAAGTTCGGCGGCGTGGCCCATCTCCGTCCGCCCCTCGATCTCCAGGCAGCAGAGCGGGACCGTGCCGTCCCAGTGGACGGCCAGGGAGGTCCAGAGGAAGAGGCAGGGCCGCCGGGCCGGCTGCGCGGGGGGCGGTCCGCAGGAACCGGCGAAGTTGAGCATCGGCTTGACGTGGACGGCGTCCGCCCCCCTCCCCCGCCAGCGCTTCAGGAACGCCGGAGCCTCCTGCGCGTTCTCCGGGGTCCTCACGAACTGGACCTGGATGTAGGGCCGGTCCTTCCGGCCGGCCGCCAGGCTGAGGAACCGTTCGGTGTTGGCCACCGCCCGGCCGAAGTCCCCGCCCGGCTTGAGCCTCCGGTAGGTCTCCTCGGTATCGGCGTCGAGACTGAAGGTTATCGAGCCCAGCCCGGAGGCGAGAACCTCCCGGGCCAGCGGCTCGTCCAGCAGCAGGGCGTTGGTCTCCAGCATCGCCCGCACCCCCCGGCGCCGGCAGGCGGAGATGCACTCGGGCCAGCGGGAGTGAAGGAACGGCTCCCCGTCGAAGGAGAGATCGACGGTGTCCACGTAGGGGGCGGCTTGCTCCAGCAAGCTGTCAAGCAGCTCCAATGAAATCTCCCCCTTCGGCTTGCGGCTTCTCCGCTGGGGGCAGAAGGCGCAGTCGAGGTTGCAGCGGTTGGTGATGCCCAGCTGGAGTTCCAGGGGGAAGGCATCCAGACGCGGACGGCGGAGCAGGTAGGATCCCGCCACCCGGACTCGGTTGGGCAGGCCGCGCGGCATTGTCAGGCCCCCTCCCCCGGCCGCAGCCGCCGGAATCCGATCCGCCACAGGCCCCGGAGAAACCCGAGGAAGATGGCGACGTGCAGAACCTGGAGCGCGAAGAAGCCGTACACGGGCATCAGCCGCCCGTAGGTGGCGGCGGCGAAACGGAAGAAGCCCCGTTCCACAACGATCTGGGCCAGCCAGGCGGCGGCGGCCAGGAACAGCGCCGGGGGGAAGAAGACGCCCGCAACCAGCCCGGCCAGGGCCATCACGGTCAGGAGACAGGAGACCGACGCCCCGGGGGTCCCCACCGCCCCCGGAGACTCGAATTTTCTCCGGCGAAAGAAGAGCGGAACCCAGCGGGCGGTCCGGTCGCAGAGGGCCCGGCAGCGCCGGGAGAGCGGCTTGTAGTGGTGCCGGTAGGAAGCCGCGCGGAGCAGGAGGTGCCCGTAACCCCGCTCTTCCATCTCGTGGGCCATCTGGAACTCCTCCATCCCCACCCCCTTGTAGCGCTCGGAGAACCCCCCCAGCTCGCGGAAGGTTTTCGTCCGGATCGCCCCGCACTCGGACTGGATCGAGGAGAACCTCCGCTCGTTCTCCCCGTCTTTCCACTCGTAACCCCAGGACGAACGGAGCCCGACGAAGTGGGAACTCCAGGAGGGACCGAGGTCCCCGGTGAGCGGGTAGGCTCCGACCGCGTGGATCTCCGGGCGGCGGCAAAGGGCTTCGACCATCGCCGTCAGGCTCCCCGGGGAGGGGCAGATATCGGCGTCGACGAATACCAGTATCTCCGCGTCTACCGCCGCCGCGCCGGCGTTGCGGGCACCGGCCACCCCCCGGTTTTCCGGAAGCCTGAGCACCCTGACTCCTCTCTCCTCAGCCGCCCGGGCCGAACCGTCGCTGGAGCAGTCATCGACCACGATCAGCTCCCACCCCTCGGGGCGGATCTCCGGGAGGACGGCATCCAGGCAAGTCGGAAGGGTTTCGGCGTCATTATGCACGGGAATAATTATACCCGCACGCAGCTGCTGTCCTAGCTCAGGTTTCACGCTGTTGCCGGCGCCTCCGAATCCGATCGAGCATTTTGCTTTGGACCTCTTCCTGCCCGGTAAATCGGCTTGGGAGAAGTTGCCCACCGGTATTGCAACCTTACAGCCATTATTGACTTCTGTTTCCGGTATTCACTCTTGAAGGTAAGTCCCGCTTCGGGCCTTGCCTGAAGCAAAGACGCCTGGCCAATGATCTTATATCGGATATGAATAACCCGAACAAAACGATAAAAAATGGGTCAACCTCGAACCGATAGCGCATACTCTCTCCCACAGACAGCATAAACATCGCCAGGGTCACCCAAAATATTGAACCAAGCATAAATATCAAAGTAAGAGCCATAGGCTTATCCCCCGGGAACCGCCGATAAGCCGCCCAGCAGCCATACAGGAACAGAAACGGCAAACCTATGACCAGAATCCAGGCTGTCCTCCTGTCAGCGGCAATTTCTCCCCGGCCTTCCCCGGCAATTCCTGGCTTAAAAGGGGCAATTCTACCGTATATTATCTCGTAAGTTCGTTCGATCGGCGAACGCGTTTGCGGGTCTTCGAAATATAGTATGTCTTCCGCGGGCTGGAAGTATTGTTGCGCTGACGCGACAACATTCCTCGCGAAATAGCCCGGGAACCGGAAGATGATCCTGATGGCCTCTTTCTGCCATCGCCTGCCCAAATGCAAGTATGGGCTATAGCCATAATTGGGAATTACCCCGGTTTCCCCTTCCCAAAATTTCCAATCCAGAACCGGGATCCCCGTCGGCGAACCGGAACCGATGATTTTTTCGACTTCATTTGGCAGCGGAACACGATAATCAGAGATTGTAATTAATTCACCGTCACTGGAGTTGCTGATCTTTTCAAGGACTTCCGATGGTATCCCGAAAGCCGCTATTTCCATTAGCTGCTTTCCCAGGATAAAACTGCCGGGAGGATAACCAAAAACCCAGATCTGTTGAATATGCCACCCCAGCACCAAAAGACAGGGGACAACCAATGCCATAAACAGCCTTTTCCGGTTTATACCGGTGGCGAAAAACGGAATTAATATGAAGGCAACGAACCAGATCAGGTTGAATGTTCCACGCAGGAGGACCAGACCGGCGAGGAGCAAAAAATAAACCGCTGCTTTCCCGGCCCCGCCTTCCTGCAAATAACGGTGCAGGAACAGGGCCGCCTGCAGGAGAAGCACACAGCAATAGAGGGTATAACCGGGAATGGTTTCATAAATCACAAGGCCGGGGCTGAAGACGAACAATGATGTTAATACTATCGCGGGAACGAGTGGAACCTTAAACCGGATCAAAAGGGTGAACAGGCCAAAACAAATAATCAAGCCAACAATGTGCGAAATGATCAGATGAGCCTCATAGGCCGCTCTGGGGAATACCTTTACCAGCAGCCCAATAAAAAGGTTATACAGGGGCGGTGATACGTGAAAATAATAGACCGTTTCCAACAGGCGGTCGCGCAGCAGGGATAATGGCGCGGTGTAATATCCGCAACTGAGGGGACCTGCACTAACATACCTGCCGGAGATAAAATAAATTATTCGCGAAACAGCAAATAATATGGCGATCCACAGATAATACTTGAAAGGCGCGCGAATTTTTGAACTCATCTACTGCAATCCCCCGGCGGCTTGAAATATCCGGATGATATTCTAAACAACCCCAGGAGCAATCTCAGCTTGTCGCCGAATTTAATCTTGGTCGGGGTTTTCCCCACTCCGGGATATTTCCTGGTAACGGGAATTTCTTCAACCTTGAAACTCATACGCGGAATATAGGCCGACATATAGTAAAGCAGCTCATACGATGAGAATATGTCGCGGAATAAATCGAGGCGGGGATCCTCCAGAACTCTTCGACTGATTCCCCGGTAAGCCGATGTCGTGTCCGTCCATCGGAACCCGGATAGTATCGACAACCAGGGTGCGTGGATTAATCGGATCGCTAAAAACCTTATAATCGGCGTGTTTTCGTGGCGGCCGCCCCGGATAAATCTCGACCCCTGGACGAAGTCATACTCTCCTTCCAGTTTCTCGATGAAGTCCGGAACACTGGCGACGCTGTCCTTGCCGTTGCCATCCATAGTGATGACGCCCGCGTATTCGTGATTCAACACGTAATCGAACCCCATCCGAAATTGCGCTCCCTGCCTTCCGGGACCGAGCTTCACCAGCAGCGTTTTCACTCCAACGGACTTGAGGAATTCAGGCGCGGTGGAACCGTCGTCTGAACCGCCGTCGAATAACAGAATATCCGCCAGCTGGTCGATCCCCAGTTCCCGCATCCGCGTCAACTGAGCTCGTATCCTTCCTCCCTCGTTGATCACGGGGATGCCAATGCAATATTTCGTGCGTTCCCTGCCCGGGAGCAACTCCTGAACATCATATTTTGGCACCTGTCTCGTCATAATTTTTTCTGCTCCATTTACAACCTCAAATGCCAGAGAGCCCTGGGCAGTCCTTGCGGGATAACCCCAGCCTTAACTCCCGGCGGCGGCACGGCGGTACTGGCGGTCGGTATACCACCGATAAAGCGTCCCTTCCAGGTAGAACCGGAACCAGCGGCGGCGCCAGCGGAGCTGGGCCAGGTAATGGGCGATCCGGTAGGCCCAGCGGAACCGGTCCAGGTCGCCGAGCATATGCTCGTAGCGGAAGGCGAGGAAGGAGATGAGGTAGACGTTCCTGAAGAGCGGCTTCCCCTTCAGCCAGGGGGTGTGGATCCGGTCCATCGTGAAGCGGCTCCAGTCGGCCAGGCGGGCGGGGGGCCGGAAGCCCTTCTCGACCGATTCCTCGAAGAGTCCCGTGCCCGGGAGGGGGGCGTAAGGCTGGATCACGATCTCGGCCCCGGGGTGGAGGCGGTGGAGCTCGTCGGCGTAGTCGAGGACCGCTCGAGCCTCGCTCTCCTTTTCCCCGGGGAATCCGATCATCAGGGAGTAGGTGCTGATGATCTTCGACCTCCGCATAATCTCCACCCCGCGGTCGATCTCGGCCCGGGTGATCCCCTTCCCGATGTACTTCAGCATCCGGTCGAGGGGAGACTCCAGGCCGAAGAAGAGCCACTGACAGCCGGCCCGCTCGAAATCGGCGATCAGCTCCCCGTCGATGCAGTTGATCCGGGGGCTGGCCGACCACTTCAGCCCCAGCCCGTCCATCACCGGGACCAGTTCCCTCAGAAACGACTTCTCCCCCCCCATACTGTCGTCGTAGAAGAAGAGGTTGTCGGCGCCCAGGCGGACCAGCTCCTCGAGTTCCTTCCGGACCAGCTCCGGCGACTTCCGCCGGCACTTCCGGTCGTGGTAGAAGGCGTTGTAGCAGAAGCGGCAGTTGTAGCGGCAGCCCCGGGACATCTGGTAGCCGATCGTGGGGAAGGAGGCCTCGGGCCGGAAGTAGCGCGGGAGCAACTCGGCGGCCTTCCCCTGGTAGGGGAACGGCAGTTCCTCGACGTCCAGGAAGGGCCGGGGCGGGTTGATGGTGATCTTCCCCCGGGAATCCTTCCAGGCCAGGCCGGGGATGGAATCAAGGCGAGGCTCGCCGGAACGGAGGTACTTCAGCAGTTCGTGGACCGTCTCCTCCCCCTCCTTGATCACCACGTAGTCGATCCCCGGTTCGGCCAGGGTCTGCTCCGGGCACATACTGGGGTGGACGCCCCCCCAGATCACCGGGGCATCCGGCAGACGTCGCTTTACCTCTTTGGTCAGGGCCAGCCCCCGCAGGATCTGGAAGGAGGTCAGGGAACTGACCCCGATCAACTCCGGCTTCCGGGCCAGGAACCCCTCCAGTTCCTCCCGCGACTGGACCCGCTCGTCGAAGTACTCGACCTCGACCCCCCGCTTCTCCAGGTAGGTCCCGACCGTGAAGACCGCCAGCGGGGTCATCGCGTGGTAGGGAAAGGGACTGGGGTTGGGAAAGATCAGCAGGATCATAGTCTTTCCCCCGAGCCGCAGACACAGTCTCGATTCGGGCGCTGTTCGATCCTGGTCATTGCAGCAGACCCCTCCGCTGGAAGAAGGCGATCAGGCGCCGGCGGGTGAAATCGTCGGCGAAGGCGGCTCCGAGGACAAACGGCCGGGCGACCGCCGGCACGTCGCAGCGGCCGCAGATCGGGTGTGCATTCGACCGGCCGTCCAGGTGGAGGCGTCGGGCCGCCCGGAACGCCTCGTTGTTGACTATCTCCGGCAAGGCTTCCCGGCCGGCGTCGCCCATAATCTGCCGGCCCTCGATCTCCATCCAGCAGAGGGGAATCTTCCCGTCCAAGTGAACGGCCAGGGACGTCCATAACAGGACACACGGCCGGGAGATCCGGCGCGAGAACCCTTCTCCCACCGCGCCGCCGAAATTGAACCGGGGCTTGATCCTGACCGAGTCCGCCCCGCTTCCCCGCCACCGGCGCAGGAACTCCTTCTCCTCGGAGGCGTTCTCGGGGGACCGGACAAACTGGACCGTGGTGTGAGGCCTGCTCCGTTCGCCCCGGGCAAGCCGGAGGAACCGCTCGGCGTTCTCCACCGCCCGGCGGAAATCCCCCGACGGCTTGAGCCGGGCGTAGGCGGCGGGCGTAGCCGCGTCGAGGCTGAGAATTATCCCGTCCAGCCCCGCGCGGTGAACCTCCCGGGCCACCCGCTCGTCGAGCAGGAGGCAGTTGGTCTGCAGGACCGCCCGGACATTGCGGCGATGGCATATTTCCACGCACTCGGCCCAGCCCGGATGGAGAAACGGTTCGCCGTCGAAGGAGAGGTCCACCATATCAACGAACGGGGCGACCTGTTCGATCAGGCGGTCGAGCAGCTCCAGGGAGATCTCGCCCCGGGGATGGCGGCTGGCCTTGTTCGGGCAGAACACGCAGTCCAGGTTGCAGCGATTGGTGATGCCGATGGCGATCTCGAAAGGGAACCCGCTCAGCCGATCGCTCCCGGACAAATACGAGCGAACCACCTTCCAGCGGTTGGTGACGTTCCGCGGCAACAGCACTCTTCTCATCGGCTTCACTCAATCGGTATCACCGACCACCCGGTAGAGATAGAAGGCGTTGGGCGGCCAGTAGATCGACTGGTGGACGGTATCGGGGGCGTTGCCGGGCCTCTCGGCCAGGGGGATGACCCGCTGGCGATCCGAGATCATCCGGACCAGGGGGTCGTAGAAGGCCAGTAGTTCCTTCCCCTCGTTGCGGGCGTCGCTGGCGATGAAGGTGTCGAGGTAGAGCATATTGCCGCCGGCCCGGGGGAAGTTCTCCTCCTCCACCCACTCCATCCGGTACTCGCGGCCGCCCAAGGTAAAGGCGATCTGGGGACGGTCCTCAACCAGGTCGAGATCGAGGACGTCCGACTCGTAGGGATAACCCGGCCAGTGGACGTTGCTGAAACGGGGATCGCTCATCATCGTCAGCTGGGCGGCCGGAACGGAATCGCGGCCGGCCAGGATCCGCTCCGGCCGGTAATCCTCGATGGCGGAGATGAAGAGGTCGAGGTCGATCCGGGTAACCCGGTCGCGGTAGAAGCCGGGGAGGGAGAGGGCGAAGGGTACGACGGTCAGGGCCGTCAGGGAGAAGGCGACCGCCCGCCTCAGCGGCCACGATCTCCGCCGCCAGAAGGACAGGATGGCGGCCGCGGCCGATCCGTAGCCGAGCCACATCAGGGCCGCCAGGTAAACCGTCTGCCGGGTGCCCCCGAAGGTGATCAGGAGGAACCGGTTGGCCAGCAGGTGGCAGAGAACGGTGGCGACGATCACCAGGGGAACGCCGGTTCCGGTGATCGGTGATCGGTGATCGGTGGGCGGTGGGAAGCGGCCTTGGTACCGATCACCGTTTACCGATAACCGATTACCTTTGCCGCTTCTCTTTCCGAGGTTGATGATCCAACAGACAACGGCCGTTAAAAGGACCAACAAAAACGGCACCGACACCCAGTTCCACTTTAGCGGGAGGTAGATCCTCGGGTTGAAGACCAGCGACCAATGGTAGTTGAGGAAGTCGTAGAGCCGGACCAGGTAGTACCCCCACCAGGATCCGTCCCAGGCCGTTCCCGCCGCGCCCTTCCCGAGGAGGAAGACCGGGTAGTAGCGGTACATATACTCCCGGAACGGCTCGTCCCGGGGGATCATCAGGAAGGTGGCGTAGAAGTGAATGAAGCTCAGGGCGCAGTAGGCGATCCCGCAGAAGAGCCAGGCGGGATATCTTTTCCAGGAACGGGAGAAGGCGATCTCGAGCGCGGCGGCGAGAAGGATCCCGGCGGTGACCAGGAACTGGGTGTACATCACCAGCTGGGCGAAGTAGGCCGCCACCGCCAGGAGCAGAAACCCAGGCCAGCGCCATTTCCCCCTCACCATCATTAGATAGATCCAGAGCTGGCCAGCGGTCAGGATCGGGGTGAAGGAGAAGTTATTGGCGAACTGGCTGAAGACGATCGAAGTTATCGAGAACGACCCGAGCAGGATGCTTGCCCAGGTCGGAGCTGACCAGGGCCCCCAGAGGCGGGCGGCGATGTACCCGGTCAGACCCACCCCGACCGCGAAGGCGGCGGCGAACCACCAGCGCATCGCTGTGAAGTCGTGGCCGGTGAAGAGTTTGATCGCCTGGCAGATGACGTTGTAGGCGATGGTCATCGTCGAGGCCATATAGTACCGGGAGGAACGGTGGATCTGCCAGACGACCGCGCTCAGCCCGTCGGAGAGGTCGGGAACGGGGGCGGGGTGGAAGGCCCCCAGCCAGTCGTCGAACTGATACTGGATCTCCGCCAGGCGGTAGCCCCGGGGGAGGAAGGCGATGGCCGCCGCCAGCAGACCGACCAGGAGAGCGGCCGCGAAACCCGGCGAACGGCCCAGGGGGGTCGGGTTGGCGTTGTCCGGTTCCACCGGCATCGTTCAGACCTCCTGAGGCGCGTGTCCGTCCATCACGATCAGCAGGTCGTAGCCCTTGATCTCCCGGCTCAGCCGGGCCGCCGGATCCACCTTTCGGACCGCCCCTTCCAGTTCCTCCCGCCGGAAGCGGAAGTCGCCGGACCCGTTGCCGGGGTTACTGAGCAGGTGGTTGAGCCATTTCGGGAGTCGGGTGATCCGGTTCTCGACCTGCTCGAGGATGATCACCTTCCTGCGAGCGGCGTCCCGCATCCGGTTCAGCAGCCCCTCGGCCCCGGAGTAAAAATGGTAGAGGGACTCCATCATCACCGCGTAGTCACTCACCGGCAGCTCGATCTCCAGGGCGCTCCCCTTGACCAGAAGACCGCGGACACGGCGGGGAGCCATCGCCAGGCTCAGATCGACCCCGGTGTAGCGGCAGCCGACCGCGCGGAGATAGTGGGTGTAGAGGCGGGCATCGCCGCAGCAGAGATCGAGAACCGAGGACTCCGGCTCGATCAGGGAGGCGATCAGGCGGTAGCGCCCCTCGAAGTCCGGGTGGGTCCGACCGTAGGTGTTGCGGTAGATCCCGCGGTGCCAGTAGATGGGGCTGCGCATAAGAGGGATTCGGGTGTGAGGGTTTTCAGGTCCGGGGGCGGCCAATCCGGCTTATGGAACCGGAAGAAGGGATACCGGTTGATGGACGAACTCCCCCGCTGCAATCTTCGGCCCGATAATCTCCACCTCGCATTCACTGTCCACAATCAGATCAAATTTTTCCACTGCAGAAAGTGTAACCTGAAACAACTGGTAAGACCAGCCGTAACTCTGCTCCCCGAAGAAACATTCCTTCCCCTCCCCGTCCCGAATCAGAATCCGGCAGTCCCGGAGGGGAAGCGGCGTGATCCGCTCCATCACGTCGTCGGGACCTGGAGGCATAAGGTCCGCCCTGAGGGCAAAGAAGACGGTGTTGGAACCTCCGGCCGAATCCGCCGGAGGAACGATCTCCAGGCTCCATCTTCCGGGGGGGAGGATAGATCGAGGCCCCTTCCCGAGCAGGCCGGGCCCGATCGCCGGGCGGACCCCTGGCGGCCCGGTCGTCAGGTCAAGTTTCCGCCATTCCCCGGGCGGAGTGGCTGGATCGGCCGCGACGGCCCGCAGTTGATCGAGGTCGACAAAACCCCGGACGGGCATATCCCAGTAAATCTCGGCCCGGTTCTCGTATGCACCGTGATCTTCCGGTTCCAGGGCGGTAAACTCTTCCGGGTCGCCGATTAGGTAACCCCGCTCGTAGAGCCGGAGGTTGACGACCGGCATCATCATCGAGAAGACCTGCTCCGCCTCCCCGTGCCAGACCCGGAGCATAATGTCCCAGCGCCGGGAGATGTCGAGGACCCGGGGGCGCGGATAGGCGGTGTAAACCGGCCCGCTCCCGGCGAAAAATGACTCCGCCCGGCGCACTGGCGGCAGGGCGAGAACATCCCGGGTATAACTCCGCGCTCTGGGATTGAACCCGAAGGCTTCCGGCATCTCATCCAGAACCCGAGAACTCTGGAGATAATTAAGGCCTCCGATCACCAGGAGGACGAGCAGGGCCGCAACCCATCTCCAGCCCGCCCGCTTTCCAGGCAACCCTGAGAGAAAAGCCCCCAGAGGGGGGATGAACAGGACGACGATGGTGGAGTAGTAATAAACCGGCATCTCCACCGTGGACGGGATCACCGGGAACATCAGCAAAGCCACGGCCAGGAAGTAGAGGACCGCCGGGACCAGGGGGACGAGAAGGGCCCGCCAAGATCTCCGTCCTCCCAGGGCCAGGAACAAGCCGACGGCCAGCAGCCCGAACAGACGGAGCAACGGGGAGAGATGAATGCCGGTGCCCAGGTTCTGGTTGAACATCTCCCGGACCCCCACCAGGACAAAATCCCCCACCCGGGAGATGAGCACCGCGGGGTCGGCCAGCAGAGGCGCAACGCCGCCGGTCATCCAGTCCATAGGGGGGCGAGACCCGACCACCCGGACGGCCAGGGGAGGCAGAAACCGGAGGAGAACAACCAGGTAGATCGCCCAGGGGATCAGGCTGGCCCCGGCCACGGCGAGAATCCAGCCCCGGAATCTCCTCCGCTCCAGCCAGAGGAGGATCCAGACCAGAGGCACGAAGTTGAAGCCGAACTCGTGGGTGAAGACGGCGGCCGTCAGGGCCAGCACCACTCGAATCAGTCCCGGCCACCTCCGCTCGATCCTCCCCAGCCTGATCAATTCCCAGAAGACGTACACCAGGAGAAAGGTCAGGATCGCCATATTCGGGCGGATCGGGTAATGGGCGTCGAGCATGGTCTGGGAGGTGAGCAGCCAGAAAGAGGCGGCGGCCAGAGCGGCCGGTGAAGAGCCGCCCCATTCCCGGACCAGGCGGAAGAGGAAGTACCAGGTCAAGAGGATCAGCGCCAGGTTGATCGGTTCCCGCAGGGAGGGACCGAAGAGGGAGTAGAAGGGCTGGTAGAGCTTGGGAACCAGGGCGTCGAAGAGCATTATCGGGTAGCGCCCGTCGAACATCCCCCCCTGGGCCTCCCAGACCAGCGGCTTTTCCAGGTCGTAGCGGTTGAGGGAAGCGCTCAGGGGGCCTGCCCGGAGCCCGGCCTGGAGGCCGTAGTAGCGCAACCGCAGGGTCTCCGGCTGGATCCAGTCCACTGGATGGGAGAAGAAGAAGAGGAAGAAGCCGACCGCAGCCGCCAGGGCGAACAACCCCGCCGCCGCCCTGACCGGCCGGCCGGGCGCGGGCTGGCTCACGATCTCCCGATAGATTGGCCCCTTCATATCAGGTTCTACCGCCACGATTAAACCTTAACTTCATCAAGTCGGACGAGTACTATATCAGACTGCCCGTGATCTTAATATCGGGACCAGATATCTCCAAGCAAATCCGTAAGCTGGATGATCAATATTCCCGGCGACGGGGATGTCATACCCGGGTGATCGCCATTCTCAACATCATATTTCTCGCCGGGGGAATTTTCCTCCTGGCCGCTGTCCTGGAACTGGCGACCGGGAGGGCGTCCTCCCAAAAGACCAAGAATGTGCTGGTCTTCGCGGTTTTCCCTCTCCTGATCCTGGCGGGGTCGTATCTCGCCTCGTCATCCTCTTCCCTTGCCTCCCGGTTTATGGCCTCCTGGCCCAACGCCGTCCTGGTCGGGGCGGCGTATCTTCCCTTCGCCGCCGCCCTGTTTCTCTTCCGTCGCCGGAGCGCGACCGGATCTCCGGAGCACCGCGTCACCGCCCGCCGTCCCGCAACCCGGACGCCGTGGCTGCCCTTCCTGGTCTGCGCCCTGGCGGTATCGGTTCAAACGCTGTTCCCGAACGGCGCCGTCACCCGGTACATCTTCGCCTTCCTGCTGGGCCTGGCGGCCCTGGTTACGCTGCCGCTCCTCAACACCGGAGGGGAGGCCAGGGCGTTTACCCTCGCTATCCTGCCCTACCTGGCTTTCGGGGCGGCATACTTAATCTCCCCGGAAACCCCGGAAGGCGACAGCCTGATCTACCACGCGCCGGTCTACGATTTCATCGCCCGGTCATTCGCGGCGGGCCGATTTCTCCCTCCCTGGCTTCCCCCCAGCGGAGGGATCAGGATCGGAGTCTTCCACATCAACCTTTTTATCAGCCTGCCCCAGAAGGCGGCCGGATATCTTCTTTATTCCCTCTTCCCCCTCCCCCTGACGGCGGTATATAAATTCCAGCACCTCCTGGGGGTGATTACTCTTGCCCTGGGCTGGTGGCTGGTCTTGAGGAGGTTCACCGCCAGCCGGATGGCTTCTTACTTCGGCGTCCTGATGATCACCCTGGGCGGAACCGGCATTACCTTCCACCAGGAACAGGTGGTGGCGACCGCCTGCCTCCTCCCCTGGTTCATCCTGGCCCTGCTGAACGCCGCCGATAAACCGGCCTGGATGGTCCCGGCCGCGGTTATCTTCGGCCTGGGCCTGACCCTGCACTACCCGCACATTCAGGCGCTCGGCCTCTCCTTGGCCGCCCTGGCACTGGCCGTGGCGGGCGCACGCAATCTGCGGGGACTCTTCAAATCCGGGCGAAGATTCATCTTCCCCGCGCTGCTCCTGGCCCTGGTCGCCGCCGGGCCGGCGTTTTATGTCTGGCATTACTCCCCGCGGTTATCCAGCGTCCTGAGGGGAACGGATATTGGGGAGCGATCGCGGGACCTGAAGCAGTACCTGCGCCTCCAGAAAGGGGGGTCCTCGGCGGCGCCCGCATATTTCCGCCAGTATTTCGACCCCCGCTGGGAGAAAGCGGGGGGTGAACAGCCTCCGATAGACATCAGCGATCGCTGCGCCTTCTTCGTCGGAAGGGCCGGGCTGGTCCTGGCCGGACTGGGGCTGATCCTCGGTTTTCCCCAGTCGGTCCCGGTCGGACTGCTGGCGGTCATCTTCGCCCTGCTCAGTTCCGGGATCAATTCACCGGTCAGTTTCCCGAAACATTTCTTCAACCTCGGGCTGCCTTTCTTCGACGTCTTCCGCCAGTGGGTGCACTTCTTCCCGATGCTCAACTACTCCCTCTCCCTGCTGGCGGCGATCGGAGCGGCGCGACTGCTGGCCATCGGGGGGAGAACCTTTCACCGGGCCGCCACCGTTGCCCTCGCCGGGGCGGTCTTCCTTCAGGTATTCGACACCACCCTCTACGGCAGGCGGTACCTCTCCCTATTTCCCACTCGGAAACATTCGGCCGACCTGCGGAAACATTTTTTCGAACGTGGCGATTTCTCGGCCACTTCCCTTTTCCAATACCGAAACCGTTTCCGCCTCAACCGGTTCTGCGGGGAGAAAGCCATTCCAAACCGGGCTTGCCTGGCGGCCTGCGTTCTCAATCTAGGCCCCGGAGAAAAATTCCGGCCGGAGACGGTCTGCTGGATGCTGGCGGGGAATCCCCCGGGGATGGCCGTCATCCAGATTCCCGAGTATCTGAATTTTCTGGCCCTGACCGGCGGTTCCGGAGAAGCCGCGGAGATCGGGTTCGCGGCGGGCTTCGCCGGGGGAGCCGGGACATTCTCGTCCGACCGGCCGGGCCTGGCGGTCATCCCCCTGAACCGGGAGCTGGAACCCAAAGCATTTCTGGACGGGCGGGAGGCCCCGGTCTGGACAGCGAACGCCGCCCTGACCGGGGTGCCGGTCGCGGAGGGGGACCACCGCCTGGAGCTGAGGATCGGCCACGACTGGTATCTGCCGTTCTTCCTCCTCCAGTGGCTGCTCTTCCTGGGGCTGGCGACCGTGTTCCTGAAGACAAAATGGTTTTCGCCGACCCGGGCCGGTTGATATAATTCACGCGCTCCGAGCGATAACGATTGTTCATCCGCGGATAATGAGCGACTGGAATATTCCTCCTTCGACAATGATCTGGGGGACCGCCAGTTTCCTGGCGGCTTTAGCCGTCCATATCCTGACCTGGCGGAGATCCAAGCCGCCCCGGGAGATGGCCTGGCTGGTGGGGATCTTCCTGGCCCTGCCGGCGCTGGCCTACCTGGGGGTTCTGATCTTCACCGGCGGAACCTGGAGGTTGATCCTGGCCTTCATCTGGCACTCCGCCCTCTCCTCCGCCTACATTATGACCTACCCGCCGATCCAGGCCGGCTGCCCCTCGCTCAAGATCATCCTGGAAGTCCACCGGCACCGCGCGGCCGGGCTGAGCCGGGAGGAGATAAACGGCCTCTTCCCGCCGGAGTCGATGTTCTCCGACCGGTTCGACGACCTGGTGGAGGAAGGCCTGATCTCCTGGCAGTACGACGCCTGGGGGATCTCCGGAACCGGGCGGCTGCTGGCCCGGTTCTTCCTCGCCTACCGCCGCATCCTCAACCTTCCGCTGGGAGAAGGGTAATGCCGGAACCGATGGCAGCCGGCCGGGCCTGCTACCTCGCCCTGGTCGCTTTTTCCTTCCTGGTTCCCTTCGCGGTCCAGGTCCTCCTGGTCAGATTTCTTGGCCTGTTCCGGGAAAAAACCATCCGCCAGAGAGGACCGGTCACGGCGGCTATGATCGGTCTGCTCCCCGTCGGGGGGCTGTTCCTGGCCTGGCTGCTGACTTTCTCCGTCCGCACCACCGGCGGCATCCTCTGGTCGGGTTTCTATCTCCTCTCCGTCTATCTCCTGTCGGCCTACGTCTACTTCCACGTCTTCAATATGAGCGAGACGGCCCGCCGAATCCGCATCCTCGCCCACGGCCACCGGGACGGCAAGGTGATCAAGGAAGAGCTGACGCAGAACTACACCCCCGGGGAGATGGTGGAGATCAGGATCGCCCGGCTGGCGGCCCTGGGGGAGATAGAACGACGGGGAGATAGATATATCAGCGGCAGGAATTGCCTGCTTCTTCCCGCCCGGGCGGTCTTCGCTTTCCGCCGCCTGCTCCTGTTGGACCAACGGCGGTCGGAGTAGCTTCGCGGATACTTCAAACCTGAATTTTACTTCCCCGGAATACGGTCCGGGTTATAACTCGTTGTTTGCCGATGCGGTTTCGGGCGAAATCAACATCTCCCGGATCAACCCATCGGGTGGCCGGCCAACGTTTATGGTAGCAAAGGCATTCCTGCCTGTGTTTACCAGGCCACAGGCAGGAATGCCTGTGCTACTTTCCCGCTCCGGTTTTGCGTGCAAAATTCAGGCTATAAAGCATCTTCGCCTTTGAGCCGGCTCCTCATACGGCCTTCCCCTTATTGATCGAAAAGAGATTCTTCACCCATCTCCTGGCCACGGCCGCGTTGCTCAGCGCAATGAGCACGTTCTCCCCCAGCCTGCCGGAACCCCCGATGCGTAAAGCGTGGAAGGGCATCCATACCGATCCCGCGACATACAGCAGCCGGATGGCCGCCCGGGCGAGAGGCCGGGTTCTCCTCTCGAAGAGAAGCCGGATGACCCTTCGGGGGAGGAACTGGGTAAGGATGATCAGCCTGTTCTCATCCGTGGTCTTGATCGCGAAATAATCGTCGAAGCACCGGTTGTAGGCGGGGACGGCGATGGATTTCTTCCGGCAGTGCTCGTCGAGCGGCGTCCCGGGGTACACCTTGAGCGAGTACTGCATTATGTAGAAAGGCTTACCGATCCGGGTCAGAATGTCCAGGGTGGCTCGCACGTCCTCCTCGTCTTCCCACGGATTGTCAAATATCACGTGCACGACGATCCCAATGCCCATCGAACGGATCAGGCGGCAGGCGGCAAGGAACCCATCCGGATGGAAGTGCCTGCCGTAGAACTTGTTGACCCTCTCGCTGCCCGACTGCAACCCGAGGGCTATGTACCTGAGATCGATACCACGCAATATCCTCAGTTTTGCCTCCATCACGTACTGGGGCGCCGTGGCAAAGTTCAATCCCTTCCCGATAACCCTGGAGTAGCGGCCGGCGAAATCCTTCAACCACTCGATGGAGTTGACCAGGAAGCAGTCGTCCGTGAGCGATATCCTCAGGATGCTGGGGTTACTCTTCAAGACGGCGTCGATTTCCCGTATCACCGCGGCCGGGCTGGCCGTCCGCACCTTTGACCAGTTCGGATAAATCTCCTTGAATTTAGCATTGCAGCAATAGGAACAGGCGTTGGGGCAGCCCCGGGAAAAGGTCTGCTGATACCGCACCCTGTAATCCGGGAGCATTTCCAGATACTTTCGGCGGTCGATCGGTACCGTCCCGCCGTCGGAAACCAGGAGATGGTCCTCGGTAAACTGGCGGCGGATGGGGAGGCGGTCGAGGTCGCCGATCAGCGGATGAGGCCGGTTTCTGACCGGGTTCCCGTTACTCAGATAGATCAGGTTCCCGGAGGTGCGCCAGTCCTCATCCCGGGCGATCTTCTCCACGATCTCCAGCAAGGCATACTCGCCTTCTCCCAGACAGACCGCGCTACAGTATGGCACGCAGCCCAAAGGATCTATCGTCGGGTGAACGCCTCCCAGGATCACCGGCAGGCGGGGGAACTCGCGCCGGAGCAGTTCGGAGACCGCCAGGGCGGTCGAAGTCGAATGGGAGGCGAAACTCAGTCCCGCCAGAAGGGGGCTATGTTCCCTGACCAGCCGGATCAGCGCTGATCGGTTTTTCTCGCTGTCGGCCAGGTAGTATATCAGCCGGCACGGATATCCCCGGGCGCAGAGGTACTCGTATAAGGCGACGGGGCCCTGGTTCTGCGCATCGAACGTTACCAGAACTGTAGGGTCGGTCATTGTTCCGGCGAACCGGGTCAGCGCGATTCAATCGCCTTCGCCCCGGAAAAACCGGCGGACGCAGTCGGCCGCAAATCTGACCTGAGCTTCTTCCAGGTGCTGGTGAACCGGCAGGGAGACGATCTTTTCCGCCTGGCTCTCGGCGACCGGGAAATCCCCCTTCCGGTACCCGAATCTTCGGGCGGCCTCCATCAGGTGGATGGGGATGGGGTAGTGGATCTTGGTCCCGACGCCCTCCCCCGCCAGGTATCCGATCAGCTCCTCCCGATCCTCGACCTGGGCGACGTAGGTATGGAAAGCCTGCCGGACCCCTGCCCGCCGGGGCGGAATTATCACTTGCGGGGCCAGCCCGGCCAGCTCCTCGTCGTAGATCCGGGCCAGGCGGTTTCTTGTATCGGTGACTTTGGCGATCCCGGGGACCTGGAGGGCGGCCACCGCGGCCTTGAGCGAATCGAGGCGGGAGTTGACCGCGAAGAAGGCGGCCTCGTCGCGGTTCTTCAGGCCGTGGTTGCGCCAGAGGAGAAGTTTCCCGTGGAGGTCGTCGGAATCGGTAGTGATCACGCCCCCGTCTCCGCAGGTGTTGAGGTTCTTCAGGGGGTGGAGGCTGAAGGCCCCCAGGTCGCCCAGGGATCCGGTCTTCCGCTCCCCGATCGCCGCGTCCACCGCCTGGGCGGCGTCCTCGACCACGGAGAGACCGCGCCGGCGGGCGATCCCGTTGATCTCCTCCATCCGGGCCGGGTTCCCGGTCAGGTGGACGGGGACGATCGCCTTCGTCCGGGGGGTGACGGCCGGCTCGATCTTCTCCGGGTCGATGTTGTAATCATCCGAGACGTCGACCAGGCGGGGGACCGCCCCGGCCTGGACGATCGCCCCCACCGTGGCCAGGAAGGAGTTGGGGGCGGTGATCACCTCGTCCCCCTCCCCCACCCCCAGGACCTTGATGGCGAGGTAGATGGCGTCGGTCCCGTTGGCCACGGCTACGGCGTGCTTCACCCCGCAGAGCTCGGCGAAGGCCCGCTCGAACCGCTCAACCGCCGGGCCGAGAACGAACTGCCCCGACCTCAGAATCTCCTCGATCGCCGCCCGGACTTCCCGGTTCTCCGCGTACTGGGCGGGCAGATCTAAATAGGGAACTTCCATATAATAACCTGAATTTTTCACTCCAGACCGGCGATAGAGAGAAGGTAGCACAGACATTCCTGTCTGTGCCAGCTCCCGGAAAACACAGGCAGGAATGCCTGTGCTACTCTGCCCGCCGGTCAGCCGCCTGATGGGTTAACCAGGGAAATATAGTTTTTAATTTTTCCTCCATTAGGATTCGGGATAATCCGGCGGGGAACAGCCGAATTTACCGGTAGAATTCGCCAACGCGATCGATCACGTATTCGATCTGTTCGTCCGAAAGGTGCTGGTGGACGGGGAAGCTGATCAGGGAGCGGCACTGGGATTCGGTCCGGGAGAGATCGGTCCGGGAGAAGGGCGATTTTTGGTCGAGCGAGGCCTTCTGGAGGTGGTTGGGGATCGGGTAGTGGACCTTGGCCTCGATCCCGGCCTCGATCAGATGCGCCAGCAGGCGGTCGCGGTCGGCGGCCAGAACCATATACATATGGTAGACGTGGCGGCCGCCCTCCCTCCGGGGGGGGACGGTTATGAACTCCGAGAGCGGCGGGGAGGAGAAGGCCCGGTCGTAAACCGCGGCGTGGGCGATCCTCCGGTCGGTGATCTCGTCGATCTGCGGGTAGAGGTGGTTGCCGACGATGGCCTGGATGGTATCGAGGCGACCGTTGAAACCGTAGACCTCGACCTCGTCCCGCCCCTTCAGCCCGTGGTTCCGCAACAGCACGATCTTTTCGTAAATTTCCTGCGAATCGGTGACGATGAAGCCGCCGTCACCCCAGACGTTGAGGTTCTTCAGGGGATGGACGCTGAAGGCCCCTGCCGCCCCGAAGGTCCCGGCGTGCTTCCCGCCGATCTTCCCGCTGATCGCGCAGCAGGAGTCCTCGATCACCGGCAGCGAGTGCCGGGAGGCGATCTCGACGATCTCCTCCATCCGCGGGGGCGACCCCGAGTACCAGACCGGCATAATCGCCCGGGTCCTCTCGGTGATCGCCTCCTCGATCAGCTTCGGGTCGATGGTGAAGTCGTCGAGGACGTCCACGTAGTAGGGCCGGGCCCCCGACGCCACGATCGAGCCGATGGTGGCGATAAAAGTCTGGGAGACGGTGATCACCTCGTCCCCGGGGCCGACCCCGACGGCCCTCAGGAGCATCGTCAGGGCGATCGTCCCCGAGCTGGTCCCCAGGCAGTAGCGGGCCCCGGTGTAGCGGGCCATCTTCTCCTCGAACTCCTCCAGCTCGGGCCCGAAGGTATACTGGTGGTGCCTCAGCAGGGTCGTCCGTATCTTCTCCAGGATCGGCCCCGGCTCGGCGAACTGTTCATCGAGATAGGAATACGGCACCTTCATATTCGCTCCCTTTTGCTCTTCGCAACACTGTTGGAATATTTCACCCGCAATTATCCTTCACCTCTTGAATACGACACCCGCCGGCAAGATCGCTCCGGCACGATAGCAATTGTCCGGCCCGACATCAGGAAGGACGGAGCGGATTGATGAAAATGAAATGAATACCATCCAAGCCCGGCACGCGGGTGACGGAGATTCGGTGGTCGGGATTCTCCTCCAGGCGGCGGATAAAATCAAGGTCGCCTTGCAAAAACTCGCCCGGGGAATACAGGTTAAGGGTACTGACCACCAGGAGGGTCTTCGCGCGCTCGTTGAGTATCGAAGCCATCCGGTTTTCGAGGAAGTTCGGCCGGGCCGGGGGAAGTTTCCACATCCGGCGGACGAATGAGATATCACAACACCGCCGGTCGAAGTATGGGTTGCCCCAGATCACGTCGTTGATCTGCCCCCGCAGCCAGATCTTGTCCGCCGCTCCGGCCTCCCGGCTCAGGTGGCAGACCAGTTCCTTCAACTGCGCACGGCTGTAGGGGATCCTGGAGCGGACGGTCTCGAGGAAAAACTCCCGCAGGTTGAGGACGAAGACCAGGGCCAGCAGCGCTCCGGAGCCGACCGCGAGCCAGCGGCGACGGTGTGATGAACCGAGCCTATCCCGGAGGAAGCCGTAAGTGCGGACCGCTCCCAGCGCCAGGAGAACAAAATACGGGGGGAAGGCCTGGGCCAGGCGGTGATCGGTATAATCGCTGGAAAAGAGCGGAGGCAGGGCGGTGATGGCGAACCAGGAAAGCAACAGCAGATCCGCCGGGGAATGGCGCTTGAGGCAGAGGAAACAGGCGACAAAGAAGAACGGCGCCAGAACAACGGATATAACTCTCTGGGGACTATCTTCGGCATCATAAATGAACCCCCTGACCAGGAAATTTCTAAATGGCCTCAGGTTACCCCGGGCCCGCCCCGCCATTACCGCGAGCCGGCCTCCCAGTGATCCGTCTTCCCCGGATGGTTCCATCCATTCGTCTCCCACGGCGAGGAATTCCCCGGGCCTGAACCTGACGTCACCCGCCAGGGAATCGACGGCGACAATGAGAGCGGCCAGGATGGCGACATAAACCAGGAGTTTCCAGCCGTGGTCCCGGGAATAAATACCATAGATCAGGAACGGCAGGAAAAGGACCATTCTCCCCAGGGCGGCCAGAGAAAGACTCGCATAGGCCAATAAAGACATCCCGGCCACGGGGGCAAGACTGTGCCGCGACCTCAGACTCACACCCAGGAGATAGCATAGGGCGGTATTGGCCAGGATGGTCAGGGGAAAGTATCCGAGGGATCTCAGCGAATCCACTCCCAGGGGAGAGGTCAGAACCAACAGCAGGCTGACGACCCCGACCGGGGGGCCGAAAAAGCGGCGCGAAAAGAGATAGAGCAGCCAGAGCGAGATCCCCGAGGCGAGAATCGAAGCCATCCGGAGGCAGAGGATTCTTCCGGGGAAGAGCCGGGAGACCGGCCGCAGCGCCAGCCGGTAGGCCAGGGAAGAGGCCGAATCCATCCCGTGGCCGCGGTTATAACGCATCTCCGGCCGGACATCCAGGTCCAGCAGGAGGAACTCGATGCTGTGGTGGTAACTTGAAGCGAAGTGGAATCGGGAAGTCTTGACGGGCCGCAGATCAGCCAGTAATGAGACCGCCGCAAAAAGCAGGATAGCGGCCGCCGCCGCCAGGTTGAATGTCCTGATCGAAGGGCGATCCAACCCGGGGCATCCCGGAATAATCTTGAATTCCATATTGCGGAAACGGACCCGTCAGTCCCGGAGCGATCAATACCCCCGACCGCCCTCAGCTCAGATGAATTTCCTTCATCCGCTTGATGTTGAAGTAGAGCGGGTTGTTCATCGGATCCTTCAGGCGCCCGTCTTCGATCGCGTCCTTGAGATCCCGGACCGCTTCCGTTATGGATTGCCGGGGGACGAAACCGAGTTCATCCCTGATCCTCTCCGAGGAGATATGGTAAGAGCGGTGGTCGTCGGTCGGCTCGGTGACGATCTCGACCTCGCGGCCGACGATCCGGCGAACCTGCCGGGCCAGCTCGTCCACCGTGAAGTTGTCGTAGCCGGCGTTGAAGATCTTCCGGTTGATCTTTTCGGCCGGCCACTCCAGCGATTTCAGGTAGAGGTCGGTCACGTCGTCGATGTGGATGTTGGGACGCTTCTGGGCGCCGCCGGTGACGGTGATCTTGCGGCGGTTGACGGCGTGATTGGTGAGGATGTTGACGATCAGGTCGAGGCGCTGGCGGGGTGAGTAGCCGCAGACGGTGGCCGGGCGGAGGATCAGGACCGTGAAGTCGTCGTCGGCATACTTCAGGGCGGCCCGCTCGCACATCGCCTTGAACTTCGAGTAGTCGGTCAGCGGCTCCAGCTCCATCTCCTCGGTCACGTTCTCGCACTCCTTGATCCCGTAGACGCTGGAGGAAGAGGCGTATACGAAGCGCTTCACCCCTTTCCCCTTGGCCGCCCTGACCAGGGGTTCGAAGCAGTCGTAGTTGATCGACTTCCCCAGCTCCGGGTCAAGCTCGAAGCTGGGGTCGTTGGAGATGCAGGCCAGGTGGATGATCGCCTCGATGCCTTCCAGCTCCTTCTCCAGCCTCTTCAGGTCCCGCACATCCCCCCTGACCAGGGCAAGGTCGGGGTGGGACCTGACGGCGTCGAAGACCTCTTCGCCGTATATGAACAGGTCGTAGACCTTGACCCGGTATCCCGCATTCAAAAGCTTGGGAACCAGAACCGCCCCCACATACCCGCCTCCCCCGATCACCATCACCCGCTCGAATCTCTTCTTCACGTCAATATCCCCTGGGTTCATTATCCGCCGGATTCCTTCATTTGAACGGTCATAATAACACGGCGGCAGGAGGAACCCAACCCGGAATCTTTCAGAACTGGAAGTAGATGAAGTATTCCGGCTTGTCCACGCCGAGAATCAGGATCGAACAGGCCAGGACGAGGTAGAAGACTATTCGGGCCGGCGCCGGCCAGGTCCGGGGGATTTCCAGGTTCGCGGAGCGGTACTGCCATAACTCCACGAACAGCAGCACCGCCAGGTAGATCCCCATCCGGAAGAGGTCGAACTGCCAGCCGACGTAAGCGCCGGGATGGAGGCCGGAGAGGAGGACACCGGCCATCCCGGCGATCTGGGGGAGGGACTCCGCCCGGAAGAGCAGCCACCCGAAACAGGTCAGGTGGAAGAACAGGATCATCCTCAGGACCTTCCAGACGCGGGAAGCCGCCGACGAATCCGGATCCCCGACCGAGCGCCAGAACGGACCGCCCAGGCGGTGGACGATCAGGATCAGGCCCCAGTAAGCCCCCCAGAGGACGAAGTTGGCGGCGGCGCCGTGCCAGAGTCCCCCCAGGAGCATAACGATCGCCAGGTTGCGGTAGGTGACCGGACCGCCCCGCCGGTTCCCCCCCAGGGGGATGTAGAGGTAGTCCCGCAGCCAGGTGGAGAGGCTGATGTGCCACCTCTGCCAGAACTGCCGGGGGTTGGTGCTGAAATAGGGCAGCCGGAAGTTCACCATAATGTCGAAACCCAGGCACTTGGCCAGGCCCCGGGCGATGTTCGAGTAGCCGGCGAAGTCGCAGAAGATCTGGAAGGCGAAGGCGTAGAGGGCGACCAAAACCTCCGCCCCATTGTAGGGAGGCGAGGCGGCAAAGACCGGGTCGACCAGCCTGGCCAGGTTGTCGGCCACGAAGACCTTCTGGAAGAGGCCCCAGAGGACCAGGTAGCCGCCCTCGGCCAAGCCTTCCCGGGTTACGATCCGGGGCCGGAGCACCTGGGGGAGGAGGTGCCGCGCCCGCTCGATCGGGCCGGCGACCAGCTGGGGGAAGAACGCGACAAAGAGGGCGAAGTCGGGCAGGCTGCGGGTCGGGGACATCTCTCCCCGGTAGACGTCGATCGTGTAGCTCATCGTCTGAAAAGTGTAGAACGATATCCCCACCGGGAGTACAATGCTCAGCGAAACCGGGTGAAACGGGATACCCGCGCCCTCCAGCAGAAAGGCCAGGCTTTCCGAGAAGAAATTGAAATACTTGAAAAACCCCAGGATCGCCAGGTTGCCGGTGACGCTCAAAATCAGGAAGGCCCTCCTGGTCTTCGGATTCGCCGACCCGTCGATCTTGAGACCGCAGAAATAATCCAGCAGGGTGGAGATCCAGATCAGCGAGAGGAAGCGCCAGTCCCAGGAGCCGTAAAAGAAGTAGCTGGCGGCCAGAAGCATCCGGTTCTGCCAGCGGCGGTCGAGGACCAGATAGAGCGCGAAGACGACGACAAAGAAGACGGCGAATTGGGGGGAATTGAAGAGCATAACGGGAGTATATTCACTGTGACCGGCCTCCGGAAAGAAAAAACGGCCCGGCGGAGGAGGGGCCGGCTCAGAATATTTCTTCTCCCCCTCTTCTCCCTGGCTGCCGCCCTGATTCTCCTGGAAGGGTTCCTCCGCCTGGGGGCTCTCCTGTTCTCCCTGGAAGAGGAGAAGGCCAACCGGATTTCCCTCTCCCGGAGGGATAGTTACGTCATCCTCTGCCTGGGAGAGTCGATGACCGCCGGGGGCGGCCTCTCATCCTATCCCCGCCAGCTGGAGGACGTCCTCAACGGGGCCGGCCTGAAGATCCCGATCGCGGTGATCAACCGGGGGATGCCGTCGGCGAACAGCGGAATGATCGCGGCCGCCCTCCGGGACGAGCTTGCCGTCTACCGCCCCGATATGGTGATCGTGATGATGGGCGTGCTCGATTCCCTGCAGCCCCTTGATCTGAGTCGCCACCCGCCGGACGGCAACCTGCGCCGGCTCGAACAGAACCTGCGGATCTTCGATCTGACCCGGGACGCGATCAGCGCTGTCGAGGGCCTGCTGACCGGGGAACAACCGCTCTCCCGGGGCGGCCTACCCGCCCGCGGGCCCGACCCTCTCCGGGCCGTCGAAGCCGAGCGGAGCGAACGGAACAATGTCCTGCTGGCACAGGCGGATTACTATTTCATCGACGACGTTGAAATCGAAAAAATGCGGGCGCGAGCCGCCCGGATTTATCAGCAGGTGCTGGCGGACAACCCCGAACTGCCCGGGGTGATTCTCCGCCTCGGCGTATGCTACCGGGAGCTGGGCGACCAGGAGCGGGCCCGGGAGATCCTGGAGAAGGCTCTCCGGTACCAAGACACGGCGCACCAGGCGATGATCGAGATCGGCACCACCTACCGGCTCCAGCGCCAATGGGAGCAGGCCGACCGGCACTTCCGGATGGCCCTGGAAGCCAAACCCGGGAATGCCGCCCCCCTCCTTGAACTGAGCCGGCTGGCCCGGGACCGGGGCGACCCGGGAGCCGGGGCCGAATTCCTGATCGAGGGCCTAGTCAGCGAGCCCTATAACCGACCGCTGTATGTTGAGTGCAAGAAACAGCTGGAAGACGAAGAAGTCGGTGATGATTATCGGCAGGCCCTGGCCGCCGCCCGACGCTCCCACCCCGACCTGGTCAACCTCGCCACCCTGGAAGCGGAACATTGGGAGGCCCGGGGAGATGAAGAAGCGGCGGAGAGGGTTTACCGGGAGATCATCGAGCGCCGACCGGACGCCTTCTGGGTCCGCACCGCGCTGGGCAATCTCCTCAAGCGGCAGGGGAATACAGAAGATGCGGACAACCATTACCGGGAGGCGGACAATTGGTCTAGGCGCAACACCGGCACCGCCGCCAATTACCGCCGCCTGGCGGAGACGGTCCTGGCCTCCGGCGCCGAGCTGGCCTGCGTCCAGTACCCCCTGGCCGAGATCGAAGAGCTGAAGGAGATGCTGGCCGGGTACGACGGCATCACCCTGGTGGACAACGGAGAGGTGTTCCGGCAGGCCGTGGAGAGGGATTCATACGATTACTACTTCCGCCATCGGTTCCCCGGTTTCCGGTTCGGCCATTGCAACGCGCGCGGGAACCGCCTCCTGGCCGAGAACATCGCCGCCGCCCTGCTGAGCGGACCCTTGAGCCGGTTCCGGACGGAAACCGGCCGGCTCACTCCGGGAGAACTCTCCCCTCCCATCGCCGGCCGGCTCAACCTCCTGCTGGAAGACGGAGTCAAGGTCGAGGCTTGGGCCCCCTCCCCCGACGGAGGGTCCCGTAACCGGATGATCGAAAAGGTTTCCCCGGAGGGAACAAGCTATTTCCTGGAGAGACTCGGCGAACCGATCCGAATAAGAGTGGATTTCGGCCCGGGCAACCCCCGGATTGTCACCACGGTGGGTTCCCGTCACCCAGACGATCCGGATCACCTGGTGATGGGAAAGGATTACTTTTCCGGCGCCTCGGTTTACGCGAGCGATAACGGAGAAAAGTGGGTCCTACTGGCAGATGCGCGACACCGGGAATACCCCGGAGAGGCGAGCTGGCGCCTCTGGTCGTTCCCGAACCGCGATCGGTTCAGGTACTATGAAGTGAGAATCCCCGGGGAGCAAGCCGCCGCCTCGCTGGATTATCCGCGGCGGGTGAACGAGCTGGGGATGTTCGAGTAAAACCTTACATCTGCCCGACCCAGTTCCAGATCGCCCGGGGGTTCAGGGAGAAGAGCAGGTTGGCCTCCACCCCGCAGGCCATCGTGCAGGAAAGGCAGGCCGGCAGGGGTTGGAGCCGCCGCCAGGCCTCGGCGAACCCGATCTCCGTCACATCTATCCCCTCCACCCTCCCCACCCCCATCCCGCAGGCGTAAAGCTTGCCGTCGGCTTCCAGGTGGGCCGTGGCCCGTCCGGACCAGCAGCGGTAGAGCGGAGAGGGCTCGGGGCTGGTGACCCGGTCGGGACAGGACCAGTCAAGGGCGTTCTGGAAGTAGGGCAGCGACCCCCCCACCGGCGCCCCGGACTTCTTCAGGTCAATCAGCCGGCGGAGCGTCTCTTCTCTCTGCTCGCCGGAGAGGACCAGGTCGGAGATCTCCTTCAGGGCGGGATGAAAATGCTCCCGCGGTTCCTGGAAGTAGTCGAGGAGGACGAAGTTGGCCATTATCTTCCGGCGGCGGGCGTGCTCCAGGATCTCCTCGATGCGGGGAGCGTTGACCGCGGTCAGTACGGTGTTGGTCCAGACGGATATCCCCCTGTCCTGCAGGGCGTCGAGGGCGGCCCGGGCGGCCCGGTGGCTCCCCTCCCCTCTCAGGTGGTCGTGGACCTCTTCCGGGCCGTCGTAGGACACCTGGACGATGTCGGCGGGAAGAAGTTCGTCCACCCGCTCCGGGACCTGTAACCCGTTAGTGGAAATTCCCGTGAACATCCCCAGGGATTTCGCCCGCTCCAGGATGACCCCGATGTCCTTTCTCAGCATCGGCTCGCCGCCGGTGAACTGCACCCGCCGGGTCCCGGCCGCCCGCATCTCCCCGAGGACTTTCCAGAGGGATTCCTTCGTCCAGAAATCCGGGGCGGCCAGCCGGTCGAACCGGCAGTAGCGGCAGCGGCTGTTGCAGCGGTTGGTCAACCCGACGTGGACGCTCAATGGCACCCGCCGGGACGGGGAAAGGTTCATCAACACGACTTCCTTCCCGATGGCTAGAGCGCTCCCGAAGTTCATTGCTCTTTGACCTCTTCCATCGCCCGAACAACGCGGCGGGCAATGTCGCCGATTGCTTTATCCGAATAAAACGGGCTGCAGGGGATCTCGATGCAGCGGCCCCCGAGGGCGGCGGAGTTGGGACAGTCCGGCTGGGGGCCGAAGATTCCCAACCCCGGACAGTCGCGCATATCGTCCGGCTTGGTGTCCACCCCCCGGCGGAGGAGCGCCCTCCGGGCCCGGACCGGATCTTCCACCCGGGCCCGGAGGTAGAGAAAAGAGGAGCGCGTTCCTTCCGGTTCCTCCTGGAGTTTCAACCCCGGACAGCCTTTGAGGCGGGAGCGGAGGAGACGGGCGTTGGCTTCCTGCCGCTCCAGCCAGAGAGGAAACCGCTTCAACTGCCGCAGACCCACCGCCGCCTGGAAGGGGGAGAACCGCCGGCTCCCGCTCTTCCCGTCGTCAAGGCTTCGGGCCGGGGAGATCGGGGTTACCTCCTCGAGGAAGGGCCCGTCGAAGAAATCGCTGCCGGAGCGCGAGGCCAGGCGGATCAACGGATAGAGAATCCAGGGGAAGACCATCGGCTGGGTCAAGATGATGGCGGCGATGTTGAAGGCCTGTCCCTGGAGAATCGAGAACCCCCCGGCGGCGACATCATTTCCGATTGCCGCCCGCATCCTCTCCGCCAGGGCGGGGTCCTTCACCGTCATCACCCCTCCGCCCCAGCAGGGGAGGTTCTTGCTCATCGCGAAGGTGAAGAGCGCCGCGTCGCCCAGGGCGCCGGCGGGGCGTCCGTTGTACCGCGCCCCCAGGCCGTGGGCGCAGTCCTCGATCACCTTCAAGCTGTGTTCCCGGGCGATCGCGTTGATCCGATCCATCTCCGCCGGGACCCCGAAGAGGTGGGTGGGCATAATCGCCGCGGTCCGGGGTGTGATCAGCGGGAAAATCGCCTCCGGGTCGATGTTCCAGGTGCCGGGAGCGACGTCGGCGAAGACCGGCTTGAAGCCGCACTCCGCCGCCGCCGACGGGATCGGGTGGAAGGTGTAGGCGGGGAAGATGATCTCCGCCCCCGGTTCCGCCCCCAGTGATTCCAGCAGAAGGCGGAAGCCCGCCCGACCCGAACCGACCGCGACCGCCTCCGGGAAATCCCCCAGTTCGCGGAACCGGTCGAGGAATTGCGCGCAGGAATCCGGATCGGCTCGCTTGATCCCCTGGAGGAGAGAGAGAAAGAGCTCGCCGACCGGCATATTGATTCGGAATCGCGGATAGGGCATCGGTAATCAGTGATCAGTAATCGGTGATCGGTGATCCGGTTCAAACTTTCCCTGACGCAGGCAACATAGCCGGATGATTATACCCGCGAGCAGGACTACGCCAAAGGCGAAAAGGCCCAGTCCCCAGCTGACCGCCGCCGGGCGGAAGAGCCACTCCACGGCGCGGTCCCCCGGCCGGACCGGGACCGCCCGCTGGAGGTAGTTCACCGGGATCGCCTCCCTCTTCTCCCCGTCCACCCTGACCTCCCAGCCGGGATGGTAGACATCGGTGGTAACCAGGAGGGCGGGTTGCCGGATCTCGGTCTCGATAATCATCCGGGTGGGCTGGGGGAGCGTGACGTGGTGGATTGGGTTGGTTGCCTGGAGACGGTTGAACCGGTCGGCGGAATCCTTGTCGGGAACGAAAGAGCGGTAATCGGTAATCAGTAATCGGTGATCAGTAACCTGGTCGCCGTTGTCTTTGTACTGATCACTGATTACTGCTAACTGATTACTGTCCTCCAAATACGCCGCCTTACGAAGGTCGCCGTTCATCAACTCGTCGAAGGCTTCTTCCGCAGTGCCGACCACTACCACGTCCTGGGTGAACACCCGGGGAAGAGTCCCGCTCAGGCGGTAAATTGTCCAATCCTCCAGACCGGCCGTGCCGGTTATCCTTTCCTCCCGACCATCGGACGGCGAACCCTGGCGGAGGACCATCTTCCGCACACTCATATTCGGGAAGAAAGCGGAGGATGGATTCTCTATCCGGAGAGAATAAGGATAGCCGTCGGTGAGATCTTCCACCGCTTCGAGGAGGCGGGGGGCCAGGGGTTTGGAGCAGTGACCGAAGAGGTACTCGCCCCCGACCACGGTCGCCATCTGGTCGATCTGGCTCGAGTCGAAGACCGTCCTTTCCGGCCCGGTGACGGGGGCCTCGCCGTCGTGAACCTTCTCGGCCAGTCGGAAGTAAAGGGTCTCTGACGGGCGGCGGTAGCGGACCCACTCCTCGGTCTCGCCCCAGGAAAGGAAGTAGATCACCGCGAAGGCGAGGCAGAACCCCTCCGCCAGTACCGCGGCGATCAGCAGCCGTCTTCCCCCGCGGCGCATCAACACCAATAAAACCGATCCGGCTGCCGCCAATCCCAGGTAGAGCAGAGGACTGGAGAAGAGCCAGGACCGGTGGAGGCTCCAGGCCCGGGAGAAGACCGCCCCGCCGGTGAAGACTTCCGGCCGGGACCAGGCCAGGGCCGCGGCGGCCAGGACGGCGGTTAAAAATCCCAGGAGCAGCCAACGGGGAACCCTTCTCCGGCTCTCCAGCAGCCAGTGGGCGGAGACACCGGCCAGCAGTGCCAGGCCCAGGTGCTGGAGGATCCGCCAGCGGACGGCGTAGGGGAGGCCGAAGAGGGGGATCGCCCGGGACAGCCGGAGGTAGGGAGCGGAGTAGCGGCCGGCGACCAGCACCAGGGAGAAGAGGAAGAGCGCCAGGCCGGTCCACCACCAGGTTCCCGTCCCGTCCTTCCGGGCGGACCGAGCTTTCCAACCGGCCAGGGAACCGGCCAGGCAGAGGAGGAGCAGCCAGAAACCGCCGGTCAGATTCCCCTCCAGGTAGGAAAACTCCTGGAGATAGCTTATCCCCAGGTCCACCCCCCGGGATCCGGTCAGGGTGCCGAAGGCGTCCGGGACCGCCAGCGTCAGCAGGTAGGGCCAGGGGACGCTGAACATATCGGAGGCGGAACGGCCGGTATCGAGGAGCGGGGAGCCGCGGTAGACCTTCAGCGTCTCGGTCATCGCCACCCAGTAAGGCGCCGAGAGGAAAAGCCCGAGCAGGGCGATCAGGGCCGCCGATTTCAGCACCCGCCAGCCGGTTTCGGGCTCTCTTCGAAGCAAATATGCGGCGGTGAGGGCAATAAAAAAGATCCCGGCGGAGGCCAGGCTGAAGAGACCCCGGACGTCGGAGCCGCAGGGGCCGATGAAGGCGAAGGCGGCCGCCCCCGCCGCCAGGGGCCAGGGGGACGGCCGGCGGGCGAAGGAGACCGTCCCCCAGATCAGGACCGGCAGCCAGGCGGTGGCGTAGGAGGTGGAGGGGTCGAGAACGTTGTAGGACATCGACGCCCCCAGGGAGTAAACCCCGGCCAGGACCCCGGCCGCCGCCGGGCGGAGCTTCATCGCCCCCCGGCCGAGGGCGAAGGCCCCCAGGGCGCCGATCAGCCAGTGGAGGAGCAGGGGGAACTTCATCAGCCAGAGGTAGGCCGCGTCCACGTTCCCGGTCGGAACCAGGAAATAGTACAGGTAGTGCGGCCAGTACCAGATGGTGGTGTTGGGGATGAAGTTGATCCGCCCCCCGGCGAAGGTCTGGGGATCCCAGAGCGGGAGCGATCCCGCCTGGACCGAGCGAGCGTTGAAGAGCAGGCGGGAGAAGGTCTCGTAGTGGTCGTCGGTGAAGACCCCCAGCCATCCCAGCAGCATCGGCAGCAGGAGGACGACCACCCCCAGGCAGATCCCCCCTATCCACCACCTGTCAGTCGATACCCTCACACCACTATCCCGTCTTGCCGCCGGGGCGATTCCGCCAGTTCCGGAGGAGACCGGCCAGGGCGGGGGGGTGGAGGCGGAGGAGGTCGTTGATCAGGTTGCAGCCGAGGTCGAGGCAGGCCTGGCAGCTGACCGGCTTGAGGTTCCTCCAGGCGGTCTCGATGTCGCCGTCGAGGCAGTTGCCGAGCGGCTCGCTGTAGAAGAGCTTGGTGCAGGGGAAGATGTCCCCCCGGTTGTCGATGGCGATGAAGTACCGCCCCGACTGGCAGGGGATCGGCTTGAATCCCTTCAGGTCCTCCTTCTCGGCGATCAGGTGGCGGCCGAAGCCGTAGGGCCAGCGGCGGACGTACTCCAGGAGGCACTTCGGGTAGGGCAGGACCCGGCGGGGGTTGGCGATCAGGTCGTCTAAGAAGGCGCCGATCTCCGCGTCGCCGGCCTCGGCCGCCTCCACCACCACCCCCTCGATCTTCTCCTGGGGCCGGAGGAAGTTGATCCCGATGAAGCAGCCGTGCTCGCGGGCGACCGTCTCGACGTGGGCGAAGGCCCGGGCCGGGTCCCGGGTCAGGGTGAACTGGAGCTGGACCCGGATCCCCCTCCTCCTCCCGGCCTCGACCGCCGCCAGGGCCTTCCGGTAGGTCCCCTCCCCCCGGTAGTAATCGTGGATATCGGGGGGACCGTCGAGGCTGATCGAGAACATATCCGCCCCGGCGATTTCCTCGATCCGGGCCGGGACCAGCACGCCGTTGGTGTTGAGCGAGCAGTTCATCCCCGCCGCCTTGACCCGGTCGATCACCTCGCCGATATCCTTCCGCAGCGTCGGTTCACCTCCGGCCAGCATCACGAAGGCGCAGCCCAGCCTTCCCAGACCGCCGACCACCTCGAGCAGCGGCTCGCGGGGGAAGTCCGGGCGGTGCCGGGCGCCGAACTCGGCGTAGCAGTAGCGGCAGGAGAGGTTGCACCGCTCGGTGGTCATCAGCTGGACGAAGAGGGGAATCCGTTGTCTGGTCAACCAGCCGGTTGTCTGGCGAACCAGACGGGCGGACTTCCGGAGGGAGGCTTTCATCGCAGCTCGCGGAGGGCCTTGCGGGCGTAGTGCCAGAGGGTGTTCGGCCTCATCCCCAGGAGGAGGTTCCGGTCGAGGTAGGAAAGGATGTAGCAGGCCTCGCAGCCCTCCCGGCTCACCCCTTCCAGGGAGGCCTTCAGCCCGTCGGTGCGGATGTTGTAGCGCGGCTTGCCCCAGAAGTTGCAGCAGGGGTAGACGCTGCCGTCGGAGTCGATGAAGACGACGTAATCGCCGTGGTAGCACTTGGGATACTTGAATCCGGCCGGGATTTCGGAGGGAGCGGCCATCCGCTTCTGGTAGGAGAAGGGCCACTTCAGGGCGATCTCGTGGGCCAGTTCGGAGAACTGCAGGGGGTAGCCCTCGGCCTGGAGTTTCAGAATCTGGCGGAGGAACCCCCGGACTTGCTCGTCGCTCACGTCCAGGTGGTGGGTGGGGCCGCCCTCGCGCAGGGGTTCGTACTGGAAGGAGAGGGAGAAGTTGAGCAGCGCCCCCTTCTCCCGGGAGAGTTCGGCCAGGAACCGCAGGTCGGCGGGCTCGGTCTCGCTGGTCAGGACGGCGTTGATCCGGGTGGGGATGCCGGCGGATGCGGTCAGGTCAATCGCCCTGACGATCCTATCAAAGGTCCCTTTCCCCCGGTTGCGGTCGTTGATCTCCCGGCGGCCGTCGAGGCTGATGCAGATCGAGTCGAGCTTCCTCACCGTCTCGAACTTCTTCTCGATCAGCAGGCCGTTGGTGATCATATCGCAGATCATCCCCCGCTCGTTGACGCGGTCGACCAGCAGGCCGATATCCTCGCGCAGGAGAGGTTCCCCCCCCTGGAGCTGGAGGAGGCAGGTGCCCGCCCGGGAGAGGTCGTCGATCAGGTCGAGAAGTTCCTCGGTGGTGAACTCCGGCCAGTTCTCCCGGTTGCAGTAATCCCCGTAGCAATAGTAGCACTTCAGGTTGCAGCGGTTGGTGACCGCCAGGTAGATGTTGAGCGGCCGGCGGGCGTAACGGAGGTGGGCGGTGACGAGCCCGATGAGCAATTTTAAGCGCTTCCTGGCGAGGGCAAGTTTCATAATTTTACAAATCAGGTCATACCGCTTTTGTAAAATAAGGAGGAAGCGGCGGGAGAGTCAGATGAAATTCAGGTGGTCGGGGGGCGGGCCGGAGGGTTCTTCCAGGGAAGTGACCCCGTGCTTCAGGTCCCAGAGGTACTCGTTGATCTTGTGCTGGAGGCAGAGGCAGGCGCAGTCGGTGCGGGCGTCGAACCGGTCGGAGGCGAGGTAGTCCATCACCTCCCAGTAGCGGTCGCTCTTCCAGAGTTCCTTGAAGGGGGTATCGATGATGTTGCCGATGTGAAACTTATCTTGGTAGCGGCTGTTGAAGAGCATCCCGCAGGGGGCGACCAGGCCGGAGCCGGAGAACTGGGGCATAAAGGGGGCACCGTAGCAGCGGGAGTACTTCCGTTCCCCCCCGGACATTATCTTCGACCACTTGGCCTTGACCAGGTAGTCTTCCGTGGAGTACCCCTCGGCCTCCTTCAGGATCTCCCCCAGGGTGAAGTACTTCGAGTAGTCCACCCCCAGGGTGTGGAGCTCGTCGTCGCTGCAGTGCTTGATCACGGTGTAGTCCACCCCCAGCTCCTTGCCCAGCTTGGCCAGGGGTATGATCTGGTCGGCGAACTCGGGCATCAGGACCATCTGGAGCCCGAGGGTCACGGGGAGGTTCCGCTCCCGCTTGATCCGGACGCACTCCCGGATGATCCCCAGGACCCGGTCGTAGGCCTCGGGCTTGCATCCCATCACCCGGGCGTAGGGTTCCCGCTCCCCGGCGGAGATGTTGAAGCGGAGGTAGGTCAGGGCGGGGAGGATCTCCCCCAGCCGCTCGATCTTGAGCAGGTAGCCGTTGGTCCCCAGGGCCATATCCAGGCCGCTGGCCTTCCCCCGGACGATCGCGTCCTCGAGGTGGGGGGAGCAGGTGGACTCCCCGTCGGAGACGAAGCTGATCGCCTTCACCCCGATCTCGGCCGCGTCGTCGAGGAAGCGGAAGATCACGTCCCGGGTCATCTTCTGCTCGTCGTGGATCTGGAGCTTGCTGTAGCAGTAGACGCAGCTGTAGGTGCAGCGCCGGGTCAGGGCGCAGTCGATGGTGATCGGGGCGATCCGCTCCCCGGCCAGCCAGGCCTCCACCCTATCCTTGTGCCAGGCCAACTTGTGCCCGTCGAGGACGAGATTCTGACTCTTCTCTTTTTCCATATTGACTGGATTTACAGGATTGTTTTTAGACAGGATAACAGGATCTACAGGATAATTTTTCTTGGTACGGCCAGAGTTTTGGTAATGGTCTTGAAAGGTTATTGATATTGCTTCACTGCAATTTTAGCTGCCTGACCTTTCTCTTAATCTGGACCTCTTGCTCTGCGAAGTTGATCAGGAGACCTACTGGTTTGTTGGTCGCGACCAGATAATTAACCAATTGGACTTCGTGTGCCTTGTTTATCGCTCGGGCTGATTTTAACTCGACGATCAAAACGTCTTGAATGATCAGGTCGGCGATGAAATCTCCGACCGGTTCGCCGTCATAAAACACCTCGATCTTCTTCTGTTCCTCAAACTGTATCCCAGCCTTTCTTAACTCCACCGCCATACACTTTTCATAGACACTTTCCAAAAACCCAAATCCCATCCGGTTGTATACTCCATAAGCACATCCTATCACCCGCTTGGTAAGGTCTTCGTATTCCATTACAGCCTATAGCGACGGCCCGTAGACTTTCGGCTCACCTTGGGAACTCAATCCTGTAGATCCTGTTATCCTGTCAAAAAACCATCCCGTTATCCCGTCCTTACTCCCGGCTGTATTTACC